>VISH01000002.1:0-600000 GCA_007827375.1 Alteromonadaceae bacterium 2753L.S.0a.02
TGTCTGGAATTACGTCAGTCAAATCGTCAGTGGCGCTCGATTATAGTTACGATGCGCTTGGGCGATTGGAAGAAGTTAAGGAAGATAACGCAGCAATAATTGCCTACTGCTACGACGCGGCAGGTAACCGATACAACGTGGTTCATAATGCGGGGAGCGACAGTTGTCCTGATGAGCCCGCCCCTCAATTGCCTGCAATTGTTACTGGCTTGTCCATTAGTAGTTCTCAAGGGGGCGGATATGTAGTTTCCTGGAGTCCCGTTTCCGACGCTATTTGGTATGAGGTGAATTTACCAGCACCGGATGCGGCCTTTCCAAATCAGCAGCCACCCATTCGCATTGACTCGCCTCAAACAACTATGACCACCAGTACACAACGCCCCATTAATGTAAGGGCGTGTAATTACTACGGTTGTAGCATTGATGCCTCGGCTTTCTAGGGGGAAATATTATGAAAAATGGAACCTCTAAAATAAATTCTAATTTACAAAAACGGGTGTATAGCGTGATAAACCGCGGAGCCGAAAAATACTTAAATACTCGCAATGGCATAAACCTTAAATTGATTTTGAAAGCCGTGTTGTTTGCGTCAGTATCCATTGCAAATTTCGTTAACGCGTCGACTCAGGATTATCCTATTCAGCCTAGTGCTCCAACTGTAGTCGACGAATTTAATGTAAATTTGGCGTCTATGATGCCTGAACACCATGTAAATACTGTTTCTATTGGCAACCTAAACCATAGCATTTCGGTTTATTCCAGTAACTTCAACCCTGTTGGGTACTACGCTTACCTCGACAAGTATGCAGGAGTGGTGCGTTACAGGTCTTTGGGCGAGGCATCATTTAAAGGGCAGAATTATCAAAACCTTGCGGCAATGAAGGCTTCAGGCCCCCTGGGAAGTGAGGATTTCGTTGTTAAAGTGAATGGTATATTGCAGGGGTATGTTGGGAGCAATGTTACTTCAGGCTATTCGTATGTTGCTGTGGGTGACGAGAGGAATACGCTGGATGTTGTTCCGCAAAGCGGCGGGGGAGATGCCGGTGAGTTTGGTGGGTATCTACGTTGGACTCAGCCTGACGGTACGAAATTGTTTTACCTGCGCTCGAGTCAGGATACCCACTCCACGAGTACAGGTAGACTTCGAGTCATTATTTATCCGAGCGGATATAGGCTCGACATAAATCATTTTGGGGTGGTTTCAAATACTGGTTTTCAGTTGAAGTATGACTATGTAGGTCAAGATAGTGGAACTGGCCTACCAGCAGACAAGCAACAGATTTTTAATGGTTTACCCCCATACAGCAATGTTCGAATTGTTGAGTTAAACCCCGGAATGTTCTGGGGACGCAACCCAAAATATATAGTTGGTATAAATCGCGCTGTTGACTACTGTGATTCCAATGATTCTATCTCGTGCACTGGCCTAAGTGTTGATTGGCCGAAAGCAACGTTTTCCTGGCCACAGGGCATGCCCCGTTCTTTTTTTCTCGGCGAAAGCAAAGTAACGGTTGAAGATGCTAGAGGCGGCATAACCGATTTCTACTATGAGGCTCAGGACTTGTCGGTAGTTGATGAAGCGCTGGACGATAACTACTCAACCCATCCTTGGAAGCGTCGAGAAGGGTGGGTGCCACGTTTGGTTGCGGTGAAAACATCGGAGAGTGACGTTGTTAACTATACCTATGAATACAAGAATTGGTACCGATCTTGGTTTAATCAGACGACTGTAGGACTCGGGCCTACTGCCGCAGGTGCAGACCCTAGCACCCCCGAAACCGGGGAGTCTACGGAGGAGTACGAAGATCCGGAAGCGCAAGGCTGGGACCGAGGTACAATGACGCTCGAAGAGCAGCGGTATGAGTTACTCGGCGAAATGGGTTTGTTAAAAAATGCGACGGGTCCGGCAGGTAAGGCGCACTACCAGATGCAGCAATTATGTCAAAGTGGTCAGGGGCGTTGTAATGTTGGCAGTGGCGACTCTGATATAGCTGTTGCTTTAAGCCCTAACATGCCAAACCGACTCGTTTACGTATCGCTACACGGTCGCCATGTCGTAACTTACAGCGGCGGTTTTGATGCCTGGCGGAACTATCCTGCGCTTTACCATCCCTTTGGTGATCGCCCTCAGTTAAATATGCAAACCGACGGTTACGACAGCCGCAATAATATCACCCGTTTTAGCGCTACCAGCACGGCGGGTTACCCCAGTAGTTGCAGCAACCGTAAAACCTGTAATAAGCCCACCTGGGTTCGAGATGGTAATGGCAAACAAACCGACTATACCTATCACCCCGAGTCTGGCCAGGTGGCCACCGTCACACTTCCTGCCGATAAACACGGCAAGCGCGCGCAAACCCGCTATTACTACGAACAAAAATACGCCTACTACAAGAAAGACAGCAACACTGTTGAAAGAGCCGATAGCCCCATTTGGTTATTGGTGCGGGAGGAATATTGCAACAACAGTGCAGCAAGTGGCCAGGACTGCGCCGGTAACGACGAGGTTGTTACAACCTATGATTACGGGCCCGAAAATCAGGCAAATAATCTTTTACTCAGGGGCGTTAAGGTGGCAGCGGACAGCAAACAGCGCATTACCTGTTTTCAATACGACATCTACGGTAACAAAATTGGGGAAACAAAACCCAAAGGTGTTGCTGGTAGTGATTTAAGCAGCTGTTACTAAGGAGCGATCGTCGATATGAAAACATTATTCAAAAAAGTTAGACACGCTGCTTTTGTACTTTCAATGGGAGCATTACTCGCGTCGGCGCAGAGTTATGCTAACCAGGCTGCCAGCCCATATACCCAAGCCTGGCGTTACAACACTTCGGGCCAACTTACTGGTGAAATTGCTGCCGACCCAGATGGCAGTGGGCCACACGGTTTTCTGGCCACGCGCTATATCTATGTTGAAAACAAGCCTAATTTGGTGGCGCAGGTTGTTTCGGGGTATTTAAGTTCGTGGCAAGACGACACTGTTGACCCGAGCGATTGGCCGGGGTTTGGTGGAGCGACGGGCAGCAGTTTTGGCGCAAACGTTGTGGGTGTCACCCGTTATACCTACAGCGACAAGGGTTTTAAACTTACTGAAGGTAGAACTGATCGTAACGGAAACTATGTTTCGCTAACGCAATTTAGCTACGATTCGCGGGGACGTTTGAAATGCAGTGCAGTACGCATGAATCAAAGCCTGCTGTATCCAAGCTATCTTCCTGTAGACGATGAAGCAGACCCGTTAAACGGCGGCGCTTGTGTGTTGGGCAGTGAAGGGGACAACGGCCCAGATCGTATCACCATGTTTGTATACGATGAATATAACAACGTGCTGCAACGTTGGAAAGCATACGGCACCAGCCTCCAGCAGCGTGAAGTCGTTTATACCTATAATGGTGATTTGCAAATTGAAACCGTTACTGATGCCAAAGATAATATCGCTGAGTATCAATACGATAGCCAGCGCCGTTTGGAGTATTGGTGGTTTCCATCGAAGGTGGCTTTTGCTGGGGTTAGTGTCGATGATTATGAGCACTATGGTTACGACGATAACAACAATCGCACGTCGCTTCGTAAACGTGATGGTTACACCATTGATTACGCCTACGATAATTTAAATCGTGTTATTAAAAAAACAGTTCCTTCAAAGAGCGACATTCCAGCCAGCGCTTCGCGAGACATTTTTTATGATTACGATTTGGCGGGAAATACCTTACATGCCCGTTTCGATTCTGACACCGGCTATGGTGTTATAAATACTTACAATGGCTTTGGTGACTTAACCGGTGAATTAACAACCGCAAGTGGCACGTCGTTTAATGTGAGTCACACCTACGATAGCCACGGTAATCGCGAAACAACAACCTACCCGGATAATAAAACCTTCAGCTACCTCTACGATGGCTTGGATCGCTTGGAAAACATTCGCGAGCCGGGTTCCAGCGCTAATTTGGTTCACTTAACTTACGATAGTTACGGGCGGGCCGATTCGGGCCAAAGGCTCAATGGTACATCCGCCGTTTTGGCTTATAACGCGGCCTCCCGCGTTGAAACGTTGAATTTAACTGTGAGCGCGGCTTTGCCTGCCGACAATGTTGAGTATGCCTTTGGTTACAACGCCGCAGGGCAGATAATTTCCAAAAACCTCGATAACAGCATTTACCATCATCAGGATGGCTTAGGTAAGGCCGGCGAATATCAGGTAAATGGTTTAAACCAATACACCGAAGTGAATGGTCGTGAATTCAGTTACGACGACGCCAATGGTCGAAGTGCCGGTAACCTTACTTCAGATGGTGTTAACACGTATGTGTACGATGTCGAAAATCGCTTGTTAAGTGTTGCCAGCACGATTAATTCCAATGCAACGCTGGAATACGACCCGCTGGGCCGCTTGTTTCAGTACAGTGTAAGCGGCGGCGAAACCGTTCGATTTGCTTACGCCGGCGACAATATCATCGCAGAGTATCAAGGCAGCAGCGGAGCCACAATGTTGCAGCGTTACGTGCATGCTGGTGCCATGGGTACGCCCTTGGTCAGTTATAGCGGCGGCACGGTAAGTAGCAATCGTACCTTTATTCATACCGATCATCAGGGTTCCGTGGTCGCGACATCTGATAACAGCGGTACGATGCAGAGTCTCAACACCTACGATGCCTATGGTGTTTCGGGTGATTTAAACGAAGGGCGCTTTGGGTATACTGGGCAGGTGTGGCTGCCGGATGTGGGTTTGTATTATTATCGCGCTCGGGTTTATGACCCTGACATTGGGAGGTTTTTGCAAACCGATCCGGTGGGGTATGAGGATCAGATGAATCTTTATGCTTATGTCGGCAATGACCCATTAAATCTTCGTGATCCAACAGGAAAGTTTGGTGAAGCAACGGCAGCAGGTTGTGGGCTAACAATTGAATTTGGTTGTGCTCCAGGAGCAGCGGCTGGATTTGTTGTTGATGTAATAATCTGGACTGGCATTATTGGAGGAACTATTTACGTTGCGAGTGAAGCTGCTGATTCAGGGGATTCGGGTGATTCAAATGATGGAAGCGGTGAACGAACTGCTGACGATCCTTTGCCCAGGGACGAAAACGGAAATCCAGTTCCTGAGTCTGATGCTCCTCATACACAATTGGGGACAAAGTCTGGGCGTAGTGGGGAATATAAACAAGGCCGTGAATTTGGTGAAAAAGGCGAGCATATAAAGGATATTGATTTTACTGATCATGGGCGTTCTGATCATGATAATCCTCATGAGCATCCAATTGAACCAAATGAAACTGGCGGGACTCCCAGACGCGGTCCGCCTAGACCTTTAAACGGTGGATGATTAATGACACAACCAAGATATTCTATTAATTTGACTGGTACAGAAATTAATAATTCTGTTGTTTCTTGTACGGGGGAGCAGCTTGCTTTAATAGTTAAAAATATAATCTCATATAAGGAACTACGTTGGTATGCGTCTGATGTATCGATTAATTCGAGCGAACGGTTTTGGGCTGATTTTTCTATTGCGAAGCCTAGTTTTGTTGGGGATTCATCGACGCTGATTTGTGAGATTAATCAAGTGGAACAGTTTTTTTCCGGTGTTTTTCTCGCTGTCTTTTTAAAAAACGAGAAAGATATAATTTTGGAAAGCATTGAAACTGAGGATGAGAAATATAGGGATATTGGTGAGTTTGATATTGAGATAAGAGCGTTTGATACGACTTACTTTGAAATCTACTCGATCGAGCCAAATTTGTTGGCTCCAATTTGTGAAAAATTCGGGGTGCCAGTAAGGACGTACCCCGAATAACCAGCAAAGTTTAGTAGTAAAAATAATAGGGGATAGACCCCAATTAAAATAAAATAATGGAAGCCTTGGTAATGAAAGTTGCCAAGGCTTTTTAGAAAGAATAGAGAAGAATAGAGGGACAGGCACTCCTGAGAAGAATAGAGGGACGGTTGAGAAGAATAGAGGGACAGGCACTCCTTGAAAAAATCAGGAAAACTATAAGCGCGGTAGTTGATATCTAAATATACCGCTGAAAAATAACCGTGTATTAGATGTTTTTAGTGTTTTTGAGAAGCTTTGGGATGAGCCTGAATCGATATTGAAAAATCAAGTGCGAGCGAGGTTGCCGTTTTTTTGCTTTGTTCAGTTTTGTAGTGAATTGTTGGGTTTCGGTCAGAGGGACAGGCACTCCTTGAGATGAATAGAGGAACAGGCACTCCTTGAAAAAATCAGGAAAACTATAAGCTCGGTAGTTGATATCTAAATATACCGCTGAAAAATAACCGTGTATTAGACGTTTTTAGTGTTTTTGAGAAGCTTTGGGATGAGTCTGAATCGATATTGAAAAATCAAGTGCGAGCGAGGTTGCCGTTTTTTTGCTTTGTTCAGTTTTGTAGTGAATTGTTGCGTTTTACGCTGCGCGGGAGCGCTGTCTCGCTTTTTTCCCAAACCTCTGATGGTAAATGCTTTCAAATTGAGTGACATTTTGCAGCCAGGTTTCGTAGTCGATCTCAATACCTTGTAAAATCGGCGGTAAGTGTTGAGGTATTGCGTGTTTTTTATCGGCTCGAATACAGCGGCCGCTCACATCGACTAACTGTAAGTAATCCTCAAAAGCAAACAGAATACCGTTTTGTTGATGGTGTCTGGCACAACCTTCAAAAGCCAACAGGGGCTTGAGGGCGATATTAAAGTCGTTTAACGCGTCCAGTTTTTGCTGCTCGTGAAGGGCTTTTCTCAGATCGAATTGTGGATGTATTCGCTCCTTGATACTGGTGTGTTGCGAGCTCTCAGGTGTTTTTGCCATGCCTGCTCTTACCGGGTTAAGGTCCACATAGGCCATCGCAGAAAGCACCGCTTCTTCTGTAAGCAGAGCCTGAGATTTATAGCGAGATTCCCAAAAATGACCGGTACAGCCATCTTCCTTGTTGGCTTGTCTGGCAATGGGTTCGTTCAAACACTTCATAAACCAACCCAAGTCGTTGAGACGTTTGCGATAAACGTCAATGCAAGCAGTAACGGCATCCCATTGCGCAGTGTCCAGGGTTTCACCGCTGCGCCATTTTTGAACCAGCAGCGGGCCTTTGAACAGGCTTGTCCAGCGTTCTAAAATCTCTTTATGATCTAGCGTGTTAATGGAATCTGGGGAGAGTTTAACAACTAGGTGAATATGGTTCGACATCACCCCATAGGCGCAAATATCCACTCCGAATATCGAGGAGAGTATACGGATTCGGTCTTCTATCCACTGTCGTCGATGCTCGTAGTTCTTACCGGTAAGGCCATCGGTACCGCAGAGAAACGTACGGCGAACGCAGCGTGATACGATATGGTAGTAAGGTGTATCATTGAGACACACTTGTTCCTTCCTTGGGCGAGTCATTGGTGAGTCCAATATTACTGTATTTATAACCAGTTTAATAATATTGTTTGTTTTGTCAATGGTGGGTGCCTGTCCCGTACGGGCGTCAAAATCAAGTAAAAAGCGCTTTTCGAGGCTGTTCAAAATTCTGTGTCACACGAAGCACACTAACACGATAAGATGGACAGGCACGATAAGATGACGAAAGTGGGGGGACGTGTAGGACTTGTTGGTGGTGGGGCCTATTTGGGTCACTCACTTCTGTTGGACTATAGTGATTCATATCGTGACGCCACAGTGGGAAGTGTTAGCAATGTATTTTGTGCAATGGATAGCGGCTGTTTATAGATCGAGCCATGAAAAATTTAAAGTTTATCATATCCAATAGTTATTCTATTTTTATCCTTTCATATTATTATTTTGCGTTGAGCCAAGCGGAGGATCGATCTAGGGCGAAATTTCGAACGTCATTGATGACTGCTTCTGTTGTTTTGATAAATTTCGTGTCGCTATCATTTTTAGTTGATCAACTTACTGTTGATATAGTTGGTTGGATACTTATGAATAAACATGAACAATATTTTTGTTTGGGGATTCTCTTGTTGGGTGGCGTGGTTGCATTTTTAAATTATCATTGTTACGTCATGAAAGCTACGCAGATTAGTGACGAGCTTTCAAGATATACTAAATATAGTGATGCTAAACATTTAGTTAGATTTGCAACTCCAATTTCAATTTTAACATTTCTATTTTTTATTTTTACTCTTTTATTTGTTGCTGGTATGAATTGAGTGATATTTACAAGAGGTAAATAGGACAAAAGTAAAAGGAAAGCATTACACCCAAGGACATCCAGTGAAGAAGTAGAGTAGAGGACAGGCGCTCTCGAAAAAGGCTGGCGATAAGATAGACAGGCACTACTTGAAAAAATGGTGGGTGTCTATCCCGTACGGGCGCCGTTGATCCAAAAATTGAAACAATTTGTAAAGCTGATTAATAAAATGCAAGGGGACGGCACGAAACCCTTGTGCCGCACTATTCATGATAATCTGATAGGCGGAACTCCTCCGATGGTGGAATTTCAGCAGCGTTACAATGCAAGGGTTGAATATATAAAAACAACCACTAAAAATGGAATCGCTGCGTAGGAAGCGTATCTTCAATAACCGTGGTAGGAGGTAGTGTTAATGAGGTTGCTTTATAAGTTTTTTGTCACATGCTCTTTTTTTTCTTTTTTTCATGCGCTCAACAAACTGTAACTAAAGCAGCTAAGTTTCCTAATATGTCAGTTTTGAATGATGGAATAGATATCGGCTCGCCGATTGTGACGCCGTCTATTAATTTTCCGAAGGAAGAGTATGAGCGTTTGAGAGAGGGGTGGGTTTTGGTCCAGGCAGATCTTGGGTTGCGAGGTGAGTTAACTAATATTGTTGTTAAGAGTTACTCGCCTTCTGAATCTTTTGTTCCTCCCGCGATTGAATATGCATCAAAAGTTCGCTATGCACCATATAAAGAAAATGGCAGGTTAGTAATTTTAGAAAGGCATTTTTTTTTAGTGAAGTTTTTACTTAAAAAACGCTCTGGGACATCCAGTGCGCCGGGACAAAGCCGGTAATAAATCAAGCGGTGAACTTCCGCTATTCGCTAAAGGTTTACACAGTAGGTAGGACATTTATAGACGCCCAATAAAAATCAAATAAAACGCACCTTTCCAACTAAAATTCATTGGGTTAAACGACTTTCTTCAAAATGTACCGTCCTGATTAACCGTTTTTAAATGTAAATCGGTGGCAAATACTGACATATATTCGGCGTCTCTCGAAGGCGGTCTTTTTGACCGCCGCGCCCAAATGAGATCCGTACCTAACCACCTAAAACAGGCACTCAGTTTCGTAAACTATGTCCTAGCCAGGTTTGAGTCAGGTAAGGATTAACCGGTTTCATTCATTATTCACGATTTGCCAGGCAGATATCTTCAGAAGCTTATTGTCATAAGCTATTTTTCCGAACAAACTTACTTCATGCTTGTGCAATGTACTTTTCGTCGCGATTCAAAAAAGTCCAAGCCAGACGAGCCACACGCGCTGCCATCGCCACTGTCGATTTTTGTATACCTCGCCTTTCAACGAGCTGGTTGGCCCACTGGCTAACTCTGTCCTCTTTATTTTTACAGCGCGATAGCACCACTCTTGCGCCGTGCACAAGCTGCTTGCGAAGATACGAGTTCCCCCGCTTGGATATGCCCAATATTACTTGCTTCTCGCCTCTGCTTGCTTTTTTTGGGGCAATCCTAACCACACTATAAATTCACGGGCATTGGTGAACTGCTGCCCTTGCTAGATGGCACTGTAAATCGCGGTGGCATTAATGGGGCCAATCCCGGGTATGCTCAGTAAAATTTGGCAACTGTGGGAGTGCTTGGACAGGTGTTCCAGTTTCTGGGTCAGATCATCAATGCGATCTGTCAGGGAATAAAGTTCGTCAGCGATCAACGAAATTTCATGTTTGATTATTGGCGAAACATAGTTTGCTGGAAGGCTGTGAATGTCTTTGACCAACTCACAAAATGACTTTAATCCGGGGCACGCAATAATTCCATATTCCGCTAGCAGTCCCCGTGTTTGGTTCATTAATACTGTTCGTTGTGATACGTATCGTTCATGGATTCGATGCAGTGCCTGGATGTCTTGTTGGTCGATACTTTAACGGGAACCGTGGTGATATTTGGCTGCATGGAGGCTTCGGCGATGGCACTTGCATCGTTATGGTCAATCAAAGGGACAGGCACTCGACCCTCATTGGCCTCGACCCTAAGAAAAAGCAAAGGGACATGCACCCAAGCCACTCATGACCGTGACGCGGCTAGAGGGCGGGAGCAGGAAAATATAGATAGTAACGGAGGTGCATGTCTCAAGGCGGCACTTCCAGAAATAAAATCAACGGTATATCTCCAAATAATGAGAGGAGAAATCAATATGATGAGGCCAATAAAAATAGCCAAGAGGGACAGGCACTTCCTGGAAACGCCGGTCCGGTGCCTGTCGGTATAGGTTCGCTGGATAATAAACTGATTGTAGAAAATGCAAAGGAGCTAGCAAAGGAAACCGGATTGCCTCTGAAGTTAACATTACCGGATGGCAGAGTAATTTATATAAACGGTAAAGAAGAGCTAGAGAATGATTTAGGAGCTTCTTGTGAGTGGGTTGCGTTCTATTTATTTTAGTTTTGCATTAGTTTTTAGCTTGTTAATAGCTTTTGTGGCTGGTTTTATGGTCAGCCAAATTTATAACGAGAGTGTGACACTAAATGAAAGGCTTGATGTTTACGGGATACTTCTCAGAAGAGATGTTGCAAATGCATCCATAGAATATCTTCAGAAAAATAAAATTCCTCCGAAAGCTACATTACTAAACAATGCCTCCTGTCTTAAACAATGCAACCAAGCACGTTGGAGGTGAGGGATACGTGATATTTTCTTGGGCACAAAAGTCATCGAATCGATGATTGCAGTAGAGCCGCTAACTATTGGTGCAGTATTTTTCTTTAACGACCGAGCGTGAATATTAGGATAGCTAATATTTAGGTTTGAATTGATGATTTTGTCGCGTCGCACAAATAAAATCACATATTCAATTGTTTAAAATTTGGCATATTCCATTTCCACACGGCTATAGCACTTCATTCACTCTGAACAGAATACGCACAGGCGTTAGCGCGACGTCAAAAATTTCAGCTACCGGTCCTATACCATACCGCAATAATATTTAATTATGTTAAATATTTTTTTTTAAAAAATATTTATATATTTTTCATTTACAATCGCACCGGATTGGAGCCATGTCGTTTTCATTAACTTTAATGTACTCAATGCTAACAAAACGTGCACCAATCATTAATGATTGCAGTAAAAATCCAAAGGAATAGGTAAATGAATATTATTGTTTTTGCAGTAGCAGTTATATTTTCTCTTTTTTCATCGCTTTCAAGCGCCGCTGGATATTGCTATCCCCCACTTTTAGAGGAAGGGCCCTCCAACAAATATGTCGTTCCCGATTGGGACAGCGTTTGGACGGGGAGTAATGAACAAATTCGTTATATGCTTCACAGCGAATTCCATTTCCCTAATTCTTACCTCATGAAGGGTGCATCACCGTTTGTTCAATATAGTTTTAGTAGTGGCACCACCGGATGTCTGGATCCAAACTATAACAATATAGGGTACAGTACATTGGATTTATGCATGGGTGGAAAGTCGTGTGCTACAAAAGGTGAGAAAATTGATACAAGGGGGGGCGCACTGATTTTTGATGTTTGGGGTGGGTATACCGTAAATGACGGCAGTAACGTCATCGTTTGGACCGACCCCGGTAGATCGGTCTCCTCTATATCCATTACTGCCCACGATAGGATTGGTGGCAAGTGGGATGCGGCCCTATTCCTTTACGACATCACGCCACTAGCTTCTGGAGGAAACCGCAACGTAGTACTCTGGAAACAGCCGATAAAATCCACTGTTCATACCTATACTTACACATTTCCAAATACCCTTATCGCTCAAGGTATTAAGCGCGTTGCATTGAAATCTTTGCGATCGGATGGTAATTGGTGGTCAGGCGCGGAAACCGCCATTAAAAAGATTGAACTTAGTGTAGCTGTAAATCCTTTCTAATATTATTTTTATATTAGTCACGCGAAGCCCCGGCTGGATAGAGCAGGGGCTATTTCATCTTTTATACCAGCGAGTCAGCGAGAGGGACAGATACTCCCAAAAGAAAATCAATTTGCAGATTACAAAAAGCGTACTGGATCCAGAATTGCTTTCTGAGAATAACTAATTAGTTGAGTTTTTTTACTTCGTTGATGAAATAAAAATGAGAACATACTCTATTTTTCACAAATCGAAGGCGAGTGAACCCGCTGAGTTGATCAGCGTTCTTTTTTTTGGAGTGGAGGTTTATTTAAAGGGGCGCAGCAGTCCTGCCTTACTTTCTTGCGAAAGCGCGCTGACATCCACTAATTGCAGGCGATCTTCAAAAGCAAACGAAATACCGTTTTACTGCAAATCAGAGGGACAGGCACCCAAGCCCTGCTTACTCTCCACGACAAACAATCTCCGAACACCCGGCGTGTTAACAAACCTGCGATTTCCAGGAAGCTACCGATCATACTGCCTTTTCCTGTATCATTACGCTTTCAAAGGCTATTTACATAAGGATATTTCATGCGCCATTTTATCAAACTCCTCGCTGTTATTTCTATTTTATTACCGCTCGTTGCTCAGGCTGGCCCCAAGTTGGGCAAGTTTGTTAGCCAGAACGCGGGCAAGAGCATTGCCGTAGTTTCTATTTCCGCAAATAATTGGGGCGATTCCCTGCAGGGGTGGAATTCTGCCGATACCACCGAACTTATGACGAGCAAGTTAAACCAGATGTTGGAAGTGACCGAATCAACCTTGGAGAAGGATTTTAAGGTTGTTAAAGCAAAAACATTTGTCGCCAAGCCCGAGTTTCAGGCACTGGCCGGTGAGCAGCGTGAGGTCGGTTTGCCGGTTTTGGATGGCAAGCCCATGAACCTGCTTTCGAAAGACCGCAAGCAATTGGTTAAGGCGCAGTTAGATGCCGATGTAGCGAAAAAACTGCTCGCGATTACTGGTACCGACCTGGTGCTGATTGTTTACTCTGAGTGGGCTGTAAAAACCGGTGGATTTGTGCCTACCAGTAAAGCGTTAACCAAGAATGTGCTGGGTATTTACGATAAATCAGGTAAGCAGGTATTTAAAGACCGGCTGGATAAAATGGGAACAACTACCCTAGGTGCAATGGGGCGGGTTGCGGTCAATAAAGACACCATTAATGAATGGGTGCTCTCTTACCAGGTTGCCCTTGGCGAGATGTATAACGCGGGCAAGAAAAAAAGCAAATAACTTTATTGCTGCAGTTAATGCAAAAAAGCCCGCGTGAAGCGGGCTTTTTTGTTTTTTAATAATATTGACAAGCTTTTATCTTAGGGGGCCGGTACTCTCCAAAGGAAGTGCAATGGGATCAGAGGGGCAGGCACTCCTAAGAGCTTGTTTTGTCAATGATGGGTGCCTGTCCTGTGTTAATGTGCCGGTCCTGTGTTAATGCCGATAAATAGGGCATCCATAAGTTTGCTGGTAGATTCGGTTTGTTGTGGATGCGGTTCGCTTAACGCTAACGAAGAGTAGGGTGCATGCCGGATCAGATTGTCTGTCGGATCGGCACGACGGACGTCGGGCATGTCAGGACGGGTGACGGTCGTGTCAGGAGGGGGCTCCGGTATGTCAGGACCGGGTGCCAGTGAGGTCAAGACGCGTTTCCGGCATGTCAGGACCGGGTGCCAGTGAGGTCAAGACGGGTTTCCGGCATGTCAGGACCGGGTGCCAGTGAGGTCAAGACGCGTTTCCGGCGTGTCAGGACCGGGTGTGAGTGAGGTCAAGACGCGTTTCCGGCGTGTCAGGACTGGGTGCCAGTGAGGTCAGGACGCGTTCCCGGCATGTCAGAACCGGGTGCCGGGCGTATCAAGACGGGTGCCGCTGAGGTCAGGACTGGTTCCGGAGCAGTCAGGATAGCGTTTCGGGAGCGCAGGTATGGCTGCCGAGTATGTCGGGATGGGTTTTGGAGCGGTCAGCAGACAGCAAGGCGGCAGACCATAAAGAACATCCGTGAAATCGGCAGGGCTTAACTTTTGTGCAAGAATTCCCCACCATGACCGCCAGTGGAGAAACCCAAATCAACCTCGATACCAGGTCCTTTTATCACTGCTGTGTGCGGCGGGCGTTTTTGTGTGGGGAGAATTGCGCGACGGGGTGAATTATGATCATCGCAAACCGTGGCTTGTGTCGCGCTTAACGTTTTTATCTTTTTGTTTTGATTCAAGATTCGACACCTTTATCAAAACGGGTAACTCTCTCTTTTTCAAGAGCTTGTGTTAGATTAGGTCTAAACGTCTACAGTTAATTCCCAATTTAAAAATTTTCAAGCATAGATAATTTACCGCTCTATAATTTATTTTTTTTCGGCTTTACGAGCCGCCATTTGTTTTTCAACCACGGTGAGCACCTGTTCGCAACGGCTGCCTTCGGCCATCGCTCTGTCCATTAACCCGGTATACAGAAAAGACATACCCCCGGTAAGCACTGCAGCGCCTCCACTGAGTAAAATGCCTTTTTTATTAAGACCAATGCTGGGTTCTGCCAGTGTGCCCGATAATTTTACGAAGGGGGTTACAAACATATCGGCGCTAACGCCCACGCCTTTGCGTGGCTTGGTATTGAATTCGAAATTGAGTGTTTCGGTATTCAGGTCAACGTCACCGCCGGCGACTACCATGAGCTTTTCACTTTCTAGTAAAAAACCGTCAATTTCACCAAGGCCGGAATTGAAATTGATGGCGACAATACTGCAATCCCAAACGGTAAATTTATCTTTACTCGCGAAGGGGTTCAGGGTATTGAAAAGCTGCGTGATAATGTCGCCGGAAAATTTTTCGATGAGCGCGTTATTAACTTTGCCTGGCCCCTGATTAATAAATACCAGACCATTTAACGACGCAGCCAGGCTTCGCGGAGAATCTCCCGAGGCGCTTAAATCCAGTGTGATATTGGTTTCAGGGATGTCGCTACTGGGTACTTCGCTGCCGGAAAGCATGCCAATTTTAAAAGTATCCACTTTGCTGGATACATCGAGCCGGGCTACTGCTTGTGAAGCGTCGAGCTTTACGGTGCTGTTGTATTGGCCACCGTACTCACCACTGAAACGGCTCGTAAGATCGAGCAACCCTTTTTTCAGGGTGGCCTCCAACTCGAGCTGTTCGAGAAGCATGCTGCTTGTTATCAGGTGTTTGATGTTTAGGTCGATGTCGGCGTCGAGCGTTTGCAAGCCGCTTAGATCCAGCGGTTCATCTGTGAATACATATTGCGATGTAGACGGCTCTTCCGAGGGGGGAGGTGGTGCTTTCTGGCTGTCGTCGGCTTCGAAAGGAGAGAGATCGAGTTTTTCTGAGTTCGCTGCCAGCTTTAAAATAACTCGGTCGCCCGTGGTAATTTGTGCTGAACCTTCTAAGCTGCTCTCGCCGAGCGTCGCACTAAAAGGGTCTAGCTCGATTTTCTGCGCGCGGTTAGTCAACTTGGTTTTTACGCTAAAAGGAATATCCGGAAGCGATTTTTCAAAGGCGCTTAAGGTATCTGCGGAGAGACCAAGTGCCAGCTTTGTCTCACTATTTTCGATGTTGTAGCTACCTTCCGCCGTAAGTGTGGTTTTACCCAAGTGACTTTCAAAATTGTCGATCAGTAATTTATTTTTACTCAGGGTAAGTGCGCCCTTTAAAAGTAGCTTTTCATCGGGCAATGTGTCGACGGCGACTAACTTGCCAATATCGGCGAGTGTCGTCAGTTCCAGGTCGAAGGCGAGCGCATTCTCTGCGTAATCGAGAGACGCCTGGGTTTTCAGTTCGGCAACCGTTGCAGACAAATCGGTGTGTCGTGTGGAAACTTCGGCAGAAAGTGCGATGGCGATGTCATTGAGTAAAATCCGTGCCTCTAGCTCCGATACTGGCTTCTCGCCCGGTGCGATGTTAAGGGATTTTATTATCAAATGCGTTGCTGGCGATTCTGCTGCACGATAGTTCAACGCGATATTTTTTATCTTGGCCGAACGAATAAACAACGGCGAGCTTGGGTTTATTGAGACAGTTTGTTCGGGCTGTTCGATTTCTGGTGGCGCCTCTGCCTCGTCGGAAACGGGAAACTGCCAGTTTGATGTGCCGTCTGCGCTGGATTCGACCAGCAACTTCACGTCTTCTATTTGCAGCTCACTGATTACGATGGGTGTGCGTATTAGCGAGAGCAGTTCGAGTGCAGCATATACCCTGCCTACGCTTAACATCGCAGCTTCGCTACCCCATTTGGGGCCGGCGAGTGTGGCGTTTTCGAGAATAAAGTGGGGTCGAGGTAGTATTTTCAGCGACAGTTCGCCGTTGATGTTAAACGCCCGGCCAGTGGCATTTGTGACGGCTGATTCCACTTTGGGCTTAAAGTATCCGACATCGATAAGCGTGAGACACAGCGTGAGCGACAGCACTAAAACTAACGCGCCGATCAGAAAGAACTTTAGGATATGGCGCCCCGACATAGGTGGACTTCCTTTATTCTCGCTGTGAGTTTAGCTTATGTTTGTGGATAATTTTGGCGATGCGCAGACCTTGCACCCAGTTAATTCATGGTTGAGCTCAGAGGGTTATTGCCAAACATGCCCGATGTGCAGACGAACAAAAGATACTACGGCACAATTGGATATACAACCCAGCTTGCGTTAACAAGTAGGAAAGTTAACAGGATATTCACATTAAATATTCACAGTGCTTTAACGGGCTGCGAACATGGCGAATGGCATTGGAGTTTTGTGGCATTCCCGCAACCTTGTTATGTGATGCATGTTTCGAAAGTACTCTATCGATCAGCGGTGTGGCAGCACGCCTGTGGCTGGGGGATCGCTTTTTGCGGGCACTCAGCTTCCATTTTGTAAATTGACCGGGTTCTCAATGGCTTGCTGAATTTCTGCTTTCTTATTACCAAAGCTGATTCGACGTATCGTATTCAAATTCACCGCGAGTAAGGTAATCTCCAGCAGAGTGCCACCAATGGAGCCAACAATTATATTATTCGCCAACCAGCACATAGCGCCGCAGAGGAATGCCATTCTCAGTTTTATGCCTTTCAAACAAAAAAGTGCGTAAGTGCCGATACTGGTTGCCACTATGGGTAGCCAATCGACCAGGCGATCCGCCATTTGTGCACCAATTACCAGTGTCAGGCCGATAAATGCAAGCGCGGCCCAAAGCGATGAGGTGTGCAAGGCGAGCCAGGCTCTGGCCATGGATAACGCCGCACCAAAACTGGCGGTAGGTGCCCCCAGAAGCGCGAAATGAACCGTATTGTTGAGGCTCATAATAATCATGATGATTTTAAGGCGCCGGTCATCTTTCTGGTAAAAGCAGAGCACACCTAAGCCGAAGCTGACAAAGCCCAGCGCTTGTGCGATTAGTTGAAGTGTCATGGGAAGTACATCGGATACAGCGAGCTTGCAGTGTAGCAAACCTGCGGTGAAAGGTGCGAGTGGGAGTTATACCATTACCCCTGTCAGTGGCAGGGGTAGTCGGTTTTAGACCTTGTACATGGCGCTAGTATTTAATTGAACACCCATAAGCTCGGGTAGCTTTTTCGCTCACGGGCTTGCCAGCGCTGAGTTCCGACATCGCCTGGGTAACGTAATTTGTGGCTTCAGGAATATCGGCCGGATCTGCAGAACGAACGCTGTCAATTGCGCCCATGTAACGCAGGGTGCCTTTCGGGTCGATAATATACATATGCGGTGTTGTTTTGGCGGCATACATATGACCAATTTCACCGGATTCATCCAATAATACGTAACTGGGTTTTGCGCTGCGATCACGGCTAAGTTTGTTGGCTTCTTTTCCTGTTACGTAGCCTTGCTTTCCTTTTGCTGACGATATTACCGACAACCAGACCACATCTTCATCTGTGTATTTTTGTTGAAGTTTTTGCATATTGCCGGAGCCATAATGTTTTTTTACGAACGGGCATTCGTGATTTGTCCATTCAAGTATCACGGTTTTTCCTGTGAAATCTTTAAGGCTCACGGTTTTACCGTTGGAGTCGGTAGCGGTAAATAAAGGTGCTGCTGTGTCGATTGTGGGAACCGCCAAGCTTGCGTGGGCGAACACTATTAATATTAACGAATTAATGGCTAACAAGAAGCGCATAATTGTTTCTCCGGGGCTGAAGTTAATTTGCTTTTAGGCTGAATTGCCAAGCCTGTGCATGATCTACTACAAGCACCCCCGAAATCTCGGGGGGCATAGAACTAAAATCAGACGAACGTTTTTGAGTGATTTCAAGAAAATTATTTTTCCATTTTAATTGAGGCATGCTGGCGGCTTCGACGAGCTGTTCGTTGATGGGAAAAAATTCAAGGTGTTTGACGTTTTTAAAAATAGGCGCGCTGGCGTAAACCGTAAAAGTCACCGATTGCATGCTGGCCAGCGCTTCGCCACCAATCACTGATAATTTTTTGGGAACTTTATTTAAGTATTTCTGAATGCTGTCTGCGTATTGCGAAACGAGTGTTTCCTGGCGTATCGGCAATTCCAAGCTTAAGCTCGCTTTACCGGGAATACAAAATTCTTTGCACACCAGCCACGACGTTTTAGCCAATATCGTGACGCTAGTTTCTGCGTGTTGCGTTGTGGCTTCAGTCGTCGTTTTTAGAGAGGCTTCAACAGGCAAAATTACATGCTCGTAACCGTAATTGAGCAGCGGCCCATAGGGAATGCGATGGGGGAAAGGCCAAAGGACTTCACCGGTTTTTATCGCATCCGTTTGAAAACTGATGGCGGGCGGCATACCGGAGTCGCCAGGATTTTGCCAATAAACATGCCAGCCGGCTTCCGGCTTCAGTTCCCAGCCTAATAAAAAGGGTTCGTTGTTGTTGATGGCGTTTTTATCGCTTAATAAGCGCACTTCGATATGCTCTTGGGTGACCCAGGGCGACGCGGCACTGAGCGCTAGACTGGGAGCCAGAGCGAGCGCAGCCATGACGACAAGCTGCTTTTGAAGCGCGGTGATTTGCATGGAGATTGCCTGCAGGGCGGTTGTTAGTGTCAACAGGAGCTGGCAAAAAGCGTTGTAAGGCCGTTTAACATTATCACCCGCCACGGTGAATTAAAGGTCACGCCGCTGTTTTTTACCCTAAGTTTTGAGTTTTAAGTTTTAAGTTTTTATAGCAAGTACTGTGCTTTACAGCCCTGGCCGCCTCTGCTTGCCAGGGCTTTGGTAATATCGACAATGGGTTGCCACTTGTTGCTTACCCAGTCTGGCGCGAGTAATGTTTGCGCGCGAGCTTTAGCGGCCACGCGGTGAAACAGCACCTGTTTCGGGGTGTGCTGAATGAGATTAACCGCTGCTGTGACATAGTCTTGTTGCGCAAGAACTTGGATGCGCCCGGCACGCCAACTGCGCGCCATGGCACTGTTTTTTACGATATACAAGGGGTGCAGTTTTAATCCGGCAACGCCGGCGCTCAGTACTTGTTGCAAAGTTTTCAGGTAGTCATTCTGCGTCTCGCCGGGTAAGCCGAGAATAAGGTGGCAGCATAAATCGAGTTGGTATTTTTGAATGGCTGCCGCGGCGCGTTTATAGCTCTCGAAATTGTGGCCGCGGTTAATTCTACGTAGCGTGCTATCGTTGGCGGTTTGCAAACCCAGTTCAACCCACACGGTTTTATTTTGCTGCTGAATATCGCGCAATAGTGCGAGAATAGATTCGTTTAAACAATCCGGCCTTGTGGCGACAGATATACCGATGATGTCTGGCTGCTCCAGTGCCTGGTGGTAGAGCGTATTTAATAATTCCAGTTCTGCATGGGTGTTGGTATACGATTGAAAGTAAGCAAGATATTTTATATTGCGGTGTTTCATTTCCTGCTTGCGGGCCGCAATTTGTTCCCGTATTGATTTGCTGGCATTGTGTGGCTCGGCGAATGCATCGTTGCTGCAGAAGGTACAGCCACCCTTGCCGATCGTCCCGTCTCTATTGGGGCAGGTGAAACCGGCATCGATGCCCAGCTTCCTTACTCGCGTGCCGTATTGTTTTTTTAATTGGCTGCCGAGCATATTTACGTAATTGTCCAATTGCATACAGTCGCGCCACCTCAGCGCAGAAACCCGGTTTATGCGCAGCGTTATTCATCGATACAACACTTGGCCTAAATGAATCGGCTTTCAAATTTTGTTTAAAGCTAAGACGTGTTTATTTTTTGCTTTAAATGCGTAGTAAATGTTTGTCTGCGCATGTTATTGCCTTAGCTCAGAGAATGTGCACGTTCAGATCAATTAAGGGGGCGGTTTTTATTTATTAATCTTCAGGCAAAAAAAAGCCCGCGAAACGCGGGCTTCATGTTCAGCTTATTGGTTCTCATTAAAACGCAGGCAACTCATCCAGCGTAATCACGCGTTCATGGTTGTAAACATGCATTTTATGCGCATTGGTGTTGTAGTATTCACCGGTCCAGAAGTTGTCTGAACTGGTCACGCCTTCGGCGGTATCTACGTCATTCCACACCATAAACCACAACCAGTTTGCGCCATCGGCAGCCATAAGGTCGGGGTCGGGCATGTTGCTGTTTTCACTCAATGCGACCATTTTTACTTGTTGCGGGTAAGACGCAGTCAGCGCGTAGGGTCCAATTTGTGATTCGTAGTTTTGCTGGCCATCGTAAATATCGACACTCACAATATCTACGTAGTCGTCACCGGGGTACCAGGCACCGCTCTGACCGTTCCACACCCACAAGAGGTTGTTTAGAGCGTAATCGTTGGTGAGGCGCTCATAGAGATGCTGCCACAATACCACTTGCGCATAGGCCGCAGGTACGCCATCGGTACGATCTGAACGTCCCCACCAGAACCAGCCACCAGACGCTTCGTGGAGTGGTCGCCACAATACAGTGACACCGGCATCTTGTAGAGTCTGCAGTTCAGTGGCAATCAGCTCAATATCCGCTTCGATGGCGGCGTAGGACGGACTGCTTGTGTCCAATTGGCCGTTACTGATAGGAATCATAAAGTCGGTATCGTCGGTATAGAACTCACCAATCACACCGTCGGCAGCGGTGGGATCGCGCCAGTGCCAAGTGAATGCTACCAGGCCGCCGCGCTGCCAGTGTGCAATGGCTTCTTCGGTTTGCTGAATGCCGGAAATACCATTCCAGAACTCGCCGTAGTTCATAAAGTCGTAACCCATTAATGCGGGTGCGCGACCTGTGTCGTTAATACAGCGTTGATACTGATCGATATTATCCTGCCAGGTTAAATCCATTTGTCCGGCGATTGTGTAAGAACCCCAAATCGACTCAAGATAGTTGTAAACCGCAACGGTGCTTGCATTGGCGTTGGGGTTGACTGGCGCACCGCGAGCAGGGGCCTGCACACCGGAGGCCATGCCGGGGCACATGCTTTCAGACAGACAAATTTCGCCGTTTTCAGCACCCCAGCTGCCGGTATCGGTAGCGCATAGGGTGAGCTCTGCCTCGCCGATCATGCAATAGGGGAAATCACCCGCACCGGGGTCTGCTGAAGAACCAAAAACAATACAGGAGTAACTGTTTTCCCAGCCCCAACCGTCGCCATCGGGGTCGGAATCGGCTGAGCGGCAGTAGGGCCAGCCGTTGCTTGCGGCGTTTGGAATCTGGCCGCCAGAACTGGAACTGCTGGAGCTCGACGAACTGCTGGAGCTTGACGAACTGCTTGAACTGGTCGAGCTGCTGGAGTTACTGCTGGAACTCGAAGAGCTGCTGCTCGAGCTGCTTGAATTGCTGCTGGAGCTTGATGAGCTTGAAGACGAACTGCTGGAGGAGCTGGTGCAATCGCTGACAATACCACCATCACCCCATTGGTCTTCGCAGGTCAGCGCGCCGATGCAGGATTGATTGTTTTCGTAGCCCCATCCGCTGCTCTGGTTCTGGCACAGCGGGCGAACTTCTCCGTACCAGTTGCAGGCTTCGGTGCAGCTGCCACCCGAGCTGCTGGAGCTGGATGAAGAACTGGAACTTGACGAGCTGGAACTGCTAGAACTACTTGATGAAGAGTTGCTCGACGATGATGAGCTGCTGGAAGAGCTCGAACTCGAGTTGGAACTGGATGAACTTGAACTCGAAGAGCTGGAACTGGAAGAACTGCTGGAACTCGAAGAGCTGCTCGAGCTCGTGGTACTGCCGGTGCCGCCACCGGTAACGCTCAGCGCGGCCAGCGTTGGCAGGTAATTGCTGCCCGTTGCCGTGGCACAGAAGCCAAACGATGTGCTGCTACCGCTTGCGATACTGCTGTTGTAATTCAATCCGGTGACAAGGTCGCCGTTGAGGCTACCGTTCCAGAGATTACTTATTTCGGAATCGTTGGTGTTTAATTGAACCTGCCAAGCAGTGATTGCGCTGTTTCCCAGGTTGCTGACCGTAATTGCGGCGCAATAGCCCCCGCCCCAGTCGCTGGAAATGGCCAATTCTGCCTGTGCGTTCTCAGAATCAGCCACTACCGTATTGGCGGACGCAGTCGTCCAGCCGCAAAGCAATAGCGCCGCTGCCAGCGCCCTTGCCGGATTCAAGGCTTTGTACATCATTTTGTTCTCCAATTATTCTTTTGCCTGATTAGACTTGAGTTTGGTGTTTTGGTGAATACAGGTGTGATGTTGCTCTTTCTAGTTTTATCGTTATTGTTTTTCGTTTGGCGCCCATTTTGCCACTACGCCAATAAAAGATCGTTAGACTGGATCACGTTATGTAATCGGTTACAGCATGTTACGGGTTGCTCAAGTGTTTTATGTCAATTATTTACAGAAAAACCCAAATTACCGCAGAATTTATAAAATTATTTACATTCAATTCCAGCGACTGCTTATCTTGTGTCGTGGTAATGTATGCATACGATTTGGGGGCGATGCTCTTTGAATAAGAGCTGATTTTCCAAAGTGCGGGAGTCATTAAAGATAATGAATTTGCTGGCCAGTCTTTAGTAGTAAATTTTTTCGGAAGCATTGCAAAAAGTTCACGTCTATCACTCTTGACTGGCGTCACTAATTAAGTGATTTCTTTCGAATACAGGCTAAGTTTTAGGCTAAACGCGATTAGGTCGAGCTTGGTCATAACATCGGTACATTGCGTCAGTAACAAACGGTTTCTATGAACAGGCCTGGCTTAGGTCAACAGATCAATACAGAATCACAACAAATCACAGAACTTCCATTTAGAAGGAGTAAATAAAAATGTTTTATTGTGCAAGATATGTTTCGCTAATAGTTTTGTTTAGCACGCTGTTTGCCTGTTCGAATGTGTGCACTACACAACTGCCGCGAAAAGGTGAGTTGACCAGCAACGCCCTTGTGGGGACGTGGAAAAATAACACGGTCGAGAGCTATTACGTAGTTGATGAAGATGGTAGCGCTAATCTCTATGTATGCGATCCAAGTGGAAGTTTCCGCAAAAAAAGTAGCTTCAGGGGAGTGATAGTAAACGATCAACTGATACACCAGTACGAGGGACATTGTCCTAAAACTGCATCGTTAACTTTAAACAATGGACAGCTAGATTTGGCATACGAAAATTACCACGTGAGTGTATCTCGATTAAACAGTATCCCTGCAGCTTGCGATGAAACCGCACTTGCTATTCGCTCTGTGACGCCAGGCGAGTTAATCGCAGGTCGGTCTCAAAGTGTGATCATTTATTACGCGGTTAATGTCGTGAATGAAAAAGAACCACTGTACTTGATGGCTGGTTACACCTCTGGAACGGATGGTTCCTACGTGTTGGACAACAAAAAAATTAGTTTGGCTAACGGACGACATGATGGCGAGTTAAGATTGCAGTTAACTCCAAAAAAATATTCCAATGTTCCTTTTGAGATTTACCTTCGACTGATTGCAGGGGGTGACGATGTTAATAAGAATTTAATCCTGCTTTCACGTAAAGTTGTAAATGTTAAATAGCTCATTCTCAAGAATCGCTTTATTAAGTTTTAAGTTGAGTAATGATCACACCTATTGCTTTGTTTTTGCGCCAATTTAATTTCTAATTTACAGCTGAAATTAAACGCGCCGGTATCCGCACTTCATATTGAGGTGGTTTCCAAAGAGGTAAGGCATGCGTTCCTCTGTTAACTTGTCGGCCTGCTATCAGCAGCGTGAAATTTTATTAGTACGATTTCCATGCTCATAAATATCGATAAAAATTCTTTCTGTAATTTATTTGAAATATTCAAGTTCAAGTTGCCAATCTGTAGATAAAAGCTTTTTGCAAAGCCCTATGTATCCTGATAATAGGTTCGTTTCGCCGCGAACTTTTCGGGGGTTGAATGGTGGGAAAGTAACGAAACCGATACCTTGGTAGGCTGCCATGAAGTAGCGTAATTGGGGACACTTCAAATTAGGAATAAGCGCAATTGCCTCGGGAGCGACACGAGTTTACACTTGGCCCACAAAAATAGCGTCCTATCAGCCATAAAAATTGAAAAGAGTAAAAAGACTATGTATTACAGGCTTGTTTTAGTATTTGTGACAGCGATGCTGTCTGCCTGTGGTGGCGGTGGGGCAACATATATAGAGCCCGAGGCCACGCCCGTCCCAACAGCTACGCCTGAACCCGATGACACAAGTGCTTTGCCAGGCGGCTCGTCTAACTTGCCTGATTTGGAAGAAAAGTCAACTTTACCGGGTCAGGTGGTGGAGAAACAATTTACAGTAACGGGTATTGATCAACCCGTTAGTTTTTCTGTTAGCGGGGGGGAGTATTCTGTTAATGGTGGCGCGTTTACTTCGGAACCTGCCACCGTTGAAGAAGGGGATGTTGTAACCGTAAGAGTCTTGGCGGCGAGTGAATTTGCAACAACGGTTACTGCGCGCATTACTTCAGGTTCTTCGAGCTTTAATTTTAATGTTACGACGGTCCCGGCAGATACCTCACCCGATGAATTTCTATTTTCACTACAGCGCGACGTTGAACTGGCTTCTGTACAGACTTCTCCGGTAGTGTTCGTTTCCGGAATTAACACACCCGTATCTGTGTCGATTTCCAATGGTGAGTATGCGCTGGATAACGGCGAGTACACTTCCAGTCCTGGCACCATTACAAACGGGCAGGCTTTCCGTATTCGTCTGCTCTCCAGTAATGAATTTGCCACGCAAACTTCCGCAGCGATTACCGTCGGAGATTATACAACCACTTTTAGCGCACTAACACGCGCCAATATACCCGCTCCCGAGCTTGTTGTTGTTTTTCCTCGGGAAAACAGCATGATTAGTAGACCAATGACAACCGTCAGGGGAACGGCAATCAACCAAAAGGGTATTCAATCAGTAACGGTGAATGGTTCCGAAGCCAGTATTTTACCTTACGCGGGTTTGCAGGAAATTGAGTGGAGTGCAGACGTATACCTTTCCCCTGGAGATAATTATGTGACTATTTCCTCTGTGGATGGTACCGGTGAGCGTAGTGGCGTTATTTCTTACAAAATCAGACGCGAAGTTGAAATCCCCATAGAATTTTCTGTGGACTATGACAACAATCGGGTCATCGGAATTGGGCCACAAAGTTCCTTGGTATCGGTTAGCTTGTCTGATGGCTCCCTGGAACACATCGCTCAGTTGCGTAATGCCGGAGGTTTTGATAGTAGTTGTTTACGGAGTGCGACGGGTGAATTTTATTATGCGGCAATGGATGGTTCCAACTTCCAAACTTATAATATTCTGAGTTACAACCTCAACACAGGTGAAAGTCGTTCGCTTGGAGCAATTAACATAGAACCGGAAATACTCGGTTACGATAATAATCTGATTTCCAGCAGTTTTAAAAACCTGGTATGCGACTCGAAGTATAATTCACTGTATGGAATGGTTAATTACCGGGACATCAACGGAGGCGTTATACACACTATTGTATATCGCATAACGCTCGAAGAAATTCCTGTAATTTCGGTATTTCTTGAAACCGGTGATCAGGGTTTCGAAAATTGGATTCCTCATTTCATGGGGTACGACAGTGATGGCTTAGTGACGAATTATGGTGTCGATCTAGGCGATATACAGCACATAGATCTAAACGACAAAACAGTAACCACCTTAATTCCAGGTTTCGATCATTTTAATTTTACCTTGACAACAGATCTTGCTAGCGACCGTATATTCTATGTGACAGCCTCTGGTATTGAATCAACCCATATTCAGACGTTTCAAGAAGTACTTTTGTCCTACGTTCCGAATGATTCTCCTCTAAGTCTCCCTCAATCTAATGATATTGAATATATTTCAGAATTGGATCGTTTGATAGTGTCTGACCGGGAGTTAAATGCATTAATACAGGTCAATGTTGCTACAGGCGAGAGAAGCATACTAGCTAAAGATGGCCTAGGTGAAGGGCCGCCAATCCTTTCTCCAAATGGTATGGTAATGAATGCCAGTGAGACAAAAGTCTATTTGGTCGATTCTGGTGGAAATGCAGGTGAGAAAATTTTAGAGATTGATTTGGCAACAGGAGATCGACGCAAGCTGGGCAATATTAATGGATCGTATAATTACCGTGTAGGTGGAATTGCTCTGGATGAGAGCGCCAATATTGTTTATGCCAGCGTAAACGATGTTATCTTTGCCGTAGATGTTGAAACCGAAAGGCAGGAAATTATTGCTTCATCGTCAGTTGGTACGGGGGCGGTGTATCAGGATATCTCAGATTTGATACTCGACAAACCTAATAATCGCCTGCTGTTCATTGACGGTTATGAAGATGCGCTTTTTTCTGTAAATCTGACAACCAAGGTGCGCTCGTTGGTTTCCAAGCCTGGCGTGCGAGGTGAAGGAGAAGCCTTCGATAACCCTGTCGCCTTAGAGCTGCAGAGCAATGGCGATAAAATCTATATCGCAGCACAGCTCGCTGAAATAATTGTAGAAGTGGATTTGGAAACAGGAAACAGAGAGCGCGTAATTGATAGCTGTGTTGATTCTACCGGCAATAACTATTGGTCAAATTTTGAATCGATGCAAAATATTAAATTGGACCGGTACAATAATTATCTGTACATAATGAGTGATGCGTTTATGCGTATAAATCTAGCCACTGGCCAATGTGAGGGTAGAAATACCATCGTGCCGAATGATGTGGTGGTTACGCACAATAATTCCTTATTGATTGCAGACTGGGGGAATCTGGGTGTACTTGATTTTAAATCAGGTGCCAGAGCGGTTATTTCTAAATAATTGGCGGCTCTGTTTAATAATCAGTTTATTTAAAGATTCGACTCTAGCTCCAGCGCATGTCTGTCCGTGATCGCGGGTGCTTGTTGACGAAGCACTCAGGTATGTTCAGATTGCTACCAATATTATTAATTAAATTTATCTATGTGGAATGTTCGACCTATAAATTTAACTAGCAATTGATATCTAGTTATTAATCACTAACAATTAAATTTGTCGATTTCGCAAACTTTAGTGTTGAAGTGGTCATTTTGTTAAGTATGAAAACTCATTCTAATTTCGTAAATGATGATCGATAATTATAAAAATTTATGATGGCTTTTAAAAAGTGCTTTGATATTGTTTACAAAATTTTACAAACTAATTTGTAAACAAAAACTAGAGTATGTGGCTAGGTGGTGTAGGCAGTACAAATATTATACAACCCCCAAAGGTAACGGTATTCTAACAAAGGTGTCACAGACGCCGTTTATTGTTTAATCTCAATCAATCTGTAAACCAAATGATTGAAAATACAATGGAATGTAATCGTTTAGCCTCGTGCGAATATCGATACGGAATGGAATCTGTCACTAATTCGACATTGAACACCTCTTGTTGACTATGTGTTCTTCATCTAAATTCCTTCCAAGTCGCTTGTAGTTTAAATTTAACTCAGAAATTATTTTTATAGAAAAAATAATACCTAATTTCTTGTAAATATCAGGAGGTATTCTCTGGGTTAAGGGTTAAGGGTTAAGGGTTAAGGGTTAAGCGAGCCCCTTGTTCATTAAAATATTTTAACAGTGGAAGCTGTATGCGAAATGACCAAAAATATTTACAGAGTAGTCGCTTATTGAAAAGCGTAACGAATACTAAATGGATAGCCTGTTTAATCCTTGCAGTTGTTCTTTGTGATTCTGCTTTAGGGCAGTCAACGGGCTACCGAAAAATTATTAATTTTGGCTGTCACAACACCGATGGAACCTGTTATGCATACCTGGAAGGAGACGTGTTTGGTCCCACCGCATGTACCGCTTCTTCAGTACGTTGGAATGCTGAGGCTGACCCAAATGGAAAGGCGATTTTGACTCTTTTAGCTGGAGCTTTCTTTGCCGATAAGCGAGTGGCGTTTAATTTGTTGGACAATTGTTACCCTTATCAGACAGAATTTCCCACAATCCGTTTTATCAATATTGAGCCATAGTTAATCGTACAGGCAGGACATCGTACTTTATCGGCGTGTCGAAAAAATGATCGCAATCAGGAAAAAACACATGTATATCGGTTTTAAATTACTTCGTTGGCTTGGCATTTTTGTTTTAGCAACACTTTGGGTTGACACTGCGCTTGCATCGACACTAATTCCTAGCTACCCCGAAGACACTAAAGTATTAATAAATCCTAATGCTGAGTCCGATTACATTACCTTGAACAAAGCGAATGCCTCGGGTATATCAGTAAATGTTTTTTCAGATTTTAGCGTTTCAGGTAAAGCCTTACGCCTACTTCATGGCGGGCTTCAGGACGCCGATTACCAGCCCGCTAAACTGATTGTAATTAAGTCCTCACGTATTACTATTGAAAGCACCGTTGAACTGGTTGGTGAGTCTGCTAACGTTTTGTTTATTGATACGGATTCAGCAACAACCAGCAACTTATCCTGTATAGCTTGTGCTTTTAAGAATTTTGGCAGGATTACACTCGCTTCCGCTACGACTCAAAATGATATTACCAATACCATCTCAAACCTGGGAAAACTTTCTACCTTCAGTGGTAGCACAGTTTCTATAGATGGCCTAAAAACAAACGGCGCGCATTCAATCGAAATTATAGCTGAACGCGTAAATACTTTGGGTGAGATCGACACAAATATTCGTGGCAATCTCGATGTTAATGGAGGCTACACAGTAGTACCTAATGGATCTAAAGTTATAGCCGTTGCCGGAATTAATCTTTATCTAGGTACTGCTGCATTAGATTATGAAACACTTAATGTGACTTCCCACACGAGTACATCACCGTACAATGCTGAGCAGGTAATTGATGGTAGTTGGAAGGGGGCTATGATCAATATCATTGCCAGCAGTCCGATTCGTTTAAAGCAATCTGCATCATTATCTACTGATTCCGATTTGCTCGCCACAAGTATGCATGATGGCGAATTCAATGCCTTGTTGGAGGGGATATACCTGCAAACCAATAGAGAAAATTACGGAAATATTCGTTTAGATGGTGCCATTACAACAGATAATCTTATTCAGATTATTGCTCAAGGTGAATTGAATATAAGTGGTCATCTACAATCTCATCGTGCAGATGTATTTGCAAAGGGAGCGATACAGTTAACGAATAATGCAGAGATCAGGGCAAATGTTACCACTATCGGTTCGGATTGGTTCTCAAACATGGGAAGTATCCGATCTTCCGCGCTTAATGTTGAAACGCAAAAAGCACTATACAACCATTTCGGTGGCGAGCTCTCTGGTGATGTGATTACGCTCGTCTCTCTGGACGGAACGGTTATCAATGGTTCCAGAACCGATAAATTGTACATGCCAAGTGATTTACCCGCAGTATATTTAGACCCGGAATTCAAGGGGAACGATAAATACGGTGTCTATCAGTCGGTAAGCAGCGAGGCTGGCGCCATTCAATCAAACTTGAGCGCTAGTATTACTGGGAACGAAATAAATATTAAGGCGATACGATTCGAAAATATTAATCCTTACGGTATCACGAAATCTCAAAGCGAGACCTGGGATCAAGGGATAACATTGCAAGTTGGGAAGTCCCGAAGGGTTTCTGTGTTAGCGGAGTCTGCCCTTAAAATTAACGCCAGTGCTTACGTATTGAATTCGTCAGCAGTGATCGGCTTGAATCAATCCGGTTCGTTGGATATAAATACGCCGCTTTTGATGAATCAGCGCTACCGGGTTGAAGCCATGCTTGCAGTTTATTCAAAGGAATCTTTCGATCTTTCCGGCGTTACTGCAACGGCTTCAAAAACGAACGTCAACGAAATAGAAACATATTTAACCGCTTATTCGCCTCCTGGTGTTTTTTACTCATTCGGAGAATTAAATTTTAGTGACGGCATTGAAAATAATGCGGAGGACGCTGATTTTATAAACCAATTTTCGTTTGTAGAAGTTCTTTCCGATTCGAATTTCCATGAGTCGCAGTTACACTCTATTGGGCTGGCTATGGCGGCGCGGCCCTTGCTTGGTTTTGATCCGGTACGCTGTGCTGTCTACGGTTGTTCGGCGTCAAGCTATGTATCATTAATTGAGTCTGAAACGCTTACTTCTTTCGGGGGGAATGTATATGGGATTTCCTCGGATCTAACAGTACAAACGGTTAATCAACTGGAAGATGCCTCCAAACAAGCGATTGTTGATGAATTTGTTGCAAAGAGGCGCGAGGAAGTCGCTTATGAACAAACTTTTATAAACCCAACAAGTGTAGGCGGTGATGTTTATCAGCATCACTACCTCTACAAGTGGGAAGTGGTTTCGAATGGTGTGAGTGAGCTTTTGGTCTTAACTGTTAATCGATGTACGAAAATCGAATACTACTCAGGAAATATTAGTTCGACCTGTGTACCTTATATTGAACAATATGACTTGCAGGCCATGCTTAGTGAGGAAGCCGGTGGCAATTTAATTAACGGCTTACCATGGACGGGTGATGAGGTTGCCGCCAAGGCAAAGGTATTTATCGAAGGCACGAGTCATTCAGGAAGTTTGGATGTACCTGGATATAGCACGATATATGGTACTTACGTTAGGTCGTATGTTGTTAATAAGGTTTCAGATGACCGTGAGTATATTTTAATAGATTACTCTGAAAAATTTCAGCCCAACAATGCCAGTTCTCTGGAAGAGGCTGAGTCTCGTACTGCGGGTTATTACCACAATACAGGCTCGGTAACGCTTAGAATAGAAGAGCTTATGGGGTCTGTCGTGCCCAGTATTCCAAGCGGTTTGACCCTTAACTATTCATTGGGGAATGGACAGGTAACGTACAACGCCGCTTGGAATTCGATTAATCAAAGCAACATTACTTACCATCTTTCGAGTGGTGGAAGCACTACTGGGACGAGCTACCAGACCACGCGAAGTATCTCAGCAGGTAATACTAGCTTTAGTATCAAAGTTAAAGCGTGTAACACCGTTACGTGTAGTAACTGGAGCTCGGCAGTCGCGGTAGAATTTCAGGTTCAGCCGACTCCCAGCGAACTCTCAAATTGCATTTCATCGTTTTACACTCCTTTCAGTTATCAATTTAAGATGCCTTTTAGTAATGGATACGGGAACTACTGCGCTGTTACTACCAAGAACGGTGTTGCCTACTATGTGATTGCACAACAGCGAGAGGCTGAAGATCCAGGAAATAACAAGTATGCAAGATGTGAGTTAGTTAAATATTACAATAGAGACGCGATTGTATCCGCTATTCTCAATGAAACGGCCTTTCCTGCGATTAGCTTTACTGAGTGGTCTACGACTTACCATCAAGATTGCAATGATTTCTTATCGTTCAGCCTCACTATTTTGCAATAAAAATGCTTCGCAAGGAATTTAGATGATGATCACCAATATTTTGAAAACTTCTAACACTCATGGAGTGCGAGGCATGTCTGTATTAAAGTTTCTAATCCCAGTCGCAACGTTATTATCTCTGTCTGCGGCGAGTATGGCAGATGACTATTTAGATACAGATATTCAAAGTGAGCTAGAAAGTTCTTACAGCATTGAGCGTTCCAGCAGTCCAGAATATCAATATCTGAAAGGTGATTTGGTTGATCAGATAGGTCAGCAAGCGGTAAGTAATGTGGGTGTATTCCACCAACGTCTTAAAAATGGCAATATCGCGAAACTTCCTGCCGAACAAGTAACTGATTGGATTCCTATCACAGGGAGCATTACATTCTTCATCCCAAAAGAACGCACCGACTACCCTTTAGCCAAGAGGGTGGGTGATAGTTTTGTAGAGGCGCGCTTGGTGCGCAGTCAAATTTATTACCACACTGGGCGTCATCTATTAACAACAAGCTTTTCAAATGAAGCGCAGCAAATCGATGCACTTTATAACAACGCGTTTGCGCTCTCACAGAAACCTGGGTTTAGTAAGAAGTTTGGCGATAGATTAACCGATACCGATGTAAGCTCGCATAGTTTGGATGTTATTTGGCCGGAGCTTCGTACTATCAATGGTGAGAATGTCTTGGTGCCTATCGTGCATCTCGCCAACGATCATAGTGTGACAGGCCATGAAGTATCGTTTAGTGGCGAGCAAGCGCAATTTAAGAGCGTTAATATTCTCTCGGGTGCGATTATCACCCGAAGAAATGCCCTACTCGCTACGGCATCCAATTTTGTTGTCAGCGAAGGAGCTAAAGTGCTCGCTGATGGTAATTTAAATATGAATATTGGCGGTGCGCTGTTAAATACAGGTACTTTGTCGGCTGCCGAAGCAATCAGCATAACAGCTGGTAATTATTATCAAAAAACATTGGTTCATCGTTTCCAAACGCCGTATGGCTTTAATGAAAGATTGGGCATTGTATCTTCGATAGATGCTACGCAGGGAATAACCATAAATTCCATGAGCGATATCACCTTCTTGGGCGCGGAGGCGCAGTCGGGTGAATCTATCTCCTTTACCGCCGCTGGCAACATCAAAATTGGAACTGTAACGCTTTCGCGAGAATCAGGTTATGCCCATCGCAATGCCAGCTATCAAATGACAGCGCTGGAACATGTGCAATCTACTTTATCTGCAGGGGATAACATTGAGTTGATGGCGGGCGGTTTAATTGAAATTAACGCTTCAAACTTATATGCCGACGAGGGCCATATAAACCTTCTTGCAGGGATGGGGATAACCATTATTGATGAACTAAATCAGGAGCAGATGGTTGCCCATCGCGAATATGGTCATCTCACGGAAGACGAATCAGCCTATGCCACCATTGCGATGCGTTCTGTTCTTGATGCTGGGAAGGGTATTCGTATTCACAGTGCAATGGGTGATATTACTTTGCGCGCAACGGATATTGCCAGTGAAGAAGGCACGTCAGTTTTGGCTTCAGACGGCACTATCAATATGTTGATGACTGTTGAGAACGATCACTACAGCTATAGCTCCATAGAAGAAAAACTATTCACTATCACGAACAAAAGCCGCGGTCACAATTACGAAACGGCTGTACCCAACACAATAATCGGTGGTTTCGCAGCAGAAGCGCTCTACGGCGTAAAAGTTCAATACGAGGGTAAGGATGGGCTTACATTCGAAGAGCAAATGGATGCGTTTGGCGATATGGAGGGCATGGAGTGGATATCTGAATTGCGAAATAACCCCGATGTGGATATTGATTGGGAAAAAATTGAAACAGCTTATGAAGAGTGGGACGAGTCAAATACCAGCCTAAGCGCAGCGGCGATGATCATAATTATGATTATTGTATCTATATGTACCGCAGGTGCGGGTGCTGCTCTTGCAGCTACCATGACCAGTACCACTATCGCAGCAGGCAGTACGACTGCTGCGATACTGAACGCGGGATTCACCGCAATGATGAGTACTGCGGCGGCTGCTTCTGCGAATGCCACCGTAAATGGCGCAGACCCACTTGAAGTTTTTGAGTCGGGTTACGAGGCTGTGCTGAGTCAGGATGGTGCTCGAAATGTAGCGACCGCGATGGTGACGGCGGGAGTTATGTCAAATATTAACGCTGAATTTTTTAACCCTGCCGAAGCAGGTGGAGAAAATTTTGTTTATCACTCTGTTACAAATTCAGCGGGTGACGTTACCGGGTACACCTTGTCTTTACAGGGGCAAGCACTGCAAGCACTCACTTCTTCAGTTGTAGATCTCGGTATATCTGTTGCTGCAGATGGGGGAGGTTTTTCAGATTTTAAGGATGGATTGGGGGAAAGGCTAGTTGGAAATAGTATCTCCCTTCTGGGTAGCACCATGACGTCTCAAATATCCGAGTTGAATTTGAGCGAGGCATTGAACTATGTCGCCAGCGCTGGAGTGGGCTGCATAATTGGGATAGCGCAAAACCAGAATGGTGGCCAGACGGATACGGCCTCGTCTGATGCGTGTTTTGCAGGGGGAAGCGGTAGCGTCATTGGTACATATATAGGTGCAAAATACGAGGAAGCTAAACAGCGAGAGCTCGAAGAAGAACAATTGGAATGGCTCGCTAGGCATGGGGTTAGCAACATAAGTGATTTATCTGACTTAACTCCTATCGAATTTGGAGCTTATCAAGTAAATATTCCGAAGTTCGAACTTGCAGAAATATACAGATTACAGTCTCAGGGTGTAGATATTGCGAGACTAGCAGGAGCCCTTGGGGCGCTCGCAACGGGCTTGGATGTCGAACTTGCTGCAAACGCGGCTGAAACATCCGCTCAATATTCGTCTTTAAAGAACTTTAGGCAGACTGTCGCAAGCGTTAATGCTTTAAACGATTTTCTAAATCTAGAAGAGATTGTGAAATTTCAGGAGAGCTTACTCAATAGCGATGGAACTCGTCAGCAGTATGAACAGTTGCTGGCTGAATTTGTAGCACTCGATGGCTATAGCTATCTCAGCGAATTATCCCCTGAAATGGTTTTTTCGGAATTGAAGGATCTTGTTACTTTATTTGGTTATGGGGATGAAATTGGGTCTACTTTTGAAAGGGGATCGTTTATGTTTCGACGGGGCATACTATCTTTAAGTCCCGTTGAGGTTATAGACGAATATAGAGATCTGTATACCCATGATCTTCGAGATTATGATCCTGCGATAAGGGTTGCGGCAGAAAGTTGGGTGGTACTGCTCGCGGGAGGAGAGACGAATACTTCGGATTTGTGGGAAGCGTATGAGCAGTTGCGTCCACTTTTAAATGAGGACGTGCGCACTCAAACTGATAACGTCATCGGAGGAATATTAGGGTTTGGTGAATTTATTGTAGATGATGCTGTTGGAGGAGCCATTGGGCTCATGTCAGTATCTGCTGAACTATCTGCGGCTAGTCTTGATTTCGTTTTATGGCAACTTACAGAAGATCCTCGCTATGTTGCGGGCGCGAGCCATCTTGTGGATAGCTATTTACAAACGAAAGCTGTTTTGAGTCAGGTTAATAATTTACCTGAGATTGTTAGAGACTCAGTTAAAAATGAACTCAGTGAAATTGAAACTTTGCGAGCAAACGGAAGTAATGCAGAAGCGTCACAAAGGGAAACTCTTATTACTTTGAGAGTTATAGGCGCTCTATGGGGCACTGGTGCTGTTGCTTACGCATCTAAGAATGGTGTGCAAAAATTCTTTCGAAGCTTCAGAAGCGATGGTGAAATAGGCGCTAAACTTTCCTATTACGACCAAATTCCATTGTCGGCCGAAGATGTGTGGGAAATATATTTACTTCCAAAAACACGACGTCCAGATCCCTCAGAATATTTGTCTAACGAATACATAGCTAACCATTTGTCTAAGTTTAAAGACGAGGCTGGAGGGGTGTCGTGGTTGATGCAAAAAGAATTTATCGATGATCCTGCAATTAGCCCCAATAAAGTACTAGGACGGGTGGATGGACAATTTGTTATGCCAAAAACCGAATTAGATAGTCTGCTACGTAGAACTGGGGGGGATCTTTCCAAAATTGAAGCTGAGTTGGGCATTCCTGAAGGGCGGTGGCAAGGAATGGAGTTTGTACGAATTGACGTTCGTAATCCGGAATCTCTAAACCTGAGAATGGCAACAGGTAATGAGTCCGGTGCATATATAGATGAGTGGCTACCTGGCGGCTATACACCACTCGGGATACCCGAGGCGGTTATAGATCGTGTTCCACCCAGTGCCTATAATATGACCGATTTGGTGCAGGCGGTAATAAACTTGTCTAACTGATTTAATCGAAAGTTTAAGGTTTTTTATGGATATTATTGAGTTGAATCAAGGTATATACGGATTGTATTTTGAAGACGGAATCTACTATTTGCGAGTGATCTGCGGTGGTGGATTTGCCGAATATCATATTGTTATTAAATTATCTGATGAGGAGGTATCGTCTTATAAATCTGGCTATATGGATCTGCTCAGCTTGGCTAATGAGATAAAAAGGAAGCCAACATTGTTCGAGGATAGGAGTATCCATTTGAGCGAGTTTTATCGAATTATGAATGCATCTAAGAATTAGGAGGTCAATGAGTTGAGTAGAAAACATGTGATATGTTTAATGTTTTCTTTGTGATCAGGATTTTTGTGAATAAAGACTCTGTCTGAATCATCGTGAAAGTACCTGCTCTCCGTATTATTAATTGTGGGGTTGAGATTAAAGAATTTCGTTGAGTTTCGTAATGTCCAGTTGTTTTGTTGCTCCGGATTTAGTTATAAACTCGTTGCATATCAAAAAATTATATTTTCCTGATCGTAGGTCGTTCGGAAGAGTATCAGTCGACTGGTTCGTTTCGAAAAGACTATTCAGAAGCCGAAATTTGCATGAAGTTGATTTATTAAGCGAGTTTCTAGATTTATATATGGTTGCTGATTTTAAACATATATTTCATATCTGAATTCGTGGTGGCCTAGGGTCTGATGTTGTATGTGTTAGCTTAACACGGGAACTAATTATCTATAGATTTTGAGTTTAACGAATAGTTGGAAAAAGGGATAATTATATCTTATAACTCTCGAAAGCGTTTTTAAGGTCTAAAATAATTAATGTAAATCCGCGTGCACGCTTGCTTGGGCTGTTTCGTATTCGTTAATAGGGAAAGATAAATGAAATTAAAAAATATGTTAGCGGCTGCGTTTGTGTTTTACTCCGCACAAGCTTCGGCAGACTACGATAATAATTTTCGGGGAAAAGTTTTGGATGTGTTAACTTACCCTTATAGCAAAAATATTTTGATTCGCGTGGAAGGGCAGCCTAATTCGCATCCTTTGTGTACCCGGTTTGACTATATGGTGATTGATGGTGCAATTGATAGTGAGGCTCGCCAGTTGGTTTATACGCGTCTATTATTGGCATTTGCACGAGGTGAAAATGTGAACATTGGGTACGATAGCAAGGATGAATGTGTGGGTTCTCGTGTGAAAGTTTATCGTGTAGGGTAATTGGGTGTTTGATGAAAAGTCTTGATGGTATTAATTTGGTCAGGTTTAAGCGAGTAGATAACTTTAAGGAATGTTGAAGTCGGTATTTAAATTAACTGCAGAAAGTTTTTTATAAAGCTTTATTAGTTAAAAAAGGAGAAGGAGATGTTGAACAAAGAAGTTCGTTTCATTATGCTGGCATTGTTATTCGGGATTCCGGGAGTTGCAATTGCAGGCACCTGCGCCCAATCCAATAACAAGGTTGGTTTTGTTGGTTTGGATAGCGCTGGCGGTGCCATTTATGTCGACGTTTCCGAGCACAGCAATCAGTGCGGATGTAATTATGTGAGATTTTATCCTGAAAATTCAGATACGGATAAAGTGTTGAGTATCCTCCTGGCTGCGAGACTTACCGAAAAGCGCGTGCGGATAGATATCAATGACAGTAATTCCTGTAATTCGGGTTATCGCGTTTATATACAGTAGGAGTTGGCGATTATGAAAAAAATGGCATTCATGCTGGTTGTATTTGTGTGTTATCCCGCTCTTGCCTCTAACGAATACCACGATCTTACGATCAATAACCTGGCGTTGGGTTGGGGTGGCGAGGGGGTTTACGTCTGGGTAGAGGAGTCATTTACTAACACAGAAGGCTGTAACGGCAATGTTTTTAAATTTAATGCTGAAACGGTTTTGTTTGATCAGAATTATGCGATGCTTCTTTCCGCTTTTCACACCAATCACAAAGTTAGTCTCTATGTCGATGGTTGTGATGGTAACAATCTTAAATTGAAAGCTGTGCGTTTACGAAAAAACTAGTAAGTTTATCGTTTTAGTGATTCTGTCTATGTCCTTCAGCCCGTTCTATTTCCGGTATGTAAAACGAGCGATTTTTTTTCTTCTGATCGTGGGGGCTTGCGGTTGTGCGCAGTTGTTCCCGGCTGCGGTTAGCGAAATCGAACCCGGTGTCTTTAGGGTTCAGGCGTCAGGTAATTCATTTGCTTCTCCTGCGTCACTTCGGCAAAAAGTTGAAAGTAGAGCACTTAAAATATGTGGGCAGCTGGGTTACAAAGAAGTGTCTCCGTCCAACCATGATTTTTTACAGCAGAAGAACTATTCAGGAAGCATGACCTATTCAGCTGGCTACCAAGTGATAACGCGATACATATCCTGTAATTCCAAGAGTTCAGAATAACTTATAATCAATGATCGTTAATATAGATATTTATGTCTCCTAAGGTTAAAGAATTTCCCATGCTAAAAAAGATTGCTTTTGCTCTAGCGCTGACGATATTGCCCGGTTTCGTATTGGCTGAGGGCGCAGGCCAAACGGTGGAGCAAATTTTTTATTGTGGCAATGATTTCGCCCTAAAAATGAGTGGTGGCGATTGGTATCTGGTGCAGCAATCCAGAGTTGGAGAAAGAAAACTGGATCATTTTTTATCGATAGCGATGTTTATGATGGCTACGGGCAAGAAAACCGCAAATGTATTTCCTGGGGAGCCCTTGGATAGCTGGTGTGGTAACACAGGTTTTCGTCCGATAACCAATCTAAGTGTACAAAACTGACCTCAGGCACTTTGTAAAAGTACAGCCCCGCTTTTAACAACCGCTCTATTTTTACACAATTTTTCTTTAAAATACCCTACGATCCCATGCATAATTGTGCGCCATTATTGATTCGCATAATTACAGAGAATGTATCGCTTTTTTACCTACTTTAGTGCTGGGATTTCATTGTGTTTTGTGGTGTGGTCTCACACTTGTTTCGCAGGTGGCGATGTGCCCTCTCAAATACGCCACTTCGACTTGCCTTCCAATTCGCTCTCTACCGCTATTATTGAATTTGCGTTACAGGCGAAGGTTACGGTAATTGTTGATCAGGCCTTGTTACAGGGGCGGCGTTCCGCTCCACTCATTGGCCCACACACAACGGAGGAGGCAATTGCAACGCTGTTGGCGCACAGTGGTCTTGTGGCAGTATTTGACGCGGCGGCGCAAAGTTATTCGCTGCATCTAGAGCCGAATTCAAGGTTCGCAGCGCCGCGACCGACCGCCCCACCTGAGATTACGGTGGAACATGAAGAATTAATAGTTACCGCGCCGAAATACCCATTTCGATACAACACGATTACCAATACCCAAACATTGGGTGATATCCCGTATTTTGATTCTGCTCGTTTCCTCAACGTACTGCCCCATACCTTAATAGAAGATCAACAGGCGCTGGAAATCGGTGAAGTTACTAAGTATGCCAGCTCCATTACCCCCAGTGATGGGTTTTCTGATTCCAATGACGATATGGTCATTAGAGGCTTTCAGCGGCACGCCAATTATATCGATGGTTATCGTTTAAGTGCTTTAACCGGCGTTAAAATTTTGCCGGTTAGTGTCTCTCAAGTGGAAATTTTAAAAGGGCCATCCACGGTATATTTCGGTCAGGCGGAACCGGGTGGGGTGGTAAACATTGTACGGAAAAAGCCCGACAAAGATTCTGCTGTTCACGCGACGCTTGGTGGTGGTAGCAACTCTCATCGTTATGGCGATCTCGATATCAATTTCGCGTTTAACGATCAGGTCTATTTACGTACTATCGCTGCACATGAACAAAAACAAATTGACGGTGATGTACGAGATTTACAGCGATCATTGGCGTCTGGCGCGCTCACCTGGCAACCGTATCTAAACACCACTGTGGATGTTGGTTATCTCTACCAAAGCAGTGAACAAGCCTGGGTTCGCGATGTTGAAGCGCTCACCCCTTATGGTGCCGATTTCCCAGGAGCGACAATTGATGAGCTAACACGAAATGCACGCGATGGCTACCAAAGTAAATTTAACCTCGCTAATTTAGGGCTGCACCAATACATAAATTCGCGTTGGCGAGTCGCTGCGAAGTTTTTTGCACATCAGGAATATAGGTATGGTATTCGAAATACCAACGATCACATTTTGCAGCCGGGATTATTGTTTAATAAGGAAGAATTGGGTGATGACTTTTTTATATTGATTCCAGGGGGGCAAGTAAGTATACCCATTGTGCTTAATAACAGTGTAACTCCGGTTCAATACACTCTGGGGCCAATACGTAGTTTGTACGACGAAAACGAAGAGGATACCGGTGCGGCAGCAGACTTACGCTTTATAGGCGATATGGATACGGGGTTTGTTAACCATCGCATCTCATTTGGAGTGTCTTATCAATCTCAAAAAATTTACAAGCGTCAACTTGTGGAAGTGTTCGATCTTGGCTTCGGTAATTGGTATAGCGATGCTGAATTTACTGATGTGTTACTACAGGGGTTCGAGTTTATTGTCGATCCGGAGCGCCCAGAGGGAGACTATGAGGTTTTGGAGCAACAATTAGAGTATTCCGAACAGGGGCTGTTTTTGCAGGATAACCTTACTCTGCATGAGCGAGTGTTGTTGACCTTGGGTACGCGCTATACCGTTATCGCTGGAGAGCATGTGGATCTTAGCAATAGCCGTGTAACTGTGTTGCCCAGTCACGAAGATCTGTCGTCACAATTGGGTTTGGTGTATCGCGCTGGCGATAACCATTCTCTGTTCGCCAATTACAGCGAATCGCTAAAGGCCAACTTCCGTGTAGACGATGCGGTTACGCAAATTGATTCACCAGAGTTGTCACATCAGTTTGAAGCTGGCTTAAAGTCCTTGTTTCTGGATGGGGCCTTAATGACTACTTTGGCGTACTTCGATATTTCTAAAAATAACGTTATCGACTTACGGGTATATGAAGGTGTGCGTACCCTTGTGGTTGGCGATGACCACTCGGCTACGGGGGTTGATTTCGATTTAACATGGCAACTCTCTCCCTCACTGAACATGATAGCCGCCTATGCTTGGTTAACTGCCGAAGTTGACAGCGGTGATTATCGGGGAAATCGCACGCCCATGTCGGCGGAACATACCTCCAGCTTGTTTGCTAATTACCGTTACGGTGACCACTTTTCCTCAAGTATCGGTGTCAAACAGGTAGGCGGGCGCTTTGCGGATCTTGCCAATGACTATTACCTTCACGGCTATACAACCTGGGATGCATCTGCAAGCTATAGAGTCGCTGGTTTTAGCTTGCAACCCACGTTCAAAATTAGTGTAAAGAATATTGCCGATACGGTTTATCACACCGCGATTGTAACGGGGGTTCGGGAGAATTACTCCGCAGGGCGCTCAGTTCTCGCCAGTTTGGAGCTTGCTTTCTAGTGAATATGAAACAGCCGCTGGGAAATTTATTTGAACGCTATCAGTCTGAACTCATTCGTCAGTTGATGTATAAATTCAAAAAAACACCAGATGACGCCGCAGATATAGTGCAGGATGCCTTCCACAATATTTTGCGCTTAAACAATATCGAAACTTTAGAAAATCCTAAGGCCTACTTGTACCAAACGGCGAGTAACCTCGCGCTAAACCGTATTAGGAACCAAAAGCGTCAGGCTGAACTGCTCTCAGAGATGGTGTACCCAGAGGAAAACGAAATAACGCCGGAGCGCACTACCAGTGCGCAGAGTGACTTGGAAAAATTAGAAAGTGTAATGCATGAGTTGCCGGAAAAGTATCGCAAAACCTTTTTATTAAGCCGGGTACAGGGTTTGAGTTATCGGGAAATCAGCGATCAACTGGGTATTGCAGAAAGTACGGTGGAAAAACACGTGATACGTGTCTTAAAACATTTGCGGAAACATTTGGTTGAAGGGGAGGCACTATGAGCAATACGACCCTTGCTGAAGAGAATGCTCTTAAATGGTTGGCCCGTTTAAACTCTGGATCTACGACGGAATCAGAAGAGCAGGCGTTTTTTCGTTGGTTAGAAGCGTCACCACAACATCAGGCGGCCTATATTCAGGCTGAAATACTTTGGCAACGCGGTGAAGTACTGGCAGAGCTTCAGGGAACCCGCAAGCCCAGAATTTCGCGATACGCTTGGTTTAGCGCCTGTGCATCGTTAGTTTTGGCGTTAGCGATCACCTATCTCTACATATTGCAAGACACGGGCATAGAACAAAACACATATACCACAGGCATTGGAGAGCAACTGACAACTCCGCTCGCGGATGGCAGCCACGTAGTGATTAACACCCAAAGTACGCTTCAGGTTGAAATTAGCAACGCAAGTCGTCGGGCATTACTGAACTCGGGCGAAGTTTATTTTCACGTTAAGGCTGATGCTCAGCGACCGTTTTACGTTGAAACACCCAGCGGTACGGTACGTGTACTGGGTACCCGTTTTGCGGTATCAGTGACTGGCGGTGAAACGCAGGTAACTGTAGAGGAAGGGCGCGTTGCGCTTGGTAAGGCCAATGAGGCTTCTTTCGTTACTAGCGTTGAACTTACAAAAAATCAAAAAGCGAAATTTGTTGAACAGGGTATCGCATCTGTTCCAGAGTCTGTAAATGTGCGCACAGCACTATCATGGCGTAAACAACAGCTCATTTTCGAAGGAGAGCAACTGAAAGGTGTAATTGCAGAATTACAACGCTATTGGCCGCAGCCGATTGTTGTTGATGGTCCCTCAGCCGATTTAAAAATAACAGCCGTAATACAGTTATCGCAGCGGGGTTTCGACGTTCAGCAGCTGGCAAGCTCTCTCGGCTTAAAGGTCGCCCAGCTCCCAGACGGCCGGTTGCAATTATCGCAGTAATTTTTTTTAAAAATAGTCGCGCTTGATGTGACGATAGCCTTGATTGATTTTATTACACGCATTAGGAAACGCTATGATTTACGCTCATGTCCGCTGGGTATTATTTTTTGTGTTTATCACATTCTTAGGGGCATGTGGTGGTGGCGGGGTTACTGAACCTCCTCAAGGCAACATTGGTGGTTCCGTCACACCAGAACCGACGGCGACGCCAAACGTACCATCTCCCGGCGAATTTTCGGTTGAGCAAACACGTTATGCTGCAACATTTAGCGAATATGAGAATAGTTATGTTACCTGGGATATAAGCGGAGGCGTTTCACGTGCTGATGAAGGCTTATTTATTTTTGCAGATTTATCGCAATCTATATTATTGGAATCAGCTGAGGTTACTTTTAACGAAGAGGCGCTTACCGGTACGCTCGTTATCACGAGCGTGGAATCAAATACATTGTTACCGGGTACCTATTACGAAACCATCACAATAAACGCCTGCACCACGCCCGATTGCCACCGTCATTACACAGGAAGCCCCTTAGATGTTGACATGTTGGTAAGCGTACTACCCAATACAAATGCTGATCTAAATTGTATAGCTGATGTCGGAGTGGTTTTTCAGGAATGCGTACCCTCTCCATGGTTAGGTGTGGCGGCTTGGGAAATGAGCGCCGATGGCAATTTCGTACAAATAAAACACATGGACGGCAATAAACCCGATCGTCTAATTAATTGGGATGTGATTGCTAGTGATGACCCCGAGAGGGGCAACGTTCTCGATATAACCTACAACCAGCTGCCAGGTAACGGGTCTTTGCGTTTTCCTGCTGAATACAATGCCTTACAAGGTATGCCGGTAGCAAATATGTCAGCGTTTGCATTGGGAACAATTGAATTTGATATCCGTGTTTTGGACTGGGGACAAGCCACAGATCTCAAAGCACATGTGGAATGTTTTTGGCCGTGTGTATCACAAAATATTGAATTGAATGTACCTGTGATTAACGAGTGGCAGCATATCAGTCTTTCGCTTTCGGAACTTGAAGAGGGGGGCTTAAACTTGGTGACAGTGTCCACAGGCTTACTCATAGAACCGACCTGGGATGCGATGGCCGGGCTCCATTATCAACTGGACAACGTGCGGTGGCTGCCTGGCCCGGCACTCCCCTTATCGAGTCTGCATGCGAGTGACATGAAGCCGGAAATACAAGGTACCCCTGCACCAGAATTTCAGTTTGTTGGTATTGCTGCGTATGTTACCCCAGGATGGAATTCTGCAGCCGATACTATTTCATTGTTCTACACACTTGAAGAACCAGTGGATTTTTCTTCACGAATCGGTATGAACTTAACTGTGCAGATACCGCAAAACACAGTAGGAAGTGGCGTTAAGGCGCTGTTGTTTGTACGCGATAACCAGGGTAGGGAAGCACGGGGTTTGAGTACGAGCTTGGGTGATTTTGCCGGAAAATGGCTTGAACTAACGCTGCGTAATTACACGCTTGATGCAGACGAAAGTTTCGATGTAACGCGAATTTCTTTTCTGGGGGTGCGATTGTTTCATGACTCAGAGCCGGTTGACCCAGGATCAGATACTTTTCAATTTAACGATATAACATTCAGACGTTATTAATAGCATTTTTACATTAATTTTTGGGGTTCAGGTAAGAGGCATGTTTTTTCATCATTTTAAGGGTCTATTTTTTGTTTGCGCTATTGCAATTTTATTGCTCCAATCTTGTGGTGGAGGTGGTGAAACAAGCGTTTCAGCGACTGGTAACGCGTCCAGCTCAAATTCCAGTTCCAGTTCCAGTTCCAGTTCGAGTTCAAGTTCAAGTTCAAGTTCAAGTTCAAGTTCGAGTTCCAGCTCTAGTTCCTCTTCCTCGACCGGTTCCAGTGGGGGTAGCTTACCGCCTGAATTGGTACTCGATCTGCCTTCAAACGTAGAGTGGTTGGAAAATGGCAATAACAGTTACCAGGTAGTTGCTACGGGCGAAGGCGATCTGTCCTATCAATTTATTCAAACTGATGACTCGATCTATTTTGAAATCGATACTGCGACAGGGCTTATCAGCGCGACCGAAACGTTAGATTTTGAAGCACCTTCAGATGCCGATCTTGATAACATTTATCAGCTTCGAATATTAGTGACCGACAGTCTTAATCGTACAATCCAGGGTGACTTAGCTATCCAGCTTAATAATTTCGAAGAATATGAACTTATCGTTACTTTTCCAACTCAGCTTGGCAATCTCGGTGGTTCCTCTGATGCGATAAATATACGCGGTTACCTGATTAAGGATGGGGAACGTGATACGGCGCCCGACGAAAATCTAACTATAAAAGTGGCTGGGCTGAGTGTACAACTTAATGCCGAACTACAGGGGGTCTGGATGTTGGAGGTGCCGGTTGCTTTGGGATTAAATGATTTTCACATTACGCTAGAATCCGCCGGCGAGCGCTTGGCTGAAACTGATGTTGCAATAAACAATAATCTTGTTTCTCTGCGAGGGAGCGAGGTAACTGACGCAAGCGAAAATATATACAGTATCGCGATTAATGAAACGTCAGTTTTAGCGGCGAACAACAAAACCGGAGAGGTTGTGCGATTGTTTGACCTCGCCGATGCGCCACAAGATGTGGGTTGCATAAAAATTTCGCAGCTCCGACTCTCCAACAATGGAGAAAAATTACTGGTAGATTGTGTTTATGCGTCTTCTGAGCGGCACGACTTACTCATTAAAAATCTGGATTCTGGTCAACTAAACCTGTTAGAAGAATCAATTGCACTTGGGGCGCAACCGAAGGTGACCTGGGTGGCAGACACATATGTCATGGTGTCAGTCGGTTTTACGGTGGTACGTGTCTATAACTTACAGGATATGTCGTCTAAACAAATTACATTAAGATATGGGCCGGCAAATGAAACATTTCAGCTAGGAAACATTCTATATGCAACCACATCCAGGCTATACGTTTATGGATATAGCTCTGTGCTTGGCAGTGACGCTTGGTTTTCGCTAAATTTGGAAAGTTTTTTATCTTCAAGTGATACAGTGTTAAACGGAGTTCTGGAGCCGCAATCGGGTTTATTCTCGGGTCACTTTTATGATTCTATGGTATTTAACAATAAAGTCTATTTACTTTCGAGCTCTGATATTCTGGCATTTGATTTAACGACTGAGGCTCTCAAAGTGATCGCTCTCGACGGCATAACGGGACTGAACAAAATTTTACACGTTGACGAAACTTCTCTCATCGTGCAGAGCGCTCTTACGAGCGAGTTATTTCGTGTTGATATATTAAGCGGTGTGGCGAATCCGATTGTATTGCTTACAGATCCAAAAAAACTTGTTTATGCGAACGATGTTGTTTCTAGTCCCGACGGCACGGAGTTATTTACCTATAATCTGACCAATTTAATATACAGTTTCATAGATTTAGAGACATTTATTGTAAAAGAACAAGAGAGTCTGTCTGGTTATGTGTTTGATACCTCAGTCCAATATGGAAGCGTGAGTTTTGACTGGCAAAACAACGTTTTTTACAGGCAGCGTATTTCTTATAGCGATGGTTGGAATGGCGCTATTCCCAATGATATTCCTGCAGTTGCGGCATTTAATATCAGTGAATTAAATGACAGTTCAATAATTACGACGAACATGCTGCAAAGCTATTTTAATTATAGCGGCGTACTCTATCGCTTGGGTGACCCCATGCTTACTGATGATCCTAATGAGCTGTGGTTTGCAGCACTGAGTTTCCTAGACGACGGCACTACGATTGAGGGGGTGTACAGTTTCGACATGGAAACCGAAGCCATTGCAACCCTATGGGAAACGGCTTATGGCAGTGCCGTTTCAGACGTCGATGATCCTTATCTTAGCCCCTTTTATCCATCCATCAATGGTGTAATCCTCACGGAATGGCGTGATGGTTATCTGAAATTACTTCATAGAGATGGAACGATATCCACTCTGATGGAAGCGCACTCACCCTATTGGTTAACACGCACCGCGCGTTTGGATGAAGTGCGAAGCATAATTTATTATGACGGCTATTATGAAAATAATAGCAATAGCTTCGAGCGGCGAAGCGTTGAAATAAATGCTTACGATCTCGCTACGGATCAACAACGATTGGTAGCCTCCAATGCCAAAGGCAATGGTGTAAAAATGGCACTGCAGGAATTTGATATCGATGAAGAAAAGCAGTTATTGTACAGTGTTTTGAATGGGCAGTTGCTTATTCTTGATCTTCTCTCTGGCGACAGGGTGCTTAAGTCGCTAAATTAGTCTTTTTTATAAAGCGGGTTTTAATGGAAAATTCAGTCATTGTTTATTGGCAGCGAAATACTTATTAAACTTCATGGTGTACCAGCTCGTTTTCGGGCTGGTTCAGTTTTTAAGAGCGCTTTTTTAACACCGCTATATTGCGGAACCTAGCGGTGGCTTTAGGATCGCTGTTGTCACCTCATTCGCCCGAATTTCCTGCCCGACGATTGCGTATTATTTTTTGCGCGCTGCTCTTTACCCAATAATTTTATAGCGCGATTGATTGCAGGGAGCAGACATTACGATAGGCTTGGCAAGAAAATTACAACTGTGTTTTTTGAATCGATTCTACGATGTAATTATGCAGTGCGTCGCTGCGTTGCGATTTATCCAGCGCGGCTTTGGCGGTTTTGTTGTCGAGCTTTATGGTATCACCGCATTTATCGCAGCGTAGGTAATAGCTGTCGATAATGGGTATAAGTTTGATGAAAAACAGCGAGCCCCAGGTTGTTTGCTTCCAGAGTGTCCAGTTGGTTTCCACCTTACAATGCGCACATGGCGCTGTGAGTAATGATTCCTGTGGTTTGGCGGTGTTATCCCAGCCAAAAATGATAAACATGGGAACTCCTAATCGATACGCCGGTTTGCAGTAAAGCGTGGTGAGCGCAACTCTCCCCGCCACGTATCGTGTTGCTCTGGGGGGTGATATATCACTTGCACCTGATTCCAGCCGCTCAGCTGATGCACTGGCTTCATATGATTATCTTCTTGTACGTACCAACGTGGCTGGTTTAAATCGAGATTTGCCGACCAGTGTTCACCAGGGGCAAGTTCGGTAGTTTGCAAGCTGGGCTTGTCGCACGCTCCTGGTGAGATTTGTTGCAACCATTTTGGGTTTCGAATTTCCAGCCTGAACACACATTGCGCGTTATCCGTTGCCAGTGAAATAGCCTGCGAGCTAACATTTTCGATTGTAAACGTCACTTCCGGGCTGGTAATTTGTTGGGCATTTCTATCTGAAGGTACGAAATCGAGTTTGATTCCCAATGAGCTCCAACGATATCCGGTGATAACTGCGATGCCTTTTTTCCCGAGTGCAATTTCAATTTCCAGGGGAATTTGCAAACCGCTACGGCGCCCGATTTTCTCTTCCATTTCCCTCCCTTTGCCCTGTTCTACAAAATACTTTTCGATACCATAGTGAAGGTCAAGATAGCTGCGCTCCTGCTGAACCCATTTTGAGGTGGTGTTTCTACCCGCTATATATAGCAAATTGTCAGTTGGTGGCGTATCGGTAAGATAATCGAAACGGTATACCTGATCACCTTCGGGTTTAAGTACGGCGTAAACGCGATCAGCGCGTGCAATATCCTTGATGGCACTTGTGCCGCGGTATTGCGCTTGTGATACCTGATTAAAGTCATAACCTAGACGCACATAGTCGCCACGAAAGGGATCGCGGGGGTCAACCGGGGCTGTTCTTAAAAATAGACGTTCGCCGTTTGAAATGATGTATTCGCGGTTGGCCGCCATGAAGCTGAGTGTGCCAAGTTGTGCAACAACTACACCGAGCAGGATAAGTGTTTGAATGCGGATGTCAGCCATATTTAAGGCCCCACCGTTTCATTGATCTTGCTTTTTTTGTGGGAATAGAGAAAGCCAATGGCAAAGAGTAATGAACCAATGACTACAAACGCTAAACCGCGTAACAATAGGCTATCGAATAAATCCATAAAGCGTGCGAAGGCATAGGCGGACAGTAACAGGCTGCCCAAAACTGCTGATTGCCAGCGTAGCAAGTGGGTACCGCGATAAATCAACACGATGCTGTAGCTGAGAAACAGTAAGTTGTAAATCAGCCAGCCAATTCCTGCAGCTTTGGGGAAAAATGCCAAAGTGCTGGCAACGAGCACAGTTAAAACAATAATGATACCTTCGCTAAAGTCGAGTGGTTCAGCAAAGCGCTTTTTTGTTTCGTCGCTTGATGCAGCAGCTTGCGCCCAGAGTGTAATTTCCCAGGCCCAGGCGCCCAATGCCAAGCTAAGCGCAACAAAAAAGTAGAGCAAGAGTTGCGCTGGTATCTCGGCAATCGTCGCATCAAAATGTAAGTCATCAGCGGCTTCAAAGGTGGCTATAAACAGTGTGATGCAAAAACCCAGAACCCCAAAAACACGAAGGCCGTTGTGATAATGCTGATAACGAGTGTCGCAAACTAAGAAACTCGCCGCTAACGTACTGGCAGTGAGACACAGAAATACCACCCAGGTGGTTTCCGCATGTTTTCCAGCCATTTCGCCGTAGCTTGCGGTGTAGCTGAGTATAAGAAGCAGCACGCTGGCAACCAGTGTGCTTATGGAATTTAAGCGCCACGCCAATGGTAGCGCTGCGCCAAGAATTAAAAGCACGGCAACGCTGTTTGCGCGTTGAAAATTAAAAACTTCGGTGTAGTGCCACACACTGATGAGTGCCAAGGCCAGTAACAGTTGCGGTTTGGATTGTAATACCCAGGCCATGGCCAAAGCACCAATCGACCAGACGAGAAAAGCATTGGGGTAGTGGTCGTCAATATGATAAATCTGGGCGACTAACCAGATACCCGCGCCGAATAACATGCTGGCGAGTAGAAAAAAACTTTCCCCAATTTTTGGATATTGGGAGTCGCGTCGTGAAAAATAAAATCCCAGTGCGTGGGCGCACGCCAGGGCGCTAAATACGAGTGTGAGTTTGGTGAAGCGGTGCATGGCTTCCCAGTTATAGGCGAATAATAAAATAACACCCGCTCCAACAAGTACCGCACCAATCGCAGCGAATACAATTTTACCCCAGGCAGAATTGTCACTCTGAAGCTTGTACAAACCAGCTATGCGATCAGCTTGGGCATTGTCGATAATGCCTTGGTTTTGCCAGGCTTGCAGTTCCTGCATCAACCAGGTTTTATGTTTCATGAATTTTTACCAAGCCTATTTTTTTAAAGTGCGAATCCATTGAGCCAGCGTGCGACCATAAACAGGTAAAGCAACGTTGCGGCAACACTTGCAGGGTAAATTTTGTGTGACAATGCGTCACCCGTTAATTTAAGGCTCGCGGCGTAATACAGAAAACCGCCCAGCATTACTTGCATAACACTGTAGAACAGGGCTCCCTGGAAATCACCCCGCCGCGAGCCAACAAAGAGCAGCACAGCTGCGCTGGCAACCATGCCCACAGATAGCGTACGACTAAGCTGGTAGCTCCACTGCGGTTGCCTCGTCATAAGCTGGGCGTGTAACGGTAGTGGCCGGTAATGGTGTAATCAAACAACATATCGTCGAGTTTTGGGCCCTGACCGATATTGTGCACTATCATCCAGTGGCCGCTCACAGGGTGCTTTGTGGCACTAACAATACCGATATGCGGCAGCTTGCCTGCTACCATCCAGGTCACCAAATCGCCGGGCTGATAGTCGTCGGAATTTGCACTTACCGGAAGCTGTTCGCCATGGCGACTGAAAAATGTTTGTAAATTTGGCACCCGGCGATGGTCAATGTTGGTATCTGGGCGGCGCAGTCCCCAAATTCTCTGTGAAGGGTAGGCACTAAAATTCGCTGCCATATCTTCGTGAACACCTTGCTGCAAATCAATCCCCAAGGCGCGGTAGGCACGGATAACAAGGTCGCTGCAGACGCCGATATTGGCTGGAACATCGCCGCCTGGGTAGGCAATCGCCTGGTATTTGCCGTCGTAGCGTACCGTTACCTGCGTGCGTGCCATCGCAGCTGCAACGAGTTTTTCCGGAAAGGTATCAGCCAGTGTTATTGACGAAATAAGTAACATCACTAGCGCATAATAGGTGCGCATAGCTGTCTCCTGTGACGCGATACTTTAGGTATAGCCAAGCAAACAGTGCAACGGTATGCTAAGAATACGTAACCGAGTCAAGCTGTTGAAGGTTGTTTTTTATTCATAACGGCAGATCAGACCCGTAGTTACAAAGCTCTACCCACCCAATATAGCGACAACAATAAACCTAATACCATGGAACCGCAGCAAACGAAACGTAATTTTATCGCTCTGTTAGTTGGCCTTGTGATACTGGTGCCGTTGATTTTTTTCTACTGGAAAACAGAGAAAGGAATTTTCCATTACCTCAATGAAGCTGATGGCAAGTTCGAAGTCGAGGTTCATTTCCCATCCGCGCCTCACCGCAACTACGAGAACTCGCAAATCTGGATGAAAATTGCCGATCTGAGTGGCTCCTGGCATTTTGCGATTGGTGATGATCCGCAATGGGCTGATCCCGATTTTGACGATAGCGACTGGCACTCGATTCATGTGCCGGATATGTGGGAATCACAAGGTTACGATAATTACGATGGCCTGGCGTGGTACCGTCGCGAAGTGATTCTGGAAACGGGCAGTCTCAACCACGATTTCCGCCTCGATCTGGGCCTGGTGGATGACGTTGATGAGGTGTTTATTAACGGCATACGAATTGGTGGCCACGGCGGTTTTCCACCCACCTATGAAAGCGCTTGGAACAGTCAGCGCCAATACCCCATTCAAGACAATGTGTTGCGCGAAGGTCGCAACCTAATTGCGGTGCGTGTGTACGACGCGCAACAGGGGGGTGGTATTGCCCGCGGCGACGTTGGCTTGTACGCGTCCAGCCTTCCCAGGGCATTAGTCAATTTAAGCGGTACCTGGCAGTTTCGCACCATGGGCGAGACACCCAGTGACATTGTCGACGTGAATGTGCCGCAAATATGGGAAGAGCAGGGTTTCAAAGATTACGATGGTATGGCGATATACCGTAAGACCTTTGGCCCGGTAGACACCGCCGGCCATGAGACGCTGGTACTCTCCCTCGGTAAAATTGATGATACCGATGAGGTGCATATAAACGGTACTCTGGTGGGACGTACCGGTAGCCTGCGCGACAGTGATCGCGACGTCGACAAAGATTATTTTCGTATAGAGCGACGCTATGAATTTCCTGCCACATTGCTGAAAGATGAGAATGTGATTGAAGTGAAGGTACACGATAGCGGGGGCGAAGGTGGAATTTACGAGGGTGCTGTCGGCATATACGCCAGTGATGCAGCTCAATAGGGGCAAACTAATGCAAGTTTACCTGGGCGTTATTATTTTTTGTTGCAGTCTGCTGGCTACGGCTGAAACCCAGCCTTATGCCGGGCATCAAAATCGCCCGATCAAGGCGCTTTCGCCACAACAGGTTCAGGATTATTTGCAAGGTAAAGGCATGGGGCTGGCCAAGCCTGCCGAATTAAGTGGCTACCCCGGCCCTGCCCATGTGCTTGATTTGTCTGAAAAGCTTGAACTGAGTGACGAGCAACTCCAACAAACCCAGCGGCTCTATGAGCAGATGCTGCGCGATGCCAAGCGTTTGGGGGAAGAAATAGTGACCCTGGAAAAACAGTTGGATTATTTATTTGTGTCTGGCGCGATTGAAGAAACCCAGTTGAGCGATATTGTGCATAAAATCGGTAAGCTTCAAACGCAATTGCGTTTAGTGCATCTCGCAGCCCACCTTAAGCAAAAGGCCTTGTTAACGCCCCATCAGGTACATACCTATAACCGATTAAGAGGATACACGTCTCACAATCATTAGAGTCTTGGTTACGGGGGCTTCACTCCATAACGTCATAATATTCACCCAGTAACAATTTTTACTGGGTGAATCTCATCAATCTGAAATCTCATTTCTAAGCCCGGAGGACATCATGTACACCGTTTATGGCGATATGCTTTCTGGAAATTGTTACAAAATCAAAATGCTCATGCAGTTTTTAAATATTCCACACCAGTGGCAGGCTATCGATATCCTCAAGAGTGAGACCCACAGCGAAGAATTTTTAGCCATGAATGCCAACGGCAAAATACCGGTTCTAAAGTTTGAGGATGGAACTTGTTTGTCTGAATCTAACGCTATTCTGTATTATCTCGCAGAAAACACCCGCTATTTACCACAAGACAGCTTACACCGGGCGCGCGTGTTGCAGTGGCAGTTTTTCGAACAATACAGCCACGAGCCTTTTATTGCTGTGGCGCGGTTTATAAATTTGTTTTTGGGTTTGCCCGCAGAGCGTGAAGCTGAATTCGAATCGAAAAAGCCGGGTGGTTATAAAGCCTTGGGGGTTATGGAACAGCATCTATCAGATCATGAATATTTTGTTGGAGATGCACTGACAATCGCGGATATTAGTTTGTACGCCTACACCCATGTCGCCCACGAAGGCGGTTTCGATTTGTCGCCCTATTCTAATATCAGTGCTTGGTTAACCCGTATTGAACAAGAGCCAGGGTATATTGCTATGAGCCGGGAGAATGGCTAGGGAAACTCTAAATAATGCGGTAGTGCCTCTGCGCGATCTGTAGCGCTTAGTCGCTAGGCGCACTTTGCAATTAATGGCCGTAGCCCTTCACAAAAAGTGCAACGCCGCGAATGGCTGCTACAGATCACGCCCGGAGGGGCTTTCAGGATTTTCCTCTCTCTGCGTTATGCTGCATCGACGGGCTTCCAGCCCGCCTTGACGGAAAAGAACCCTGAAAGCCAGAGGCGCCACCGTATTGTTCAGAGGTTCCCTAGAAGTCGGCGATTAAAATTGCCGGTACTGTCGCAACAAATTGGAAAGCGCTGTGCAAGAATTACTTCCCATCATTTTGTTCTGTTTCGCGGCATCAATAACGCCGGGCCCGAACACCATCATGTTAATGACCTCCGGCCTGAATCACGGCGTTTATAAAACACTGCCGCTTTTTTTAGGCGTGATTACCGGATTTCCGTTAATGCTCACGGCTCTGGCGATGGGGCTGGGTGTGGTGTTCGTAAAATTTCCTGCCGCACATCAGTTTATAAAAATTGCCGGTAGCGCCTACCTGCTGTATCTCGCTTATAAAATTGCCAGTACCCGAACGGTTGATGATGACAAGCGCCGTGAAAAACCCCTTACTTTTTTACAGGGCATGGCGTTTCAGTGGCTAAACCCGAAAGCCTGGGTGGTGGCAGTGGGCGCCCTGGCAGCCTTCACGGATGTTGGTGAATTTACAGTGCAATTTGTGCGGGTATTGCTCTCGTTTTTTGGGGTTGGTAGTTTGTGTATGGTGGTTTGGATGTGTTTCGGTGCCGCACTTAACCGGTTTATTCATAACCGTAAAATGTTACAAATATTTAATATCGTTATGGGATTGTTGCTTGCTGTGTCTGTTATTCCTATGCTTTCGGGTGAGACAATTAATCTCTAAAGAAGGGAGCGCCTTCCCTTGCGCAACATCATTTAACAATGATTAACGAGTTAAGTCATGGCTCTTTACGACCTTATTGGTAACGAATACGATACTACAAGGCGTGCCGACCCGGCGATTGTAGAAATGCTGGTAGGCTTTTTAAAGCCTGCACCGGAGGGATGCTACGTGGATTTCGCCTGCGGCACGGCCAATTACACATCCGCTTTGCAGCGGATAGCGGGGCACTGGAGCGGCATTGATGTGGCGACTAAGATGTTAAATGAAGCGCATTTAAAAGCGCCGTCGCTTAATTTCGTTCAGGCCGATATTTCGCAACTGCCTTATCAATCGCAATGCTTTCATGGCGGCATGTGTACCTTGGCGATGCATCACTTTGATGACATCCCCAAGGCCGTTGCTGAAATGTATCGCGTATTGCTGCCCTCGTCGCCTTTAGTCATTTTTACTGCGGCACCCGAACAGCTGCGGAACTATTGGCTGTGTGATTATTTTCCGGAGATGATGCGTAAATCCTGGGAACATATGCCGAACCTGCAATACCTCAATAGTGCCTTACAAGGCTCGGGTTTTCAGGAGATACGAGTGGTGCCGTTCGACGTTACCGCAAGCCTGCAGGATTTTTTTCTCTACAGCGGTAAATACCATCCGGAGATGTACTTGAATGCCCAGGTACGTAACGGAATATCGTCGTTTCGCAATTTTTGCGGTGAGCAGGAGTTAAGTGAGGGTTTAGCCTCCCTGCAACGCGATATTGAAAGCGGTGCAATTGCGCAGCGTATACAACAATCGCAACGCCCCGATGGTGACTATTGCTTTGTTGTTGCTTCTAAACCGGCTGGGTAACTCGCAAGCTTTAGGTATTGTGCCCCGCAGGGATGCGTGATGCTGTTGTAAAGCGCAAACTCAGTTACCGTAAATTTTAATGGCGCCACAAATTGGGCTAAGAAATTATTCAGCGCGGTTGCAGGATAACCCGGTCGAGAACGTGCAAGGGTGATGTGTGGTTTGTAATTGCGCATTTCGGAAACTTCGATTTGTTGGCCCAGCCCAGTTGCGAGCTTTTGCCGCAATACCTCAAGGGCGTTGCACTTGGCAAAACCCGCCCAAAGTACGCCATTTTTTTGCTTGCCCCCAAAACTCCCCAAGTGATTAATTTCAATATCAAAGCTTGTAAATTTTACGGGTGTTAGCAGTTTGTGCAGAGCGTCTGGATCGCTATTGCCTAAAAAATGCAGAGTGAGATGCAACTGCTCGTCTCGGCTGGGTTTTAGTTTCGCGTGCGGCGGTGGCTGCAGATTTAACAGAGCATGGCGAACAGACGGAGGTGGTGTTATCGCCAAAAAAAGTCGCATTAGAAATGTGCGAGAATTTTTTCGGCCACAGCGCGTACCGCTTGCCCTGCGTGGCTCTGTTCGGCAACAATCAAGTACAGTGGAATGCGCCGGGTACCGCCACCCTCCAGTGGTAGCTGCACCAGGGAGCCTTCAGCAAGCAGCCGTTCGACGCGATGCAGCGGTACAAAGGCGAAGCCCAGACCCGATTTGAGTGCCGCAATACTTGTGGAAAACCACGATACGGTCCAACGCTGATCCGCGCCCAGCCAACCGGAATCCTGCTCACGCTTGGTTCCGGAATCGCGCACAACGATTTGGCGTTGTTGTTTTAAATCCTGCTCGCTGACTGTTTTCAATCGCGCCAGCGCATGATCTGAAGATGCAACCGGCACCATGGTGACGTCCAATAACGGTTCGCCGAGAAAACCCGGCGGCACCCGTGCAGACAGCGCGATATCCGCTTGTTTACTGAGTAAGGCTTCATCGGTGCCCGACAGTGTGGTTTCGTAAATGCGAATGCGGGTGTTTGGGCAGACCTGAGAAAACGCCTGCAGGCCGCAAAACACCCGGTCGATGGGTACCAGCGCATCAGCGGCAATGGCAACTTCGGATTCCCATCCCTTGGCGAGGTGTTGCGCGGTTTTTTCGAGTTGCTCTGCCTGGGCCAGTAAGTCACTGGCATGGCGATAAAGCAGTTTACCCGCCTCGGTAAGTTCCGCTTTGCGACCTTTCTGGACCAGCGGCGCCACCGGTAATTGTTCCTGGAGGCGCGCGATAATGTAGCTAATGCTCGATTGACTCTTATTCAGAACTTCGGCTGCACGGGCGAATGAACCTTCGTCGATAACCGCTTTGAACGTTTGCCATTGTTCCAGAGTAATCTTCATAATCATTAAAAATTTCGATTGGTTTGAACGATATATACGGCCATTCTATCAAAATATTGTTTGTAAACTGTGCTCATAGTCAACGCATTAACGGTAGCCACTTGGAGGTAACCATGAGCACTAAAATACTTCATATCGATTCCAGCATATTCGGCGAGGGGGGCGTGTCCTCTAAGCTCGGCGCTGAACTCCTCAAGCGACTGGAAAGCCAGCTGGGCGAGCTCGCGGTTAGCTATCGCGATTTGTCCGCCGACCCAATTCCCCATTTTGATGCCAATACGATTGCCGCGATCAGTTCTGGGGAGGCACAGTTATCCGATCAATTAATTGCCGAGCTTCAGGCAGCTGATATTCTGGTGCTTGGAGTCCCGATGTACAATTTTGGTGTGCCCAGCCAATTGAAAGCCTGGTTCGATCACGTAGCGCGCGCCGGAGTTACCTTTAAATACACTGAATCGGGTCCAGTTGGGCTTGTTCAGGGCAAGCAGGCTTATGTGTTGGCCTCGCGTGGGGGCAAGTACCAGGGTACGCCGGCCGACAGCCAAACACCCTTTGTAAAAACCTTTTTGGGTTTTCTGGGAATCACCGATGTTAGATTTATTTACGCAGAGGGGCTGAATATGGGTGAAGATTCCCGTGCCGAGGGGATCGCATCAGCGGAAACAGCAATTGCCAACTGGGTTGCAAAGGGCCGCGTATCACAGGAGGTCGCATGAACACGCAAGCCGAGCTAAGGCGGGTTGTTGAACAAGTCCGCGCACAGCGCGCCAGTGATGGTGACGGTGTTAAGCTGCTGCGGGTGTTCGGTGGAACCCGGCCGGAACGTTTCGACCCGTTTTTAATGCTCGATGAATTTGGTTCTTGCGAGGCCAGCGATTATATCGGTGGTTTCCCGTCACACCCACATCGGGGTTTTGAAACAGTCACCTATATGCTTGAAGGTAAGATGGAGCACCGCGATCACCTGGGTAATGTCGGGTTGATCAACGACAGTGATGTGCAGTGGATGACGGCTGGGCGAGGCATTATCCATTCCGAAATGCCGCGTCAAACTCAGGGTCGCATGCGTGGCTTTCAGCTCTGGGTGAACCTCCCTGCTGCCAATAAAATGAAACCGGCCCACTACCAGGATGTGAGTGGCGATAAAATTCCAAAATACGATTTGGAGGGGCTCACCGTAAAAGCGATTGCCGGGGCAACAGAGGTTCAGGGGCAGTCGGTAAGCGGTTATTTTCAAGTGCCCGATACTACAGCTTTGTTTTTAGATGTGCATATCGAGCCAGAAGTAAGCGTTGATATCGCTGTTCCAGACGCTTACACCGCTCTGGTATACACCTACGAGGGCGAAGTGGCCCTGGGTGATCAGCCGGTACCGGCGCCTCAACAAACGCTAACAAGATTCAATGACAGCGGTGCGTTGCGAATCGCCCACAGGGCAGGTGGCCAGGCGCGAGTCATCGTACTCGCGGGCAAACCCTTGCGTGAACCCATTGTGCAACACGGCCCGTTCGTGATGAATACAGCTGCAGAAATCGAAACGGCGATTACCGACTACCAGTACGGGCGTCTTACCGGCTAGCTGTGTTAGAGTCGCCACTCGGCAAAATTGGAGGGCGCGTATGAAAATCTTGCAAGGGATGGGCTTGATGGTAGTGGCGGCATTATTAAGCGTCGCATGCAGTAAGTCTCCCACGGCTCCTGATGCCACGGTGAATTTAACCAAGCCTCCGCGCAACGTCGACTTTACTGTATACAAAAGCCCAACCTGCGGTTGCTGCTCCGATTGGATTAAGCACCTGGAAACCAATGGCTTTACGGCGGAATCTGTCGAACCACAAGATCTGAGCGCTGTGAAACAAGCCTGGAAACTCAGCCCGGAATTGCAGTCTTGCCATACCGCGGTATCACGTCAGGGCTACCTGTTTGAGGGCCATATTCCGGCTCATGTGATTCAACGATTTCTCGCGGAACGTCCGGCTAATGCGGTTGGTCTGGTGGTGCCGGGTATGCCGCTCGGCAGCCCGGGTATGGAAATCGACGACAAATTCGAAGCTTACGACGTGTTACTGTTGAGAAAAGACGGCAAAACCGAGTTGTTTACGCGGATAAGCCACCCCTGAAACTGAGCAAGCTTGCGCCAGACAAATCAGCGGCTGCACGCGGCCCAATCTTCCACCAGATCGCGCACGCCATCGAAAAGCGCATAACCTTCGCGAAACGTGCCCAATTCTCCCTGGCGTGCGACTATGCCGAAGTAGCCTTCCTCGCGATTAAGAAAGGGGTAAGCGCCATAGGCTCCGGGGCTCGAGATTTGTTGCTCCGGGGTGCAGGCGCTTTCTGAAAAGGGGTTTTGATGGCATTCAATCCAAACGCCGAAACCATAATGCCAGTCTTCGCCGATACCACTCAATGCCGGTGAATTGCCAATGTTGGCTTCACTGAGTTGGTCACTGGCGATTTGATTAACCACCATGTCAGAGGTGTAGAAGTCTACGTCTCGAAACGCGCGAATAAAATTGATGTAGTCTTCTGCGGTCCAGGTCATACCGCCGGCGAGTCGTGGGTTGCTCGTTGACGGCAGGTTGTAGCTGGAGTTGGGAAATAATCCGGTGAGACTTTTGAAATTGGTGAACAGCGCCGCCCAACTGTTTTCATCCAGGGCTTCAATGGCCATAGCGCCAGCGACCTGGAGGTGGGCACTGCCGTAGTTGAAGGTTTCTCCTGGCACTTCGCCATTACCGATGTTGCGTTCGGCGGTTGTTGCCACACACGCAAAGTAGTCGGCGTTGGGCAGGTTACTGCACAGGGCATCTTCAGTAAGCCCAGAGGTGAAGCTCAAAAGTTGACGCAGGGTGATGGCCGCCAAAGGGTCGTCGTTTTCCACTGGCCAGCTTTCTGCATTGAGAAAATCCTGTGGCGAGTCGTCGAGCGACAGTAATCCAACATCAACCAATTGCATGATAATGGCCGCGCTCACCCACTTTGAGGTCGACGCTGATTCGTAGGGCGTCTGTAAAGTGGAGCTGCCGCGATTGAATTCGTAGGAGTCGCCGTTTATGTCTTCAAGGTAAAAGCTGAAATCCACATCGGTGCTTACGACCTGCAGTGCGCTGTCGAGGTTTGCCTCAATCACACTGCGCAGGCATTGCTGAGGTACTGGGGTGCCGCTCTCGGGCGGATCTCCGCCAGACGAGTCTGAGCCGCCGCAGGCTTGCAGCAGTAGGGCAACGGCGGTGATGAGCGCAAATCGTTTCATAAGCTGTATTAAAAGCCAAAAAACCGCGTAAAGCTCGCGACCGGTTCACGGGGTGTACGGTAACTGTTCACCAGCGCTTCAGTATCTTCGTAGCCTAGTGCCATGCCGCACACCAGGGTTTGATCTGGGTCCACTTCGAGAAATTCTTTTACAATCGCCGGGTATTGACCCAGCGCTGCCTGGGCGCAGGTTGCTAACCCTTCTTCGACCGCAGCCAACATGATTGATTGCAAAAACATACCGTAATCCATAAATGAACCGGTCTTCATCGCTGGGTCGATAAAAAAATACAAGGCCACGGGTGCACCGAATGCCGTGTAGTTTGCCTGCCACTGATCGCGCTGTTTGTCGATATCTTCACGGCGAATGTTCAATGTACTATACAACTGCAAACCACAAGCTTTACGCCGAGATTTGTAGGGTTCTATCCATTCCAGCGGGTAGTAGAGGTAATCCATTTTTTCTTGGTCGCCGCGCAGGAAAGCCGCAACCAACTGTTCTTCCAGGAATTTTTTAGGTTGTCCAGTGAGCGCATACACCTGCCAGGGTTGCGCGTTGGTCCCCGATGGCGCGTGACCGGCAGACTCCAGAATTCGCGTTAGCAATTCCTGACTTACAGGTTTGTCGAGAAACGCGCGTACCGATTTGCGCTGTTGCAGGGCTCTGTGAACATCCACGCTAGAATCCTCATGTTGGTTGCTTTGGCCGGATGATAACAAAACCCATGCGATAAACCCGGCAATAAATTTCGCGTGTGTTGCGCAGAATTCGTGGCTGGACAATCGAATGTGATACAAATTGACAACATTCTGGCAACACTTTCGCAATCAATGCGGCGCTAAAATAGGCGCCGATACAGAGATGGAGGGCTCATCATGAAACCCCTGGGGCGCTTGGTCGGTGGCATAGCAGTTTGCCTGTTGATGTCATGTGGTGAAAAACAGGCAAATACCATTGCTGAAGATCCCGATGATACCAGGCAATTTGAAATGCACACCGACGTGCGGTTTCTGTCGACCATCACTGAAAACAAATGGCAGGAGGCTGCTCCGCTTGTTAGCGAGCCTTTGCAAGTTGTTGATGCCAAATTGATTTTTCAGGTACGCCTCCTGGAAACGCTGACCGGGGCGTTTGTGCTCGCCGATAACGCCGAACAGGTCCGCATTGAATTGTGCGGTGAGCAGTACCCGATTGGCGATAATGTTTATGAAAACGATGGCAGCGCCGAGTATTACGAGTTAGTGCTTGGCAACCCTGTTTTAAGCGAATGCGCTGTGGAGATCAGTTTTGAACACGGCCGTCAGCGCTATGTGCGTTTTGAGCTACCCGCTTTTATTTCCCTGAGCGTTGACGACAGCGTTGCAGAGCGCTACAACATGCAACTCGACGCACTCCAAGTTACTTGGCCCCCCCTGCAACGCGACGCTGAACTTAGCGTTGAATGGACTCAAGACAGGCTTGCCTGTCAGCCTACCAGTAGCTGCGATTTTGTTTTTACCCGGGTGATAAATTCAATAGAAACCTCCTACACCCTACCTGCAAATGTTTTCGGAGTCGATAATGCAGCGGGAGACTTGTTGCGAATTACGCTGGGGCAATACCGCTACGATCTCGATATTGCTAAAAACGGTTTTAACCGCGATTCAGATGTGGAATTTGATCAGCGTGCCAGTATTGAATATCACTGGCTAAGCCCCTTGGAGTAGCGCTTACCACCAGGTTTCCATTTGCACGCCGATGTTAAGGCCCTCGGTCTTGCCCGCGTAGCTGTTGCCACCGACGGCATCGCTGAAACTGTTGGACCAGCGCGCCCAGGTAACAAAGGCCCGCAATACCGGGCGACTGTTAAAGCGATTACCCAGCGATATTTGCGGCGCAACCGTGAGCTTGGTGAGTTGCCCATGGGTGTCGGTCAATATTCTGATACTTGAAGCTGCCTCGCCAGCTTGGGCGGTAACCTTATCCCAACCTGCTTCAAAAGCCAGGTTAAACCTTTCGTTAAAGTGCACAATGGGACGCACACCAGCCGAATACCAGGTTTGCTTGCCCACAGCTTCACCATACTGGGTTTGTTGATAGATCAGTACCGGCCCGAGCGACCAGCGCTCACTGATGTTGGCTGTGAAGTTTTCGGTGATGCGGAATCGCCAGGAGTCATCGAGATCGGGTTGAATATAATTACTTCCGTCGACCTGAAAGGTTTCGAAACCCGAAGTAAACGTTTTTGCAGCGCGGGTGCCGTATTGCAGGGAAAACTTGTTAACGCCGTCGTCACTGATAAACGCCGGCTTGGTGTGTACCAGGTGGAAGGCGGTGCCGCTGGTTTTCGATACCTGATTGCCATCAGCATCGAGGCCACTTTTAGCCCGAGAATACACCAGCCCAATCTCCGCTAAACCACTTAGGAGTGGTACGTCGTAGTAGCGAATATCCACGTTGGTTTTGCTGAAGTCGGCTTTGTTTTCCGGGTCTGGCTCGGGCAGGTTGCTGAAACCGCTGGTGGCTCCAGTCCCTATCCAGGCGATTGCCAGTTTGCCAGGGCCGAATTGGAGATCTTCCAGCCCTGCGCCACCGCCGCTCATGTTCCAGAAGAAAAAATCATTAACGCCGATATCGTGACGTCGGTAAAAACGATTGCCCGCCCAAAATTTGGCTTGCGGTTGCGAGCTGATTACATTGCCTATAGCAACCCAGGCCTCGGGTACACCCACCGAAGTTTCGCTGGCAGTGGAGTAGTCGGTGTATGGGTTAAAAAAATCCAGGCGTAACTGCAAAAACGCCACAGGCCCGGAATCCTGCGAGGCTGGATGGAGTGCATCGGTAAGTTGAAAGGCATCCGGTAAGAAAAATGTTTTTCCGAAGATTAGTTCGCCGAAATTTTCGGCTTCATTACCGAGCCGGTATTTGGCCATAGCGCCAGGGGCTTTGAAGCCGGTGAGCGCACCTCCGGCGTTATTTCGTCCATAACCGGCCCGGAAATAGCCATCGATCTCAATAAAATTATTGAGCACATTTTCTATGCGATCGGCGTAATCCCGGTGGCTTTCTGGAGTAAGGAAGCGGCTTTCCGTGGTGTTTGCAAAGCTGTCTTCGATGTGTTGCTGGTCGGAAGCCGCGTTATGACCTTGGTCTTGCGCATCGGTGAGTTGTTCCAGGCGCTCTTGTACGGCTTGAGTTTGTGCTTTAAGCGCATCGAGTTCACGTTGCAGTTGTTCATCGCTAACTGCGCTGAGCGCCTGGTTGCTCAACATTAACCCCAGGCCAAGGTACAACACTCGGGTATCCATAGAGTGGCTCTAGTTTGGGCATGGTTACGCCATGCCAGGCTGTGCAAATTAAGGTTTAAAACTCTCCGCCACCTTGCAGGCTTTGATGGAATCGCGAATAACATCTATAGCCTGTAGGCGCGGGAAGCTGGCGCGCCACGCCAATGCCACGGTGCGGCTCGGAACCGGGTCTGCAAAGGGTTTGATGAGCAGTTCTGAGGCCGAATAATGCCCGACCATGGCTGCTGATTGCGGCAGAATGGTTACCCCCAAGCCAGAGGCGACCATGTATTTCAGGGTTTCCAACGAACTGCCTTCCGCGGCGGTGCGGATATTGCCGCGGGGGTCATCCAGCGAAGGTTTTAAGTTGGGGCAGGCTTCCAGTACCTGATCCCGAAAACAATGGCCTTCACCCAACAACAACACATTGCACTGGTTAAGTTGTTCCGGGTGGATTTTGGTTTCGTCTGCCAGCGGGTGGCCTTTCCCCATAAGTACCACGAAAGGCTCCTGGTAGAGCGGCTGGGTGACCACGTCGGCCTCAGTAAACGGCAGCGCAATCACGATGGCATCCAGGTCGCCATGACGGATGCGCCTGCGCAAGGTTGCGGTGTAACTTTCTTCCACATACAGCGGCATGTCGGGGGCAAGGCGTTGTAATTCCGGAATCAGCCGCGGAAACAGGTAGGGCCCGATGGTAAATATCGCTCCGATATGAAATGGGCTGGTTAACTGGTTTTTGCCGGAACTCGCGATATCCTTGATAGCAGCAGCTTCTTCCAGAACCTTTTGTGCCTGCTGAATAATGGTATCGCCCAAGGGGGTGGGTGACACCCGTGTTTTGGAGCGCTCGAAGATGGATACATTGAGTTCCTCTTCGAGTTTTTTGACCGCGATACTCAGCGTCGGCTGGGAAACATGGCAGCGATCCGCCGCGCGACCAAAATGCTGCTCTTGGGCCAGGGTAACGATGTAACGCAGTTCTGTAAGAGTCATGGTGAAATCTATTAAATGGTGTGATTTAATAACCCTACACTAATGAATGTGTTTGGTAAATCCTTCTTTTGTATTGTTTTACACTTTATGTTAAGCCAGAGACATAAGCGCCAATTATTATTTCCGAGGTTTCAAAAAGCGTCTATTTGCAGACACCTGATCACTAGAGTTCCACCACCGGATACATGAATAAGAATAATGACTTTTAGCGCATAGGAAATTCACATCATGCAGATAGAATTTGTCGATTTTGTGGCAGGCGCTAAAAAATCCCATGGAGTGGCGGTGGTGATCGATGTTTTTCGCGCCTTTACGACGACTTGCTACTGTGTCGCGGCGGGTGCAGAGCGCATCATTGCTGTAGCCAGCCGTGAACAGGCACTGTCCTATCGCGATACTTATCATAATCCAATCTTGCTGGGGGAACGCTTCGGCCAGCGCCTGCCGGGCTTTGATTTTGGAAATTCGCCCTCAGAACTAATGGGCCGGTCCATGAACAATCACACGGTCGTGCACACCACCCATGCCGGTACCCAGGGCTTGGTTAACGCTGCCCAGGCAGACCGGGTGTTTACCGGGGCCCTGGTAAATGCGGCGGCAACCGCGCGCTACATCCGGAATTTAAAGCCAGAGGTAGTGACACTCGTGCGAATGGGGCTGCATGCCAATGAACGCTGTGATGAAGACTGGTTGTGTGCCGATTATTTAGCTGCGTTAATTCGCGGCACTGCGGTGGATGAAGCTGAAATCGCTCGATTACTGCGACAATCACCCAATGCAGCACGTTTTTTCGACCCGGAACAACCCTGGAGCCCTGCGGCGGATTTCGACTGCTGTGTGGCCTTTGATCAATTCAACTTTGTGTTAGAAGCGCAACCACTCGAAGCTGGTGCGTGCCAATTGCGGGTGCTTACAGAAGGAGACCTATGAGCTTTTTACAACGATTACAGGCGTGGCTGCATCATGACGCCGCAGGTGGTGTCTTGCTGATACTCGCTGCAATTCTGGCGATGTTGATGGCAAACACGCCGTTGAGCCCGGTATACGACCTGCTTCTGGGTACCCCCATTACGGTGGCCATCAGTACCTTCGAAATTCAGAAACCTCTGTTACTTTGGGTAAATGATGGCTTAATGGCCATCTTCTTTTTATTAGTGGGACTGGAGTTAAAGCGCGAGTTTTTAGAGGGCGAGCTTTCAGATGTCCGCAATATTGCGTTACCGGCGATCGCTGCTTTGGGGGGGATGGCGATTCCATCCGCGATATACGCACTGATCAATATTCACGATCCCGTGGCTATCAACGGTTGGGCGATTCCCGCAGCCACTGATATCGCATTCGCGCTGGGCATTTTGAGCCTGTTGGGGTCACGGGTTCCGGTGGCGATTAAAGTGTTTTTGACGTCTGTGGCGATATTTGATGATGTGGGCGCGATTATTGTAATTGCGCTGTTTTATACCCATGACATTTCGTTTCTTGCGCTGGGTTTTGCCAGTATTTGCTGCGTGATTTTGGCCTTAATGAACTGGCTAGGGGTTACCAGCTTGCGGGCGTATTTATTGGTTGGCGTGGTTATGTGGGTGGCGCTGCTCAAATCCAGTGTGCATGCGACGCTTGCGGGTGTGCTACTTGCGTTTTTTATTCCGATGAAAAGCGAGCCCGGCAAGGGCGATAAATCCTTTGGAAAAATGCAAGTGAACTCACCGCTAAAATATCTTGAGTATCAACTTCACACGCCTGTGGCGTTTTTCGTTCTGCCGGTGTTCGCATTTGCCAACGCGGGAGTCAGCCTGTTGGCTTCTGGAACTAATGCGCTGCTTCATTCGGTTCCGGTGGGAATTGCAGTCGGATTATTTTTTGGAAAACAGATCGGTGTGTTTGTGTTTGCCTGGCTTGCTATCCAGTTGCGCGTTGCAAAGTTACCCGGCGATATGAATTACATCCAGCTCTACGGAGTGGCTTTACTGTGTGGTATCGGGTTTACCATGAGCTTGTTTATCGGATCGCTGGCATTCCCCGTGCCCGACGGGATGTTAGTGTTCGATGAGCGTATCGGGATTATTGCGGGTTCAATTGTTTCCGCTATCGCAGGTTTTTGGGTGTTGAACAAAACTTTGCCACACTCCGCGAAAGTCTAACTAGGGAGGTCGCGACCTCCCTCTTAGCCTGCATTTTTATCTGCGTTAAACCACCATGATGGCGTCGGCTTCAATCTGCGCGCCCTTTGGCAATTCTTTCACCCCTATCGCGGCGCGCGCGGGGTAGGGCTGTTGGATGTATTTCCCCATAACTTCATTGACTATGGGGAAATTGCTCAAATCGGTGAGATAAATATTTAATTTCACGATGTCTTGCAGACTGCCGTTAGCCGCTTGGCAAACGGCACTGAGATTTTCAAAAACCTGTTGCGCCTGGGTTTGGAAATCATCGCTCACCATTTCCATGGTTTCCGGCACCAGTGGTATCTGCCCCGACAAATAAACGGTATTGCTTACTTTAACGGCTTGGGAGTAGGTTCCTATTGCTTTGGGTGCGTTATCGGAATGGATAATGGCTTTATTGGGCATAGTTATTTTCCTATTGATTATTTTCCTGATTTATTGGGAATTAGGTTTTGGCACGAGCTACGCTCGCTACCGAACGCATATTACGTATCGAACGCATGACACTGGCGAGATGAACCCGGCTGGTAACTGCGATGGTAAGGGTTATTACGCTGTGCTCGGCATCGCGCTCATCCACTTGAATACCTTCGATACTGGTCTTGGTATTGGCGATGCGGGTGGCGAGTGACGCAATAATGCCGCGCTCCGATTTCACTTCAACGCGAATTTCGGTGAGAAACTCCCCTTCGACATTGGGCGACCAATTAATTTCTGAGAGGTTTTCTTTTTTGCCGCGCAAGTCGGCAATGTTTTTACAGGTTTCACGGTGCACCACAATACCTTTGCCGGTGCTGAGGTGCGCCAAAATGGGGTCGCCCGGTATCGGTCGACAGCAGCGCGCAAAACTGATCAGCAAGCCATCTGGCGATTCGATAGAGATGGGCGCATGGGCTGCTCCGTCGAGTTGATTCTCTGAACCGGGGCGCAGAATATTGGTTATCGCCAGTGCGGTAATCTGACCGAGGCCTATATCTTCGAACAGTTTTTCCATGGATTCCCGGTTGGTGGTATCCAATACATTCTTTATTTGTGAATCTGTTAAATTTTCGAGCTGCAAATTGTTGTTGCTCAGCGCGCGGTTTAACATGCGCTTACCCAGTTCCACTGATTCTGTGTGGCGTTGGTTTTTCAGATAGTGGCGAATTGCCGCGCGTGCTTTTGCGGTGATCACGAAATTCAACCAGTTGGGGTTGGGCTGTGATTTTGCGGAGGTGATTACTTTTACTTTTTGGCCGCTTTCGAGCACTTGCGAGAGCGGCGCCGGTCGGTCATTAATTCGGCAGGCAACGCAAGTGTTACCCACTTGCGTGTGAACACCATAAGCGAAATCCACTGGCGTGGCTCCGGCGGGCAATTCAATAATTTCGCCTTTGGGCGTGAAGACATACACTTCATCGCGGAACAGGTCGATTTTAACGTTTTCGACAAATTCCACTGAGCTGTTGGTGTGTTGCTGAATTTCCAGCAGGCGCTTAATCCAGCGGTTGGCACGGTCGTAACTGCCGTTGCCGATATCTTCATCGCCCGATGATTTATACAGCCAGTGCGCAGCAATACCGCGGCTTGCCAGTTCATCCATCTCTTTGGTGCGAATTTGAACCTCGATGGGTACCCCTTGGGTGCCAACCACCACGGTGTGCAGTGACTGGTAGCCGTTTTCCTTGGGAATGGCGATGTAGTCTTTGAATTCGTTGGGCTTGGGTTTGTAGAGGTTGTGTATTGCGCCGAGGGTACGGTAGCAGGTGTCTATATCTTCAACAATTATGCGGAATGCATAAACGTCCATGATTTCTTCGAAGGATTTATGCTTGCCGCGCATTTTGTTGTAAATGCTGTAGAGGTGCTTCTCACGACCGATCACCAGACCTTCGATTTTTTCGCGCTGCAGGCGCATTTCGATGGACGCCTGAATTTTCTCGACGATGGCTTTGCGGTTACCACGTACCTGCTGCAGCGATGCGTGCAGGCGGGTGGCGCGCAGCGGGTGCATGGCTGCAAAGCCGCGATCTTCAAATTCAATGCGCCAATCGTTCATCCCCAGACGGTGCGCAATGGGGGCATAAATTTCCAGGGTTTCTTTGGCGATGCGGCGTTTTTTCTCGGGAGGCAGGGCACCCAGGGTGCGCATATTGTGGAGTCGGTCGGAGAGTTTCACCACGATAACACGCAGATCACGCGCCATCGCCATGGCCATTTTTTGAAAGTTTTTGGCCTGTTTTTCGGCCTGGGTTTCAAAATCGATTTTGGCGAGTTTGCTGACCCCATCAACAATTTCAGCCACCTGATCGCCGAATTGATGGCTGATGGCAGCCTTACTGATACCGGTGTCTTCAATCACATCGTGAAGCATCGCCGCCATCAGGCTTTGATGGTCCATGTGTATCGACGCGAGAATATTGGCAACGGCGAGGGGGTGGGTGATATACGGTTCACCGCTGCGACGGAACTGACCCGTGTGGGCCTGTTCCGCATAATAGTAAGCGCGTTTTACGCCGCTGACATGCGCGGGCTCAAGGTAGGAGGAAAGCCTGTGACTGAGGGAATCTATAGTGAGCAAGGCATCCTCGCTTCCATGTTAGGCCTCTGGCGGCTGGGCGAGACCGAGGTCGCTCTCGGGATCGCCAAGAAGTAGAGTTTCTTGGGGTTCGTCTTCCTGATCCAGAATGCTCGCATCGATCAGGCCCTCTTCGATTTCACGTAATGCGATGACCGTGGGCTTGTCGTTTTCCTCGGGAACCATGGGGTCTTTTCCGCCGACGGCGAGTTGACGCGCGCGCTTGGTGCCTACAATAACCAGTTCAAAACGGTTATCAACATGATCGAGACAATCTTCTACGGTGATTCGTGCCATTAAACTATTCCAATTTGATCGAATTTTAAGTCCCGGGTTGCTGGCTAGATTGCATTACGATTGCCAGAAAAAGGGGCCGGGAAGTGTACGCAAAACAGGCAATCAGGACAATAGGTTCTGTAACAGACTTTGATACCTATTTTGCTGTTTTTCAAGTGTTAAACGCTGAGCGAGGATAATTGCCTGAAATTCAGACAGTGCGGTGCTGAAAACATCGTTCACAATTAAATAATCGGCTTCAACATAGTGGGAGATTTCACTTTTTGCTTCGGCCATGCGTGCCGCGATAACCTTTTCGTCGTCCTGGCCGCGACCGGTGAGTCGTTGCAACAGCGTTTCCCGAGAAGGGGGTAAAATAAACACGCTTACAGCTTGTTCAACCTGCTTGCGCACCTGCTGCGCACCCTGCCAGTCAATTTCCAAAATAACATCCTTTCCGCTAGCCAGGGTTTGCTCCACCCAGGTTTTTGACGTGCCGTAATAGTTGGTAAACACCTGGGCGTGTTCCAAAAATTCCCCTTCGCCGACCATGTCGTGAAACTCTTGGTGATCGACAAAATGATAGTTAACACCATGGCTCTCGCCCGGGCGCATACTGCGGGTGGTGTGCGACACAGACACCAGTAGATTATCGGTTGCCTCAACCAAGGCATTTACCAGGCTGGTTTTTCCTGCGCCAGAAGGGGCTGATACGGTGTAAAGGGTTCCAAGTGTTTGGGTCATAACAACAAAGCTGTGGGTTTGCGCGGGTCGATGTATCGCTGTGGGCAACCCAGGTCGCCCATCAGTTACTCAGCAGTATAGCCGTTTGTGGCACCGCGTTATTCGATATTCTGTACCTGCTCACGCATCTGCTCGATGAGCACTTTTAAATCCACGGCAATTTGCGTGGTTTCCGAAGACATGGATTTTGAGGAGAGCGTATTAGCTTCGCGGTTGAACTCTTGCATTAAAAAATCCAGACGGCGCCCAACAGGGCCTTTTTGCTGCAGCGTGTGACTTACCTCCTGAACATGGGCGTCGAGGCGATCGAGTTCTTCGGCAACATCCGACTTCTGACATACGTAAACGACTTCCTGATTAAAGCGTTCTTCGTCGACTTCAACTGCCAGGGATTCGATTTTGCTGCGCAATTTTTCGCGGTAGGCTTCCTGGATTTCGGGAAGTTTTCTGCGCACGGTTGCCGCATGGTTGGCAACGGTTTCAAGCCGTTGTGAAATAAAGTTTTTCAATTCTGCGCCTTCTCGTTCGCGGTTTTCGACCAGTTGCTCAAGAGTTTGGGTGAACAGACTTGTACTCGCTTTGCTGAGCTCGTCCTGATCGATTTCGGCAGCTTGTAATACTCCCGGCCAGCGCAAAATATCCAAGGGATTTAAGGGGGATGGGTTGGCAAGTTGTGTTGCAATTTGTTCTGCCAGGGTGCTGAGATGTCGTGCAAAATTTTCATTCAGGGCCAGATCGGTGCCTTCATTCGCTTCCAGTTTCAGCTGCATCGCGATTTCAATTTTGCCACGACTGATTTGTTTACGTAACCGCTCGCGCAATTCGGGCTCGAGGGCCCGTAACGCTTCGGAGAGGCGCAGGGTGGGTTCGAGATAGCGATGATTGACACTGCGAATTTCGCAACTGAGAGCTCCCCAGGGAAACTGCGATTCCTTTCGGGCAAATCCGGTCATACTGCGTAGCATAAGTGAATCCTGAATTTTGTTGTAATTATCGTTTTAAAATCGGCGCGCGAGACATTGATGTGGTTCACGAATATTAACACAGGCAGTGCGTCTTCCCTCATAATGTCGCGTCTTAAACCAACCAGAGGTGAATCATGATAAGACCCAGTGGGCGCGCAAATAACCAACTTCGAGAGGTTTCCATCGTTCGCAACTTTACCCGCCACGCCGAGGGCTCGGTGTTAGTGAGTTTTGGCGATACCAAAGTGATTTGTAATGCGACTGTCGAAGAGGGTGTGCCGCGCTTTTTAAAGGGCGAGGGCCAGGGCTGGATCACCGCTGAATACGGTATGTTGCCACGCTCAACCGGCTCTCGCATGGGGCGTGAGGCCGCACGTGGCAAGCAGGGGGGGCGTACGGTGGAGATACAGCGCCTCATTGGGCGCTCGCTGCGCGCTGCGGTGGATATGGTCGCCCTGGGTGAACACACAATTACTCTCGATTGCGATGTTATTCAGGCCGACGGCGGTACGCGCACCGCATCGATAACCGGTGCCTGTGTGGCGCTTGTCGATGCGCTGCGGCATTTGCAGAGAGAGAAAATTATTACGAATGATCCGCTACGCCATCTGGTTGCGTCTGTTTCGGTAGGGATTTATCAGGGTGAAGCGGTGTTGGATTTAGATTACCCCGAAGACTCCAGCGCCGAAACGGATATGAATATGGTGATGGCGGAAAATGGCGGGTTAATAGAAATTCAGGGTACAGCTGAGAAAAATCCCTTCACAGAAGCACAATTCAATAGTATGTTCGCGCTCGCCCGCGGCGGCATTGAACAGTTGTATGAATTGCAACGCCAAGCCTTGGCAGACTAGGGAATAATTACAAAAGCTTACAAGGGTGTAGTGGCGGGCAGGATGGCCTTGGCTTTAAAATTGCTCGTTGCTGCAAGCGGTGTGATCCAAACGCGTGATGCGTGGTTAGTCATTGCAGGAGCCTATTTTCTGCACCGAAACTGTGCAAATAATGGCATTTTATTCGCGTTGCGCTCCGCAGTCTGGAATTAACCCTGCGTAATGAGTCAACTTGTCAGACGATAACGCCTTAAAAAGCCCGTCATCGGAAGACAGTTGGGTGGCTACTGGCCTTATGCGGGGGCATGAGGTTTTAATGACAGAGCATTGACCAAGCCAGCCAGACATAGGGATAAGTGTAGTTAAGATTAATGGGTTCGCCAGCGAATCCGAAGACGTGAGTAACAACATGAGAACATTAATACTTGCAGCAGGAACGCTGTTATCGCTAAGTACCGGCTTAGCACACGCGGAAACCGTGGAATTGTCGGTACCTCACACCTCAGACGACGGCAGTTATGTGCTGCGTGTTAAGTCTGAAAATTCAGTTTCAACCATGTCGCGCCAAGGCCTGAGCCTGGAAATCTTCCGTAATAAAGATGGTGGCGAGTTTAAACGGCTGTTACTGGGGCCGGGTTGCTCGGCACTTTCAGAACTGGTTCAGGAAAATGGCGTATACGGCTATAAGGCCCGCTGGGTGAGTACCGCAGCTGATAATGAGAAGGTGGCTTCCATTGAAAGTGAATTTAGCTCGCCGGTATATATTTCTGTTGCGTCAGAGGTGCCACGGGTTATTCCTGCTCGAAAAGATCGCCTCGTCAGTATGGGGTCACTGAATATGAGCAGCGCGCGAACACCTTAATATTCTTGACGTTGCGATAGAGTTTCCTGCAAGCAATTGATATTTTAACGCTGGCAATGGCTGCAGTAAACGGTTGTACGGGCTGCCAACGCTTTCTCCAATAGCGGCTTGCCACAAGCTGTACAGGCTTCCCCACCACGACCGTACACCAGAAGCTGTTGCGCGAAATAACCGGGTTTACCATCGCTGCCCACAAAGTCTTTCAGGGTTGTGCCGCCCTGTGCAATCGCGTTATCCAGAACGGTTTTAATCTTTTCGACCAGCAGTTCGCACTGCTTTCGCGTCAGTTTTCCGCAAGCTTTAAGCGGGTGGATACGCGCAGCGAATAGCGCTTCATTCGCGTAAATGTTGCCGACGCCCACCACAAGCTTGCTGTCCATAATCCACTTTTTCACGGCAATGGAACGCTTGCGTGAGCGCGAGAAAAGGTAGGTAGCATTGAAATCATCGCTCAGGGGTTCAGGGCCAAGGTGATGCAGGAGCGCATGGTGTTCGGGGTTCTCATCAGTCACTAATAATGCCCCGAAGCGCCGCGGATCGTGAAAGCGCAGCGTCGTTGCGCCAAAATGCAGGTCGATATGGTCGTGTTTTTGTGGCGGTGTTGCTTTGCTGAGAATCCGTAAGCTGCCTGACATACCAAGGTGCCAAAGCAAGGTGCGCTTGTCATTAAGGTGCAGCAATAGGTATTTGCCACGTCGCGTAATTTGTTCTATGAAACATCCGGGCAGAGTTTCAACCAAGTTCTCGTCTACCGGCCAGCGCAGCCGGCCGTCACGCAAGGTCATTGCAGTAATTTTACGTTGGGTGATGTGCGGTGCAATTCCGCGCCGCGTGGTTTCAACTTCCGGGAGTTCGGGCATAACGGCAAATTATGCGCTTAATCTGCTGTTATTTTGCGATGCCATTCCCCGTTTTCCTGGCACATCAAATAATTGCCGTTAGAACTGTGTCCTTTACGATCAAAAATCGTGATTGCGACCAGCCGACAGGTTTGTCCGTCGACAGTTTCCAGTTCAAGTGGGGTGATCACGCCGGAGTTTTTGGTTTTGGGGTTTCGCCACGAAAATGGTTGACCTTCTCCTGGATACGCCAATGCGCGATCTCCAGTAGCACGTTGCATTTGCCAGTCGCTATCGGTGAGATTGCGTGCAGCAGTCTCTTGGATTTGCCACCCGCTCTTGGACTTACACACCTCAAACTGGAACCGCTCAGTGGGTCGCTGCTGATCGGTTATTAGGAACAGCGCACGCCTACACGGCATATCATTGCTGTAATAGGAAAAATCCACTTTCAGCTTACCTTGCAGTTTACTGTGGGTGGATTGCCACACAGCTACCTGTTTATCGTCTGTGTTGTTGAGATTTATAGCCACAAAAGCGATAAATTCGTCGGCGTCTTGTTCGCTAAACCGGGCCAACACCGAGTCTTTGAGAAAATTGAAATTGGCGGCGGCAGCCGACAGGCAGAGGGTGCTTAGCAAGCCGATTAGAGCAATACTTCGTACGAAACCGTATAAGCGAATAAGCATTCGAAAATTCCTTGTGACAATAATCTGGCCCAAAATACGGGTGCCGCCCAGTATAGCGTGCGAAGGGTTAAAAATCTGGCGTAGCGTGTAAAGTGGAGGGGGCCTGAGACGGGTAGTCTTAATCGTGACCGAAGTGCTTTGCATAACTCGAACTAGTAAAAATTACCTGCGAAAGGAGTTGACGATGAAAAAGCTAATTTTCGCTGCTGTGGCAGCATTGTTTGTGAGTAGCTGTAGTACGGTTCCAAAAATTTCCAGCGAAACGACCGCTGAACCCGGAAGGGAAGGATTTTATGCGGTAACCAATTTACAGCAGTTTGCATCTGCACAAATTAAAAACGCCGACGTATTTCAGAAGTACACAAAGGTGATTTACAGTGAACTGAATGTCGCCGATATTGAAATTGATAAATCGCGTTTAAGTCGTTCGAACGATTATTGGGAGCTCAAAGACAAGGATGTAACAGCTGCGCAAAGAATGTTTGTAGAGCAGCTCAACAAGTATTATCAAAAGGAACGCAATCTATCTCGAGTAAGCGACGCGCAGGAAAATACCCTGAAAGTGGAGGTGGCGCTTACCAAATACCGACCCAATGCACCGCGCGATGATTCCCGGGGACGTGGCGCAGGTGAGATGTATTTCACCGAAGGGGCGGGCCGCCTTTACATGGTTACCCAGGTCAGCGATGCCCAGAGTGGTGAGTTACTGGCTGTATTTGAGGATGACCGTGAGTTAGGTTCCACCTGGGAAAAAGACAGTCAAACCAATAACACACGGCGTTTTAAGCAGGGTCTCTACACCTGGATTCAGCGCATCGACAACGCAATAGCGCAATTGCGTTAAATTGCAGCGCCACGGTTTGTATCAGCCAATAAAAAAACCCGGCGTGAGAGCCGGGTTTTTACGTAGGGGAAAGGCGACTTACTTGATTTTGCCTTCTTTGTAGAGCACGTGCTTGCGGACAACGGGATCGTATTTTTTGATCTCCATCTTGCCTGGCATGGTGCGCTTGTTTTTGTCGGTAGTGTAGAAGTGACCGGTACCGGCAGTTGAGTTCAATCGAATCTTGTCACGCATGATTAGTCTCCTCGAGTGCTGCGATTATACTTTTTCGCCGCGGGCGCGAATATCGGCCAGTACAGACTCGATACCGTTTTTATCAATAATACGCATACCCTTGCTGGAAATGCGCAGTTTCACAAAACGCTTCTCAGACTCAATCCAAAAACGGTGGGTGTGCAGGTTCGGCAAAAAACGACGCTTGGTGTGGTTTTTTGCGTGAGATACATTGTGGCCTGTTACCGGGCGCTTTCCAGTAACCTGACAAACCTTAGCCATTGTCTTGCCTCTCTTTCGTAGGTTTAGGACCACGGCTCTATGCCAGCAGTCGAAATAATAAGTTGTTGCGGGTTTAAATCCAGCCGAAACGGCTAATTTTTGCTCAATTAGCTGGGGGTGGCCGAAAAGAGGCGCGTTTTATACCAAAAAGCCTTCGCAATAGCAACTATAGCTGTATGCTTTAGTGCCTTTTTAATGCGTTAAGCCCCCTGGTTTAAAATTGGGTCATCGATTGCGGTCCAGCATTTCTTTTTTGAAGAAGGCGCCTTGCTCTGTTGGGGTGTAATCCCAGTCAGAAATCATTTGCGGCGGCCAGTCTGGATCGAAGCACCACACTGTCCAGGACGCGCCAAGCTTTTCGAGATAGGCAACGATCGCTGGTCCATAACTGCCGTCATCGATCACAGGGATGTGGGCTCCAGGAAGATCGCCACGCATCCACCCGATTTCTGTAGCTATAACCGGTGCTCTTTTGGCGATGAAACCAAAAGCCTTATCCCAATCGGCGGGTTTTTTTTCCAGCTCGGCTTTGGATTTTGTAGGGTAGGGGTGTGCTGCGTAGGCAATCCCTTCGCGGCGAATTGGCTTTTTCTTGGCTTCGCTGAGATCGTAAGCCCAATTAAATCCCGCCACCAGCGGTATTACCTGTTGGTCGTGTGCGTAGATAATATCAATGATTTCTTCGTTAATTTCACGCCATCGTTCCCAGGAAAGCGCTCCCAGCTGACCGCCGTAGCGCGTCGGCTCATTGAAAATTTCGTAAACGGCGATGGTACTTACGCCCTTGTATCGTGCCGATACCTGCCGCCAAAACGACTTGGTCTCTGCCAGCGAAGTTTCATACATTGGATGCTGGTAAAGCTCGGTGTGGAGGTTTCCTATGGAGTGCCAGTCGAGAATCAGGTAGAGATTCAGCTCGTTGGCCCAGGTTACCGCCTCATCAATGAGTTCAAAGTAGGCTTTTGCACCACGCTCTTGCCAGGCAACCGGGTGTACGGGAATACGCAGTACGTTTGCGCCAAAAGTCTTCGCGGCCTTAAAGTGGGATTTGCGCCAGTGTCCATTTTTAGCCAGCTTGTCGGGATCGCCGATATTGACGCCCCGTAGCACTACGGTTTCACCGGCGTCGTTTACCAGGCGGTTTTTATCAACGCGCAGAGTCGCCATGGTCTGACTGAGTGTTTTGCTGTCAAAGGTTGTTGGATATGGCTGATTCCACCACCCCTTTTGTGAGCCTGATGCATTGCTGGCTGCAAAACAGTTGCTGGTAAATGACAACAGTAGCAGGAGTATTAAATAGGGCCAGTAGTGGCGCAGGCGCATGGTGCTCATATCCCAATCTCTTTTATTTGTTTTAAGTGAATTAGGCCAATCATTATGACTCAAGAAATGGCGGCTATTATAGCGATCTATGCGTAAGCAGGTGGTTTATAGCCACCCTCGATCGGCAAAAGAAATCACCTGACCATCTCCCACAACAAAATGGTCCAATGTGCGAATATCCACCAGTTTTAACGCGCTGGCCAGCTGCTCTGTAATTTGCTTGTCCGCGCAGCTGGGCTCAGCAATGCCTGAGGGGTGGTTATGGGCCAAAATTACGGCGGCAGCGTTATGCGTTAGCGCCTGCTTCACCACCTCTCTGGGGTACACAGAAGCGCCATCAATGGTGCCTTCAAAAAGAATTTCGAAAGCAATCAGACGGTGCTGAGTGTCGAGGAACAGTGCCGCGAAGGCTTCGCTGCTGCGATCCCGCAGGTGGCTGCTCAGAAAATCTTTTACGGCGCGGCTGCTGCTGAACTGTGTATCGCGTTGCAGAGTTTCCTCGAGATGTCGTCGCGACATTTCCAGAACGGCTTGCAGTTGCACATATTTAGCGTTGCCGAGGCCAAGTGCTTTACAGAATTCCTTTTGGCTAGCATCAAAGAGCGGCCTTAAGCCTCCAAAATTGTTGAGTAGTTCGCGGGCGAGATCTACCGCAGAGCGTCCCGCACATCCGGTGCGTAAGAAAATAGCCAGGAGTTCTGCATCTGAGAGTGCGCCGGGTCCGCGCTCCAGAAGTTTTTCGCGTGGGCGTTCACTGGCGGGCCAATCGCTAATTGCCATTCGACTTCCTTGTTCTGTTGTTATTAATCAGAGAGTGTGAATATTCACACCCTGCCACGAGTTCATTCATTTCCGTGAAAGTGTTATCTTATCTGGCCTGATTAACTGTGCCAAGTATGAGTAATTACATGCCAGTGGCGCATTACAGTTACCTTCACTGGGGTACAAACCGTAGCGAACTCGCGAATGTCTCAAACTCCCTCTACCCTTTCATTAGTTAACAAGAATATTTTACTCGGCGTAACGGGCGGTATAGCTGCTTATAAAAGCGCCGAGCTGGTACGCAGCCTTCAAAAAGCCGGAGCCCAAGTTCGGGTGGTTATGACCACAGCCGCAACAGAATTTATTACACCGTTGACGCTGCAAGCGCTTTCCGGGCACCCCGTACACAGCTCGCTCTTGGACCCTCGTGCTGAAGCAGGCATGGGACATATCGAACTGGCCCGTTGGGCTGATTTGTTACTGGTTGCTCCGGCCACAGCGGATTTTTTAGCGCGCTTGGTTCAGGGTGAAGGCAGTGAATTGTTATCGGCGCTCTGTCTGGCGACGGTAGCCCCCATCCTTGTTGCTCCAGCGATGAATCAGGAAATGTGGGCAAAAGCAATTACCCAGCAAAATGTAGCAACCCTGGCAAAGCGCGGTATCCGTATTTGTGGCCCAGCTGAAGGGCAGCAGGCTTGTGGCGACGTTGGGCCAGGTCGCATGCTTGAAGTCGAGGATCTGGTAGAGCAAGTTGCCGCGCAATTTACCTGCGCTGCATTGGCAGGAAAACATGTCGTAATCACTGCGGGGCCAACCCGGGAACCCATCGACCCTGTTCGTTATCTGAGTAATCGCAGTTCGGGCAAAATGGGATACGCGCTGGCAGAAGCTTGCGTAGCCGCCGGAGCGCGAGTGACGCTGGTATCCGGCCCGGTACAGCTGCAGGCGCCAGAGCATGTGGAGTTGATTTCAGTTGAAACCGCATTGCAAATGCACGCTGCAACACTTTTGGCCGCGCGCGACGCCAATATTGTGATCGGTGCCGCGGCTGTCGCAGATTATCGCCCGTCGCAGTGTGCAGCGACTAAAATGAAAAAAACAGCGGCGAGCTCGTTAACTCTGGAATTGGTTGAAAACCCAGACATTATTGCTGATGTTGCTGCGCTCGAGGGCTCGCGGTATGTCGTTGGCTTCGCCGCCGAAACCAACGATCTCGAGCAATATGCCACCACAAAATTGCACAAAAAAGGCTTGCAGGCGATTTTTGCGAACAATGTGAGTGGGGGTGATGTTTTCGATAAAGAATATAACGCAGTTACCATTTTTACGGCGCAAGGCACACAGCATCGTTTTGATTTGCGCAGTAAAAAACAGTTAGCTAGAGATTTAATTGCCTGGCTGGCCGAAGTTTGTGTGGAATAAAAACTTTTAATGCTTCCGCACAGTAAAAAGCCTGTAAGTACGGGTGACGTGGTATCGCTAAGAGTGTTCATAGTCGTTCAATTCGAAACACAGATTATAGAAACAAGGAGTCACCCTGGTGGCTGAAAATTTCCAAAAATTCTCCGATCCAAAGCGCCAATCGGCGCAGCCGGAAGATAATACCCCACCTCCGGCGAAACGCAGTGTTTCGATCCCGACACTCTCAGTGATCGGTTGTTTGGTTGTGGTTTTAATGATTTGTCTCGGCGTTTCTCACTTCGTTTATCAAACTCAGGTGTTAGCCAAACAACGAGCACAATTAAACGAGCTTGCTTCGCAGCGCGCTAAAATTACTGCACAAAATGTTGGTTTATACTTGGCTCGACTCGAAGACAGCGTTGCTCAATTTGCCGAAAAGCCACTATTGTTGCAGGCTGTTCAGGAAAATAATCAGCCGCAAGTACAGCAATTTATAACGACATTCTCTCAGCAGCTTGGTAACGTGGTTGGACTGAGAATATTCGAACGCGGTACTGCCAAGTTGGATGCTAAATCCAACCCGCCCATTCGCTTTTCAGAATTGGAGATGATAGGAGTCGCGGAGAGGATGAAACCGGTCCTTACTGAAGCGGCAAAAATAAACGACAAATGGTTGCTCACAATTGTAAAACCAATTATCGCTAAAGATGGTGATAAGGTTGTTGCTACGGTCATTGCGAGCTTGGATTCCAGCCCTCTTTCTGAAGTGCTATCGCAAAATAATATTGGCATGGGTGAGGTGGCTTTGGTACAAAAATTTGGCAATGAGCAACCTCAGGAAGTGATTAAAATTGCGTCTGCGACCGTTGCGCCCAGTGTCTTAGTGCCAATTCAGGACAGTTATTGGGAGGTGCGTTTTACGCCCAGTAGTCGCCTCGCTGCTCAAACTGCAAGTAATCTAACGTTAATTACTGCAGGTTTAGCGTCAATGAGTTTGTTTTTAGTCATGTTAGCGGTTTGGTTTGGGCGCCGGTTGGGTAAACGCATCGAAGCTTCACGGGACGACAGCAAAAAAGGTGCATGGGGAGCAATTCGTGCCGTTGCCACTGCCAGTAAAGATGTTGCTTTTACCGATCCGCTGTTTCAAAGTAAAGATATTCTCGATGTGGAAATCGCGGGTGGTGACGAAGCCTTGTTGGCGCTTGATGAAAATAAAACAAGTAGTGCTTCTGGAAAACCGTCAGGTGAGATTGTCGATGAGTCAAAAAGTGACATCCGCATTTCAGAAACTATTTTCCGGGCTTACGATATTCGCGGTATTTACGGCAAAGATATCACCAAAGATGTTGCCTATCTCGTTGGGCAGGCCCTGGGCAGTGAAGCACAGGACGTAGGCGAAGATACATTAATCATTGCGCGGGATGCGCGTTTACACAGCCCACAGTTAACTGAATTTTTAATTCGTGGTGTGTTGAGCACTGGTTGTCACGTGTTAAATATCGGTACCGTACCTACGCCGTTGTTGTATTTCGCCGCGGAAACTTTACGGCAATCTTCCAGTGGTGTCATGGTCACTGCCAGTCACAATCCCAGTGAGCACAATGGGTTTAAAGTTGTTATGAATGGCCAGTGTCGCTCCGAGCAGGATATCAAAGCCATTCGTTCTCGCATTCTTAGTAAGAATATCTACAGCGGTGCGGGTGAAGAGCATCGACACGACATTGTTTCCGAATATATCAGCACCATCTTTTCAGATGTGGCCCTGGCTGGCGATATCTCAATTGTTATTGATGCTGGCAACGCCGTTCCAGGTTTGGTAGCGCCGAAACTCTTCGAGGAGCTGGGCTGTCAGGTGACCGCGATAAATTGTGAGCTCGATGGCAACTTTCCTAATCACCCGCCAGACCCAACCGTTGAAGCCCATTTAAAATCGCTTATCGCAAAAGTTAAAGAGGTGGGCGCTGATTTAGGTGTGGCTTTGGATGGCGACGGCGATCGTTTAGTGGTGGTAACGCCACAAGGAAAGATTATTTGGCCTGATCGACTCTTAATGTTGTTTGCAAAAGATGTTGTGGCGCGTAACCCTGGTGCTGATGTTGTGTTCGATGTAAAAAGCACTCGTCATTTAAATTCTGTAATTACCGATTCTGGAGGCCGTCCGATAATTTGGAAGACTGGCCATTCCCCCATGAAAATAAAAATGCAGGAATCCGGTGCACTATTGGGCGGTGAGTATTCCGGCCATATATTTATAAAAGATCGCTGGTACGGATTTGACGACGGTTTGTATGCCGCGGCGCGTCTTATAGAAATACTAAGTTTGCAGGGGCAAACGCTCGATGAAATGTTTGCAGAATTTCCGGAGTCGCCTGCAACACCTGAAATCCGGGTCGCGGTGCCGGAAGCACAAAAATTCGAATTGGTACAGGCGCTTATTGAGCGCGGTGAATTTGGCGATGGTAAAAAGACCACGCTGGATGGCTTGCGCATCGATTATTCCAATGGCTGGGGTTTGGTGCGAGCGTCCAATACCTCAGCTCACATAACCATGCGTTTTGAAGCCGATGATGACAACGCGCTCCACGCGATTAAATCATTATTTGTGCGGCAATTACGCGATATAGACAGCTCGCTAAACGTTGACTGGGACCAAACAGGCTAATGCAAAACGAAATTAACAATTCACTCGAAAATGCAGCACATGTTGCAGAAGTACTTACCGAAGCACTACCTTACATTCAAAAATTTATTGGCAAAACTATTGTTGTTAAATACGGCGGTAATGCAATGACTGACGCTGCGTTACAGAAAAGTTTTGCCCGAGATATAGTGCTTATGAAGCTGGTTGGTATGAATCCCATTGTGGTGCACGGAGGTGGTCCGCAAATTGGAGAATTGTTAGAGCGCTTGAATATTAAATCAGAGTTCGTGCAGGGCATGCGTGTCACTGATAGCCAAACCATGGATGTTGTCGAAATGGTGTTGGGGGCAACAGTTAATAAACAGATTGTGAGCCTGATTAATCACGCTGGCGGCCAGGCTATAGGAATCACAGGTAAAGATGGACACCTCATTCAGGCAAAAAAACTCATTTTAAATCGTCAGCTCAGTGAAGAGCAGGAAGAAAATATAAAAGCGCCGGAAATTATCGATGTGGGCCATGTCGGAGAAGTAAAATCTATTAATAGAGCGGTAATTGATTTGCTGGTACAAAGCGATTTTATTCCGGTAATCGCGCCTATTGGCGTTGGAAGCGATGGTGCAACCTATAACATTAATGCCGACCTCGTAGCGGGTAAAGTTGCGGAAATTCTGCAGGCCGAAAAATTAATGCTGCTTACTAATGTCGCTGGTTTGCAGGATAAAAGCGGTGAAGTGCTGACCGGTTTAACCACCGGTCGTGTAGATGAACTCATTCTCGATGGCACAATTCACGGAGGAATGCTCCCGAAAATTCGCTGCGCGTTAGATGCGGTAAAATCGGGCGTTTCCAGCGCTCATATCATCGATGGCCGGGTACCACACGCAATACTGTTGGAAATTTTTACAAATTCCGGCGTGGGAACCTTGATTACCAACCAAAGCCACTAATTAGCGCAAAAATTCAGTTGATGCCCCCCGGCGATACAGCTACGATAGAATTAACGCAGTGGGGGGCTGCGCGCTCCCCGACCTTTGGGGCTCCCAAGCCGCAAATACAGCAAATTCTGGAACTCAATAATACATAATGGCGGGAATATTGCTGTACCACTCTTCAATTTTCGTGACAGCTGCACGTCTCGGGCATCGACTGCCCGTAGGTTGTTGATATTTTCTGGCGCACCATGATTTAACGGAATGAGTACAAATAATAAAAAACCCCGCAGGCAACAAATACTTGAAGCTCTGGCTCACATGTTGGAAGTTAGCCCAGGTGCCCGAATTACCACAGCGGCGTTGGCAAAACAGGTTGGTGTTTCGGAGGCTGCGCTCTACAGGCATTTCCCCAGTAAGTCTAAAATGTTTGAAGGCCTCATCGAATTTATCGAACAAACGCTATTTTCGCGTATTTCGATGATTAATGATGAGCCGGGCGCAGCGATTGAGCGTTGTGAAAAAATTATTCATTTACTTCTGGCTTTTTCAGAGCGTAACCCGGGTATTACACGGATATTAACCGGCGACGCCCTGGCGGGAGAAACTGAACGTTTACGCCAGCGGGTGGTGCAGTTATTTGATCGTATCGAAACGCAATTACGGCAAATGTTTCGCACCGCCGAGTTGGAAGAAGGCTTGAAATTTACCGCGAGCGTGAATGCCACGGTAGCCTTACTCATGGCCTTGGTAGAAGGTAAGATGGCGCAGTACGTGCGCAGCGATTTTAAACGGCCGCCCTCAGATGCCTGGGATATTCAGTGGCAGAGCGTCGTTAAAGGCTTGGTAAAAGTTTAGCCATTGAACGAGCCGTTGCTCGCCTTGCTCCATTTGCAGTCATCCGGCGGGAACATCAAATTCTTCAATCAGTTTTTGCATCGGATTGCTTTTCAAGCGCTTCACCTTTCACGAATGCAGCAATATCTTCATCGTATTTTGTAATCACTTCCTGGTATTCATCCGCTCTGATTTGCAACAACTCTTCCGCGACTGTCAATTCTGCACGGGTATCGCGCAGGCTTTGTAATACAGATTCCGGAACCTTTTGGTTGCGGCGTTCAAAGTCGGCGGCCTGCCCCATGATTTTGTGAATCTGATTTTTAAGGTTACTGATATTGCCTTTCAGAATTGCAATATTTGTATTGATATTTGCTAGGCGCCGCTGTTTTGCCCCCTCAATATCTTCACCAGAAGAGTAGCGTTGCTTCAGGCGTGCGTAGGCTTCACGCGCTTCGCGTTCGGCTGCGTTCTTGGCAACCTCCTCTTCGGTGGGCGCTGGCGGTACCACTTTCACAACCTGCCCAGACGCATTCAGTACTTCATAGCCTGATTGTGCATATTCTGGAGGAATGGAGTTATCCAGCACTTTCACGCCGTCTTTATTGATGTATCGGTAGTAGACGTGTTGTGCATTGGCTCCCAGGGGGAGCAGAAGCCCAGCGCAGAACAGAAGTGTAATGCAGTGTCGTGTTACGGCTTTACTAGGGCAATTAAGAGCGAAATGCAGCATTAAGGGGTTCCGTATTCCTGGCGATAACTGGCCACCTGATCAAGGGTGTTTGTATCGCCTGTTAATTCAAGATAGGCCATGATGTGGTCTAAGTCGATAATGCTCACCACAGGTACCCCGGTTTGCTGTTGTAATTCGTCAATCGCAGAAAGCTGTCCCTGGCCTCGCTCTTTGCGATTGAGTCCAATAACAATGGCTGCTGGTACGGCACGAGCCGTTTCTAATAGACCCAGCACTTCTCGAATCGCGGTGCCGGCGGTAATCACATCATCCACAATCGCAACCCTGCCAGCCAGGGGAGCGCCAACAAGGGTGCCTCCTTCGCCGTGATCTTTGGCTTCTTTGCGATTGTAGGCATAGGGGAGGTCGAGTGTGTGGTGATCCGCCAGTGCTATAGCGGTGGCAGTCGCCAGGGGAATCCCCTTGTAGGCTGGGCCGAAAATCATGTCCACTTTGTGGCCTGAAGCGACCAGGGCCTGGGCATAGGCGCGACCAATTGCTGCAATGTAGCTGCCCATATGCATTTGCCCGGCGTTGAAGAAATAAGGGCTAACTCTGCCAGACTTTAGTGTGAATTCACCAAAGCGTAAGGCCTTGCTGGCGATGGCCATTTCGATAAATTCCCGTTGATAAGACAGCATTAACAACTCCATGGACAGATGCGGGTGGCTAGCAAAACGCAGCAAGCCCGCATATTAAACATACGTTAAAAATTGTAACAACCGGTTTTCTACGGAAACCGGGACTGGTACGGGAAAAAGTCGCGTTCGCAGCCCGATTTCACCAACGTTCTCCCATTGGCGGCGAAATTGTGGAATCCGACTATTATAGGAAAGTGGCCCAATCAATTCCGAACATAGGCCGATTAGATCCGAAACCACCTGAACACGGGATGAATTACCTCATAATTAATGACAACAAATTAAAAGAATCTGTATCATACCAAGGTGTTATAAAGGGGTTGGTATGAGAGTAATCAGTCTGTGCGTTGACGGTATTCATCAGGCGGCTCAGAGAGGCCTTTACGATTGGATTGAGGAGCAGGATGCCGACATCATCTGCCTTCAAGACCTCAGAGCGCTTGAGTATGAGCTGGATGATGCTGTTTTTCATCCAGAGGGTTACTTCGCGTACTTTTTCGATTCCGGCATCAAGCATTACAACGGCGTTGCCATTTATTCCCGTATTCAGCCAAAAGCATTAATTTACGGGTTGGGCTTTGCGAGTGGTGTGGATATGGAGGGGCGTTACCTGCAGGTGGATTTTGAGCGCTATTCGATCGGTTCATTGTTGGCCCCCTCGGCGGTTTCAGAAGCGGAGTCCCAGGAAGTTAAAATCAAATTTTTCGACGATTTTCAGGCTTTGTTGCACAAAATTACCCGCAAGCGACGCCATTTCATTTTTTGCGGTAATTGGGCTATGGCCCACACCAAAAAAGATGTCGAAAACTGGGAAGCCAATGTCAATCAATCTGGTTTCCTTGGGCATGAGCAGCAGTGGATGAATCAACTGTTTCGCCAGCTGGGTTATTCCGATGCGTTTCGCTTGGCGGTGGGTGAAGGCGGCGAGTTCTCCTGGTGGCCATCAGGTAAAATCGGTGAAGGTGATGGCTGGCGCACCGACTATCAGGTTATTTCAGAAGCGCTTTCCAAAAAAGTGGAGTACGCAGCCATGTACAAAACCCGCCACTTCTCCAGCCATCTGCCCGTAATCGTTGATTACGATATTGATGATTTGTAGCTAACCGGGTTGAGCCCGGTTAGGGTCTGACGCTGTGAGCTTCGTTTATCTCTCAGCCAATTCTTGCTTGGCCAGAGTCGCGGCCTGCAGTACTTGATTCGGGGCTGTGCCACCTATGTGGTTACGCGCAGCGACGGAACCTTCCAGTGTAAGCACATCGAATACATCCTGTTCAATTTCGCTTGAGAATTGTTGCAGTTCCGCAAGCGTCATTTCAGACAGATCGCGCCCTTGCTCGATACCGAAAGCCACGGACTTGCCGACAATCTCATGGGAATCGCGAAACGCAATACCTTTACGCACCAGATAGTCGGCGAGATCGGTGGCGGTTGAAAAGCCGCGCTTGGCCGCTTCATACATGGCTTCTTTATTGGGTTTGAGCGCGGGGATCATATCGGCAAACGCACGCAGGCAATCTTTAACGGTGTCGGCGGTATCGAACAACGGCTCTTTGTCTTCCTGATTGTCTTTGTTGTAGGCCAGGGGTTGCGATTTCATCAGCGTAAGCAGACTAATCAGATGGCCATTAACTCGGCCGGTTTTGCCGCGCACCAGCTCGGGCACATCGGGGTTTTTCTTTTGCGGCATTATGGATGAGCCTGTGCAGAAGCGATCGGGTAGATGAATGAAATTAAATTGTGCCGAGGTCCACAACACCAGTTCTTCACTGGCACGGGACAGATGCGTCATCAGCAGTGCTGCGAAACTGGCAAATTCGATGGCAAAGTCACGGTCAGAAACAGAATCGAGTGAATTGCGGGTAGGCTGGGTAAAGCCTAACAGTGTGGCGGTTTGTTCGCGATCAATGGGGTAGGTGGTACCCGCTAGGGCTGCAGCACCCAATGGTGATTGGTTGAGGCGTTTACGGCACCCCATAAGACGACCATAATCGCGATTTAACATTTCATACCAGGCCAGCAGATGATGCCCAAAGGTGACAGGCTGAGCCGTTTGCAAATGAGTAAAGCCTGGCATGATGGTCGCGGATTCGCGCACAGCAAGCTCCACCAAACCTTGCTGCAGGCGGGTAAGTTCTGCAGCGATGTTGTCAATTTCATCGCGCAGGTAAAGGCGAATATCGGTGGCCACCTGATCGTTTCGGGAGCGACCGGTATGAAGTTTTTTACCGGTGATGCCAATGCGTTTGGTTAGCTCGGCTTCGATGTTCATGTGAACATCTTCGAGGCTCACTGACCACGAGAACCGGCCGGCTTCGATGTCGTTGCGAATGCTTTCCAGGCCATCGATAATCGCGGTTTTTTCTTCGTCACTGAGCACGCCAACCGAGGCAAGCATGGTGGCATGAGCGATTGAGCCGTTGATATCCTGATGGTACATGCGCTGATCAAAAGTTACCGACGCCGTGAAACGTTCCACAAAAGCATCGGTGGGTTCACTGAAGCGCCCGCCCCAGGGTTTTACAGAATTGTCATCGTGGCTCATAGTTAGACCTAGTGAGAGTTTTTACCCGGAACCAAGAGGCACTGGGTGAATTGGCATTCGTCGGTTAAATTTTTGACCGCGCATTATACCCGAGCAGGCATCACCGTTGGCACCAGGCAAGCAAAATAACGACAACACCGCAGCCACAGACGCAATCGATTTTCTGCCAGATCTGTGCAGTGTTCAGAGTGTGTTGGGGCTAATCATCGTCAGTGAATTGCTGGTGATGGCGCTCATTGTATCTGCAGGCTCTCTGACGGGTTTTGACTGGACCCAGTTTGGTATGACTTCCATGTTGGTGCTCTGGATCGTGTTGTCGAGCGCGGGCTCATTGTGTCGCCTGCGCCGCATTTTGATTGTTGTGCCGCCCATTGTCGCCGGAATATTGAGTTATATGCTCACCCTGTTGATCACCCTTTTCTTTTCTGTGTTGTATTTTAAATACATCGACGAACGCCCCCTGCGGTTTGACGCAGTACTAGGGAATTTGCTGGTTGCGGCGGTTATCTCAGGGGTGGCTTTGCGCTATCTGTATTTGCAGCAACAACTGCGTAATCAACAAAAGGCCGAAATGATGGCCCGCATCCAGGCCTTGCAGTCACGCATTCGCCCCCACTTTCTCTTTAATAGCATGAATTCCATAGCGAGTTTGATTGGCATCGACCCTCCCGCTGCGGAGCGTATGGTCATCGATCTTTCGCGTTTGTTTCGCGCCAGTTTAAAGCAGGCCGGGCTTACCGCGCTGAGTGAGGAAATTGCTCTGTGCGAGAGTTATATCGACATTGAGCAAATTCGCATGGGCGAGCGACTGCGCGTTGAGTGGCATTATCTCCACAATGATCAAGCGACCAATCGCGACGATGAAGCCCTGCGGCATGCCTCGGTTCCCAGTTTTTTAATTCAACCTCTGGTGGAAAATGCGATTTACCACGGTATTCAGCCGATACCTGAGGGCGGTACCATAGCGATTAGCATCGCCATTAATAATAATCGTGTCGCGGTAAGCATTCGCAACCCGGTGCTGTCACGGGAGCAATTCACCCACCATCGCCACATCGCCGACAACAATGGCATGGCGCTCGAAAATATCAGGCACCGATTAGTCGCCTATTATGAAAATAGAGCTGAGCTGAAAGTTGAAAATTTACCCGGTGAATTTGCCGTGCATTTGCGTTTCCCCGCGAAACCGCGCCATTAAAGTCACGCCCCTAAAGAGGAAAGGTTTGCTATGCACATGTTAATAGTTGATGACGAACCCCTGGCCCGTCAGCGTCTAAAGCGCATGATCGAAAATATGGAGGGTTATGAGGTGGTGGGCGAAGCTGGCAACGGTACTGAAGCTGTTGCGGCCGTCGACAAGTTCGACCCCGATGTGGTTTTGTTGGACGTGCGTATGCCCGGTGAAGATGGCTTGGAGGCGGCGCGCAAAATATCTGAGATGCCAGAACCGCCAGCGGTGATTTTCTGTACTGCCTACGATGAATATGCGCTGGAAGCGTTTAACACCCTGGCTGTTGGCTATTTGTTGAAGCCAGTTCAGGAAAAACAGCTGCTGGAAACGCTGCAAAAAGCCACCAAGCTCAATAAAGTCCAAAAAAATGCAGTCGTGGCGGAGAGCGCACCCGAGGGGCAGCGACAAAATATCACCGCGAAAACCCGCAAAGGTATGGAGTTAATTCCCATCTCCAGTATTCAATGTTTTATCGCCGATCAAAAATACGTCACAGTGCGCCATTCTAGCGGTGAAACTCTCATAGATGACACCCTAAAAGAACTTGAACAGGAGTTCCCCGACCGTTTCGTCAGGGTGCATCGCAACGCCCTGGTGGCCATAGCAGAAATAGAAGCGATGGAACGCAACAGTAGTGGTCAATTCGAGTTACGTCTCAAATCGGTGGATTATCGGCCCGTGGTAAGTCGTCGCCACGTCGCCAATGTCCGTGAGCTCTTATCACGTCTGTAAAAATAACTGCGCTACCTACATTGGTGGTCAGCGGTGGGTGGCAGAGCGTTCGGTCTGGTATCATTAGGCCCACCCAAGACCCAGTAGGAATTTCTTTCTGTGACAACAACGCTGCGCATCGCCACCCGAAAAAGTGCGCTTGCTCTTTGGCAGGCCGAATACGTAAAAGCTGAACTTATTAAGTACCACCCGGAGCTGAATATTGAGCTGGTGCCGCTCACCAGTCGAGGCGATAAAATTCTTGATGTACCTCTCGCCAAGGTCGGTGGCAAAGGCCTGTTTGTGAAAGAACTCGAATCTGCGTTGCTTGATCATCAAGCCGATATTGCAGTGCACTCCATGAAAGATGTGCCCATGGAATTTCCTGAAGGTTTGCGGCTCGAAGTGATTTGTGAAAGGGAAGACCCTCGCGACGCACTGGTCTCCAACAAATACCCCCAGCTGGATGCGATTCCCGCCGGTGCGATTATTGGCACATCCAGCCTGCGTCGCCAGAGCCAACTGTTGGCGGCGCGCCCAGATTTAGAAGTGACATTTCTGCGCGGCAACGTAAACACCCGTCTCGCGAAATTGGATGCCGGTGAATACGACGCTATCATCTTGGCAGCAGCCGGTTTGAAACGACTCGAAATGCCGGAACGTATTGCCAGCTATTTGTCTCCTGAAACGCTTTTACCGGCTGGTGGCCAGGGCGCAGTGGGCATTGAATGCCGCAGTGATGATGCCGCAACTCAGACGCTGCTTGCGCCTTTGCACCATGCCACTACCGCGCAGGCGGTCATGGCGGAGCGCGCCATGAACCGTACCCTGGAGGGCGGCTGTCAGGTGCCGATTGGCTGTTACGCCATGCATGAAGATGGTGCTTTGTGGTTGCGTGGTCTGGTCGCCGATCCAGAGGGGCAGCGTGTCATTTACGATGAAATCCGTGGACCTGCGAACACCGCTGAAGATTTGGGCAACAGCTTGGCGCAACGCCTTTTAACTGCGGGTGCTGACGAAATATTAAAAAGCGTATATGGTCAAGAGTGAGCAACCGTGGCGAGTGTTGGCGAGCCGTCCAGTACAGCAAAATAAAGCTTGGGTAGCACACTTGAAAGGTGTCGGATTTGCCACCCTGGAGGTGCCGCTACTCGAGATTGTTACCGCTACTACGCCCGAACAACTGCAAGCTATAAAACAGATAATTCTCGATTTTGATCAGTTCGACGGGGTGATTTTCGTCAGCCAGAATGCCGTTCAGCACACCTGGGCGTGGCTCGATCAATACTGGCCACAGTTACCCACGGCAATGAACTATTTCGCTGTCGGGCAAAAAACTGCGTGTGAAATTACCAAGTTGTTGCTACCGCAGTCCACGGGTGGAGTCACAGCCGCAGTTGAAGCCATGAACAGTGAAGAGTTGCTCTCGCTCGACGCTTTGCAACAGGTAGAAAATAAGAAAATCCTAATTTGTCGCGGTATTGGTGGGCGTACCACCCTGGCGGAACAATTGCAGGCGCGCGGTGCCCGAGTGAGTTATTGCGAGCTTTATGAGCGGGCGTTACCAAAATCTGCGATAAGTGAACTAGCTGCAAACAAATTTAGTGACGAACGTGATCTGCTTTCGGTGTTTTCCGGTGAAACCCTAGAAAATCTCGTGCAAGCTATGCGGCTGGCCGAGCTGTCCCTGCAGCACTTGCCGCTCCTGGTTCCCGGGGAGCGTGTCGCAGCCGCAGCACGGGTTGCTGGTTTTCAACAACTCATCATTGCGCGTAACGCCAGCGAGCCGGAAATGCTCGCAGCGCTCACCCAGTTTATTCAAACCTCAGGTTAAGATGGATTTATGACTCAAGACGACAAAACACCAGCACAGAACGACTCTGAGCCTGAGCTGCAATCAGATGACTCTGTCAGCGACGTGCAAATGAATAAGGATACGCCGTCAACGGTTGCGGTGGATGAAGAAACCGCCGATGGCGATGTACAAGATTCACCGCAACAGCGGGATACCGCTGGCGAAATAAATATCGCGACCACAGCCCGTAAAAAATTCCCGTGGGGATCACTGGCCTTATGGTTAGCGCTTGCATTGCTCGGCGCGGCAGTTGCCGCTATGGGGTGGTACGGCTACCAGTTCTATCGCGAAGATGCCTCGAAAAGTGGTCGCGTTAGTGAGCTGCAAGGCGAGTTGACCAGCCTTTCGGAGCAACAGCAGCAGCTCGCGGCATCGCGGCAACAACAGCAAGCGCAGTTACAGACCACACAGCAGCAATTGCACGATGCCAATGAGCGTATTCTTGCTGCAGAACAGCGCCTCGCCGCGCAAAATAAACGCCTTCTGGCCATGTCGACTATAACCCGGGAAGACTGGCTGCTGGCCGAGGCTGAATATCTGCTTAAACTCGCCAACCAGCGTATTTTGATTGAGCGCAGTGCCGGCGGAGCTGAAGCGCTGTTAACGGAAGCCGACAAGATTTTGCGTGATCTTGATGACCCGGATTTATTCGCACTGCGCAAAGCTGTGAATAACGATCTCGCATCCTTGCGGCTGGTTCAAAAGATCGATGCCGAGGGTATCTATTTACAGATCAATGGCCTCGTCGAGCAAATTACCACGCTGCCAATTAGGCCCGACCGCAAACAGGTATTGGGTATCAACGAAAAGCCTGTGTCGCAAAAACTCGATAGCGAACTCACAGCAGAAAACTGGTGGGAAGCAATAAAAAATAATATGCGAGCGTTTCTAGCGAGCTTACGTAGTTACATCAGTATTGACCGCCATGGCGAAAAACCCACCCCGATTCTCGCCCCTGAGTCGGCTCAATACCTGCAACAAAACGTGCGCCTGATGATGGAGCGTGCGCAACTGGCGCTTTTGCGGGAACAGCAGGCAATTTATCAAAACAGCTTGCTGCAGGCTGAAAAATACCTCTCCGACTATTACCCGAAATCTGCACCCGTTGCAGCGTTTCGTGAGCAGTTACAGGCCTTGTCGCAAAAAAATATTGAAGTAAAACTGCCGGACATCACCGGATCCTTAGAATTACTGCATGCTTATATAGAAACGTTGCACAATCTCAAAGGGGCCGAGCCTGCCGTGCCAGCGGGAGGCGCTTCACAATGAACCGCGCAAAATTTATCGGGGCGCTCAGCCTGGTTGTGCTGATCGCCAGCCCATTTATATTGGAGCTGATAAAGGCCGACAGTGGCTACGTATTGGTGAGTATTGGCGAAACCACCATTCAAACCAGCTTCTGGTTTGGGTTGTTTGCAATAGTGGTCGCGGTGTTCCTGTGGCGGCAGGTGATTAAATTGTTTCGGGCGATTTTGCGATCGCTGGGAGTCAGCTGGTCATTTCTTGTTGAAAGCCGCTCACGACAAACCACAACTCGCACTAACCGGGGTTTGATCAACTACATTGAGGGAAACTGGGAGGCTGCCAAAAAGGATTTGTTAAGTGTTGCCAAATACGCAGATCAGCCGCTGGTGCATTATCTCGCTGCCGCTCACAGTGCTCACCAAATGGGTGACTTGGAAGCTTGCCAGGAATTGCTGTCGCAGGCCGAAAAGGTAGCTCCTGAAAACGAGTTGGCGGTGTTATTGAGTCAAGCCAAAATGCAGCTTTCAGCAAAGCAATATGAGCAGTGCCTAGCGACCCTGGAACGCGCCAGAACTGGTGCGCCGCGCCATCCAGTGTTGTTGGAATTATTGCGGGTGGTTTACATGCAGGTTAACGACTGGCAGGCCGTGTTGGATTTGATACCTCAGTTGCGCAAAACACGGAACTACAGCGATGATAATTTACAGGCGCTTGAAGTTGAAGCCAGTGCCGCGCTGATGCAAACACACAGGTTTAATCTTGAGGAACTCACGGGGTTTTGGCATCACCTGGCAAAACATTTAAAAGCGTCGGGCGCGTTGGTGGAACAATACAGTGAATTGTTAATCGCGCAGCAGCAGTACGATAAAGCCGAGCAGCAGTTGCGCCAGGCGCTCACCAAAAACTGGAATAAATCTCTAATTACCCTTTACGGCAAGGCTGCTGCCAATAACAGTAGCGAACAATTGCTCATTGCCGAACAATGGCTGCGACAGCGACCTGGCGATGCTGATCTCTTGCTGGCGCTGGCGCGAATCTCGATGCGCAACAAATTGTGGGGTAAAGCGCGAAGTTATTTCGAAAGTAGCCTGCAGTTGCAAGCGAACCCACAAGCTTATGCAGAGCTTGCCGCGTTGCTGGCACAGCTGGGGGATCATCAAAAAAGCACCGAGCTCTATCAGAAGGGGCTGGTACAACTCACAAAAAAAGAATTGAGCGTATGAAAAAAAATTTAAACGATAAATGGGCGTTGGTTACCGGCTCCAGCCGCGGTATTGGTCAGCAAATTGCGCTGGGCTTGGCGAGTCTGGGTTGTAATTTGATTGTGCACGGTCGCGCTGCTGGTAATCTTGAAAAAACTTTAGGGCTGCTTACTGCCAGCCAAGGTGAAGTGGCAGCAGTGTACGGTGAGCTTGATAGCGAGCAAGGCGTTGCACAGGTCATCGAACAAACTTTTGCGATCACACCACGGCTCGATATTCTTTACAACAACGCTGCCATAGGTTGTGACTCCACTCCGGTATTTGAATTTAATATGAGTGTTTGGCAAAAAGTTTTTCAGGTGAATGTGTTGGCCATCGCAAAATTGTGTAATGCCTTTGGACCGGGAATGAAAGCTCGCAACTGGGGACGTATTGTGAACGTATCTTCCGGAATTGCCGATCAACCCAATCTTGCGCCGTACAGTGTTTCCAAAGCAGCTGTCGATAAATTTACCAAAGATCTCGCATTTGAATTTAAAGACACAAACGTGCGTGTTAATTGCATTGATCCAGGTTGGATTCAAACCGACCTTGGCGGTCCAGATGCCTGGGATGTGGTGGAGTCCACAATACCGGGTATGTTGGCACCGCTTATCGTGGACGATAATGGCCCGAATGGTGAATACTTCCGCGCGCAGGATTACAAATATTTTGATTAACTTTCTTTATTAAAAACTACCAGCGTTAAAACTGTTTTTACGTTTGGTTTTCTCCTGCAAGGTAAAGATTTCGTTCAGGAGGATGCAGCGATGAAAGCAGTGAGCTGGAACGCCTATGGCGCGCCAGATGTGTTGGCGTTGCAAGATGTCGCGATACCCCGGCCAACAAAAAATCAGCTTCTTATTAAAGTGCACGCGAGCGCAGTAACCAGCGGTGACTGCCGTTTGCGTGCGTTTCAGATTCCACGTGGTTTTTGGCTGCCAGCGCGTCTTGCGTTTGGCATTTTTAAACCGCGTTGTAATGTCCCGGGAATGAACCTCGCCGGTGAAGTAATTTCCGTGGGCAGTGACGTTACAGAATTTAGCTCGGGTGATCGCGTGTTTGGCTCCACGGGTATGGCATTGGGGGCTCACGCCGAATATGCCTGTGTCGCCGAGCAGGGTGCGATCGTCAAGTTACCAGAGAGCATCGATTATAGCGATGCTGCCGCTATAATTTTCGGTGGCCTTACAGCCGTACATTTTTTAAGGGATTGCGTTACCGTTAAAGCGGGATCGCGAATTTTGATTAATGGTGCATCCGGCGCTGTTGGTACTGCCGCTGTGGCGCTCGCAAATCATTTCGGAGGTGTCGTAACTGCTGTTTGCTCTGAAAAAAAACATGACTTGGCTCGCGCTTTGGGTGCGGAAGATTGCCTTGATTACCGCAAAGTCGATTTTACTCAGCAGACACAAAACTACGACCTTATTCTTGATGCCGTCGGCAATGTCACTCTGAAAAAAGCCGCGCCAAAGCTGAAACCTGGCGGTAAATTGATTTTAATAAACGGGGGCTGCAGAGCATTTTTGCACGCGTTGTTTAACAAAACATTACTGTGTGGCGTCGCTCCCGAAACCAAAGAAATGTTGTTGTACATTGCAGACTTACTCGAACGTGGAGTTTTTAAAGCAGTAATAGATAAAACTTTTTTACTGGACGAGGTTATTGCCGCACATCGTTATGTAGATACCGGTCGGAAGTGCGGCAATGTCATTTTATTACACCGGAAAAATCACGATGCTTAATGTCGCCATTTACATTTACCCCGACGCAGAAGTGCTGGATTTTTCGGGACCTTTTGAAGTTTTTTCGACCGCCAATCGCGTTGCTCCAGAGCTTTGCTTCGAGGTGTTTTTAGTGGCGCAAACAGCAGAGCTTGTTACCGCGCGTGGCGGCTATCAACTCATGCCACATTTTGATTTCAGCAATCACCCCTCGATCGATTTGTTACTCGTGGTGGGTGGCGTGCACAACGAGCAATTGCAAAACCCTGTGGTGATGAGCTGGGTTTCGGAAACTGCGGCACGAGCCAAGCTTGTGGCTTCTGTTTGTACCGGCGCTTTTATTTTGGCGAAAGCCGGAGTGCTGGATAACCTTCAGGTTACCACCCACTGGGAAGATATCTCAGATTTACGAAGCAGCTTTGCAAATCTCGACGTCGTCGAAAACAAGCGCTGGGTTGATACTGGGAAATACCTGACGTCCGGCGGAATCTCCGCCGGTATTGATATGAGTTTACATTTGGTTGAGCGTTTGGTGTCACGGGAAATTGCTGAAAAGACCGCTCGCCAAATGGAATATCGTTGGTGCGATTAGCGCTGCAACAACAGCGTTCCAGAAATTGCAGATTGCTGACTTTGCTGAGGCGTGATGCGATAACTGTAAGAGTTTTTAACGAGGGCAGCCAAGTTTATCGTCACGGATACGATCGAGCGCCCATTGGGGAATTGCGGCTCACCCATATAAATCGCGCTGCCATCAGCATCGCTGAGTGCAATTTGCCAGGCGATTGGCCTACTCAGGCTCGGAGGTACTTCAAATGCCAGGGTCACCCAGGGTTTGCTGGCATCGAGTGTGATTGCGAGCGGTTTTTCAGTTTCACCCATGTTGCTTGCACCGCGCAATACTGTGCTGCCGATAATCACCAGCTCACTGTCGAGTGCTGCTGAGCTCGGCAGTTGCGCAACCCCGGCTGTTCGGTTTAGCAGGGCAAGTGGCGCAATTAACAATATCGCAGCCAGCGCCCCAACGGCGGTTTGTGGCACCCAAAAGTAGCGGCTGAGTTTATGCAGAAAGGGTTGTGCTGCGCGTGTTGGAGCCAACCCGCCATCACTGTTTGCAGCGGCCAAGCCTTGTTTCAGCTGTTGTGCCAATTCCACCTGATGCAACAATTCCGGGCTCTCAAGGTAGCGTGCTTCGAATTCAATTTCCTGTTGTTCGGTTAACTTGCCATTGATATATAAGTCCACCTCATCTTCAACGGGGAGTGTGTGGCTTGTGTTGGTCATTGGTGTCTCCTGGCAACGGTTGTTGCCTATAACAACTGTGCAGCCATTGTAAAAACTATCTCAGTGAGCCCTACTTAATCATGAGTTTTTAGGTGATGTTGTCATGACTTTCTACTAATGCGCGAAAACGTTGTTTGGCTCTGTGTAGGACCCTATTGAAGTGTAAATCGCTGAGTGACAAATCTTCGCAAATTTTCACCTTGTCCTCTTCGTCGAGGTAAAAGCGCTGCAAAATTTCGCGATCGCGGGGTTTGTTCAATTCATCGAGTAGCTTCTGGATGATGTTACGCAGCCGTTGTTGTTCGACGGCATCTTGTGGCCCAAAGGTGGTGGTGGGTTCTACGGTTTTGCTGCTGTCGGCGCCGGTATTTTCGTTGCGCCGAAAATACATAATCAATTGATTGCGACCAGTTTGAGTGATATATGCCGCCAGTTTTTGTGGGTCACGAAGTTTCCCCTGACGGAGATTTTCAAGCACCACCCGCCAAGTCTCCTGGCAGACTTCTTCCGCAATGCCGGGGTTGCTTTTACGCTGCAACACCAAACGCAGTCCGCGCTGATATTTCTCTACCAGTTGATGCTCGGCGAGAGAATCACCGTTGCGAATTCGTTGTACCAGATCCAGTGGTGTTGCCGCTTCCTGCAGGGCATCTTCTGTGACGCCAGACATTACGTTCGTCATAAACAGTAACTGAACTCCGTTATCAGAATTCCAGGGGTGGCTCTCGGGTGTGTTGGTTAGGGGTACGCCTCACATTGCATCTTGCAACAGTGAGTCAACACGCCCCAAGTTTGCTGGAATTCTCAAGCTCGCGGCGCTTCACGTGCAAGATATGAGATGCACGAATAGGCGCGATTATCGCTACAGAAAATTTAAACGGGGAGATTGGAAATCCGATAGTGTTATTTTTAGCGTCATAGGGGCTCACTGTCAACGAAACTTATGGAATTACGGTTTAAAACCGGTGTAAGTCGTGGCATCTGTGAATCTGCGACGCTATTTTAGAGCGTTGTTTGTCGTCTACTTTGTATTCTGGATGAGGGTCCTTTACAGTAACTGCGGCGCATATGGCTTATGCGTGCACGATTTCCACGAAAAAATAACAACAGTGGCAATCGTTCTTCCTCTCAATCTGCTCAGGTAAAAGGACGTTAGAATGAAAATAAATATCTTCGGTATGGCTATTATTTGTTTGCTTATCACTGCTTGTGGTGGTTCAGATTCTGGAGGCGGCACAGCACCAACACTGCCCGCTCCCACACCGGAACCGAGCGACCCCGAAAATCCTCCAGTGGCCTATAACGCAGTCGATAGCCTCAAAGCACACGCAGAATTTCCCATCGGTATGGAGGTAAGTGCGGCTGACCAGGAGCGTAGCATTTTTACCCTCACATCGCAGCAGTCGGTACTCACTTACCACTTTAACGAATTGGTTGCCGGTTTAATTATGAAAATGTCGTATTTGCATCCGCAACAAGACACATTTTATTTTGATGATGCAGATGCCCTTGTTGACTATGCACTTGCCAATAATATGCGCATGCACGGCCACACCACTATCTGGTATTGGGATTCTCAAATTCCCGAATGGATAAAGTCTTTTGAGGGCGATTGGAACTCAATGATGCACAATCACGTGTACCAAATTGTGAATCATTTCGCTGGGCGTGTTAATAGCTGGGATGTGGTTAATGAAGCTGTGGATTATAACTGGCAAACTGCACAAGCCGGTTATCGAAATGATCTGTTCTATCAAAACATGGGAGCAAGTTTTATTGAAAATGCTTATGTGTCTGCCCGTGAGGGTGATCCTCAAGCTGAACTTTATTACAACGATTTTCATCTGAGTTATAACAATGGCAAGTTGGATTTTATTATTGCTATGCTCAATGATTTTATTGATCGCGATATCCCTATAGACGGTTTGGGATTCCAAATGCACATCACCATGGAATCCCCAAGTCGTGAGCAAATGGACGCGGCATTTCAAAAAGCGGCGGCAACTGGTTTAAAAATAAAAATATCTGAATTGGATATTGCGATTAATCGGCGTGGCCCTGATTACACCGGTGGTGTTTGGTATCCGGAACAGGTATTAACCATTGCGCTGGCACGACAGCAAAAGCAGCGCTACAAAGATGTGGTTGCCAGTTATCTGGAAAATGTCCCGCCTGATCAACGCGGGGGCATTACCGTTTGGGGCTTGGTGGATGAAGAAACCTGGATGCGTGCGGTGGCCAATAGCGATTGGGAATGGCCGCTACTTTTTAATGACGATTACACGGTAAAGCCTGCATTTTATGGGTTTTTGGAAGCTCTCACCGGGCAATAAGTTTAAAGCAGCGGCCAGAGTATTCTGGCCGCTTACTATCAAGCGACTAACAATCATTAAGCATCGGAATAATCATGCCTCAATTTCGGGTCTTCACTGAGGTATTCCACAAATTCCCAATCGTTACCGTCTGGGTCGAAAAAATACACTCGTTGTCGCGCGGGGTGATTATTTTCCAGTGTCGATTCGGTATAACCGTTGGCGCTTAGACGTTGCTGAATTGTCGCTGCTGAATCCACCACCATGCCCACGTGATTGAAGCCTACTTGACCCGAGTAAGGTTGATGGTTGGGCGTACTAAATTCACTTGCCTGGTAAATGGCGAAGTAGCAATTGTCGTCGCCGATATGCATCCAGCGTTCTTCGCAGTTTGCTCCACTGTCGTAGCGCACTTTATAGTGCGGAAATGCTGTTCGGATAAATGTTGCTGTTGCTTCAATATCACGCACGTGTAAATTAATATGTTCCATGTAGATTTTCATAACAAGCTCTCGTGTTGGGTTATGCCTATTATTGCTGTTATAGTTGGTTTTGAAACAATATTGTTATTATAACAACAGCTTGTTGAGGTATTAACCATGCAGCAACCCGACTCCGCACGAAACCTGGCCGACAACCTTGCTCAAAATGTTAAACAGCTGCGAGAAGCCCGCGGTTTCACTCAGCAACACATTGCGCGGCTGTCCGGAATTCCCCGGCCCACTTGGGCGAGTATCGAAACAGGGGGCGGAAATCCAACGCTTGCGGTGCTTAGCAAACTCGCAGCCGCACTCCAGGTGAGCATTGAAGAACTGGTGAGTGCACCGCGCGCCCAGGTGGCCTTCTTTCCCTCGGGTTTCGGGCCGCCGCGCAATCGTCGCGGTGGTTCTTTCAGGCCACTGCTGCCCGAGGCCATTCCGGGTTTGCACATCGAACGCATTGAATTGAAGCCGGGGGCAACCATCCTTGGTGTGCCCCATACGCAGGGCACACGGGAATACCTCACTTGTGAGCGGGGTGTTGTGAACTTGCATGTTTCTGGGGAAACCTGGGTACTGAGTGCCGGCGATGCGGTTGCCTTTCGGGGCGATCAGAAGCATAGCTACAGCAATGGCAGCGCCACTGCACGGTCTGTGGCTTTCTCTGTCGTATGTTTTGCGCCAGTCTAAGATATTTGCAGTTTTATTACACAGTTTTCACGCTTTGCTAAACTCAATGAGTGGAGTTTATTGGAGCGCACCAGCATCGTGGCAATAGAGATGCACTACTTAGAGCGAGAGCTGACCGAACTGATTCAGGTCGATAAAAACCTGTTTGACTACCTGGATGCACACCTTTTCGATGGCATCTGGTTTTGGAACCTCGAGCAGCCTGAAGACGAATGGCTAAGCCCCGGCTTTTGGCGTACTTTGGGCTACGACCCCGAAGAAAAAACTCACCACTCCGCAAATTGGCAAGCCGTGATTCACCCAGAAGACCTCGAAGTAGCGCGTCGCGACCTCGAACTCCACTGTGCTTTCGATAATCACCCCTATGATCAAATTGTGCGCTTCACACATAAAAATGGCGACACAGTGTGGGTGCGTTGTCGTGGCGTTGCAATTCGCGACAGCCAGGGCAACGCGGTACGCATGCTTGGTATTCACACTGAAATATCCCGCTTAAAGCAAATCGAAGACCGCTATAAAAAAATCATCTCTACCATGGATCGTGTTTATGCAGATTTGCGTATCGCCCTGGAGGAAAGTGAGCAGCTCTTCGAGTCTATGCCAGATGCGGTACTGCAGGTGGATCACGGTGGCAATATTATTAAAGCCAACACGCAGGCTTCACTGCTGTTTGGTTACACCACTAAAGAATTAATTGAAATGACGGTGGAAGATCTGGTGCCAGAATCATCACGGGCGGCGCATTTCAATTATCGCACGGCTTACCAAAAATCACCCGAAGTGCGTGAGATGGGTGGTGACGCGGTAAACCTTATGGCACAAACACGCAGTGGTAAGGTGTTGTATGTCGATATTCGTCTGAGCCCCATACAAACCAAATACGGCAGCAATACTATCGCAGTGATACGTGATGTAACTGAGCGGAAAAAATTGCAGCAGGAATTGGAACGGCAAAAGCAGGATGAAAAGAAACTGTTTGAAATGTCGATTACCGATTCACTTACAGGTTTATACAACCGCGGTTATTTTATGGAATTAGCCGAGCGCGCGTTTAAGCAGGCGGGTAGATATAACCATGGTCTGTGCGTGATGATGATCGACATCGACGACTTCAAAATTATAAACGATAATTTTGGCCACGCCGAAGGTGATCGCGCTCTTACACAGATTGGTTCTCTTTTAAAGTCGTCTATCCGCGAAACCGACGTGGTGGGGCGTATCGGCGGTGAGGAATTTGCTATTTACCTGCCTGAAGCAAGTTTGGATCAGGGAGTCATCCTGGCGGATAAAATTCTCTTTAATATTGAAGATGCGCGCAGTAATTCTCTAGTTAAGGAAGGTGCTGGTGCCTGCCCGTCGGTAAGTATCGGTTTGGCAGTGAAGCAAAGCGACGATGATTCGCTCAGCGAACTGTTGTACAGAGCGGATCAGCAACTTTATAAAGCCAAAGCCAATGGCAAAGCGCGGGTCGTGTATTAGCGGGTGGTCAGGCGTCGATACCCAAGTGATCCCAAATTTCATCGATTTTAGTTTTTACCGCTTCATCCATAGCGATTGGCGAACCCCAAGCTCGCGTGGTTTCGCCTGGCCATTTGTTAGTGGCGTCAATACCCATTTTGGAACCCAAGCCCGACACTGGCGAGGCAAAATCCAAATAATCGATGGGCGTGTTGTCGATTAATGTCGTATCACGGCTGGGATCGACGCGCGTCGTGAGCGCCCAGATAACATCTTCCCAATTGCGTGCATTGACATCGTCGTCGGTAACGATCACAAACTTAGTGTACATAAATTGCCGCAGAAAAGACCATACTCCCAGCATTACGCGCTTTGCATGTCCGGGATATTGTTTTTTCATCGTCACGACCGCCATGCGGTAACTGCAGCCTTCTGGGGGCAAATAAAAATCTACGATTTCTGGAAACTGTTTTTTTAAAAGCGGTACAAACACTTCGTTAAGGGCCACGCCTAAAATCGCCGGTTCATCCGGTGGTCTGCCAGTGTAGGTACTGTGATAAATGGGGTTTTTTCGATGGGTGATACGCTCTACGGTGAATATCGGGAAGCGTTCGACTTCATTGTAATAACCGGTGTGATCGCCAAACGGGCCTTCATCGGCCATTTCATTCGGAGCGATGTAGCCTTCCAATACAAACTCTGCCGATGCTGGCACCTGCAATTGATTGCCGATACTGTTGGCGACATCGGTTTTACTTCCACGTAACAAACCCGCGAAGGCATATTCGCTAAGCGTGTCGGGAACCGGCGTAACCGCGCCGAGTATGGTTGCAGGATCAGCTCCCAATGCCACCGAAACGGGGAAATTTTCTCCGGGGTGCTGTGTCTGCCATTCTTTAAAATCCAGCGCACCGCCACGGTGGCTCAGCCAACGCATAATTAACTTGTTTTTTGCGATAAGCTGCATGCGGTATATGCCAAGGTTCTGGCGTTCTTTATGAGGGCCTTTGGTGATTACCAGCGGCCAGGTAACCAGTGGCCCGGCGTCGCCCGGCCAGCAAGTCTGAATGGGTAGTTTGTTTAAATCGACCGCATCACCCTCAAGCACAAGCTCCTGGCAAGGCGCCTTGCTCACCAGCTTGGGTGACATGTTTAAAACCTGTTTGAAAATAGGCAGTTTTTCCCAGGCGTCTTTCATACCCGTGGGGGGTTCCGGCTCTTTTAAAAAGGCTAACAATTCTCCCACTTCGCGCAGCGCGCCTACGGTTTCCTGACCCATTCCTAAAGCAACGCGTTCTGCAGTACCAAATAAATTACCCAATAATGGGATATCCGAACCCACAACATTTTCAAACAGCAACGCTGGCCCACCTGCGCGCAACGTACGGTCGCAAATTTCAGTAATTTCTAGGGACGCGCTTACAGGGTGCTGAATGCGTTTTAGTTGGCCTTTTTTTTCGAGCAGCGCTATGAAATCCCGTAAGTCTTTAAACACGCGCGGGATGCTCACTGTGTTCACTGCGAGAGCGGTCTTGTGGCCTTCGAGAGCGCTGCCAAAAGTCTGATGCAGGAATCGGTATGGTTCTTTGATGATTCATCACGAAGAACATATTTTTAGATTTTGTTTCAACTGCATCGCGAAAGGCGATCCCTTCGTCCAGGCAAATTGTCAGTCGTATAAGAGGATTTTCCCCAGAAGATCGCTCGCGACCGCTCCCGAAGCAGCCTTTGGCTGCGCTCCGAGAGTGAGCGTCGCTCCCGTTCCCCGCGGGCAGCTTCGCTGCCGCGCCACAACGCGCTACGCGTTGTATTATTTCGATTTCATCGAAAGGAAAAACTGATCGTTGGTTTTAAAACCTTTCAGGCGATCCACCAAAAATTCTGTTGCGGCAATGTCTTCCATATCGTGCAACAGTTTGCGAAGAATCCAAACGCGCGAGAGTTCTTCCTCTTTCATTAACAGATCTTCACGACGCGTGCCAGAGCGACGGATGTTAATGGCCGGGTACACGCGTTTTTCGGCCACTTTACGATCGAGGTGTAATTCCAGATTACCGGTGCCTTTAAACTCTTCGTAAATGACTTCATCCATTTTGGAGCCGGTATCGATCAGTGCAGTGGCAACAATCGAGAGGCTACCGCCTTCTTCAATATTACGTGCGGCACCGAAGAAACGCTTAGGTCTTTCCAATGCGTGGGCGTCAACACCACCGGTAAGTACTTTACCGGATGAAGGAATCACGGTGTTATAGGCACGGGCTAAACGGGTAATGGAGTCAAGTAGGATAACCACATCTTTCTTATGCTCCACCAAACGCTTGGCGCGTTCGATAACCATCTCGGCAACCTGTACATGCCGCGAGGGTGGTTCGTCAAAGGTGGAGGCGACCACTTCACCGCGCACCGAGCGCTGCATTTCGGTTACTTCTTCAGGTCGTTCGTCGATAAGCAATACGATGAGATGGCATTCCGGATTGTTGCGCGTTATGGCCTGTGCAACATTCTGCATCATAATGGTTTTGCCGGCTTTGGGCGGTGCCACAATCAGGCCGCGCTGGCCTTTGCCGATGGGGGAAATTAAATCAATGATGCGCCCGGTAAGGTCTTCTGAAGAACCATTGCCAGTTTCCAAGACCAAGCGGTCGTTGGGAAATAATGGCGTGAGGTTTTCGAAAAGAATTTTATTGCGGGAATTTTCGGGCTTGTCGAAGTTAATCTCGTTAACTTTTAATAAGGCGAAATAGCGTTCACCTTCTTTCGGTGGGCGAATTTTACCAGCAATAGTGTCGCCGGTACGCAAGTTAAAACGTCGAATTTGGCTGGGAGAAACATAAATATCGTCAGGGCCTGCCAGATAACTGGAACCGGCAGAACGCAGAAAGCCAAAGCCATCTTGCAAAATCTCCAGTACGCCATCGCCGTAGATATCTTCACCGCTGCGTGCGTGGCGTTTGAGAATATTAAAAATCACATCCTGTTTACGGGAGCGGGCAAGACTATCCATGCCCATTTCTTTGGCGATGCCAATGAGTTCTTCTATGGGTTTTGTTTTCAGATCGGTGAGATTCATAAGACTTTTACGATGAGATGCTGGTTGCTGATGGCAAAGATAATTGTTTTTATCGCGGCTACCTTAATTAAAATTTAGCAGTAATCGCGAGACTTTTTGGTTTATTTGTTAGTAACGTTAATTCAGTGGCAAATCGCTATTGAAATCGCGGAATAAAGTTTAGGTGCTTGGAGACTGCCCAGCTTGTGGCCACAGCAGGTTAGCGTAACAGGAGCACGGTTTGGCAAGTGTCAGTGCGATCCGAATAGGGTGATTGCCATCGCAATAGTCCGTCATCGGGTAACTGGTTTCGGGATAAGAATGACAGCAGGAGAGATGAGCGGAATTGCTATTTTGCGAGACATTTGCAGTATAGCCACAAATATTGGCGCTTGCAAAGAGTTATGGCACAAGCAGCGATAACCGGTTGTGCCATAAGGTAAATCACAGGTTGGCGTCGATAAATTCTTTCAATTGAGCTTTCGACAAGGCACCCACTTTAGTGCCTTCAGCACTGCCATTTTTGAAAATGATCAGTGTCGGAATACCGCGAATGTTGAACTTTGCCGGGGTTTCCTTATTGGCGTCGACGTCCATTTTGCAAATTTTGATTTTGCCGTCGTATTCTTTCGAAAGCTCATCCAGAACCGGGGCGATCATTTTGCAGGGTCCACACCAGGCAGCCCAGAAATCCACCAGCACAGGGCCGTCAGCAGTCAATACGTCTTGTTCAAAGCTTGCATCGCTTGTGTGAACGATCGCTTCACTCATAGTTTACTCCAACAGGTAAGATTTTGAGGGGGGACGCTAATAATAAGGATAGCCGCACCATATCACAAGGCCAAAGGCGGCTATCAATCTTATATCAATTGTGGTGCAGTTTTAGTTTGACAAGGTTTGCAGCAGTTCCTCTTGCGCACCAATCACTGGCTCGTCGATATTACAGCGATTGTGTTGATATTCGCCGTTATTGCTCAGTTGCCAGCTGCGCAGACAGTCATTCAGATACAGTTTTAACTCTCGAATGATGCGCTCGGAATGCTCGGGGGATTCTACTGGAAAGCAGGTTTCCACTCGGTGATTAAGATTGCGCTCCATAAGGTCGGCACTGGCGCAGAACACCCGTGCGTCGCTGTTGGCGAAGTAATAAACTCGGGTGTGCTCTAGGAAACGGCCCACAATAGAGCGCACCGTGATGTTGTCTGAAACGCCTTCTAGCCCTGGCCGCAAACAGCACATCCCGCGAATTATTAAGTCGATTTTAACGCCAGCCTGAGAGGCTTTGTAGAGCGCCTGAATCACTTTGGGTTCGGTGAGGCCGTTGCACTTCATTATGATGTGCGCTTCTTTGCCGTCTTTGTGAGCTTTTACTTCGCCATCAATTAGGCGCAGGAGTTGGCGCTTCAGAGTGAAAGGCGCGTGCAGTAGTTTATCCATGCGCTCGGCTTTGCCCATACCTGTAAGCTGCTGAAATACGCGGTGCACGTCTTCACATAACACCGGGTCGGCTGTGAGTAGTGAATAATCGGTATACAGACGGGCATTGCCGCTGTGGTAGTTGCCGGTTCCCAAGTGGACGTAGCGTTTGAGTTCGCCATTTTCACGGCGCACCACAAGAATCATTTTCGAATGAGTTTTGTAGCCTACCACGCCGTATACCACTACAGCGCCCGCTTCCTGAAGCCGGCTCGCCAGCTCGAGATTCTCTTCTTCGTCGAAACGCGCCCGCAATTCCACGACGGCGGTTACTTCCTTGCCATTGCGCGCAGCGTCGATTAGGGCATCAACAATTGAAGATTTCAGGCCGCCAGAACGATACAAAGTTTGCTTGATAGCGACCACGTGGGGGTCTTTAGCAGCCTGTCGCAGAAACTGAATGACCGGCGAAAACGATTCGAAGGGGTGTTGTAACAAGTAATCTTTACGGGTTACGGCATCGAAAATCACATCTTTTCGGGTTAGCCCCTTAGGCATAGACGGTGTGAATGGCGGGTATAGCAGGTCGGGCCGCCCTACCTGAGAAGGCACTTTCATCAGGCGCTTGAGGTTTACCGGGCCATTGACGCGGTACAACTGTTGTTCGGTGAGGCCGGCTTCGCGTAGAAGAAAGGTGGTGAGTTCTTCGGGGCAGTTATCGGCAACTTCCAACCTTACTGCAGTACCAAAACGTCGCGAATGCAGTTCTCCGCGCAGCGCCCGTGCCAGGTCGGCGATGCCCTCCATGTCAACGTCCAGGTCAGCGTTGCGGGTGATGCGGAACTGATAGCAACCTTTGACTTCCATGCCGGGAAACATTTTCTCAGCATGAGCGTGGATCATCGACGACAGAAAGATAAAGTTATGGCCAGGTTCGCCGAGCCCGTCGGGCAATTTAATAACCCGCGGCAAGGTGCGTGGCGCAGGCACAATGGCGTAGTTTAAATCGCGACCGAAAGCATCTTTACCCTCGAGTTCCACAATAAAATTCAAGCTTTTGTTCACCAGCCGCGGGAAGGGGTGCGCTGGATCGATGCCGATTGGGCTTACGATGGGCAAGACTTCTCTATCGATAAACTGCTCGACCCAGGCAGCCTGTGCCGTGGTCCACTTGCGCCGCCGGATAAAGCGAATGCTCTGTTCGGCTAATGCAGGAATCAAAACGTCGTTTAGGGTTTGATACTGCAATTCCACGGTTTCATGGCAGATGAGGGAAATTTCGCGCAGTACCTCTGTGGGATGCATGCCGTCGGGACCGGTGGTTTCTCGCTCGAACTTGATGCTCTGCATCAACCCGGCGACGCGTATCTCGAAGAATTCGTCGAGATTAGAGCTGAAAATCAGCAGGAATTTAAGCCGTTCCAGTAAGGGGTGTTGGTCATCGAGTGCCTGGGCGAGTACCCGCTGGTTAAACGCCAGGTGCGATAATTCGCGATTGATGTAATAGGCAGGATTTTCCAGGTTGAGCGTTTCAGCTGCATCGCTGACGGAGTCTTCCACGAGTTCAAGATCGGGCATCGATTATTCCATTGTAACCATTAAACACAGAATTCTAGTTATTTTACGCCAACTGTAAGAATCTGGTCATTAATCTTTCATGACGCCCACAGACACCAATGCTTCGCGCAGTTTGTCCATGGTAACGGGTTTGGTGAGGTAGTAATTCATACCGCAGTTGAACACCCGTTGGCGGTGTTCCGCCTCAACATGTGCGGTTAGCGCGATGATTGGCATTGGGGTCATGGCGCGATTGCGTTCGTGTTCGCGTATTTTTTCGGTGGACACGAAGCCGTCCATTACGGGCATTTCACAATCCATAAATACCAGGTCGAAACGGGGAGTTGCCTTTTGGAAGGCTTCGAGCGCTTCCAGCCCGTCTTCAGCAAAAATAGGTTCTATATCCATTTTGCTCAACAGGCCTTCGATGACCATGCGATTCACCGCATTGTCTTCGGCCACCAGCACATTCAGTTTCTGCTTTGGCGCCAGGGCTTTGCTATCCATCGAAATCAGTTCATTGAGAATGACACCGGTGGATTGCGCGAGCAGCGTGCTTTTAAGGGCGTGAATGGTAAGCGGCCTGGGAATAACGCTCGTAATGGGGGTGAGCTGCTCCATGGTAAATTTTGTGGTGCGCTCGTGAGTGAGCATTAAAATCGGCGTTTCGTAATAGTCGGGAATTTCGCGAATGCTGCGGGCAATGGCGAAACCATCTTCCCCGGCAACCGTTTGATCGAGAAATATAAAATCGTAGTGTTGCTCCGGCGTTTGGTTGCCGAGGCGTTTCAAGGCTTCGGTGCCGCTGGTGATATAGTGACACACCATATTCGAACCCGAGCAATGTTCTTTAAACGCGGTAACTAAAATGGGTGAATTGTGAATCGCCAGAATGCGTTTCCCTGAGAGTGCTAAGCTCGAACTGGGCGCCTGGCGCTGTTTGTCGGATGGCAAATCAAAGCGGATGGTGAACCAAAAAGTGGAACCCTTACCATGTTCACTTTCAACGCCTATGGTGCCGCCCATGAGTTCTGCCAGCTGTTTACAAATGGCCAAACCCAGCCCTGTGCCGCCGAAGCGCCGCGTGGTACTGCTGTCTGCTTGATTAAACGCCTGAAACAGGTTGCGCTGGGTTTGCTTATCGATACCAATACCGCTGTCGTCCACTGAAAAATGCAGCACCGGGTGTTCAGAGGGACGATCCTGGGTTTGTTTTACCAGCACCATAACGTGCCCGGTCGAAGTAAATTTAAATGCGTTACCGATTAAATTCACCAGAATCTGGCGCAATCGAGTGGGGTCGCCACGCAGCTGGGTGGGGGTCTCGGGGGTGATACTGCACAGGAATTCGATGTTGCGCTTGTGGGTTGTAGCACTAAACAATTGTACACAGTCGTTAAGCAGTTCATTGAGATCGAAGTCGACGCTTTCCAGGTTCATTTTGCCGGCTTCGATCTTCGAATAATCAAGAATGTCATTAATAATATTTAACAGCGACTCGCCAGACCGGAAAATCACATCTAGGTAATGTTTCTGGCTGTCGTTGAGCGGCGTATCGCGCAGCATTTCGATCATGCCGATCACGCCATTCATCGGCGTTCGAATCTCGTGGCTCATGGTGGCAATAAACTGGCTCTTGGCTTGGTTTGCCGCTTTTACCCGCTCGATCAAACGGCGGCTTTCAATTTTTTCTTCCTTGGCCGCCAAGAGTGCTTCTTCGATTTGCGTTTGCTGTTTTATATCGGCGCGAATCGTCTGGCGCATTTTTTCCAGTGCGTGCACTACTGTATCGAGTTCGTCATCGCGCTGCCCTGGTAAACGGGTACGCTGCAGTGTCAGCGGCCGACTGATATTCTCAATCGTCATTTGTGCGGCTTGTGTGGCAATATCGCGCAGATGGCGGAAAACCAGTTGTTGCAACACCAATAGAATTAAGCCGGCCATGAAAATCACCAACAGACCTTCAATAAGCAGGTTGTACAACAAGTGATGGCTAAATTCGGCGTTGAAGAATTCTCCTATGCCCTTAATGGAGAGCACAAAGGTATTGTGTGTGGTGGCCAGCGTGTAGCGCTTTTGAAAAGAACGCTGCATGCCGTGCGGTTGCAGTCGCGCCAACTCGTCAAAAATCGGCATGTTCTGATTGGTTGCGAGCATGTCGAGTCGGAAGGCGAGATTGGGGTGCCGCTGTTGCGTTGATTGAAGTTGTTTTTGCGCGTTAGCCATGTCTCCACGCGCCAGGGTTTTTGCCAGCCAGGGGGTAAGTTCAGCGGCGGCATTATCGAGTTGCAGTTCTATTTCATTGGTAAATTTGTGCCCGATCAGCAAACGCTCAATAATCACCGCACAGGTCAGTAATGAGCCGAGGGCGACAACCATGACCACGACTTTACGCGCGATGCTTAAGTTGCGATAGGCTTGGGCTGGGTTCAGCATGAAGTTTTTATTGTGAAAATAAAATACAGTGTAGCAGTAAGCGATCCCTGAGTTTGAGGCTTATTCGACGAGAAACGCTTCCAGCAACGAATTGAGATATTGCCTTCCCCGGTCGCTTGCGGCAAGTGTGTCGGGGCGCTCGAGGAGCAAGCCGAGCTTTTTAAGTTGACTCAATTGCGGTGCCACACTTTCGAGAGCTAAGCCGGTGCGCTGTTGAAAGAGCGCTGCGGGCACGCCTTGGTTGAGCCGCAAGGCGTTCATCATAAATTCAAAGGGCAAATTGCGTTGTGTGATCGATTCGCAGTGTGCCGTAAATCGACCGTTTTTCAGGGCCTGGAGATAATGGTCGGGTTGTCGGGTTTTGTTGTAACGCACAATTTCGCGCTTTTCCGCCAGTGTAATCTTACCGTGCGCGCCGGCGCCGAGCGCCAGGTAGTCTCCAAACTCCCAATAATTGCGATTGTGCTTTGCTTCTCGCTCAGGACGTGAGTAAGCACTTACTTCGTATTGCTGGTACCCTGCTTTAGCAAGACGTTTCATGCCGCTTTGTTGTATCTCCCAACTGGTGTCGTCATCCGGCAAACGTGGGGGTTTACTATAAAATGCGGTGTTGGGTTCGATGGTAAGTTGGTACCACGACAGATGCTCTGGCGCCAGGGCCAAGGCTTCATCGAGGTCTGCCATAGCTTCTGCGCAGCTTTGCTGTGGCAGCGCAAACATGAGGTCGAGATTGATATTGTTGAACCCGGCGGCGCGCGCCAGCCCGTAAGCGCGACTGGTATCTTGCGGCGCGTGAATGCGCCCCAAGGTGTTGAGTTGCGATTCATTAAAACTCTGTGCACCCAGCGATAAGCGATTCACTCCGGCAGCAAGGTATCCCTCAAAATTGCTGTATTCGGCGGTGCCGGGGTTAGTTTCCAGCGTGATTTCGCAATTCTTCGCGAGGCTGAAATGTTCGCCAATACCACGCAAAATATTACCGATATCCTGCCCTGACAGCAGGCTGGGAGTACCACCGCCAAAAAAAATGGATTGAATGTCGCGTCCCTGCGCGTAATGCGCATCCTGTTTACAATCGGCGATCAGGGAGGCGATGTATTCTGCAACCGGTAACGTACCGCTAACACCATGGGAATTGAAATCACAATACGGGCATTTGCGAACACACCAGGGGATGTGAATATACAGTGACAACGGGGGAAGGATTAACCCGCGTGCGATGTTTGTGGGATCTACATTCATGCATTGATCGCAAATTTACATTTTAATACGGAATACCGCTTCCGCTGCGGCTATGTTATTGGAGTACAACAAAAAAACGAAGGAAACCTTGTGCTGAAATCCGCTTTCACAGAATTCAAATCGTTTCAATTAGTTACTGGCGTTGCGCTTGCAGCGGGTATAGCTCTTCTCGGCGTGCCGCGCTCTGCTCAAGCGCTCAGTTATGGTATTTACGAACCGCGCGGTTTGGCGATGGGGGGCACCGGTGTGGCGGTGGCCAGCTTTCACCAGGCGCAATATTACAATCCGGCGCTTCTGGCTCTGAATGACGAGTCTGAAAACACCTCGCGCGACAGCAGATTCGTATTCCCAAATATTGTGCTGCAAATCGATGATGCCGCGCAGGACATCGTTGATGCGGCCGACGATAATTTGCAGGAAAATCTCGAATTGGCCGTGCAGGCCTACAATGCCAACCCCAGTCAAACCACTGCGGGTGATGTTGCGACGCGCGCGCGGGATCTGCAGCGCCTATTACTGGATTTGGGCAACAAGCAGGTGGATGGCGAACTGGTTGCCGGTTTGTCGGTAAGTGTGCCGAGTCTCTTGGAGGGCGGGGCTTTTTTTCTGAACAGCCGTTCGATCAGTGTTGCAGACTCCAGCATTCCCGCTGCCGATTTCGCATTGCTGGAGAGTTATATCAGCGCCCTGGAAACTGTCGCCAGCGGTGGTGATCTCAGCACGATTCCTCCCGAGTTACTTGATGCCAATGGCAATCTTATCGATCCAACCGACAGCTTTAATTCGTCTGCCCAAATTACGGCCTACAGTATTTTTGAATGGGGCGTGTCGCTTTCCAAGCAGTTCGATTTTTTTGGGCAGGGCCTCGCGGTGGGCGTTACACCGAAAGTTTTACGTGTATTGGCGATTAATGATTCCACCGATTTTGGCGATGATGAGTTGGAATTCGACAGCGATGAACAGTCGTATTTGAGCATGAATGCCGATTTGGGGGTGGCGTTCCAGTTGTTCGAGAACTATCGCATCGCGCTTGCCGCCAAAGACCTGATACCGGAGAAATTCACCACCAGCAGCGGCGCGGAGTTACAGATAAAACCCCGTATGCGCATGGGGCTGGCTTATGTGCACGATTACGTCTCTGTGGGCTTGGATTACGACTTGGGTGAGAATGAACCCACTGCATTCGAAGCCGCTACTCAAGACGCCAGTTTTGGTTTGGAAATCAGCCCCTGGAGTTTTCTCGATTTGCAACTGGGTTATCGCCAGGATCTCACCGGTTTTCGAGAAGATACGATGTCGGGAGGCGTGGCGTTTCGCCTGAAGCGATTTGCTGTGGAATTGTCCTACGCGAAAAGTGATACGGTGACTTCTGGTGGTTTGCAGTTTGGGTGGATTTTCTAGGCCCCTATAAATTCGGCAAGCCAGGAGAATGCAGCCTCACACAGCGCGTTCCTGATTTTTCGCGGCAGCGGTACGATATTGATTCCCGCCCGCCATGCGCGCTTGTCGCAGCGCCAAGTCGGCTAGGTCGAATGCTTTCTCGAAACTCATATGTTCCGCCCATTGGGTGGCACCAATACTGGCGCTTAGCTGCAATATTTCATCATCTTCAGGTTTGATTGCGGCGATACCTTGGAGGTACTGCCGCGCCAGTAATTCCGCACGATGCTGGTCTACTTCGGGGCAGATTAGCAGAAATTGGTCGGGGCTCCAGCGGCAGATGCGAAAATCTGAAGGGCACTCGTATTGCAGGTAATGACCGATCTGTTTCAGGATCGGTTGAGTAAAGGCCTCACCGCGCGATTTACTCAGCCCAGCCAAGCCATCGATTTGTATCACCATCAATGAGGTGTGCATTCGCTGTTCGGGCGTTGCATAAAAACGACTCAGCACTCCCTCGATACCGCGCCGATTTAACAAACCGGTGAGGGCATCGCTGGTGGAAATTTCCAGGTAACGGCTGGCCTCTTTGCGCAGTTCGGTATTGGCCTCGTGCAACTGGTGAATACGCTGCTGGTCTTCCAGGTCACGGGCGTCCATCTGAATAAATTGTCGCAGGCCGAGAATCATCAGAGCCACCATCCAGGCAACAATAATTCCCAAATACCACTTGTCGGCTGGCACCAGGGGGCCGTGAAGCTTTAGGCTCACCAGAATCAACTCGTGAGTACCGAGATTTTCTTCGCCAACGATATCGAGCCCCAGATGAATGACATTGGAAAAATCGAGGCGCGATTTTTCCAGAGGCACTTCAAGGTCACTCTTCCACCAATCGGAAACATGCAGTTCTGCGAAATCAATTGTTAACTTGCCAACTAATTCATCACTGCTGAGGTTCACAGCCTGGTGTTTCGCTGTTATCGGGTTATCCGGTACTGAAAACATTGGGTCGAAATCGCGAACAAAGAAACGCACGAACTTCGCATCACCCTCGTAGTGAGCCACCAGTTCAATGCGGTCATATTCACTGAGATCCAAACCATTTTCCATATCGCCATCGTACAGGGAGATATGAAACAGGCAGAATGGGTATTGTGTGCTTTTTTTAAGGTGGCAAATCCAATAGTTGCGTTTTTCATCTATCCACGAAATATTGCTGGCGCCGCCGTTTGCACCATCGGATTGCAAGTCTCGCAAATAGCTATTACTGGGCCACAGAGAAAGGTGTCGTTGCGGTAAAAAGGGGTGGATCAGCAGCAAAACCAGGGTAACCCCGATTGCGGCGAGTGACAGCGTGGTTTTGCGCATCCTCATGGATTGGTGGCGTCTCTGGCAATGCTTGATTGCTAAAGCATAGACTGCAACTACCCCAGCGGCTACGTCGACACCTCATTGCTGCTGCGGTTATTCGCTGCGAAATGGCTTAGTGCGTGAGTGCCTGGAGGAGTTTCTGCATCGCGATGGCGCGATGGCTGATACGATTTTTCTCCGCTTTATCGAGCTGCGCACAGCTGCACTGGTATTTGGGCAGGTAAAACAACGGATCGTAGCCGAAGCCGTTGTCGCCTACCGGCTGGCGCAGGATGCGGCCTTCCAGCGAACCCTGACAAATCAGTGGCGTCGGGTCGGCAGCGCTGCGCATATATACCAAAATGCAGTGATAACGTGCTGTGCGTTCGGCATCGGAAATATCGGCGAGTTGTTCCAGCAGGTAATTGTTGTTGTGTTGATCACTCGCTTCCCGGCCTTGCCAACCTTGGGAGAAACGTGCGGAGTAGATACCAGGTGCACCCTTAAGAGCGTCTACGGCGAGCCCGGAATCGTCAGCAATTGCCGGTAAGCCCGTATGGTCGCAGGCGTTACGCGCTTTGATGATGGCGTTCTCAACAAAACTTAAGCCGATTTCTTCGGCTTCCGCAACCTTAAATTCAGATTGCGGGCGCACGTCAAGGTCGCAACTGGTTAACATGTGTTGAAATTCTTTTAGCTTGCCAACGTTGCCGCTGGCCAAAACCACAATTTGCGTCATAACGACCTGAACTCACTCACTACGGGGTTATTTGTCGGGGTAAAGTTTGGTGGAAAATTTTAAGGTGAATGGCTCGCTGTCGGCGAGTTGTGCGACCACTTCAAAGTGCACCACTTCTTCGCTGGCAACCCGTACTGGCGCTAGATAATACACCACGCTTTGCTCGTTAATTTCATTAAACTGCAAAACTTTCTGCTGCTGCATCAAGTTGGTTACCGTACCGCTAAGTTGCGTCGGCAAGCCGCCGTATTCGCCATGACGAGTGACTGAAATGTTAATGAGTGATTCGTATTTACTGCGTTTAACACCAGCGGCGGCTGCAACCTCAGGTTGAATAAAGCTGCTGGGAAGAATGCTGTAATGGATTTCATAGTTGCCAAATTGTTGGCTGCCTTGTGAGCTGGTTTCGGCCAGGCACCAAGTACTATAAAGTAATACCAAAGTAAACATAAACAGGCGCATTATCGGGCTCCTTTGGTTAAGCGATACAGAGCAGTTGCCGCGAACAAGTTGGGGTGTAATTTTTCGAACAATGAGCTGACGCCCGTGCCCCCAATAACTTCACGATTCAACGTAGCGACTTGCAGAGCTTTGCATAAAAATTCGAAATCGCGGAATGTACAAAAATGTATGTTGGGTGTGTTATACCATTCGTAAGGCAGTAAATCAGATACTGGCATGCGACCGTGAAGTGCCAGTTGCAAACGCGCTTTCCAGTGGCCAAAATTTGGAAAGGTTACAATTACCTGGCGGCCAACACGCAGCATTTCTTCCAGGGTGCGTTCCGGGTACATCATGGTTTGAATTGTTTGCGACATAATAACCATGTCGAAACTTTGGTCGTCGTAGTCTCCCAAACCGTCGTCGATGTCTTGCTCGATAACATTTACATCATTGCCGATGCAACGCAAAATATTTTCGGAATTAATTTCAATACCGTAACCGTGGATATCCTTACTGTCTTGCAGAGCCTTGAGTAAAGAGCCATCGCCGCAACCGAGATCCAGTACACGAGAACCGGGTTCGACCCAGTCCTGAATAATTTTATGGTCAATGCGCATTAGCCGCTTACCTCTATTGCATTCATGTAGGTACGAAATAAATCCCAGTAACGCGGCTGCTTGGGTATCAGAAAGGCATCGTGACCAAAGGAAGATTCCACTTCACCATACACCACATCTTTGTCGGCTCGAATTAAAGCATTGACCAATTCCCGTGAGCGCTCCGGAGCGAAGCGCCAATCGGAGGTAAACGAAATTACCATGAATTTGCTTTGCGCATTTTTAAAGGCACTAACGGCATCGTCGTTGTATTCGCGCGCGAGATCAAAATAATCTAGGGCGCGGGTCATCAGCACATAGGTGTTAGCATCGAACACTTTTGAAAAACTGTCGGCCTGGTAGCGCAGATAGCTTTCTATCTGAAATTCCACCGGTTCTTCAATACCCTGATCGAATGTGCCCGAACGCAACTCGCGGCCAAACTTTTGACCCATGCCATCGTCGGAAAGGTAAGTGAGGTGCGCAATAACCCGCGCAGTGCTGAGGCCGCGTTTGGGAATGGTGCCATGTTCAATAAAATGACCATCAAAAAATTCCGGGTCGGTCAAAATGGCTTCGCGTGCAGCGTGATTAAAAGCGATATTTTGCGCGGAGAGTTTCATGGCTGCTGCAATTATCACGCAGTGCGCAACTCGCTCCGGGTATTCCAGGCTCCAGCGCATGGCCTGCATGCCCCCCATGCTGCCACCGACCACCGCCGCCCATTTTTCGATGCCCATTTGGTCGGCAAGGCGCGCTTGTGAATGTACCCAATCGCGTACCCGTAAAGTGGGAAAATCTCCGCCCCAGGGTTTTCCGGTTTCCGGGTTAATAGACTTCGGGCCGGTAGAGCCGTGACAGCCACCAAGATTATTGAGCGAGACGATAAAAAATTTATTCGTGTCGAGCGGTTTGTTGGGGCCGATGTAGGCATCCCACCAGCCTGGCTTGCGGTCTTCGGCGCTGTGGTAGCCAGCGGCGTGATGGTGACCGGAAAGTGCATGGCAAATCAACACGGCGTTATTTTTCGCCGAATTAAGTGTTCCATAGGTTTCCACCACGAGATCGTAGGTATCGAGCGAGCGGCCGCAGGCTAGGGGGAGCGGTTCGTCGAAATGATAGGTTCGCGGCGTGACGATGCCGACGGAATTTTCTGGAATGGATTCGGGCATAGCTGTTATTTAAGTTGCTTTTTACCTGGATGTGTTTTTCACGTTTAGCGGTGATCGGCGACCAAAGCCTCTGTGGGGACGCAGCTCGGTGTTCGAATTTGCACAGTTTTTTGCCGCGCTAATTCGCCGCGTAAAATACTCACGTCGCTCTTGGAAACACGAAATTGTTTCGCCAAAAACTTAATCAGATGTGCGTTGGCTTTGCCATCGGTGGGCGGCGCAGTAATGCGGATTTTCAACCTGTCTGCCTGGAGCCCTGCAAACTCATCGCTACTGGCTTTGGGTTGCAGAACACAATGCAAGATTAAATTATTCGCCTGCCACTGGTAATGATCCGGCACAAATTAGTATCCAATTATCAATGTGGGGGACAGCCCGACGGAGTAGGCCACCGCGTCGAGAAGTTTCTGGACGATAGTCACACCCATAAACACAAATAAAACTGAGAAATCCAGGCCGCCCATGGGCGGTATTATTTTTTGCACTGGTCGCACCAGCGGTTCCATCAATTGTCGTACCAACAACAATGCCGGGTGACTGCTGTAAGGTGCAATGAAACTTGATATCACCATGACAATCAAGCAAATGTAGGCAATGTAGGTGGTCATCTTAAAGGCGCCGAGAAACCCCCAAAGCAGCAGTAAGCCGGGATTGAATACGGTGTGGTAGCCAATAAGAGCCGTTAATTCGCCCACCATAAGCTGTACCAGTAGGGCCAATACCAGAGAGGCCAAGTCGATACCGAAGAAACCGGGAATCACCTTGCGTAAGGGCATGAGCAAGGGATTGGTAACCTTCACGACCGCTTGCGAAAAGGGGTTGTAAAAATCAGCGCGGGCCAGTTGAAGTAAGAAACGCAAAATTACAAACGCCAGAAACACCGAACCTAGGGTGTGAATAACGTAAATACCTATTTCAGTAAATGGATTCATAACTGCCCACTAGTTCCCCAATTGTTCTGCCAGTTCGCGGGAGCGGTCGGCGCAGGCCGTCATGGCCTGATCCACGATTTGGCGAAATTGATTTTTTTCAAAGGAGGCGATGGCCTCTGCGGTGGTGCCGTTGGGTGATGTTACCCGTTTACGCAGTTCAGCGACGTCAACATCACTGTGTTTTGCCAGTTTTGCAGCGCCGAACGCAGTATCAATGGCCAGTGTAGACGCTGTTGCGCGACTCAGTCCCTGTTTTATGCCAGCGTCGATCATTGCTTCAATCATCAAGAAAAAATAAGCCGGGCCACTGCCAGACACCGCCGTTACGCTATCGATCTCCGCTTCACTCTCGACCCAGCAGACACTGCCCACTGCAGCAAGGATTTCTTCCGCCTGTCGGCGTTGCACATCGCTCACGTGTTGAGTGGCAAATAAGCCACTGGTTCCAGCTTGAACCAATGCTGGGGTGTTGGGCATGCAGCGCACAATGGCGCGTTTAAGGCTAGCTCCGAGCCAATTGTGAAGGCTTTGAGAGTTGATGCCCGCTGCGATGGAAACGACTAATACCTCTTCTGCGATTAAAGCGGCTAGGGGCTCGCACACTTGCCGAAGCACCTGGGGCTTCACTGCCAACACCACAACCTGCGCATTGGCGACAGCATCCGCATTGGAAGTGGCCGCGGTGATTCCGGTATCGCGGCTGAGTTTTGCGAGGGCATCGTTATTAAGATCGCTGGCTGTAATTTTACCGGTTGGATAGCCGTTTGCCACCAGGCCACCAATAATGCTGCCGGCCATATTACCGGCGCCAATGAAGGCCAGGGTGGGATGTGTTTCTGTCATGCTGTGGTCCTAAAATTCGGTTGAAGGTGGCGCTCGCTAGTTGTCTCTTGCGCCAAATAGGGCTGTGCCGATTCGCACCAGCGTTGCGCCATTCTGGATGGCGTCTTCGAGGTCGCCCGACATGCCCATCGAAAGGGTGTCCATATTGGCGAGCTGCGGGTGGATTTTCAAGCGCTCAAGCAGAGTTTTCAAACGTAAAAAAGGCGAGGTGTCTGAAGTGCTCTCGGCCTGAGGAATGGTCATCAGGCCTCGAAGTTTGATATTTGGTAACTCAGTAATTTCAAGAGCCAGGGCCTCCACGTCCTCGACACGCGTACCGGCTTTGCTGACTTCGTTATCGATATTGACCTGCAAACACACGTTCAGAGGAGCTTCGTTTGGGGGGCGTTGCGCGCTCAAGCGCTGCGCGATCTTAAAACGATCTACAGAATGTACCCACTGAAATTGCTCGGCAATTGCGCGGGTTTTATTACTTTGAATCGGGCCAATAAAATGCCATCGGGCGTCGGGCATATTAAGCAGGGGGCGTTTATCAAGCGCCTCTTGAAGATAATTTTCACCGAAGTCTCTGAGGCCGGCATCATAAGCGGCTTGTATAAGTTCACAGGGTTGTCGCTTACTCACGGCCAAGAGTGTGATCTCCTGCGGGTTTCTGCTGGCAGTCAATGCTGCGTTTTTAATTCGTGTGTTAACTTGGGTTATCCTGTCGTGGATCTTGTGCATATACTTATTAATCGCTCGAACTTTGACTTTTACAAGGCTGATCTATGGATATTACAGAATTGCTGGCTTTTTCCGCGAAACAGGGTGCATCGGACCTCCACCTGTCTGCGGGCTTGCCACCGATGATTCGTGTTGATGGTGATGTTCGCCGTATTAACTTGCCCCCCATGGAGCACAAGCAGGTTCATAATCTTATTTACGAGATTATGAATGACAAGCAGCGCAAGGACTACGAAGAATTTCTGGAAACTGACTTTTCCTTTGAAGTACCGGGTGTGGCCCGCTTCCGGGTTAACGCCTTCAACCAGAACCGCGGTGCCGGCGCCGTGTTTCGAACCATTCCTTCCAAGGTGTTGACCATGGAAGAGCTGGGTATGGGGCAGGTATTTCGCGACGTTTCCTCGGTACCACGTGGCCTGGTACTTGTGACCGGCCCAACGGGCTCGGGTAAGTCAACTACCCTGGCCGCCATGATGGACTACATCAACGAAAATAAATACCACCACATTCTCACCATCGAAGACCCCATCGAATTTGTACACGAGAGTAAAAAATGCCTAGTGAACCAGCGTGAAGTGCATCGTGATACGCATGGCTTCGCTGAGGCATTACGCTCGGCGTTGCGGGAAGACCCCGACATTATTCTGGTGGGCGAGATGCGCGACCTTGAAACCATTCGTCTGGCGCTAACTGCAGCAGAAACGGGCCACTTGGTTTTCGGCACACTGCACACTACGTCGGCGGCAAAAACCATCGACCGCGTGGTCGACGTTTTCCCCGCCAACGAAAAAGCCATGGTGCGCTCCATGCTCTCGGAGTCACTGGAAGCGGTAGTTTCGCAAACGCTGATGAAAAAAACCGGTGGCGGCCGCGTGGCTGCGCATGAAATCATGCGCGGTACCCCGGCGATTCGTAACCTGATTCGCGAAGACAAGGTCGCGCAAATGTACTCCGCCATTCAAACTGGCGGTGCTATCGGCATGCAGACCATGGACCAGTGCCTGCAGGATTTAGTGGAACGCCGAATCGTTGCTCGCGATGTGGCCCGCGAAAAGGCAAAAATGCCAGAGGCATTTTAGCGTCCGACGTCAGACGTCTGACGCTGCAACAAAAGCACAGACCTCTGAGCGGTGAATCTGTTAATTATTTAAGCGTATACAGGACTCCCTTATGGATTTTGACCGCCTGCTGGCGTTAATGGTTGAGAAAGGTGCATCGGATTTATTCATTACCGCTGGTGTGCCGCCGTCGATAAAACTGCACGGCAAAATTGTGCCGGTGTCGTCAACGCCTATGTCGCCGGAAAAATCGCGCGAAACAGTACTGAGTGTAATGAACGATAAGCAGCGCAAGGAGTTTATGGAAACCAAAGAGCTGAACTTCGCAATCAGTGCGCGGGGTATTGGTCGTTTCCGTGCCAGTGCGTTTTATCAGCGCAACCTGGCAGGCATGGTGTTGCGACGTATCGAAACTCAAATTCCGAAAATCGACGAACTGGGTTTGCCGGAAACCATTAAAGAACTGGCGATGGTGAAGCGCGGGCTGGTGTTGTTCGTGGGTGCGACCGGTACTGGTAAGTCTACCTCGTTGGCAGCGATGATTGGTCATCGCAACCGTAATTCCAAAGGGCATATTATCTCCATTGAAGACCCTATTGAATTTATTCATCAGCATCAGGGTTGTGTCATTACCCAGCGCGAAGTGGGTATTGATACTGATTCCTTCGAAGTTGCCTTGAAAAACACGCTGCGACAGGCGCCCGATGTGATTCTGATTGGTGAGGTGCGTTCCCGCGAAACCATGGATCACGCCATCGCCTTTGCCGAAACCGGACACCTATGCCTTGCGACACTCCACGCCAACAATGCCAACCAGGCATTGGACCGCATCATTCACTTCTTTCCGGCAGATCGACACAGTCAGTTGTGGATGGATCTATCGCTGAACCTGCGCGCAATCGTTGCGCAGCAGCTGATTCCTACGCCTGATGGCCAGGGGCGTCGCGCCTGTCTGGAGGTGTTTCTAAATACCCCGCTGGCGCAGGATCTGATTCGCAAAGGCCTGGTGCACGAACTTAAGGAGTTGATGAAAAAATCCACGGAGCAGGGTATGCAGACCTTCGACCAGGCGCTCTACGATTTGTACGACTCCGGTGAAATCACTTATGAAGACGCCCTCAGTCACGCCGACTCCCCCAACGATCTGCGCCTGATGATTAAGCTGGGTTCCGAGAGCGACGCCGAATATCTGAAGAATGCGGCGGATGAGCTGACCATTCAGGAAGATGATTCGAACCGCACCAAGCGGTTTTAATAGGACGTCGGACTTCTGCGGTTGGATGTCTGACGCGATAGGTTTACCTCGGTTTCGTTGTGGGCGGATAAGGTGCAGACGTCATCGCTCAAATGCCGTTTCGAGCGCCGTTAGGCGTTTGCTCCCATCCACCCCTCAAGAATCAAGCGTGCCGCAATTGGGTCAATGGGTTTATCCCTGTAATTTCCCTTATGACCGAGCACGGCGGCTTCCGATTTGGCTTCGCGGGTGGTGAGGCGTTCGTCGAAAAATTCCACGGTTTGATTAAAGCGCCCGGCTATGCGGTTGCCGAATTTACGGGCTCGGCGGGTCATTTCCATGTCGCTGCCGTCCATGTTCGTGGGTAGCCCCACAATTACGACGGCGGGCCGCCATTCCTGCAGCAGAGATTGTACATTCTCCCAGTTCGGAATGCCTTCGTTGGCGGGTAGGGTGGTGAGTTCTGATGCTGTGGCAGTGAGTGACTGACCAACAGCAACACCGATGCTGCGTGTTCCAAAATCAAAAGCGAGGTAGGTTTGGTTTGCGCTGTCAGGCATGACCCGCGCTGGAAGAAATCAGATTGAGGTCGATACCCATAACGCGCGCCGTGGCGTTCCAGCGTTCTTCAACAGGGGTGTCGAAAATAATACTGGTGTCTGCGGGGATCACCAGCCAGGAGTTATTGGCGATTTCGCCTTCCAATTGTCCGGAACTCCAGCCGGCGTAGCCGAGCGCAAATAACGCGCTCTTCGGGCCTTTGTCGTTGGCAATAGCACTGACGATATCGCGAGACGCGGTGAGGCTGATTTCTGCCGTGATGCGCAGGGTGGAATCCCAACTGCCGGTGTCGCGGTGCAGTACAAAGCCGCGCTGCATATTTACAGGACCGCCGGCCAGTACAGGACGATCAATGAGTTTGTCATCGTGATCTATAGAAAGTTGTTGGAAAACGTCGCCCAGTTTTAAATCGAGCGGTTGGTTAATCACAATTCCCATCGCACCCTGCTCGCTGTGATCGCACACATAGGTAACCGACCGAGAAAATATCGGGTCTGTAAGGCTGGGCATGGCGATTAAAAAATGGTCTCGCAAGCTGTCCGCCGGGGCTGTGTTTTCCAAATAACTGCTCATAACTTCAGTATGCGTCCACTGCAGATAAAAACAAGCATGTTTTACAAAATTTATCAGTAGGCGGTCAACTATGGCAGCTGTACGGTTTAACTATCGTGAAGTACTCATTCCTGTAATTTCAAAGCGCCAGGTGCGAATGATTTCGAGCTGGTCGGCATGCTTTAACATTTCTTTTGGAAGTGGCGCAAAAGGTGAAGAGAGTCTCACAATTTGCTGGGTAGCATCGTCGAGAATGCGATGCCCGGAACTCTGCAAAATTTCCACTTTTTGAACTTTGCCAAAGCGGTCGATCAAAACAGCGACGCGTAAACTGCCGTAGATAGCGTTAGCGAGCGCTTCTTTGGGAAAATTTTCGTTGCCAATGGCTTCAACCTTTTGCGTCCAATCATTGAGGTAGGCTGCGTCGTATGAAGTTTTGGTAGACACTGAAGTGAGCCTGCGGATACGCGGTTTATTGGCCAGTTCCTGACGATCACGGGCCAACTTTGCTCTGAGGCTGGCGATTTCTGGGCTCAGCAGCGGAGCATCCAACTCTTCGCCTTCGTGCTGTTCGCTGTGGCTGGCGGTGTCTGGGTCGGGTTGTTGTGCCACCTGATGTTCACGGGGCCGCTGGGTCGCCAGAATTTGCGTGGTGTTTTGGTTTTCACTGGTGGCTTTGCGTTGGGGTAGCGGGTTGACGTCTTTAATATTCGTGGCTTCGATTTCGGCAGCTTTGTCGCTGGTGATCTCGCGCACCTCATCGGCGCTACCACTGGCGAGTTGATCGAATTGCGCCAGAAAATCGGCCTTCTCTGGCGCTATTTGAGATTTATGTGTTGCCAGGGTGATATTGAGCGTCGGTGCAATTTTTTCGCCTTTGTTAACAGAAAAGCTCACACCGAAAATGATAATTGCATGAATAGCTGCGGCTAAAAACAATGTGAAGCTTAAGCGGTCGCCGCTAGCTGTCTCAGAAATATCGGCCATGAGAGTCTTTATTTGCGCAAGTTTTCGATCGCATCGAGGAGTTTGTCGGCGATAGCGGTGTCGTAGGCGGCATCAATTTCCCGAACGCAGGTAGGGCTGGTCACGTTAATTTCGGTAAGGTAATCACCAATAATGTCGAGGCCAACAAAAAGCAGGCCTTTCTCAACGAGGCTTGGGGCAACCTGGGCAACGATCCATTTGTCGCGATCACTCAAGGGTTGCGCAACGCCTGTTCCGCCCGCCGCGAGGTTGCCGCGAGTTTCACCCTCGGCGGGTATGCGAGCCAGACAATAGGGGATCGCCTCTCCGTTAACAACTAGCACGCGTTTGTCGCCGTTGGAAATATCGGGAATAAATTTTTGCGCCATGATAAAGCTGGAGCCGCCGAGCGTAAGTGTTTCAAGAATTACGCTCACATTGGCATCATCTGGTTTGCAGCGGAAAATACCACTGCCTCCCATGCCGTCGAGCGGTTTAAAAATAACGTCGTTGTGTTCTCGGTGAAATGCTCGCAGCTGCTCGCTGTCACGGCTTACCAAAACCGGCGGGCAGCACTGGCTGAATTGCGTTGCAAAAACTTTTTCATTGCAGTCGCGCAGACTCTGAGGTTTGTTAACAATTAAAGTACCTTGCTGCTCGGCGCGTTCAAGGATATAGGTCGCATAGATATATTGATTGTCGAATGGTGGGTCTTTTCGCATAAGAACCACATCCAATTCACTTAGATCCCGTATGTTGGCATCGCCCAGTGAAAACCAATTTTGCGGGTCTGCTGCTACGCTTAACTCGCGCATATTTGCGCGTGCTTTGCCTTGATCAAGCAGTATATCACCCAGCTCCATATAAAATAGACGGTGACCGCGCGCTTGCGCGGCCAGTAACATAGCGAGTGTGGTGTCTTTTTTGTAATGGATTTGTGATATTGGGTCCATTACAACGCCGATCGCAAGTGCTTGAGCCAAAGCCTGTTCCTCAAAATTCGTGATATAGGTTGGCGAAACCGCCAAAGTTGAACGATTATAAAAGGTAAGGCAAATAAATTGTTACTTAGATTTCACATTTGATCCAGTGGGCAAAAAACGTAGATTTCTATTTTTTTCAAGCATTTATGGATTACACTGGAAAACTATGTTAAAAGTTGTCGCTACTTGGTTTATCTGTGTGGCGCAGTCCTCATTACCCTGAGAAACAGAAACAAGGTCACTCTATGGACGTCAATTTAGAGCATTTAAAAGTGATGGTTATCGACGACAGTAAAACCATCCGGCGAACAGCAGAAACACTGCTGCAGAAAGTTGGATGTACCGTCGTCACGGCAACCGATGGCTTTGACGCCCTCGCCAAAATTGCCGATACCCGTCCAGATATTATTTTTGTCGATATCATGATGCCCCGCCTCGATGGTTATCAAACCTGTGCATTAATCAAGAATAACAGCGAATTTAAATCCACTCCCGTCATTATGCTCTCCAGTAAAGATGGTCTGTTTGACAAGGCCAAAGGGCGTATTGTGGGTTCGGATCAATATCTGACAAAACCGTTCAGCAAGGGTGAGCTGATCGGTGCGATCGAAGCACACGTAAAAGTGGCTCGCGCGAGTTGAGCAATCGGGAAAACCAGAGATAAACATCCAGTAGAACTGGGGGAAACATGGCCAAAGTGCTAATTGTTGATGATTCACCAACAGAAACCTACAAACTCACCGGCATGCTTGAAAAAAACGGCCATTCGGTGATTGCAGCTGTTAATGGCGAAGAAGGTGTGGCAACCGCTAAAGCGGAATTGCCCGATCTGATTTTGATGGACATTGTTATGCCTGGGTTAAACGGCTTTCAGGCCACCCGGCAACTCAGTAAAGCGCCAGAGACGGCGCACATTCCGGTAATTATCGTTACCACCAAAGATCAGGAAACCGACCGCGTCTGGGGCATGCGCCAGGGTGCCAAGGCATACCTGACCAAGCCTATCGACGAGAAAGAATTGTTCGCAACCATGAGCAAGGTGGGTGTTTGATTTGAGGTTAGCGTCTCAGCATACCCCGCCAGGAGGCGTGGCCTGTGAGTGACTCTGCGTTTCAGGCACTGGCCAGCCTCGCTCAGCGCAGCCGCAGTTCTGCGGCCGGCTTGCCCGCCCGACAGGATGCCGCACCACGTTGGAGTGGTATCGGCTTTTCGCTATTGGGCCACAATTTTGTTGCACCCATGAGTCATGTTTCTGAACTTATGGAATTACCCGCTGCCACGCGTTTGCCCGGCGTACAAACCTGGGTGATCGGCCTTTCCAATGTACGTGGCCGCTTACTGCCGTTGTTTGATCTGGCCTTATTTTTCGGCGGTGCGATGACCAGCCCAAAAAAACATCAGCGTGTACTGGTGCTGGAGACCGACACGCTGTACAGCGGCATCGTGGTCGATCGGGCTTTTGGTATGCAGCACTTTACGTCTGACAGCTACGGTGAATGCCAGCAAACGCTGCCAGATACATTAACCGGCTTTGTGGAAGGTGCATACAACGATATGCATGGTGCAGCCTGGCCGGTGTTCAGTATGGCCAAGCTGGCCTCTGACAGTCGCTTTACCAACGCTGCATTGGTTTAAGCGCGACTATACTCGTCAATGGAATGCTACAAAACGGTACAGTTTTTTGCTTTGAGCGCCAGTATCTTGGGGCTTGGGCAAATTTGTGTGGTTCTTCTCTCTGTGTAGGAGGGAGGCTTTTGATTACAACAGTGGTGCTTTAAACCACCTGAATTGACATACATTCGCTTGGGAGCGTCGTATGAAGAGTGATTCCGAGGGCCTGTTGGTCCGGGCCAAAACCAACCCGGTGCTGGCAATTTTGATCGTTGGCCTGGTTGTGCTTACAGCCCTGATTGGCTTGGTTATTTATGAGCTGTTTACCAACGCCCAGCGCGATCAGCAGTATCTGCAACTCGCCAGTGATCTGCGTGCATCGTCGTTCCGACTGGCGTCGCTGTCGCGAGACGCCACTTCCGGTCGCGAACAGGCGTTCAAAGATCTTCAGGACGTGGTTACCGGCATGGAACGCTCCTGGTCGCAACTGAAAGCTGCCGATCAGCAAACCCGAATTGTGTTGGCTGAGCAGCTGGCGGCGTTCGACGGTGTGTGGTCACGGGTGAAGCAGAACACCAAGGTCATTACCGATAACGAAGACACCATTATCTTCCTCCACGATGTGGCGACCACCCTGAACGAATCGCTCCCAGAACTTCAGGCGGAACACAACAATATCGTGGAAATTCTGCTTGAAAACAGAGCTCCGGCGGATCAGGTTTCGGTGGCCCAGATGCAGTCCTGGCGTGCCGAGCGTATTGGTCGAAACGTCGATAAGATGCTGCGCGGTGGTGATGACGCCGACCGCGCGGCCGACCAGTTCAACCTTGATGCCAGCTTGTTCGGGAAAGTGCTTGAAGGCATGAAGAACGGTGATGTTGCTATGAGTATTTCTCGGGTAACCGACCGAGAGGCGGTGTCATCCCTCGAAGAAATTTCAGAATTGTTTGAGTTTGTTAGTGGTTCGGTACGTGAGATTTTCGAAGCGGCACCTGCTCTGTTCAAGGCTCGCCAGGCGACCGCAGCGGTTCTTGATGACGGCCCGGTAGTGTTGCAGACTCTCGGTTCGCTGTCGGACCAGATTGTGCAACTTCCCAATAATCGCAACTGGAACAACAACACCCTGCTGATTATCGGCGCTGTTTGGCTGGTGTTCCTCATCGGTATTGGTTTTTCTCTGATTCGCGCCACCAACCGCCGTGCCAAAGAGACGGCTGAAACCAATGAACGAAACCAAAACGCGATTTTACGACTGCTCGACGAACTGGCCGACCTCGCGGATGGTGACCTGACTACGACTGCGACGGTAACCGAGGATTTCACGGGCGCGATCGCCGACTCCATTAACTACACCATCGACCAGCTGCGGGTACTGGTGTCGCGCATTAACGAAACGTCCGAACGGGTTGTGGATGGTTCCAAAGACACCCAGCAAACGGCACTGCATCTGGCCGAAGCTTCTGAGCACCAGGCGCAGGAAATCGCTGGGGCATCTGCAGCGGTCAACGAAATGGCGGTGACCATCGACCAGGTATCTGCAAACGCCGCCGAGTCCGCCGGCGTTGCGGAGCGGTCGGTATCGATCGCGAACAACGGTGCCAAAGTGGTACAGAACACCATTCGCGGCATGGATACCATCCGTGAGCAGATTCAGGATACCTCGAAACGTATTAAACGACTGGGTGAATCCTCCCAGGAAATTGGTGACATCGTATCGTTGATTAACGACATTGCCGACCAGACTAACATCCTTGCACTTAACGCCGCGATCCAGGCCTCCATGGCTGGTGACGCGGGCCGGGGCTTCGCGGTGGTAGCGGACGAAGTACAGCGCCTCGCGGAACGTTCCGCAACAGCAACCAAGCAGATTGAATCACTCGTAAAAACCATTCAGAACGACACCAACGAAGCGGTAATTTCAATGGAACAAACCACCGCTGAGGTAGTGCGCGGAGCTCGCCTGGCACAGGATGCGGGTGTGGCGCTGGAAGAGATCGAGGCGGTATCGGCAAGCCTGGCGGAATTGATTCAAAACATCTCCAACGCGGCACGCCAGCAAGCGAGTTCGGCGGGCCATATCTCCAATACGATGAACGTGATTCAGGAAATTACCTCGCAAACGTCCGCGGGTACCAATGCTACGGCTGCAGCGATTGGTAACCTTTCAGACTTGGCGGTGGAATTGCGGGGTTCAGTATCTGGCTTCAAGCTGCCTGAAGAAATGGGTGTATCCAATGATGATGACGCCTACGACATGGATATGGATGACGCCTCCGATCTGGATGTCGACACGCTTGATGACGAAGTAGTGGATTTGTCGCTGGATGATGCTTTGGAAGACGACGATCCAACTCTGCTGCACGCACTTGAAGAAGAACACAGCGCAAACGCCCGCGTTTAATCGGAGTAGTCGAGCTTCATGATTTGGTCTCTACAGGCAGCACCAGACCTCACCGACAAGCAGTTTGACCAGTGGAGCAAACTACTTGAAGACCGTGCGGGTATTTGTCTCAGCGATCAACAACGGGTGTTCTTGCAAACCCAGGTAACCATGCGCATGCGCGAACTGGGTCATACCGACTATTCGCAGTATTACAACCGTGTCATCGATGGCGTTTCCGGGATGATGGAGTGGTCTGTGCTCATCGACCGCCTGGTGGTGAAGGAAACCAGCTTTTTTCGTCATCGCCCCTCCGTGGATTATGTGCGTAACTTTTTGCAAAACCATATCAATAATCAGTCGTTGGATGGCTCGTTTGATATCTGGAGTGTTGGCTGTTCTTCCGGTGAGGAACCCTACACCCTCTCCATGGTGATGAACGACTGCTTTAACCTTGCACAACTGGAACCCTATTTTGGTGTTATCGCCACGGATATCAGTCGTGCAGCACTTACCATTGCACGTAATGGCGTATACCCTCAGCGCAAAGTAGAGATGCTGGAGCCGCACGTACGACAACGTTATTTCTCTCAGTTGGAAAACGGCCGCTATCAGGTCGATCCCGAGCTCAAAGACCGTGTGTGTTTCAACCACGCCAACGTTCTAAACATTAATGAAATGCCGGGTATCGATTTGAATGTGATTTTTTGCCAAAACCTGTTGATTTATTTTCGTCGCTGGTTGCGACACGAAATTATGAATGCCTTTGTCGATCGCCTTAAACCCGGTGGCATATTAGTGGTTGGGCTCGGCGAAGTTGTTGACTGGTCACACCCGAAAATGGAGCGGGCACCGGTCGATGACGTTCAGGCGTATATACGAAAAGCGGCAGAGTAAGCTGCCACAAAAATATTGGTGCAGGGCTCCTTTTTATGAGCGAAAAACGAAATTTTGCTGCGCTCGATTGGGTGATCGACGAAATCAGCGAGACGCTGAAAGACGCCAGACAAGCCCTGGAAGCCTTCGTGGAAGATTCGAAAGATTCCACGAAAATGCGTTTCTGTCTTACTTATATTCATCAGGTTCACGGCAGCCTGCAAATGGTCGAATTTCACGGTGCCTCTTTGCTGGCCGAGGAAATGGAGCATTTGGCGCAGGCCCTGATGGAAAGCAAAGTGACCAGCGTGCCGGAAGCTCAGGAAGTGCTGATGCGCTCACTGTTGCAACTGCCGACCTACCTGGATCACGTTAAGGCTCAAAAAGAAGATAACCCCGGTCTGGTGCTGCCGCTGCTCAACGATCTGCGGGCGGTACGCAACCAAAGTTATTTGAGTGAGACCAACCTGTTTTCGCCCGACCTGCAAATGGTCAACGAACTACACGGCAGTCGTCACCCCATCACCTCCGACAAAACCAAATTACAGCAGGTGCTCAAGAAGCTGCGGGAAATGTACCAATTTGCTGCAGCAAGCGTGTTGCGCGGCATCAAGGTGGAAGAAAATCTGGTCTATCTCGACAAGGTTTTCAGCCGGCTTGAAGCGCTTACAGTGGGCACTGCCTGCTATCCCATTTGGGAAGTCTCTGCAGCGCTTATAGAAGGATTGCTGCGCGATGATATTGAATTAAGCGTTGCGGTGCGGGGCCTGCTGCGTCATTTGGCCCGTGAGTTACGCGTAATGGGGGAAAAGGCACCGGGTGCTCTGGATTTCCCACCCCGCGAAAGCCTGCTTAAAAACCTACTCTACTACGTTGCCCGCGCTGAAGCGGGTGGCAAAAAGATTAACCGCGTAAAGGCCCGTTACAATCTCGATAACGCACTGCTCGACGGCGTTACCATTGGCGACAGTAACGACAAAGAAACACTCTCTGCGCCAGACCCGGAAGCGATTCGCTCGGTGGTGGTGGCCCTTAATGAAGAAATAAATACCATAAAACACGCGCTGGATCTCTGCATTTCAGGTCACGGAGTTCCAGAAGATTTGCGCGAAGTTTTACCGGTTGTAAAGCGCGTTGCCGATACCTTGGCGGTTCTTGGCATTGGCGACCTGCGCAAACAGGTGAATGCCCAGACTGAAGTGATTACTCAGTTGAGCGAACAAAACAGTTTCGATGAAGATAGCCTGATGGGTGTGGCTGGAAAAATCATCGAAATCGAACACCGTCTGGAAGCGATTGCAAAGGTGGTGGGTACCAACCGCGATCTGGCCAGCGTGAATGAGCGCGAAATCGAAATCGATCAGGCCAAGGTTACGGTGATTAAAGAGTGTCAACACGGTTTGGAGCAGGCCAAAGACGCCATCGTGGAGTACATTTCCTCAAAGTGGGATAGCAGCCACTTGTTGAATGTTGGTAGCTTGCTGCACGATATTCGCGGTGGCCTGGAAATGATTCCCCTGGTACGACCGGCGAATATTCTCGACCGCTGCGCAGCCTACATCCAGGAAAAATTAATTAACGGCGAGGCACAGCCCAGCTGGCAATCCTTGGATACTCTGGCCGATGCCATCGCGAGCGTGGAATATTATCTCGAACGCCTGCTCGACGACATGGAAGGCGATCCAGATTCGCTGTTGGATGTTGCCGAGCAAAGTGTCGCGAGTTTGGGTTACCCCCTCAGTGGTTTGCCCGCGGGTGTTGCGCCGCTGGAATCAGCCCCTTTAGGCGAGCCCGAAGTCACGCAATCCTCAGCTGCAGCAGAACTTGTTTCCAATTCTGAAGAACGCGTTGAACAGTCTGTGCCTGGCGATGGATCTGCAGAAGAGCCGGCAATCGAAGTCAGCGAACCTGTAGCGCCTACTGCGACGGTTTCTCTGGATTCCATCAGTGTTGTGGACGATGAAGACGACGATCTTGAAGACAGCGATATCGATGATGAAATCGTTGAGATCTTCATTGAAGAGGCCGGTGAAGTTCGCGAGACCCTTGACGAATATTTTCCCCAGTGGCGATCTAATCAGCAAGATCAGGATTCATTGGTTGTTATCAGGCGCGCTTTTCACACGCTGAAAGGCAGCGGGCGGATGGTCGAAGCACACGATATTGGTGAGCTCGCCTGGTCGATCGAAAATATGCTCAATCGCGTTATCGATAACACGGTGTCGGTTGGCCCGCCTCACGCCCATATCATCACCCTGGTATTGCATCTTTTGCCGGTGTTGGTGGAAGCATTCGCCAACAAGAAAAAGAACCCCCAGAAGCCACTTACTGAGCAGTATATGGCGTGGGCGCAGAGCATCTCAGAAGGCAATATCCCACCGGAACTTGCTGCAGTGCCCGCCGGTGATTCACCTGCCTTGCCCGATTTAAGTGTTCGAGGCACTGCTGCTCTAACTCCGCCTGTCGCAGCGGAGACGCCGGCTGCCGCAGAGCTTGATGACGAAGATAACGAAAACCTGGTGCTTTGGGAAATATTCTCCTCCGAAGCGCAAACCCATCTTGCGACCATGGAAGCGTTTATCGCCGCAATGGAAGCCGATGCGCCTTTGTATTCGCCGCCCAGCGATGACTTTCAGCGGGCCTTGCACACCCTCAAGGGCAGCGCGAAGATGGCACAGGTTACCCAGATTGCCGCTATGGCTGAACCGCTCGAAGGTTTTGCCAAAGAGCTGATCAGTTTTCAGGAAGACATTAACGAAGATATTTTGCAGCTGTACCGCGATTGTGTGGCCTACACCCGAGAGGGGCTCGCACAAATTGAAGCTGGTGAGACCGTGGAGATTCGTCAGGTTGACCAGTTTGTTGCTCGTACCGCTGAATTGCGTGAGCTTGCAGTGGGGCACCTCATTCGCCTCAAAGAAATGGAAAAAGACGGCCAGAAACAAGTCGATCCGCGTCTGCTTTCCATCTTTATGGCAGAGGAAATGAACCTGTTGCTCGATTCTGACCAGATTATCAGCGAGTGGCAGGAACAGGGCAGTGACTTCCAGCAGATCAACCCGGTGGTCGCCGAATTAAATACTCTGGAGGCTGGGGCTGAGCAAGCCAATTTGCCTGATATGGCAGGACTCAGTGCGCAGCTTAGAACCCTATACGAGCAAGCGCAGGCCGGCCAACAACCCCTTAATGAAGATTATTTTGCGATTCTTTCGGCGGGTCACAATGCCTTGTTGGACATGGTAGATGCAGTGGCAGCGGGTCAGAATGTAGTGGCGCCACCGGAAGAAATTACATCGGCCTTGGCATCCTTGATTCACAACGGTTCTTTATTGCCAGCCATGCATCCCGAAACTGAAAGCGTGGCACCCGAAGCTGTTAGCGAACTGCCACTAGAGGCTGAAGCAGAGGAAAAAGACAGCGCTGATGAAGAGCTGGTTATCGATTTCGATACGCCTCTGCCCAGCAATGTCATTACCGGCGATTTTTCTGGTGCCGCTCCCCCTGCGGAGAGCAGAGATTCGGTTGAACTTGTCGATGAAGACCCTTACGGGGAATTCCATATTCAATCTGAAGATGACAGCGGCGATGAAGCTCTGGATCTCCACCTTGAAGATGAACACGAACACCTGGAAAGCCACGATAGCCTCGATTCCGGTATGGAGTTGATCGAGGAAGAGGACGATGGCAGTGAATTCGAGTCGGAACTCACGCTTGATGATGTCTCGGTAGACCTGTCATTACCTTCTGAGGAAGAATTGCAAAGCCCCTTAGCCGATTTACCGCTTGTCGATCAAGAAGAGGCCAGCGAAGAAGACAATGAATTGTCGCTGGCTTCCGATGAGCAGTTGCCGGAAATCGAGATCAGTGAGGATGAATTCAGCTTTGAATCCCCTGTTGCCGAGGAGCCCCTGAGTGATGCGCAATCTGAAGATGAGCTGTTGTTTGAGCAACCATCAGCAGAGGAGTTGTCGTTTGAGCTGACAGACACCGAAGAGCCAATTGTTGAACAGACATTCTCTGACGATGTTTCGTCTGGCGACGAGCAAATCGTGCCGCCCGTCGACTCAGTGTCCCCATCAGAGCTGCCGGATACCGAAGAACCACCCGCCGTTGCAGTTAGCGGGCTGCTCGATCCGATCGACGTTAATGACGAAGACTTTGATCAGGATATCCTGGAAATATTCCTCGAAGAGGCCGAGGAGCTCATAGAGCAGCTGGATGAGGCGGTACACACCTGGGAAGGCGATTGGGGGGATCTCTCTCAGGCCGAAGAAATCAAGCGTGTGCTACACACCCTCAAGGGGGGCGCCCGTCTGGCGGGTATGGCCAATCTAGGTGAACTCACCCACAACTATGAAAGTTTCCTGATTGCCTCCGATCTAAGCACCGTCGATGACCCTTTCTTTCAGAAAATGCACGGTTTTCAAGATCAGGTGCTCAGCGGCGTGCGCGCTATCCAAACATTTATGTCTGGCGATATGCAATCGGCAGAAGCATCTGCGGTTGTTACAGACGAGCCTGTAATACCGGATACTGATACTGCTACTTCCGAGCCGCAATTCAGTGAGGCGGCTCAAACGGATACCCTTCCGAGCGGTACCGCGGCCGAATCCAACATTGTACCCTTCGCCCCCAAACCAAAGTCGCAGGATCAAGGCGAATTCAGCATGCCGACTGTGGGTGGTGGGGGCGGCCAGGCTGCAGTTCGCAAGCCCAGCGGCCCTCAAGAGGTGGTTAAGGTTGCAGCCGACCTTCTGGAAGAATTGGTAAACCTCGCCGGCGAAACCTCAATTAACCGCGCCCGAATCGAACAGCAGGTTAACGACTTTTCTAATTCGCTCGACGACATAGACGCTACCCTATTCCGCTTGCAGGAACAACTGCGTCGTTTGGATATTGAAACGGAAGCGCAGGTGCTGTTCCGTCAGGAGCAAATGGCCGCGCACGAAGAGTTCGACCCATTGGAAATGGACCGCTACTCTCAGTTGCAACAGTTGTCGCGCTCGCTGATTGAATCTGCGTCAGACCTTATCGACTTACGGCAAACCCTTACCGATAACATTCGCGATACAGAAACCTTGCTGCTGCAGCAGTCCCGCATCAATACCACACTGCAGGAAGGTTTGATGCGCTCGCGCATGGTGCCCTTCTCGCGTCTGGTGCCACGCTTGCGCCGTATCGTGCGTCAGGTTGCTGGCGAACTTGGTAAAAACGTCAGTTTCGAACTGGACAACGTCGAAGGTGAATTGGATCGTTCCGTTTTGGAACGCATGGTGCCGCCGCTTGAACACATGCTTCGCAATGCGGTGGACCACGGTATTGAAACCCCCGAGAAACGCGCCGAAGCGGGTAAATCGGAAACCGGTCGTATCGTCTTAACGTTGGGTCGCGAGGGTGGCGATGTAATTTTGCGTCTCGCCGACGATGGCCGTGGTGTTGACTTGCGTCGCGTGCGCGAGAAAGCCATTGAGCGGGGTTTAATGACCGCCGACGCGGAACTGAGCGATTTCGATATTATGCAGTTTATTCTGCATGCCGGTTTCAGTACCGCCGAAAAAGTCACTCAGATTTCCGGTCGTGGTGTTGGGATGGATGTGGTGACCTCTGAAATAAAGGGCCTCGGTGGTTCAGTAACGATCAACTCAAAATGGGGTAAGGGTACCGAGATTATTGTACGTCTGCCGTTTACGGTTTCGGTCAACCGCGCCCTGATGGTAGAGATCGGCCAGGATATCTACGCGATTCCGCTGAACACTATCGAAGGTATTGTGCGTGTAAGCCCATTTGAGCTGGAGCATTACTACACCACCGAAGAAGCGCGTTTCGAATATGCCGGCGAAAATTATCAGGTGCGTTATTTGGGGTCTATGTTGAATGCCGAATTATTGCCGCAGCTCGATGGCCATGCTCTGCCACTGCCGGTGCTGCTGGTGCGCTCTGCTGAAAATACCATGGCCGTGCAGGTTGATAACCTGTTGGGTAGCCGTGAAGTGGTTGTGAAGAGCCTCGGTAGCCAATTTAATGCGGTGCAGGGCCTTTCCGGTGCTACGCTGATGGGTGACGGTAGTGTGGTTGTTATTCTCGATCCCCACGCTCTGATGCGTAAGGAAATGGCCAACGCCAATATCATCGAAATGAAATTGCGCGAAGAATTGGCACCAGTCGAAGTTCCTGACGATACGCCAAAAACGGTTATGGTGGTGGATGATTCGGTTACCGTGCGTAAGGTAACCAGCCGCTTTCTGGAACGTGAAGGCTTTAATGTAATAACCGCAAAAGACGGTGTCGACGCCCTGCGTATTCTGCAGGAAGAAATTCCTGATTTGATGTTGCTCGATATCGAAATGCCGCGAATGGACGGCTTTGAAGTTGCGAAGAATGTGCGTAACAGTAGCCGATTGAATCATCTACCGATCATTATGATCACCTCCCGGACGGGAGAAAAGCACAGGGAGCATGCGATGAGTCTGGGTGTTAATAATTATCTTGGTAAGCCCTACCAAGAAGATCTTTTGCTATCCAGCATTGCCGAACTGCTGGTTCCGGCAAGCGGAGGATAAGAATTTTGGCCACCGAAGCCCTGCAATTTGGGTTGTTGGCCGATTCTCAAGCACAACTGACTGATCTCGCGCAGTTAGTGGAAGCTTGTGGGCATCGTGTTGCTGTGAGTCTGCAGGCCCTTTCAGGCGCGCTACAGGTCGAGCTGCCCGAAGTCGATGCCTGGGTAGTACGCCTTAATCTTCAAGAAGACAGTGCTCTGGCATTCGTGGAGCGACTCGAAAGCCAGGATGTGCCGGTTATTTACGACGATATCGAAAGTTACGGCAAGTTGGGGCTCAATGAACGTGTTAACCGTTTTTCGGCAAAGCTTCAGGTGTGTGCAGGTGCAGGTGGTAAAGACGAAGGGCGCCGCGCTGAAGAGATCTGGGTGCTCGCCGCATCTACCGGCGGACCAGAAGCGGTAGCTACGTTTTTTAGACACCTACCCGACGAATTAGACGGTGTCGCATTTATATACGTACAACATATCAACCCAGAAATTAGCATAAGTCTGAAAAAAGCCTTATTGCTAAATACCCGCTGGCAGGTGGTTACCTGTGAGCGCTCCCGGGTGTTACGCGAGCGCAGTATTTATGTAGTGCCGCCCGACAATCAGGTGGAAATTTACGACAGTGGCGTGATTGCGCCAAACTCGACAGCCTGGTTGGGCGCCTACCGGCCGTCGGCCGATCAGGTGATGGCACGCGTCGCCCGGAAGTTTGCGGCGCGCAGTGGAGCCATTGTGTTCTCCGGTATGGGCGATGACGGTTCAAAAAGTTGTACCTATATGCGGCGTCTGGGCGGCGTAATCTGGGCTCAGTTACCGGATACCTGCGCAGTGGATTCCATGCCGGTGTCAGCCATTAAAACGGGCATGGTCAGTTATCAGGGGTCTCCGGAACGCCTGGCAAAGCAGTTTGTTTATGGCCGACATATGCCACCAAAGGCAGCCAATCGGTAAATTTGTTAAGTAATTTAGGATTATGCATCCATGAGTGGCGAGTTAACCGTTAACAAAGACGACACAGAAATTCCCTGTTTGTTGGTACCTCTATTGGGAACCACGTTGTTGTTGCCCACTGTAACTGTTGCTGAAATGGCACCGATGCGACCGGTGCAGTCCGTCGCCAATGCGCCGCAATGGATGTTGGGAAAGTACGAATGGCGTAATTCTTATGTGCCGGTCATCGTGTTTGAAGCGATTAATGGCGGAAAACTCACGCCACTCAATCCCCAGGGACGTATGGCTGTATTGAATAATACTGGTGTGGATTCGCGCTTGCCGTTTCTTGCTATTCCCACTCAAGGTATTCCCCGCATGGTGCGTATCGCCGAAAATGATATTGTCGAGAATGCGCAGGCGTATAAAAAAGAGTTTGACGAGATGCCGGTGAAAGTGGGCTTGGAAGAAATGGTCATCCCGAATGTAACCGCGCTTGAAAAAGCGTATATTGCCACCGGTTTGCTGGACTAATCCCTTATCCTTCGCCGCTAAACGCTCAAATTCGATAGCTATCGTGGCTTAATGCATTTCGCCATGCTTAAACATCTGCTCGATATCTGCTGACTTGAACGCGTAATGCTGCCCGCAGAAATGGCAGTCAATGCCAATTTTTCCCTGTTCCTCCAACAATGCCAAAGCTTCCTGCTTGCCCAGCGAAGCGATAGCGTTTTCACTGCGTTCACGGGTGCAACTGCATTTGAACTCGAAATTACGCGCTGGAAAAATACGACATAGCATCTCGTGGAAGAGACGATACAGCACGGTTTCGTGATCCAATGACAACAGTTCTTCCGCACTGACAGTGGCGGCCAGTTGCTCGGCCATGCGCCATTGCTCTTCGCGAAGTTCTGGGTCGCTTACCTGTTGAGCAGGCAAACTTTGCAACATCAAGCCCGCGCATTGGGTTTCACTGGCACACAACCACAGGCGGGTTGGTAACTGTTCCGATTGCGCGAAATAATAGCCAAGGCAATCGGCAAGGGTATCGCCTTCAACCGGCACGATGCCCTGGTAACGTTGCCCCTGAACCGGGTCAATAGTAATAGTCAGGACACCGTTACCCATGAGTTGCGGTAGTGTGAGCCCTTCGAGCGGCGTTTCTTGTGAGATGTTTTCAGCAGCTTTGGCAACAGCGCGTAAATGGCCCTGATTGCTACATTCAGCCACGATTAAAGGCAGTGGGCCATCGCCGCGAACTTGCAATGTTAGTATGCCGTCGAATTTGAGAGTTTCACTCAGTAATGCAACCGCAGCAACAAATTCACCCAAAATGGGAAGTGCGGAATGCGGTATTTTTTGATGTGAGGCTATTTTCTGGAAGCTTTCGCTGAGCGTCGCGAGGTTGCCGCGGATATCCGTATTTTCGAACAGAAAGCGGTGGGTGTTATCACTCATAAGATCATTCATCTAAATTAATGCGTTTAAATCGATGTATCTGGCGACGCTGCTTACTCGTTGGTTTACCCTGGCTAGCCAGCTGAGAATTGCCCATCGCTTTGCGTTGCTCTGCTTTGAGTGCCCGCGCCTTGATACTGGAGTCTGTTTCCTGGTAAAGCAACGCAGCTTCCGGTGCACTGCGACGTTGCTCAGAGAGTGCGGTTACTAAAACCACTTTCTCATCCCAGCCCTGGCGAATGGATAATTCCATGCCCACTTCAATGTCTTTGCTGGGTTTAAGGCGCTGCCCGTTGAGATGTACTTTACCGCCGTCAACCGCCTGTTTGGCAAGGCTGCGTGTTTTAAAAAAACGCGCAGCCCACAGCCATTTATCGATTCTTACTTTATCCATTTAAGGCATGATTTCGTCGAAGTGAGAGATATCCAAAAACCGGTTGGATTTTCGAGCGGGTTTTTGGCTGTCGGGCGCACAAATATGAACCAAGTGTGCTATGCCGAAACGCTCTGCACTGGCCAGCACGCGCGGTGTATCATCGATAAAAATGGTGTTAGCCGGGTCAAATTTTTCACGCTGATACAAGGTTTGCCAAAAGCCGCCATCCTCTTTGGGGAACTGGTATTCGTGGGATGAAATTACCAGGTCGAGCCATTGATCGATGCGGGTGACATCCAATTTTAACGACAGGCCCTTGGGGTGTGAGTTGGTGATCAGAATTACCTTTTTTTTGTGGTCACGTAGCGCGCGCAAAAAATCGTCTGCGTAAGGGCGAATTTTGATTTTGTGCTGCACTTCCCGTTTAAGCGTGGGTATATCCATTTCCACCAACTGCGACCAGTGATCAAGGCAATACCACTGCAAAGTTCCCTCGTATTGGTGTATATGATGCATCAAAAAGTCGTTGGCTTCCTGCGGAGTTATACCATTAGCTTCGGCGTATCGCATGGGCAAATGCGTTAGCCAAAAATAATTGTCGAAATGCAGGTCGAGCAGGGTGCCGTCCATATCCAGCAATACTGTGTCGATTTTTTGCCAGTCAATCATTGCTATAATGCAGCGGTTTTTAAGTTTGGGGTGTCACTATGCCGCGTAAGCCGGAAATACTCAATTGTCAGGAAGTCGCTCGCAGCCGTTTATTCCGTGTCGAGCAAGTGGATTTACGCTTCAGCAACGGCGAAGAGCGCGTTTACGAACGTTTGGCTTCCAGGGGGCATGCGGCGGTGATTGTGGTTCCTATGCTCGATGATCATACCGTATTGCTTATCCGCGAATACGGTGTGGGTGTTGAAGATTACGAGTTAGGATTGCCAAAGGGTCGTGTTGAGCCAGGGGAAGACTTTCTGGTGGCTGCCAACCGGGAATTAATGGAGGAAGTTGGCTACGGAGCAACCGAACTGGTGCCGCTGAAAATGTTGAGTCAATCCCCCAGCTACATGCAACACCACACTCAGGTCATTCTCGCTAAAGGGCTTTACCCACAAACCGCTGAGGGCGATGAACCCGAACCACTGCAAGTCGAAGCGTTTGCGATAGATACAATTGATCAGTTGGTGCTGCGGGAGGATCTCACTGAATCCCGCAGTATCGCCGCACTGTATCTGGCGCGAGCTGCCCTCAACACCGCTCCGCTCTAATTGTATGACCGTTGTCGACGAAATCTTGCTGCAGCAGGTTGCTAAAGCGTGTCTCGCTGCGGGTCGGGTGGTAGCAGAAGTTTTTAGCGGTTTTGATCATAAAGATATCGCCCTGAAAGGCGACAACTCACCGGTCACCAGCGCGGACCTGCGCGCGCATAAAATTCTGGTCGATGCGCTCTCAGACTTAACGAATTGGCCGATAATCTCTGAGGAAGCTGCGATTCCACCGCACACTGAAAGGCGTAGTTGGCAGCATTACTGGCTTATCGATCCGCTGGATGGAACACAGGAATTTATCGATGGTGGTGCAGAATTTACAGTAAATGTCGCGCTCATCGAAAAGGGTAAACCTCGTATGGGAGTGGTTTATGCCCCCATGCTGGACTTGCTCTACAGTGGTCTACACAATTTTGGAGCTTGGAAATCCCATGCGAATCGCACGCACAGTATAAGCACGCGTAAATTGTCTCCGCGTGTGGCTGCGGGTTTACCCATCGAACTGGTGTGCAGTCGCCGCCACGGCACCGCTGAAATTGCACCCCTGGTGGAATCGCTCGAACGTGCGTTGGGTTTGGTAGTTACTAAAAGCGTTGGCAGCTCACTGAAGTTTTGCTTGGTTGCCGAAGGCGAGGCTGATCTCTACCCTCGTTTAGCGCCGACCCATGAATGGGACAGTGCCGCAGCGCAAAGTATTGTTGAAGCAGCTGGTGGTGCGGTAGTAACCAAGGATTTTTTTGCACTGCAATATAATCGCAAGGAAAGTTTATTGAATGATAACTTTTTTGTCTTAGGTGACATTGGTTACAACTGGAAGGCACTATTGTCCACCAGCTAAAAACAAATCTTAATAAACGCATTAGCGCGAAATTTTTTATAAAAAAATAATGTCGCGTGAAGTAACTTTTTTGACCAAAAGTGTTGCATGGTTACTGATCCTGACGGGATTTTTTACTATCCTTATCTGACCGGCGCACGAAGCACGGGTATGTCACCTCTAACGCCAGTAAACCCCCAATACATAATCAACGACGGAAGAAAGGGATATGAACCGCGCACACCAAATGCAACAACTCAGTGTGGCGTACAACAACACGTCACTTATGAGGCAACAATTAATTCGCGAAATCACCTGCCTGGAAAGACAATTAGAACGCTTGCGTTTAAGGGATGAACTGCTAGATTTTTCAACGTTGCAAACGTACGAAGAAATGATCTCCAGCCGCAAGGAGCTGCTTGATAACCTCCCCTGGGGCGACTAATCTGCCTTATACAGGCTCTTGAAAAAAAACGCGTTCAGTACCTTGGTATTGAACGCGTTTGTCCATCTCTTCAAGCGGACCTGCTTTCCTAGTGTGCAAGAAGGCGCCCGTTTTGGTAAAACACAAAGCTCTGGTCATCGAGACCACCAAAACCTTCCAAGCAATTATCAGCGAGATTTTTGCCAGCGCCGACATTGAAGCCGAGTTTGCCGAATCCGGTGAAGTTGCTCAGCAAATACTGGAAGAGTGCGAAAGTCCTTACTGCCTTATTGTTGCATCCACTTCTACACTTCGCAAAGAACCCGAATATTTTGCGCTAGCCATGCGTACCCAAAAAGAATACGCCCACACCCCTCTGGTGTTACTGACCACTGATAATTCCGAAGATGACCGGCTCTACTACGCAGTGGGTTTTACGCAAATCTTCAGCCGCGCCGAAATGGGGAAGTTCAAGTCGTACATTGAACAATTTCTGTCGCGGGGAGCCTTTTCCCAACAAAATGACAACAAGGTGATAATCATTGAAGACGATCTGCCACAGCGCCTTGTTATAAAAGCGATTCTGGAAAGTAATTTTTGCGAGTGTTTTTGTTTTGATTCCGCAGAAGACGCGCTTAAAGAAGCCAAGAATATTAAAGCGGATGTCATTGTGGTGGATTTTTTTCTGGAAGGAAAAATGACGGGTATGGATTTTCTGCATGAAGTGCGTCGTTGTGAGCACCCGTGGCAGAACATTCCGGTACTTGCCACGACGGCATTGGATGACCCAGCACGTAAATATGAATTCCTGCGTGCCGGCGCCAATGACTACCTTGTAAAACCCATGGAAACCATTGATCTCACGGTGCGCGTAGAAAATTTAATAAAATATAAACGTTTGCTTGATACGGTGGAAGCACAACGCGAAGAAATGCATTACCTGGCAATGCACGACCAACTCACCGGTTTGTTTAATCGACATTTTATGGCAAGCCAGGTGAGCGGTCGTATTCGCGAGGCACGCCGCCATGGAATTCCCTACTCAATTATTCTGCTCGATATTGATTACTTTAAAAAAGTGAATGATACATGGGGGCACGATAAAGGCGATGAGGTGTTGAAAACGGTGGCGGCGATTTTGAAAAAATCCTGTCGTACAGAAGATATAGTCGCCCGCCTGGGTGGCGAAGAATTTATTATGCTGTTGGGGCATTGTGATCGCGATAATGCACTGCGTAAGGCAGAGCGTTTGCGCAGTGAAATAGCGCAATCCAAGCCCGCGGGTTTGGAGGTTACGGCCAGTTTTGGTGTGGCTGATTTGTGTGAGGAGCACACTGACTTCGACACGCTTTTTAAAGCTGCCGATGAGGCTGTGTATCGCGCAAAGGATGGTGGTCGGAATAGGGTTGTTGCCGCTTAAGCCTTCATCAAAATACCAATGGCTCGGTTGAGTTTCAGCTCGAGACGATTTTTAAGTTTTAAATAGTGGCTGGTGGTGAGTGGGTTGCCGTCGGTAATTTTCTTTATACACAAACTTAAATCCAAATCAGTAATATAAACCGGGTAGAATTCTGACGATTTTCGCTGACCAATAATATATTGCGCTACCACTAAAAATAATTCGTTGCCCAGGGTGCGCGCTGGAAATTCCTGGTCGCTGCAGTAAAAATTAAATTGTAGTTGATCTAATTCATCAACAAACCCTACCGCTCTTACTTCAAAATCCACAACGTTATTCAGATCGTTAGCAATGCGCTTGGGTTGCGCATGGTAGGTTTGACGACTGTCGCGCGTAAGCTCGTAAAAGTGAATGGGAAATATGCCAAAGTCGTACAGCAATTCCTGATTTAACTGAGTTTGTCTGTCGACAATTGCTCTTAGAAAATGGTGTAGCGGTTTAAGGGGAAGAAATTCGCCGCGACCTTTGTAATAGCGGTGCACCAAGGTGCCGTGTTCGTCAATCACGTACATTTCCACACCGTTTTCCGAGCGTTGATAAAACACATTGATCGAACCCGACCAACTTCGGCCTCCGCCGTCGCCACTGATTGCCTCGCAAATCGCGCGCAGGGGGTGGCGATTCAGGGCGCGACTGTCTATGCAAATCGGACTGATTGAGGGTTGCTCCTCACTTAAGGCATCTTGCAGCACATCAACGCTGGGGTATTGTCGCGTTATCAGACGCGGCCCTTTGAACTGCAAACAGTTGTACAGTCCGGCCATCTCAAAAACATAACGACTCGCCGGCGGGTATTGACCGCCGTAATAACATTGCACAATTTCTGCGAACCAGCTGCGAATACGCGATGATATCGTGGTGGCGTGACTGCTCCCGATACACTCGACATGCAGGTTGGGTGGGCGGTGGTGCGAACCCGGCATGCTGAGTTTAAGATAGTCGTGTAAGGCATCGAGCAGCGCGTCTTTTTTATCGAAGCGTCGCGAATTAATTTCATTCCAGCTATTGCGTACCACTAAATCGATTGAGACCACCAAATTTTCTTCAAAGCCGCTGTAACTCAGCGCATCGGTTTGATTGCTAAGCCGTTGTATTCCCTGGGTATCGAGCCGCTCTGTGGGCGAGCAGGCAACGTTTATAAGCACTAGTACTTCGGTGGGCTCTGCAGTACGTTTAAAAGCGTTGTGTTTTAAATTTGGCAACGGCAGGGGTAACCATTGGTGGAAGCTTTTTAACAAACGTAACAAATTAAATTCATCGATAGCGGGTGCGTCAAGCAAATCGAAACGCGTGTGTGTGGTAATCACTCCGTTGAAATAACACCACAAAATAAGTTCTACCAGACTGCTGCTGTTTTTGATGGTTTGTAAACGCACCGAAGTGATATCTTCCACGCGTGCGGAGGCGGTCCAAAGTGCTTCGCCATGCGGGTCAGTACTTTGGCTGATAATAATTTGTGATTCGGAGATGTCGTTGGAAATACCAGGATTAATCCATTCGATTTTTCCAGGGCGTCGTTCAAAAGCAGCCTGCAGTTTGCGACCGAGAATGGTGAGTTCCTCACTTGAGATGGAGCGTACCGCCCTGGTGTGCGCGGCAAAATCCTGCAAAAAACGATACCCGTGATTTAACTCGCTGACCAGCAGGCTGCGTTCTTTGTCTACCTCGGGAGTTTTCCAGTGGCGCCTGGCGTCCAGCAATTCCAAATATTTGTGATCCCACTGCCAACTGGCAACCAATTCTTCCAATAATTTGCGTTGCCAGGATTTTTCGCGACCGGTTATGGGTTTTGTAAGCGGTTTGTTAACTTTGAAATAAAAACAGCGTCTCGCCAGTTCCAGCCTCTGTAATTGTTGTTTTTGCAGGAGGTAATTTTCAATGCGCCGATAAATCATCACGTAACTGTCGAGCTGATTGATGTCCAGCTCACCGGCGTAAACCTGTGCTTTAAAGGTGAGAGAAAGCGGTTTGATGTCGGGGTATTGGTCGGCGTAAGATTCCAGCAACAATAATTTCAATACCGATTTATAGGGTGACTCAATGGCTTTATAAAGCTGCCAGATACCGGCACCAACAAATTCGCCATCGGGAATGGTGGCAATGCCACCGAAATCCAACACATCGTCTTTGATAAATCGCTTGCCCAGTAAAATATTGGTGTAGCGTGGGTATTGATCTTCGCTGGTTACGGGTACAAACCACCACAACGGCATGCATCCGCCCAGATAAATTGCGGTGCGATAAAACTCGTCTAACAGTAACAAGCGTTGCGCACTGCCGCTGGACTCTTCATTGAGCGCAGAAAGTTTGCCCTGCCGAAAAGCATCGTGATCCATTAAAAAGAAATGCACCTCAAGACGACTTTGCATGGCCCATTCAGAAATTTTTTCGCACTTGCGATTCAAGGATTCAATTGCGTTGCGCTCCAAACCTGGGCGATAGCACAGCCAGATATCCAAGTCGCTGGATTCACTTTGTGCAATTGTGCCAACACTGCCCATCACATAAATGCCGTAAATCTGTTCGGGCTGAGTGATGTCGATGTTGGCGGTAAAACTGCGTGCAATGTTGCGCCCCAGCGCCTGGTCTTTTTTGCTGAAGGTATAGTTACATAAGCGCGACGGGGTATTGCGCGCATCGAACCCTGGCATCATTGGGTGATTTGTGTGAAATAGCAGTGGCAGGGCATCCAACACGGTTTGCTGGCGTTCAGTGAGGGCGTTGCGCAAGCGATCGAGCCGGTCGCTGTTAATTGCGACAAAGCGGCGCCGGATACGGGTCAGGTTTTGGCGATCGAGGCCATCCTCAATTTCGCCAGGGTCAATCGCAAATGGTTTCACGCTGGAAATGCTGCAGGTTCGTCGAACAGGGTGTGATCTTGGTCTCTATTTCATACTAGCAGCGCGATTGAGTGCGCGCCGTGCTAAACGGCGCCGATCCATAGAGTATTTTGTTCTAATTGATGCAGCGAATACGCGGGGGCACGGCTAAATCTGTTTGCCCAATGAGCGATATTTTTCGGTGAGAGCGGTTTTTACCATTTCAGGCACAAACTTGGTGACATCGCCACCGAGGGACGCGATTTCTTTCACCAATGATGACGATATATAGGAGAGATGCTCTGCAGGCGTGAGGAACAAGCTTTCCATGGATGGCGCGAGAGCGCGGTTCATGTTGGCGAGCTGAAATTCGTATTCGAAATCGGATACCGCCCTAAGGCCACGTACAACACCGTAGGCTTTTTTATCTTCCACGAGATCTTTGAGTAGGCAATCAAAGCCGCACACTTCGACGTTGTCGAGGTGCCCCAGAACTTGTTTGGCAAGATCAACGCGCTCTTCCATGGAGAACAGGGGACCTTTACGATTGCTTGCAGCCACAGCGATAACAACCGAGTCAAACAGTTTTGAGGCCCGCTGTGCCAGGTCGATATGGCCATTGGTGATGGGGTCGAAGGTTCCGGGATAAACCACGCGTTTCATGCAATCGTCCTGAGTGTGCTTATTATGGCCGGCATTTTAGCCTTTATTGGCGTTGGTTACACGTTTTGTGGCCCGGACGTAGGATGTGCAAGGTCTGACCCTAAATCCTTGTCTTCTGGAGAGCTTTGCCACAAACCATAGCTGATGGCGCCAGCGTATTTGTGTTTATAGACTCGCCAACTCTTTGGAATATCCACCGCTTGCTCGCGTGGTGATTCTATGTATATCAGTGTGTCGTTGCTAAGCAGCGTGGATTCTTCAAGGTTTGTAAGCGCTTGCTCCCAGAGGTTTTTCGCGAACGGTGGATCGACGAAGACGATGTTGAAAGGGCCTGAATCGGGGTCTTCCAACCAGCTTAGAGCGTCACTGTTGTGCACCGCTGCGGCTGTGCAAGCCAGGGTACTCAGGTTAGCTTTGAGTGCATTCGCCACGCCGTGATTTTGCTCGACGAAGGTTACCTGGGCGGCGCCGCGCGACAGAGCCTCGAGTCCCAGAGCGCCAGTTCCGGCGAACAGATCGAGGCAGTGACTGCCCTGTATCAACGGCGCCAACCAATTAAACAGCGTTTCGCGAATGCGGTCGCCGGTGGGGCGCAGCCCGTCGGCATCGGCAAAGCTGAGTTTTCGCCCGCGCCATTGTCCGCCAATAATGCGCAGGCTGTTTTTTTGGTTTTTTTTATTTTTGGGTTGCAAAACAATGGCCTTCGAAATGGTAGGATGTGTCACCCTCTCATAGTATCTATCGCGCATCATGTTTTTTAAGAGTAAAAAAAGCAAATCTGAAGCCTCAGAAACAGCGCCTGTTGCTCAACCGCAGGAGCAGCCACAGGACAAACCTCAGGACAAACTCGGCTTATTCGCCCGCATCAAGCGGGGGCTGTCGCGTACCAGTGGGCAGTTGTCCGATGGCTTGGCGAACTTACTGCTGGGCAAAAAAGCCATCGATGACGAACTCCTTGAGGAAATAGAAACCCTTTTGTTAATGGCGGATGTGGGTGTCGAGGCCAGCAGCGACATCATAGAGGACCTCACCGAGCGGGTCGCGCGTAAACAGTTGGCAGACTCAGACGCTCTTTACGATGCATTGCGGCAGTCGCTTGCTGATTTGCTTACCCAGGTCGAGTCGCCGCTGAATATTGAAGCGAGTCATCAGCCTTTCGTTATTTTGGTGGTAGGCGTGAACGGTGTTGGTAAAACCACGACTATTGGCAAACTTGCCAAACGTTTCCAGAGTGAAGGTAAGTCCGTAATGCTGGCGGCGGGTGACACTTTCAGGGCTGCGGCTGTGGAGCAGCTGCAAGTGTGGGGCGAGCGCAATAATGTTTCTGTGGTGGCGCAGCATACGGGGGCGGATAGCGCCTCGGTTATTTTCGATGCGGTGCAGTCGGCGCAGGCGCGTCAGATTGATGTGGTAATCGCAGATACCGCCGGGCGCCTTCACAACAAGAGTAACTTGATGGAAGAGCTCGCTAAAGTGAAGCGCGTGATGGGTAAGCTGGACCAAACCGCGCCCCACGAAGTGTTGTTGGTGCTTGATGCCGGAACCGGACAAAACGCACTTTCCCAAGCCGATCAGTTCCGGGCAGCGGCTGGTGTTACTGGGCTGGCGCTCACCAAGCTGGATGGTACAGCCAAAGGTGGCATTATTTTCGCCCTTAGCAAAAAGCATAAGATTCCGGTACGCTACATTGGCATTGGCGAGGGCATTGATGATTTGCAACCTTTCGTCGCATCCAGTTTTATTGAGGCGCTTTTCGGGGCCGACAACCAAATATAATAATTATTGTGATCAGCTTTAGTAACGTCAGCAAACGCTACCCCAGCGGCCAGCAGGCGCTCGCCAACCTGTCGTTTGAAGTCGAGCAGGGCGAAATGGTGTTCCTCACCGGCCATTCAGGCGCCGGTAAAAGTACCCTAATGAAGCTGATCATGCTGATGGAACGCTCTTCTACCGGGCAGGTGGTTATTGCCGGGCGTAACTTGAACCGTATGCGTTCCGGGCAGATTCCTTTCCACCGCCGTCAGGTAGGTGTGGTATTTCAGAATCACCAGTTATTGTTTGATCGCAATGTCTTCGAAAACGTCGCTTTGCCGCTCTACATCGCTGGCTATCAAAGCCGTGAAGTCGGCCGCAGGGTGCGCGCGGCGCTGGATAAAGTGGGCTTGCTCGACAAAGAAAAACACAACCCTATTACGCTCTCCGGTGGTGAGCAGCAGCGCGTTGGCATAGCGCGCGCAGTGGTCAATAAACCTCCGTTGCTCCTTGCTGATGAACCTACCGGAAACCTAGATCCGAAACTTTCCGCTGAAATCATGAACTTGTTTCGTCAGTTCAATGGCTTTGGCGTGACAGTAATGATCGCAAGTCATGATTTGGCGCTTATTCAGCGCCTGGGTTATAGAGTGTTGACTTTGGCGCAGGGAGAACTGATTCACGATGGCCTGCTGGACCCGCAGGAGGTGGAGTGATGGCGCGGCCAGAGCCCACCGGCGCAGTACAAAGCAAAACCGGCACCAGAGACCGGATGCGGGCCTGGTGGTCGCAGCATCGCACTTCGTTTGGCGGCAGTCTGGTGCGTTTGTTGAGTACGCCGGGACAAACCCTCATGACCTCCTTGGTTGTTGCGATTGCATTGGCCTTGCCCGCTACTCTGCTGGTGGCATTGGGTAACATTCAACAATTGGGCGATAACTGGGATGCTTCGCCAAAAATCTCTGTGTACCTCAAGCTACGCGCCAGAGAAACGGCCATCGAGCAACTGATTGAGCGCCTGAAACGTATGCCCGAAATTAATCAGGTGCAATACCTTTCGGCCGATCAGGTATTAAACGATTTTCAGCGTCTGTCGGGTTTTGGCGAGGCGCTTGAGGCATTGGAAGACAATCCTTTGCCGGCAACCCTAATAATCAGCCCGACGGCTGCGGGTGCAGCCCCGGATAAACTGCAAAAGCTCGGCGAACGTATTGGTGAGGAAGGGATTGTCGATGAAGTTAGCATGGATATGGAGTGGGTTCGACGGTTGCGGGAGTTGATGATACTGGGTAAGAAAATTGTTGCGGCACTGGCGGGTTTGCTCGGTTTGGGCGTGTTGCTGGCGGTGGGTAATACCATTCGCCTGGCAATTGAAAACCGTCGCGATGAGATTGTTGTGGCGAAATTGGTTGGCGGTACTAACAGTTTCGTGCGGCGCCCGTTTATTTACTCCGGCGGTTGGTATGGTTTTATTGGTGGTGTGCTCGCTTGTCTTATTGTTGCCGCAGGTTATTGGATACTGGAGGGCACGGTGGCACGTCTGGCAAGCCTGTACCACAGTGATTTCATGCTCCAGGGGCTGGGCTTGGAAGGCAACATCCAACTCTTGGCGACGGGTACCATATTGGGCTGGTTGGGCGCCTGGCTCGCGGTGGGCCGCCATTTGGCTACCATTGAGCCGACTTAAATTCGGCTAGCTGGCGCTCAAACCTTCTTCGGGCTGTGAACCTATTGGCGCACAAGATGGTCAAATGAGTATGCAATGAGATTTTTAGGGTAGATGGCTTGAAATCTTGCAATAAAGCCCTAAGATCTCGCAACTGGGAAAATCTGACAGTTAGCGAACGCCCAACGAGGCTGCTAAACTGGCTATCACCAAAACACAAAGATTCTGGAGGAACGCCTAATGGGCAAAAGTTTGCAGACTGTGGAAGTGTTGGCGCCTGGTCAAAACCTGAACGCCTACATGCAGGCCGTAAACAGTTTCGCTGTTCTCACGGCGGACGAGGAAAAGCAGTTAGCTGAAGACCTGTACTACCGTCAGGATCTCGAAGCCGCACGCCGTTTGGTTATGGCTCATCTGCGCTTCGTGGTACATATCGCCAAATCGTACTCAGGCTACGGCCTTGCACAGGGCGACCTGATTCAGGAAGGTAATGTCGGCTTAATGAAGGCTGTAAAGCGTTTTAATCCCGAGAAAGGCGTGCGCTTGGTGTCGTTTGCTGTGCACTGGATTAAAGCCGAAATTCATGAATTTATTTTGCGTAATTGGCGCATCGTGAAAGTTGCGACCACCAAAGCGCAACGCAAGTTGTTCTTCAATTTGCGCGGCCAGAAGAAGCGTCTCGCTTGGCTCACCAACGACGAAGCCAATGCTGTGGCGGAAGATTTAAACGTCGACGTAAAAAATGTGCGAGAAATGGAGAGCCGGCTCTCGGCTTATGACGCAGCCTTCGATGCCGGCACCGATGACGACGACGAGACTGCCTACCAGGCACCCGCCAACTACCTTGAAGATAAGCGCTATGACCCTTCTACCATGCTCGAAAATGCGGATTGGACGGAAAACAGCGTAGCCGGTTTGGAAATGGCCCTTGAGCAACTCGACGACCGCAGCCGGGATATATTACAGCAGCGTTGGTTAAGCGAAGAAAAAGCGACACTGCATGATCTGGCCGATAAATACGGTGTTTCCGCCGAGCGTATTCGCCAACTGGAAAAAAACGCTATGAAGAAAATGCGTGCCTCTATTGAAGCTTAATAAAGCGCAATAATTTAACGCGAGTCATCGAAAAAGCCGCAAATTTGCGGCTTTTTTCTTTTAGGACGGGTCACTCACATGCTAAACAGCAAACTTATTTTTTGCTTCGCCAGTTGTTTTGGTGCGAGTGCCGTTATGTTGGGTGCCTTTGGTGCGCACAGTTTAAAAAATACTTTGAGCGAATCCCAGTTAGCGGTTTGGCAAACCGCTGTGCATTACCAGTTTTATCACACCATGGCGTTATTGGCCGTTGGCTTGATGTTGTTACACGGAATGCCGCCAAAATGGTTGCAGTGGAGTGCTGGCGCGTTTGTGCTGGGCATACTGTTTTTTAGTGGCAGCCTTTATGCACTTGCTCTGGGCGGCCCTAGATTATTGGGTCCGATTACACCGCTAGGTGGGCTCGCGTTTATTGTGGGCTGGTTGATGTTATTACTGGCCGTGGTGAAACATTGATCATAACCCGGGAATATCCTTCGCCGGGTCACACATACAATTTGCAACTTTTTCTAAATCTCAAAAAATGGTAGCCAAATAAATTTGGATGATCTGTTTTGCTATCGGGTTACTAATGTTTGTATGAAACCAGAATTCAAGAAAAAATCCATTCGCAGTTTTGTCATTCGCGGTGGTCGTATTACAGAAGGCCAGCGCAACGCATTCGAGCAGTGGTGGCCAACGTTCGGTTTGAGTTTGTTTGGGGGCACGCTCGATCCGACAGAGGCTTTTCAGCGGGAAGCACCGCTTGTTTTGGAAGTGGGCTTTGGTATGGGAGACTCTCTGCTACAAATGGCCATCGCGGAACCGGACAAAAACTTTATAGGTATAGAAGTTCACCCGCCTGGCGTTGGTCGTCTGATTCATTTGGCGGGTAAGGCCGAATTGAGCAATTTAAAAATTTACATGGCGGACGCTGTGGACGTGTTGCACGATTGTATTCCGCACGCCTGTATTGATCGCTTGCAACTTTATTTCCCCGATCCATGGCACAAAAAGAAACATCACAAACGGCGTATCGTTCAGCCGGAGTTTATTCAACTGGTGGAAAGCCGTCTCAAGCCGAACGGTCGTTTTCATATGGCGACAGACTGGGCTCACTATGCGGAATATATGCTCGAATTGATGTCATCGGCATCAGGTTTTACGAATACCGCTGGAGAATATTGTTTCGCTACCAAGCCTGATTATCGTCCCCTTACAAAATTTGAAGCGCGTGGTGAGCGGCTGGGGCACGGGGTGTGGGATATTGTATTTGAAAAAACGGAATAACCCATTTTAATAGGTTTTGATTTTTTTCATCGTACAAAAGTATGGATACATTAAAACTGTGAACAATTTTTTACAGAATCAGACGTCGCAGGCGCAAAATAGGTCGATTAACCTATGGCTCTTGATGTAAAGGCCAATTAACATACACGCGCCTTTAAAAATTAGAGTGTTACATGACGGCTTCCTCCCCATCTGCAGCCTGGCGAAACAACCTATGGGACTACGCAACGCGCGTGTATGCTCATCGGGAAGTTGAGAATATCGTGCTTGATCTGCAAGACGATTATTACGCGAACGTGAATATTATTCTCTGGCTTTGCTGGCTTGAGGAAGAGGCGATATTTCTATCGCGTGAACTGCTGGATGATGTATTGATAACAGTCGATACCGTGAATCAAGCAACGCTGATTAAATTGCGTGAAGTTCGTAAATTCGTAAAAGAGGCTGGCTCTTTTACACAAGTGCAATCAAAACTCATTTCAAAGCAATTACTGAATGCTGAGTTAATGATTGAGAAAATACTTGTGCACCGCTTACAGGATCTTACCCGGCGCAGTATAAGCATTATGAAAGATGAGCACGAACCGCTCAACCTCGCCTACTATCTCGATTTTCTGGGCATTCCCGATGCACGTCAAATTGCGCGATTGGTTCGCAGTGCGTGTCGTAGCGCCTATCACCAAAGCGTCAGTTCTAAGATCTATCAAACCAGCCATTCGACACGTCCAAAAACTTCTGCGTAATGATCTTAGCAAGCGTTTTAGTAACACTTATTGTCACTGATTGTTCAGCGTCGTTGCTTTGATAACTACGGTATAGCCAAAACATAAAAATGAAACGCCCGCTAATTGCGGGCGTTGGTGATTTTTAGAGTATCTTAGTTGTCGTCACCGAACAAGCTACTACCGGGGGTTGGTGCACTGGGCGCTGGTTTCGCTTCATCGCTCTTTGTCGGCTCCGCTGGTGTTGCAGGTGCAGCTTTAACAGCAGGTTCGTTCGCTGGTTGTGGAGCGGGTTTGGGTGGTGTAACTGGAGCCGGTGCTACGGGTGTGCTTATTGGAGCGGGTTTTGGCGCTTCAGGTTTTTCGGTGGCTACAGGCTTTGGTGCAACAGGTTTTGGAGTTTCCGAGGGCTTACTTTCTGGTGCGCTAACTTTGGGTGTTTCTGGCTTGGGTGCGACGGTGGGTTTCGGCGCTTCTGGTTTTGGTGCTGCTGGCGCAGGGCTAGCTGGAGTACTTGCCGCGATTTTCTTTTCTTCCGTTTTTTTCTCAATCGGGGCACTCGGGGCTTTTTTCACCGGGGCTTTTTTAACGGGAGCTTTCTTCGTTGGGGCTTTCTTGGCCACGGCTTTCTTTGCGGGTGCTTTTTTTACTGCTGCTTTTTTAGCGGGCGCTTTTTTTGCTGCAGCTTTCTTGGTTGCGGCTTTCTTCGCTGGCGCTTCTACGGCTGCACTTTTGGGCGCTGCTTTACGAGCGGCCTTTTTGCGGGGTTTCTTCTTCATGGCAGAGCGCTGAGCGCCCGCCGCAATCTTATCAAGGGCTGCGGCTTGTTTGGCCGATTCGCTCGCAACCTGGTACTCAGCTTTGGCTGCTTTGCTTACCGCGCTCAGATCTGCAACAACTTTTTTCTGTGCTGCTACAGCCGCTTTTGCTTTGGCAATACGGGATACTACAGCCGCAGTTTTGTTTTTAGCAGCAGCTGCAGTTTTAGCTTTGGCTAGAAGGCTGGACAGTTTTGTCTTCGCCTTGGTCAAAGCCGAGTTTGCAGATTTTACAGCTTTTTCTGCTTGGTTAACTTTTTGAGTTCGCGCTGCGTCGAGTTTGACTTTGAGCGTTTCAATTTGTTTCAGCAGATCGACTACCGAGTCGACGGGTTTCTTTTTTGCGGCCATGACTGAGTACCTGAGAGTGTCGTTAAGGTTTTAGTAATAAGGCGCAAAAATGATAACGTTGTTTTTTGCAAAATTGTATATTTTTTGTTTGTAAAATCGTGCTCTTATCAAAAAAGACACAGGAATTGCCGAAGATCTTTCGCTGTTGCGACTGATTCTGTAGAAAGTGGAGTCTTTTCAGGCCATCGCTTGCGCTGTAGAACTGCTGCTTGTGCAACGCTTAACCAAACAATTTAACGCTGAAAAGTGGCGCTCTGTGAGCCTGCTCGCTAGCCGCTGAGTTGCGCGTTAGGTATACTGGCCGCGCTCCGTGGATATGATTCCTGCCCATTTTTCGCTGGTACTCACCCTATGTGCGGCATTTATGCCAGACATATCCCATATAATCAGAGAGACTCGTTACTACCTTTACAGGACATTACAATGACTAAAACTCAAATACTCGCTGTGGCTGCCACTTCGCTGATTTTGGCCGGGTGCGGCAAAGAGGCTGCTCAGCCAGCCAAAGAAGTCACCGTTGAAACACTCGAAGAGAAGGTTAGCTATTTACTCGGTTACAACATGGCTTCGCAGGCTAAGGCAAATGATTTTGTGATCAATGCCGATGTAATGGCGTTGGCAGTACAGGAAGTGAATGATGGCAAAGAGCAGCGCTTCACCGACGAAGAAATGCAGGCAACTATGCGTTCTTTCCAAACGGATCAAAACGCCAAGCGGCAGGAAAAGGTGAGTAAGCTGATCGAAAAAAATACCCAGGCAGCGAAGGAGTTTTTGGAAGCAAATGCCAAGAAAGAAGGTGTTGTGCAAACCGAGTCTGGGTTGCAGTATAAAATCCTTACCAAGGGTGAGGGCGCGATACCCACAGCAAAAGATCATGTGTTGGCTCATTACCGTGGCACTACGCTCGACGGCAACGAGTTCGATAGCTCTTACAAGCGTGGCGAACCGGCCAAGTTCCCTGTTGGCGGTTTAATTCCAGGCTGGGTTGAAGCGTTGCAAATTATGCCCGTAGGCTCCAAGTGGGAGCTGTACATTCCTGGTGAACTTGCCTATGGTCCTGGTGGAAAAATGAACCCAGCGACCCGTCAATACGACATCGAGCCGAATGCGCTGCTGATATTCGAATTGGAATTACTCGATATCAACCCAGATGAGAAAGCGAAGGAAGAAGCCGAGGCGAAGCCAGCTGAGGAAGCCAAGCCCGCAAAATAAGTCTTGCGGATGTATTTGATAAAAAGCCCGGATTTTTCCGGGCTTTTTTTTGCTTAAAATTTATTGCGCAGAGCGAAGTGATAAGTGATGGATAAAACCATTCGACGCTACTGCAACAAATGTATTGGGTTGTTTGCCAAAACTCAGCGCGAGTACTGCAGCGCTGGTGGGCTTCCATTTTTTTCGCTTGGGCAATTTCCAGCGCGCGATCTCCTGCAATTGCGGGATTCGCCAAAGTTGTACGATTTGATCGGGGCGGCCGGTGAGCAGGTATTGGTTGTCTGCGCTGAAGCGTGCTGTGGTGAACATAAGGCCGCGTTTCAAATGTTGAGCTTTTAACGGCAGCTCGCCGAGTACCTCACCATTATGGGTGTGCCACAGAAGCGCTTTATCATATTTGCTGACGCTCAATGCGAGTGCGCCGTCGCCCGAAAGTTTTACGAGTTGCACATCGTCTTCATGTTTAACACGCAGCAGTTGTTTGCCGTCATGAGTATTCCATAGTGCAACACTGGCGTCTTCAGAACCGGTAATCGCCAGTTCACCGTTTTCGCTCAGGTCGACGCTACGTACCCGGTTTTCGTGTTTGAAGGTTTGTTTGATGCCGCCGCGTTGCACGTCGAACAGCACCGCCGAGTGATCGCTTAAACCGACTAGAGCCGTTGCGGCACCTGGGCCAAGTGCTACGTCTAAAATTTCCCCCGGGGCGCTCCAGAAGCGGTAAGCTTCCCCCGATTGGGTTTCCCAGAGCACCAAAGTGGCGGGATCGGCCGTTAAGGCCCAAAGGCCGTCGCTTGAAATTGAAGCGCTAATGAAAGTGCTGGGCTCTGAACTGCTGTGATTCCAGTTGTATTTGCGTTCTTCGCTGCCGAGCAGCCAGAAACTGCCGCCGTGATAGATCGAGCCAATAACGGCAAGTGTGCCGTCCTGTGACAGGGCTGCGCTGTGTAAACCCGCTGCGGCAACTTCAAGAGAGTGGTCTGGTGCAAGGCTTTTGCTACAAGCGTTTATAAACAAGCAGCACCAAGCCAGTGTGCAAAGTCGTAGCAATGCGTGCATGGTAGAGGTGATGTCCTTTATTGCGAAAATAAAACGCAGCGTAAAATGTTACATAAAAAGGATAGCAGTGAAATAGTTAGACAACCGCTGCTCAAGGTCGAACAGCCGACGGTTTACAAAAAAATTATTGCGAGGTGACTGCGCTCCGCTGGATGCGCGACTCAGCGGCGCATCCAGCCAGGCGATTCTTTAGGCGACGCGATCTTTATGAGCGATATGTAATACTTCGATTGCGCGATCTTCGGCTTCAAAGCGGGCGGCGAGTTTTTCGCCGAGTTCAGACAGGTCGGGGGGCAGAGATTCCAGGTCATCAATTTCCTGGTATTTGTCGTTAAAGTCGAGCACAAATTCTGTGGTGGTATCCACTTCGTGAAATAACTCTTTGGCTTCGGCCAGGGCGTCTTTGTCGTTGAACTCTTTGCCTTCCTGAACCAATTGATCGTAAACCTCGAAGTGCCCGGCAGATACGTAATCGACCATGACCTGACACATTGCTCTGAGTGTTTCGCCGATATCTTCTGGTGATTCATGATCGACAATCTCTGAAAGGCTGCAATACAGCACCAGCATTTGCTGACGATTTTTAAGCCATTTATCGATGATATCGCTGACACCACCCCAACGTTCTTGAGCAGACTTACAGTTTTCCAGCATGGTTATTTGGTACCTTCCTGTTTTTAATCATATTAGCTCTATCTGAAGATAGGATAGTCGCTTCATTGCGGCAAGTCACGCGGCAAAGCGCGCCTATGCCAAACTGGTCTATTCTTTAGGTATTGTGGTGTATTAAATTCAGAGATGGCGCTAATTATGGTATTGCGTGACGCTTTAACCCCGGCAAAGACAGTGGCATTGGTGTTTTGTTTAATGGTGTTTGTGTCGGGCCTTGCGTTTGCTGAGGAGGAGGCTCCGCCCCCTGAAGGCGAAGACGGCGAGGTGCCAGCGTCGGCAACCGTCATATATTTGCCGCTTAAACCGGCATTCGTGGTGAACTATGGTGGTCCCGGCCGGCTAAAATATATTAAGGCAGAAGTTTCCGTGCGGCTGGATTCCCCGACTGCTGCCAACGCAGTGCGCCACCATTTACCTTACATCCGCAACAATTTAGTCATGCTGTTTGCCAGCCAAACCGACGAATCTGTTGCTTCACAGGCCGGCAAAGAAGCGCTGCGCCAGGATGCCTTGTCGGAAATTCGAAAAATCGTGCTCGAAGAAGACGGTCTCGAAAGTGGCGTGGTGGACGTTTTTTTTAACACGTTAATTGTGCAAAAATAATTTCAGCGCTATATAAAATTACCACAACACATGCGGTACTGTTGGTAGTAACGTTGTAAGAATTCATCGAAACTAAACCCGCTTTGGGCGCTTTTACGTTCTAATTTTTGCTGCTCTGCAATTGAATCCGTCGCCATTGAATCGAGGCGTTCCACCATTTTTTTAGGGAGTTCGTAGTCGAGCAATTTTTGATGATTGCTGCGTGATTGTTGCAGCGCCAGTTGTGAGTATTCTGTGCGGCTTTCCAGTAGCTCATTCATTAATTTTGCAGAAGGGGTGAGCGCTACATTTTTAATTTTTTGGTGTTGCAGTTCGAGGCTGCTTGAATACCCCTGAGTTTGATAGGCATTGTCGAGCAATTGCGCGACCGGCTGCAATGCCGTCATGAGTTCATTCCCCCACTCACTAAGACTAACTTCACCCAAGGTGGCATGTTGTAACTTCAAACCTGGTTCGCGACCGCGATTAACCACGGCTTTTTGGTTTGCGAGAATGAGCTGTGCTTCCTTGGAGTTGGTGTCTGGGCTGTATTGCAACGCGCAGTACAAAAGGAAAATATCAAGAAAACGAATTTGCTCTTCACTGATGCCTTCGGGTGATAGTGGATTGGCGTCGAGGCAGCGAACCTCAATGTATTCCACTCCGCGATTGGCCAGCGCTGTTAGCGCAGTTTCGCCGGGCTTTGCCGTACGTTTGGGGCGAATGGCACTGTAAAATTCGTTTTCGATTTGCAGCAGCCCGGTGTTGAGCTGTTTGAAATTCCCAGCGTTATCTTTAACACCGATGGATTCATAATCGGGATGGGGATGAGTAATCGAGCTGCAAAGCGTTTCGATATAACTTTGCTGATGGTTGTAGCATACATACATCGATTCCTGCGCACTGCTTTGGTAGCCGAGATCGCCCATCCGCAAAGATGTGGCGTGGGGCAGGTGCAAGGTATGTTGCAGGTCTCCCAGCGGCAGAAGATTGTGGTCGCGGTTGGCGACAAAAGAGCTGCACAGTGCTGGCGATGCGCCGAATAAATAAATTAACAGCCAATAGTGGCGACGGAAATTTCTAATTAACCCGAAGTAGGCGTGATTTTTAAATCCCTGCAAATCCAACAATAAGTTTTCACGGCGCAGTAAAAACGCCCAAAACGCGTTCGGTAGCGAAAAGTTGTAATGCACTCCGGCTACCGTTTGCATTGAGCGCCCGTAGCGGTGCCCCAGGCCCACCCGGTATACCGTTTTCATTAGGCCATTATTGGAATCACCGTATTGGGCCACGGGTATTTCTGCATCGCTGCCTAGCGCGCAGGGCATGCTATGGGTCCACAGGGTTTCGCCGCTATTCAGCTTCCGAGCGGCGTAACTTTGCACCATATGCAATTGCCGCAGTAAATCGTTGATGTCGTGGCTGGGTGGCGTGATGAATTCAAGTAATGCTTCGCTGAAATCGGTAGTGATTTTGGGGTGGGTTAATGCCGAGCCCAGACCGATTGGATGCGGGGTCTGAGCCAATCGGCCGTGCTCGTCCACCCTTAGGCTTTCGCGTTCGGCGCCGCGCAATATGCCGGTAAGTAGGGTCGCGTTTTCCTGACGCCCGAGCTCATCGGGCAGATTTTCAATGGTGAACATTAGCCCATTTGCACCTGTGCTGACGATTGTTCCTCTGGTTTGCCGGCGGCATTTTCCAGCGCATCCTGCGGTTCTTCAGGAGTAACTATCTGTGGCGGTCGTGGCGGTATTTGCGAGAGGATTTCTTGTTCCAAAACCGGTATACCTCGCTCATCCAGTTGGGCATCAATAATACGCATGCGCAAATCCGGATTTTTTACCGTAAGTTCCACTTTTTGATTAATGGCTTCGTCGTGGTGTGGCGTGCGATAGATCGCTCGCAAGTCGTTGCCGTAACCCCAGTTACCAGATTTCTCAAGGAGCAGGTGTTCTTGATTGATAAGCAGAAAAACAGTTGTCATACAGCACAATACTCGTGTTTTGGATGGTCGTGAGAGAAGCCTTGGCAAGACCGTTTTGCGACCGGTTCCATTGCCTTAGTTGCTGCGCTCGCGCTCAAGTAGAGCGGTAAGATGAGGGCGACGCTGGTTAAAAACAAGCGCATTATAAACCTGGAAGGTGGGCACCAAGGTTAGTGATTGTTGGATGTTTGGGTATCGCTTGGCGAAGGGGCCTCGAGGGGCGTCGCAAAAATGCGTCGAATACCGGTAAAAATGTGAAAAAATCTAGCAACTCGGGGAACCTGACATACCATTCCTCATCCAGCCTGTATAAACTACGCCTTCATGACTATAAATGGCTTCATAAGCTGCTGATTTGAGAGTGATATTGGCGGGTTTGTGAGTGCTAACTAATAACTTCCGCTGTACTTTGTGTGTTCCTGTTCGACTGAACCCCTGTCGCCCAGGCTGGGAGGTTCGCCAAAACCCCTGCTCACGCAAAATACGGTCACGATGGCTTCATCGTCGTGATCTATGCTGTATTTGGAGAAAGCTGTGGCAACATCGTTTGCTGACAATCCTCTGCTCTACAAGGCTAACCACTATGGGGCCCACGCAGTTACGTATATGCGCTCATTACCGCTCGACTTTTGGCGTAATGGGGTGTTTTATCTGGCTGTTTTTTGGATTGTCCACAGTCTTGCAGGCCTTTTCTGGCTGGTTTTCCCGGTTCCCACCCCCCCTCAACCTTCTCGCCTGGCTGCACCGGTTGCGGTGGAATCAAGCTCCCCCGGTACCACGGTGCAAGTGGATGTGGCTGAAATTCAATCGTTGAAATTATTTGGTGACGCCGCCAATGCGCCAGCGGTGGAACCCGTGTCGGAAGAGCAACCGGTCGCGGCAGCTGAGGGGATCGAAGATGAGGCCGCCACAACGCGACTAAGCTTGAAGTTACACGGCGTAATCGCCAGTAGCGACCAGGATCAGGCCCGGGCCATTATCGACAACGGTAGCGAGCAGGGCTTATATCGCATTGGAGAAGAGTTGCCTAAAAATCCCGGCGTGAAACTTGCCAAAGTGCTCGAAGAGCGTGTGATTCTGGATAACAAAGGCAAATATGAAAGCTTGTGGCTTTACTCCGAAGAAGACTTCAAAAAGTCGATAAACAGTCGCAAAAATTCCTACAAAGTTTCGCCAGATCAACCGCGCAGCCCGATGGCGCGCAACGATCAACCGGTGCGCCGTAGCATTGCACCGGAGCAGATTCCCAAATCCATCAGTGATGTGGTGCGCTTTAGTGTTCACCGTGAAGATGGACAGATGGTTGGGTACAAAATTCGCCCTGGTCGCGATAAGCAGTTGTTTGATCAGGTGGGGCTGAAAGCCGGTGATATTGTCACCAATGTGAATGGTCGGGCGATGACCGACCCAAAACAATTACGTGAAGTTTATCAGGAACTCAAAACCGCAACCGAAGCCAATTTGGGCGTGCGTCGCGGAGACGAAGAACTACAAATAACAATCAGAGTCGACAATGGTGGGTAAAACCGTGTTCAAGCATTTTCGTGTCATCTTCTGTATGACCATTGTTCTGTGTGCCGCAACCGCGTGGGCGCAGCAGCAAACCTGGACGGTGAATTTTAAAGATTCGGATATTAACGAAGTGATTAAATTCGTGGCCGAAGTCACCGGTAAAACACTGGTTATCGACCCGCGCGTAAAAGGGCGCGTTAAAGTTATTTCGCAGAAGCCTCTCAATGAACGCGAATTAATGGAGCTGTTCCGCTCGGTGCTTGAAGTGCACGATTTCACCATTGTTGAAGTGGGTAACGTGGTGCGTGTGGTTCCGCTGAAGGATGCTCGCTCGTCGCCACTGCCGGTTCGTGATAACCCCGAGTTCGATGAAGGTTACGTCACTCAGGTTATCCAATTAAAAAATATTGCCGCAGCTAAGGTGCTGCCGGTGTTGCGTCCGCTGGTTCCGCAGCATTCGCACTTGGCCGCTTACGACCCCAGTAACGCCATTGTGGTTTCCGATACTGCTGCCAACATCGAACGCATCAAAGAAGTGATTGAAAAAATCGACACCGCTGCAATGCCGGTGACGGAAGTGATCGAGTTGAAATACGCCGACTCAGAAGCCCTGGTGGCGACGCTTACCAAGCTAGATCGGGCCGGTAACAAGGGGGCGCCGCAGTCTAATCAGATTCAGATGGTGGCCGACAAACGCAACAATGCGATTCTCCTAAGTGGTGAAGATTTACAGCGTCAGCGACTTAAGCGATTGATCTATCGTCTCGATCGGCCACAACTGCAAACTGGCAATGTGCGCGTGGTTTACCTGGAGTATGCCACTGCCAAAGACGTTGCCGTGGTGCTGGGCAAGGTCGTGCAAAATATGTCGAAGATGAGCCCCGGTGGCGACAAGGGCGGCGGTACGCGTCAGGGCGCCACGGTCGAGGCCGATGAAGCCACCAACTCGCTACTCATTACCGCTGAAGGCGACCAGCTTGATGCGATTATGGCGGTAGTCGAGCGCCTCGATATTCGCCGCGCTCAAGTGCTCGTGGAAGCCATTATTGTGGAAATGCAGTTGGGTGAAGAGGAAAGTCTTGGTATCGATTGGATGTTCCAGAATGCCACTAAGGGCATTCTTGGCTCGTCTCTTAGTGGCGGTACAGCCATTGCGGGAGTTGCAGCTGCGATTTTTGGTGACGCAGCATCGGCCACAGAAAATCTAGCCGCAGCATTGTCGCAATCCCAGGGACAATCGTTTGGTGTCGGTGGTAACACCGGAAACGAAGATTTCCTGGTGCTGGTGAACTTCCTGCAATCCAACAGCAACGCCAACATCCTCTCGACACCCACACTACTCACTATGGATAACAATGAAGCCATGATTTCTGTGGGTCAGAACGTACCTTTTGTGACCGGTAGTTTTACCAACGCTGGCGGCAATGGCGGCACTAACCCCTTCCAAACCATTCAGCGTGAAGATGTGGGTATCACCCTCACGGTCACACCGCACGTGAACGAAGGCGATAAGGTGATCATGGATATCAAGCAGGAAATATCCAGTGTTGAAAAAGACGCGGGTGTCGCCTCCGACGTAATTACCAACCAACGTAAAGTCGAAACCCAGGTAATGGCCCGCGACGGTTCCGTGGTGGTGCTGGGCGGTTTGATTCGCGACGAGTTACAGCGTGGCGAAAATCGTGTGCCTGTGTTGGGCAGTATTCCGGTGATGGGGCGTTTGTTCCGCTCTAACACCGAGAGTTTGCGTAAAACCAATCTGATGATTTTTATTCGCCCGACCATTATTCGTGATGACGAAACACTCGAGGGTGCGACTGCTGAAAAATACAGCTACATACGCGACCTGCAATTGATGCAAAGCGGTGATCGACCCTTGCAGATAACACCCGATATGTTGCAAATGTTGCCCGATCTGGAAACCCAAGATCTGCATATGCCAGACGAGCGCACATCGCTTTCAACCAACCAAAAGCGCAAAACCAAGAAGAAGTAGTGTCATGAATTTGAACGACGAACCCGTAACAGACTTGCTCGCCGAGGTCGCGGAGCCGGAAGAGCAGCAAACAGTTGCAACCCGTTTGCCGTTTTCTTTTGCCACCAACTACGGTGTTATGTTGCACGAAGGGCGGGTCTTGCATCGCCCCGGTGTTACCGCGCAGACCCTGCTGGAAGTGCGACGCTTCCTGGGGCGCCCGTTCGAAATCGAAGAACTCGAAACTGAAGCCTTTAAGGCGCGGCTTACCCGCGTGTATCAAAGTACCGACGGCGAAGCATTACAAGCGGTGGAAGATATGGGTGCTGAGTTCGACCTCACCGCCCTGGCCGACGATATTCCCGACGACAGTGAGCTGCTCTCCGGTGATGGTGATGCTCCCGTTATTCGCCTGATTAACGCGGTGCTTTCGCAAGCCGTGCAGGAGCAGGCCTCGGATATCCATGTCGAGCCCTATGAAGACCGAGTATCGATACGTTTTCGTGTCGATGGCATTCTCGCGGAGGTGCTGTCTCCCAAACCGCAATTGGCACCGGTGCTGGTGTCTCGCCTCAAGGTTATGGCGCGGCTCGATATTGCCGAAAAACGAATTCCTCAGGATGGCCGTATCACGGTAAAACTCGCTGGCCACGCGGTGGATATTCGTGTGTCCACAATCCCGTCAGCACACGGCGAACGGGTGGTGCTGCGTCTGCTTGATCAGGCGGCGGGGCAGTTGTCGCTCGAACAGTTGCGAATGCCGGTGATGGTCACCGATGCCTTTAAAGACGCCCTGCACAAACCCCACGGCATTATTCTGGTAACCGGGCCAACCGGTTCTGGTAAAACAACCTCGTTGTATGCGGGTATCAGCCACCTCAACAGTCGCACGCGCAACATCCTCACGGTGGAAGATCCCATCGAATACCTGTTACCCGGTATTGGTCAGACCCAGGTGAACACCAAAGTGGATATGACATTCGCCCGTGGCCTGCGAGCTATTCTGCGTCAGGACCCGGACGTCGTGATGATCGGTGAGATCCGCGACCAGGAAACCGCATCCATCGCGGTACAGGCCAGTTTAACGGGCCACTTGGTGCTCTCGACTCTGCACACCAACACCGCAATAGGTGCGGTCACCCGCTTGCAGGACATGGGAGTAGAACCCTTTCTATTGTCGTCCAGTTTGGAAGCTCTTATGGCGCAGCGTCTGGTGCGTTTACTTTGTAATCAATGCAAAGAGCCGGTCTTGTCGGGTGAGTCAGAACTGGTGCGCCTCGGCATTCCCGAGGGCAGTCAGGTGTACCGTCCGGTGGGATGCGATCACTGCCACAGTTCCGGTTACCGGGGCCGTGCCGGTCTGTACGAATTTATCAACGTCGACGACCAGTTGCGCCAGCTGGTGCACGAAGGCGCTGGCGAACAGGCGATGCTGGCGCACGCGCGAACCTACAGCAAATCTATCGACCAATCGGGTCGTGAGAAAGTGTTGTCTGGAGAAACCAGTGTTGAAGAAGTGTTGCGGGTAACGGCAGTTTCCTGATGGGTGCGTACAGTTATCAGGCGCTGGATGCCAAGGGTAAAAAAGTTAAGGGCGTAATAGAGGGCGACTCGGAACGTCACGTTCGCTCACAACTGCGTTCCAAACAACTGAAGCCGCTCGCGGTAAAAACCACGCGTCAGCGGGAAGCGCCCGGAAGTAAACAATCATCCGGTTTTAGCTTGTTTAATCGCCGCCCTCACATGGGTTATCGCGATGTATCCCTGGTTACCCGGCAATTGGCGTCGCTCGTACAGTCAGGGCTACCTCTTGATGAGGTGCTTGCTTCCACCGCCAAACAGAGTCGCAAGCCGGCGGCAAAGAGCATTATGCTGCAGGTGCGATCACGGGTGTTGGAAGGCTTGAGCCTGGCGCAAGCCATGGCAGAAATGCCGAGAGTTTTCGATGGCTTGTATCGCGCGATGGTGCGGGCCGGCGAATCGTCGGGCTATTTGGGGCCGGTATTGGAGCGGCTCGCCGATTACACCGAGCGCAGTCAGGAAACCAAGCAAAAGCTCAAGTCGGCTATGGTGTACCCAATCATCATGTTGTGCGTGAGTATTTCCGTGGTCACCCTTCTGATGGTGAAGGTCGTTCCTAATCTGGTGGGTATGTTCGAGCGCAACAAGCAGAGCCTCCCAGTAGTTACCGAGTTTTTGATCGGCGCCAGTAATTTCCTGGTGAACTATGGCGTGTTTTTGTTGATAGGTGTAATCGCTGCTTTCATCGCGTTCCAATGGGCATTGAAAGCCGACTCACGCCGCAAAAAGTGGCATAGCTTGTTGTTGCGAGCGCCGGTTACTGGAAATCTAATTTTGCAGGCGGAGTGCTCGCGCTACGCCAACACTCTGGGCTTGCTGGCCAACAGTGGTGTACCGCTTTTGGAAGCGTTGCGGATTGCCTCGCAAGTGCTAACCAATCATGAATTAAAGGCCGCCAGTAAAGATGTCGCGGTGATGGTGCAGGAGGGCTCCAGTCTGCACAAGGCATTGGATGCCGTCGAAGTTTTTCCGCCGTTGTTAGTGCAAATGGCGGCCAGCGGAGAGGCAAATGGCAAGCTCGCAGAGCAGTTACTGCATGCAGCGCGCAACCAGGAGCGTGAACTGGAATTTACGGTTAACACAGCACTGGGTTTACTCGAGCCGTTTATGGTGCTTTTTATGGGCGGCGTAGTGACCTTTATCGTAATTGCTATTTTGTTGCCAATTTTCCAGATGAATCAGCTGGTACATTAAATTTTTTGATTGAAGTGGGTGAAAACATGAACACGATAAAAACTAACAAAGGTTTCAGCCTTATCGAAATTATGGTGGTGTTGGTCATTATGGGCTTACTGGCATCGATTGTGGCGCCGAATGTCATGGATGTGCTTTCTGGCAGTAAAGTTCAGAAAGTACAGGCTGATTTCGCCAACATCGAAACCGCCCTCAAAATGTACAAACTCGATAACTTTATGTATCCCAGTACCGAACAGGGGCTTGAGGCGTTGGTGAGCCGCCCGAGCTCATCGCCGGAGCCTAAAAACTGGCGCAAGGGCGGTTACCTTGATGAACTCCCCATGGACCCCTGGGATAACGAATACCTGTATTTGAGCCCCGGTGAAGGCCACGCTTACGAAATTTATACCCTGGGTGCTGATGGTGTGCGTGGCGGTGAAGAAGAAGGTATGGATATTTCCAACTGGGATAAACCCGGCGACGGCGGTCAGTAATCCGTTGCGTTAGAGGTTGGCCGCACGTGCGACGCTACGACGCGGGCTTTACGCTCCTTGAAATACTCGTGGTTCTGGTGGTGGTCGCAGTTGCAATGGGCGGCGCATCCCTCGCGATAGATTCCGGCGGGCCCGAAAAAGAGCTGGGCGATATGGTGGAAAAATTTACCGCTTATGCGGAGCACGCTAGTGAGATGGCGGTGTTGAGCGGCGAGCCGATGGGGCTCTTACTGGAACCACCTTCCTGGCAGTCTGAAAATTTGGATGCGGGGTGGCGGTTTCGCTGGCAAAAACTGACTTACGAGGGCTGGGTGGATTACGAATACCTTCCCCCAGTGAACATACCCAACACCATCAACCTGTTCGTCACGATTGAAGGTGAGTTGTGGGAATGGGAAGACGCCCCCAAAGTAAAGTTGCCAGCTATAGCTTTTTACCCGGGCGGGGACCTTACTTATTTTGAAATAGAGTTTTTGCTGGATGATTTTTCCGAAACCAGCGAACACGTCAAAGTGGATGAATGGGGCCGCATCGTTTGGGTCGAAAAAGAAGAGATGATGCAGCAGTTGGAAGAGGAGCTTAACGATTAGTGAATACCCGTCGCAGCCAAGGCTTTACGCTGCTCGAAGCGATGATTGCTTTGTTTGTGGTGGGTGTTGCGTTGGTGGCATTGGTGCAGCGCATCCAGTCGGTATCTGACAACACCGGTTATATCGAAGAAAAAACCTTCGCCTATTGGATTGCGCAAAACAAAATGGAAGAAATATTTTTGGATTACCGAATTAAAAAGCAGTTTCCAAGAACTGAAACCAACGACAAAGAAGAATTCGCCGGCAAAGAATGGTACTGGGAACTTAAACCCGAAGTGCGACCCACAGAGCTTGGCAATATGTATCGTTTGGAAGTGCGGGTGGGTAATGGCCCGGATGACATACTGGCCTCTGTAGCAGGTTTGCTCCATGAAGATAAAACGCAGCAAGTACAGCAGGTACAGTAGTCAGTCAGGTTTAACGCTACTCGAGGTGCTGATTGCCACCTTCATCATGGCAATGATCGCCAGCATGGCATTTGGAACCTTGAGCGTTGCAGATCGTTCGCGCGAAGTTAGCGAAGATCGCATGAAAGATATTCAGCGCATCGACCGCGCCTGGTTGATGCTCGAAAATGACTTGCGTAATGCGCTGTCGTACGCCGGGGGTACCGCTTACGGTGATTTGGTGCCGAGTATGCAGGTTGCTTATGGCGATGAATTTTCGCTGGTATTTTTACGCGGAGGGCGCGCTAATCCTCTGGGTTTTCCGCGTACCGAATTAGCTCGGGTGGGTTACAAGCTGGATCAGGATCAGGTGTTATGGCGCTACACCTGGGTTGACCCTTACAACCCCGATGAGGACTTTGCCCGCAAGCAAAAAGTTATCGAGAAAGTAGAAGATCTAAAAATACAGGCGCTCCCAAAGCAACAAGCCAAGGGTTACAAAGAGGGGCCCTGGGTAGATGAGTGGCCACAGGGGCCACCGGATGTATTTCCACTGGCTTTGGAAATAACCATCGTATTGGAAGACCGCGGCGAAATTAAACGCTTATTCAGCCTCTCGCCCGGAAAATAAGAGGCGCTATGAGTGGTGTAAAACAACAACGCGGTGTGGCTTTGGTGTTGGCCTTACTGGTGGTGGCTCTGGTTACCGCGATTGCCGTGGAGCTGAGCTGGCGTTTTGATTTATCGCTGGTGCGCGCTGAAAACCGCTGGTACGGAGTGCAGGCTTACGCCTATTTACAAGGTGCTGAAGAATTTGCCTTTATGGCATTGAAATTCGACAAAGAAGAAGACAACAAAAAGGGTGTAGAAATTGATACGCTCGATGAATTCTGGGCACAACAGGCGGCGCAGTTCCCAACCGATGAAGGTTGGGTATCGGGCAAACTGGAAGACGCTCAAGCGCGTTTTAACTTAAACGCGTTAGCGGCTAAAGCACAAAAGCCGCAGGGTAAATTTTCTGACTGGCAGAAATTTACCGCACCGCAACGACGTTTTATTCGTTTGTTGCAGTCGATAAATTTGGGGGAAACCGAAGACGAGCCGGTATACCTTGATCAGGCGACAGCGATTAACATCGTTGAAGCTATTATCGACTGGATGGATGTTGATAGTGAAGTTACCGGCTTCGGTGGCGCAGAGTCAGATTATTACGGGCAGTTGGAACCACCGTTTGTGATTCCCAACAAACCCATGGTGAGCGTGAGTGAATTAAATTTAATTCGTGGCATGACGCCAGAGCTTTACCAAAAATTATTGCCCCTGGTGATTGCGTTGGATGCCCAGGTGCCACTGAATATTAATACCGCGTCGGTAGAAATTATTCGCAGTTTTAACAGCAAGAAACTGTTCTACCCACTGGCATTGGAAGACGCCATGGACGTTGTTCAAAATCGCTCCGGTGGCGGTTACGAAAGCGTTGAAGATTTTGCGGAAGATATGAAGCAGTATGTGCCAGACGAAAATAATGGCCAAAGTAATTTCGATACCTCGGGTTTGGCTGTATTCAGTTCGTATTTTCTGTTTACCGGCGAAACCCAGGTAGGAGATCACATACGTACCAGTCGGGCGTTGTTGTTTCGAAATGGTACTGAAGTGTCAACATTGCGGCGTACAGACGCCAATTATTAAAGCCGCGGGGCGGCCCATAAAAACAAAAGTAGAGAGTTAGCGTGGCTGAGAAAATATTTGCCCGACAAACCATCGATGGCCTTTGGCAGTGGCGTAGAGCCACTGCAGAGGGGCAGTGGCACAGCGACGTGTATCACACCGGCGATAACGAAGCCTTAGCGGAATCCATGGAAGGTCGAAGTGTTCCGGTAACCTTGCTAATGCCCGGGCAGGAAGTGGTGATGTGCGAGGTGGATGTCGAATCTCAGGAGAAACGCCACCTGGCAAAACTGCTGCCTTATGAATTGGAAGAGCAGGTCATCGACAGTATCGATGAAGTGCATATGGCGTTTGGCGTTATCAGTGATAACACCGTACCGGTTAGTTATGCCAGCAATGAATTGATTCGCACTTCGCTCGAAGAACTCGTTTCTCAAAGTCTCGATGTGCGCGTAATCGCACCAGATTATTTGTGTCTGCGTATCGAAAATCAGGGTGTCACCCTGGTGATGGATGGCAACCGCTTGCTGGTGCGTACCGGAAAATACCGCGGCTTCGCGGTGGAAACATTTTTAGCACCACAGGTACTCGCACAACAAACTTTGGAATTGGATTTCACCGCCACAGTTAGTCTGGTCGCCGAAGATGAACAACGACTCACTGAACTGCGCTCATGGTTGCCACGTATCTGGACCGAAGAAAACGGCCCTGAAATCAGCGAGCAAGTCGGCAGCTTCTGGGACTGGATAGATCCCGAAGTCGAATCGCCCATCAATTTACGCTCCGGTGAATTTTCGCGGCAGGTACCAATAAAACGCTGGGCATTACTTTGGAAAACACCACTCATTGCCGCTGCCGCTGCGTACCTCATTGCAGTGATGGTTACGTTTGCGCAATACCAAAGTGCCAAACAGGAACAGCGTAGTTTGGTGCAACAAATGAATGATGTGTATTTGCAGGCGGTTCCCAATGGCCGTAAGGGCGATCCCGAAGGCGCCTTGCGAGCGCTGGTGCAAGGTATTAAAGGCGGTTCAGAACCCAGCAATTTAATGGCATTGATCAATGGTGTTGCGGCGACTCTTAAAAACGTTAGCAATATTACTGTGAGTAGTTTTCGTTACAACAGCGATCAACGCGAACTCATGATGAACATCGAAGCAGGCAGTTTCGATGATCTCGAAAAATTGCGGTCAAACGTGACCGAACGCGGTTTTGTCGCGGAATTATTACGTGTCGAAGCGCGCGGCGACAAGCAATCTGCGCGTATGAAAGTGACGGAGGCGCAGCCATGAACGAAATAAAAGAATGGTGGAACCAGGCTTCGCCGCGCGATCAGATGGCGTTGATAATTTGTGGTGGAATTCTGGCGTTATATGTTCTTTACATCGCCATGTTGAAACCAGTCACCGGTATGCGCGATAAACAACTCAACAAAAATATTGCCCAGGCCGAAGCGCTGGAGCGCGTGCGTGAATTGGCTGCCACCTGGGTAAATCGCGGCGATCAAAAAGGTGATAGCAATGCGGGTGGCCGCTCGTTGGTAGACCTGGTTAACTCCAGTTTGCAAAAAAATAATTTGCGAATGAGTGGTATGCAACCGAGTGGCGCCAACGATGTGCGGCTACGATTAGAGCAAGTGCCATTCGATAACGTTCTCGCATGGCTCTACGATCTTGAAGTGAGCCAACGTTTACAGGTTAAAGATATTTCAGTTGCCACTGGTTCCAACGAAGGATTGGTGTCTGTCAATATTCGGTTGCATCGCGAATAGCAAACAGCGAATTATTCTAATGACGTTTACAAAAAATCTAATAAAACCTCTGCTCTACACGTTTTTTGCGTTGTACTTTGTTTATTCTGTGCTGTCTCGCGCACCTGCTGAATTAGCCGCTTTTGCAGCTCATGCGGCAGTACCCAATTTGTGGCTTACCGGTGTTGAAGGCACACTCTGGAGTGGCAAAGCTAGCGCCGCGCAAGTCGATCTACAGCAGGCCGTATTTCCCTTAGGTAATGTTACCTGGGTGCTTGAGCCCTGGACATTACTGTTGTTAAGTCCGTGCGTAAATGTTGAGGCCACTCGCCCAGGTCTGCTGCTTACTGGCAAAGTATGCCAGAGTATTACAGGCAGCACCCGCTTAAGCGACGTGTCTTTAGAAACGATTGTTGATCCTGTTAATGAATTGTTACCAGTGAAAATAAGTGGTCAAACTTCAGTTTCGGTACTTAAGGCAAAATTCAAAAAAACTCAGGTACAGGAATTAGATGCGCGTGTCAGCTGGTTAAACGGCAGTGTTTACACTGGTGAAAGCTGGTTGGCGGTGGGGTCCTACGGTGCCAATCTAAATGACGCGGGTAAGGGCGAAATCAGTGCACATGTTTTTGATGTTGATGCTCCATTGAAAGTGGATATGGCCGCAAATTGGCAAATGGATCGTGGCTGGAAAACTGAAGGTACGGTATCACCTGTGCCAAGTGCTCCGGAGCTTTTGAAAAACGGCATACAATTGGTAGGCGAAGAGCTGGAGCCGGGTGTTTATAAGGTAATTTGGCCGTAACAGGAGTTCAATTTGAAAAACCTCGTGATCGGTTATTGTGTTCTATTAAGCCTGTTATACAGTTTTACAGTGCAGGCAGAATGGCATTCCGATACTCAGGCGATCATGGGTACCGAAGTCAGTATTACCCTTTGGCATAGCGATAGTATCAAAGCTGAAAAATTAATTGCCGCTGGCATGGCGGAAATGCGTCGCCTCGACAGTGCGTTGTCGCCGTGGATTGAATCCAGTGAAGTCGCAAGAGTTAATAAACTTGCTGCCAAATCCCCGCAAAAAATATCGCAGGAAATGATTTTCCTAATCGATAAATCACTCTATTTTAGCCATTTAACCCAAGGTGCTTTTGATATCACCTTCGCATCGGTAGGTTGGTTTTACGATTACCGTGAAAAAAAACAACCGAGTGACAAACAACGGGAAGCGCTGTTGCCCGCCATCAATTATCGCTGGCTGAAACTGGATAAAACAAATGCGACACTTGCTTTCGATCATGAAAATGTACGCATTGATCTAGGAGGTATTGCTAAGGGTTATGCGGTAGATCGAGTCGCTAGCATTCTTAGTAAAGCCGGAGTTGAACACGCTACCATCAGTGCTGGTGGCGATAGTCGTATTATTGGCGATAAGCGCGGTAAGCCTTGGATTATCGGCATTAAAAATCCCCGCGATGGTGGCAAAGCCGAAGCTGAACCAGCGATTCTACTCCCTCTGGAAAGCACCGCAATTTCAACTTCAGGCGATTACGAACGCTATTTTGTTGATGAACAAACTGGTAAACGGGTACACCACATCATTAATCCTCGCACGGGTAAATCTGCTGAGGGAGTGGTAAGTGTCACCATTCTTGGCCCAGTAGGTAGCGATACCGATCCTATGTCTACCAGCGTTTTTGTGTTGGGGGTTGAGAAAGGCTTGACTTTGGTGAATCGCTTGCCGGGGTTTGAGTGTGTGATTATTGATGGGGCGGGGAAGGTTTTTTATTCTGATGGGTTAATGCCGCCTGATTGATTATTTTCTTGTCCATTTGTGGGTTTTGGTTTTGTATCTGTTTTTCTACATTTGTCGTGAATTCCTAATTGGGAATCGCTAGCTAAATAATATTTACGAAGAAGCCGTACGAAAAACTCAATACCCAACCCAACGTTCAACAACTAAGAAACAAAAACAGATTAACTCCCCCAACCGGCAACCTAACCTCAACCAAAAACCCACCCCCCTCAACATTAGAGAACAAAACCTCCCCGTTATGCTTCAAAACCCCTCGCTTCACAATACTCAACCCCAAACCGAAGCCATCGGTCGCGCCATGTCGAACAGAGCGAAAAAACGGTTCGGTAAGCCGAGCTAACTCGTCTTCAGCAATTCCGGTGCCCTGGTCCCGAACTCGAAACACCATGTCTTTTGGGCCAAGTTCCAATTCGAGCTCAACCGTTTTATCACTCGGGGAGAATTTCAGTGCGTTGCTGAGCAGGTTGGTTGCAACCCGGTTGAGAGAATCGCGAAAGCCGTTAAAAGTTATTGAGGAATGTTCTGGAGTAAAAACAATATCTCGCTCGGGATATTGAAAGCACAATTCATCGATGACCTGGTTAAACAAGTTCACGATATTAATTGCCTCACTATTCTCGTGTTGCTGGTTTAATCGTGAAAAATCGAGAATCTGTTGAATAAGGCCATTCATGCGGCCACATTCATTATGTATTTTTTCGATGTAATTGGGGTTGTCGGGGGTTTTTTCGAGGAGCGCAGCGGCGGCTTGTAAACGCGCCAGGGGAGCGCGCAGTTCGTGGGACACGTCGTGCAAAAGTTGCCGCTGGCTGTTCAGACTGGCTTCTACCTGATGAATCATATGATCAAAATCTCTGGCGAGATCGCCAACTTCGTCACCTCGTTTCAATAATTTGTTATCTATCGCCACGTTACTTGTGCCACGCGCGACTTCCCGCGAGCTCGCTCCAAGTTTTTTAAGAGGTCGGCTAATGCTGTAACTGAGTAGGGCGCTGGCGAGTGTAGAGGCAAGAAAAATCAATATAAATTGGGTTGACTGCAATCGCCGCAGCATCTCTTTTAAAAAAAGCGGTGGCTTAGGGAGTTCAGCTTCTACGGTATAGGAATTGCCCGCACCGCTGACAACATTCATTTGATAATCCGGAGTACCGTGGGGCCCACCAAAACGGTGTTGGAAAATTACATTGCCAGATTCGTCGAGAATGCGTACTTGGGGGCGGGGGCCGTCTGGGCGTGGCCCGGGGCCACCCATAAATCGTCGCATGCCGGGCCCGCGCAGGGGCTCGCCACGTTCGTATCGTTCAATAAGCGCTTCGGCGGTTGTTTTTGCCGCTTCTTGATGCAAGTCGATAAAACGCGAGTTTTCGAGACTGTTAACAATGACATAACTCGCCGAGAAAATGACTGCGATATTCACCAGCCAAAACGTGGCAAAAATTTTCCAAAATATTTTCGTCAGTCCGAGACGTTTCACGAATTTCGCTCAGCTAATAATTGATAACCCACGCCCCGCACTGAACGAATCAAATCGTGCACGCCAGCTGCAGCCAGTTTTTGACGTACCCGGCTCACATGCACATCGATGCTGCGGTCGTAGGCCGTTAATTCGCGATGTAAAATCTGTTGTGTAAGTTGCTGTTTGGTTAGGGTTTCGCCTGGGTGGGCTACAAAAATTCGTAAGGTGTTAAATTCCGCGGCAGTAAGAGTGAGTGGCGTATCGTTAACCATGGCCAACATTTCACTGGTGTTTAATGTGATATTGGCAATTTGCAGCACATTTTTTTCAGGCAGCTCGGTTGCTGCTTGAGGGATCGCTTGACTACGCCTGAGTATCGCGCGAATTCGCGCTACCAGTTCGCGAGGATTGCAGGGTTTCGCCAGGTAGTCGTCTGCTCCCATTTCCAGGCCAAGGATTCGATCGATATCATCGCCGCGACCGGTGAGCATTATGACAGGGATTTTGTTTTGCGGCCGAAGTTGCTGTAACACTTCAAGGCCGGAGATTCCTGGCATCATAATATCCAATACGATGAGGTCTGCTTCGAGGCTTTTTTGAAGATCACTTAATGCCTGTTCGCCGGTATGGCGAGCAGATACGCTAAAGCCTTCGTGTTGTAAGTACTCTCCAAGCAGAGCACACAGTTCTTGATCGTCATCGACCAGTAAAATACGCGTTTTATTTTCCATAATTAAACTTTACCGTGTAATAGATAACACATTGTTAGCTTTACTTAACTTTACACCCGCTTAACCCAACTTAGCATTGCGCCGGCGCATACTGCAGCCATAGAAACACTGTTGCTGGAAGCGAATTAAAGGCAACAATCGAGAGTGCAATAAGCCGAAAAGGAGGCAAGTTATGAAACGTAATTATGCAACGTTATTAGGTATTGGGTTAATTACATTGGCAGCCAGTGCGGTTGCAATGGGACCTGGTGGTGGCTGTGGTCGTGGAGGCGGCCCTGGTGGTCCCAATATAGCGATGATGGATTATGCGTTAGACCTCACTGATGCGCAAAAACAACAAATTCAGGATTTGCGTGATCAGTATGCCGATAGTCGCCAGCGTCCCGCCTTTGCAGGCAAGGGTGTTTTGATGGATCTCGACCCTAGCGATCCTAACTATCAGGCAAGTGTCGATTCACTGGCAAACGCAGCCGCAGAAAATGCGCGGCAACGCGTTAAACAACGTGCTGAAATGCAGGCGAAAATGCGTGAGATATTAACGCCCGAACAGCTGGCCAAATGGCAGGAAATTCGTGCCGATATGCAGGCTAATGGCGGCGGACGTGGTCAAGGTCGGGGCTGGCAATAAATGCCCGGATCTTCGTTAAAGCAATTGGCCTTAATCCTATTGGTGATGTCGAGCGGGCTGGTAGCCTGCTCGACACAGCCACCGCGCGAATCGTTTACTGAACAATTCACCACGCAAATTAATGACGACGGCGAAAAACAGTTTCAGCTGGCTTTGCAGCATGATGAAGCTCGGGGGCGACCCAATAAATCTCACAAAGGCCGTGGTGAACCTGGGGGAGGGCCCGGAGGAGGCCCCGGCGGGCGACCACCGCATGGCGGCGGTCGAGGTGGTGGCCCTGGTGATTTTGAAGCAGAAATGTTGCAGCGCGAACAGGCTTTGCGCGAAGAGCTCCAGCAACGCCTGGTGGTGGTGATGAATAAAACCGGGTACTGCCGTGAAGGCTATGAAATTACCGACGAGCAAATAGGATTTCGCGTGTCACCAACACTTCGTGGTATCTGTAGCGAAAAAGCCACCGAAGCAGATAGGCAAGCCTTCGCTAACAGCGAATCGGATGAGCGGCCGCTGGTTATTTATGAGGATTTACGTGGAGGTTAGAAAATAAACGGGAGGCGCAGCCTCCCGTTGGAATATTTGTCAGGCAGCTCGGCTTGCGTAACGCTCGAGCGTTTCAATAACAGTGGGTTCAGCGTGAATGATGAAATCGATAAAATCGCTGGCACCAACTTCCGCTTCGTGGAGCGTATCGAATGGGCCGATATCGACGCCTTCCCGGGTACTGTAGTACCAATAGTCGTTCTTTTGAAAGAATCGTTTAGAGCGTGTAGGTACTGAGCCTTCTTCACCAGTTCTGTTCATAGTATGTCTCCTTGAATATATCTATCCCTGATGTGCAAATCATCCTCAGGTATCGGCGGGCATTTCAGCGAGTCCTAACCTGAAGTTCGCTCGGTCTACGAATCGACTCGAAGGATGTATCAGGTGCCAAAATGACACTTTCATGATAGCCCTAGGCGAAATTATAGGCAGGAGAAGGTTCTGTGCAGCTCAAATTCAGCCGATTTGTGACGCGGGTCTCAAAAAGAGTGTGAAGTCGTCGAAATTTGCATTTTCACCGAGATAAGCGGCAGACTATTGCGGATGAACGGTTTGGCTAGCGAGTCGCCTGCGATAGTCCGATTCTTCCAGCAGGGTAGAGACAGGCACCAGTTCGATGCCGCGCTCCTGCATCGCCGGGAGCCCGGCCTGCAGAGCAATGAGGGTTTCGGGGTGCGGGTGGCCTATACCGATGGCGTATCCGTGTTTGCGGGCGATGGCCTCGAGGCGATCCAGTTGCGCCATAACCGCTTGGGGGTCGCGGACATTGTCGAGAAATATATCGCGTGATTCGGTAGCGACGCCGTTTTTGCGAGCGAGTTCTTCGGCGAGGCTGTCACTGCTGGTGCGGCTATCGATAAAAAAGAATTGCTGGTCGTGCAGTAAATGCATGAGCCAGTTCATATGGTCCTGGCTGGCGGTGAGCAGGCTGCCGCCATGATTGTTCAAACCCGTGGCGTAGGGCACTGCGGCCAGCATGTCACGCCCCAGTGCGACAAATTCCTGTTCAGTCATTTCCTGAATCAGGCCGGGTTCCCAGGGGCGCTCTGTCATGGTTTCCATGGGGGCGTGCACCATCACCTCTTTATTAGCATTGTGGGCCAGTTCGGCGAGATGCTTGGCGTGTGGTGTAAAGGGAATGATCGACAGGGTTACCGGCCAGGGCAGTGCCGCGGAATCTCGCCCAAGGGAGAGTTTGTAACCCAGGTCATCAATAATGATCGCAACCATTGGGCGATGCGATTTGCTGCCCGCATCTGACAATGCAGGCTCGCAAAACAGGCATACACCAAGTAGAAGCCACAGAACGCAGTGTCTAGCCTGCGTCACTGGCGGCTTCCGGCTGGGCCGCTTGGCCGTGCATCTCCTGGGACTTTTTAAACAGATTCAAACTTTTAAGAATGTTTAAGGCTTCGTAAAGCTGACTGTCCTGATTATGCAGCTGCGTTTCGGTTTTATCGTCTTTGGAAGACACTTCATCGCCGCCGCTGGCATTTTTGAGATGACCGCTTAAATCGGCCTCTTTAACCGCAATCCGTGGCCTTACCGCAGTAACGCGCACGCGCTCCACAACGATATCCGGTTCAATACCCTGTGCCTGTATTGAGCGCCCGTTGGGGGTGTAATACAGCGCGGTGGTCAGTTTTACAGCGCGGTCGTCGGTGATGGGGATAACGGTTTGTACCGAGCCTTTACCGAAACTGCGGGTTCCCAATACCAGAGCACGTCGCTGATCCTGTAGGGCGCCAGCAACTATTTCTGAGGCGGATGCGGAACCGTCGTTAATCAACACAACCAGTGGTAGACCATTTGTGATATCGCCGGGAGTGGCCTTGTACTTGACGTTGGAATCGGGCAGGCGGCCCTCGGTATACACCACCAGGCCGTCATTTAAAAACAAGTCTGCCACTTCAACAGAAGCCTGCAACACGCCACCGGGATTATTGCGCAAGTCGAGCACCAGGCCCCGTAAATCACTGTGTTTTTTGGCGAGTTTTTGATAGGCGTTTTTCACATCGCTAGCGGTATTTACCTGAAATTGGGCGATGCGAACGTATGCAAAATGATCTTCCTCTATTTCCGAACGTACGCTACGAACTTTAATAATGTCGCGTACCAGGGTAATTTCCAGAGGCTGCTCAACGCCATCACGGACTATTGTGAGCGTGATGGCAGTGCCTTTTTTACCCCGCATTTTTTCAACGGCTTGATCAAGAGTCAGGCCTTTTACAGGGGTGTCGTCGAGCTTGATGATTAAATCGCCGGCCTCGACGCCGCCGCGCGCTGCCGGGGTGTCATCGATGGGAGATACCACTTTAACAAAGCCATCTTCCATGCCCACCTCAATACCGAGGCCGCCAAATTCACCGGTGGTATTCACTTGGAGGTCGTCGAATGTGGAGGCATCAAGAAACGCGGAATGGGGGTCTAACTGCTCCAGCATGCCTCGAATGGCGTACTCGAGTAGCGTTCTATCATCGATTTCGTCGATATAGGCTTGTCGAATATGGTCGTAGGCTTTGGTGAAAACCCGTAAATCTTCAAGCGGTAAAACGCTGATAGAGTCGCTTTGCTGAGTGTCGGGGTCTTGTTCGGGAGCTTGTTCTGCCCAGGTTAACGTGGTTGAAGCGAGTAAAGCTAGGATAAAAATGCCGTGTTTCAGCGAAGGGGGCACTGCGAGTCTCCTGGTTTTAATTATCGTATTAATTAGGCTTGTCGGAACCAACGTTTTGGATTGGTGGGTTCACCTTTGTAGCGCAGCTCAAAATAGAGGGCGGCCTGCTGTTGCCCCCCGCTGTTACCTACCGAGGCGATAACGTCGCCGCCATCAACCCATTCGCCCAACTCTTTATAGAGCGCCTGATTGTGGGCGTAAAGTGTCATATAGCTGCTACCGTGATCAATAATAATTAACAGACCGTGACCACGCAGGTAATCGGAAAAAATAATGCGTCCATGGTGCACCGCGTATACCGGGTTTCCCGGCTGCGAGGCGATAAGCATTCCCTCCCATGAAAGCTTGCCCGATACGCGTGTTGAGCCGTAATTTTTAAGAATGCTGCCATTGGTTGGCCAGGGAAGCTTGCCTTTCAGATCGGCAAATGAGGCGGTGCTTTGCGGCACTTTGATGTCTTCCAGCCACTGGCTCACCTGATTCAGTAATTGCTCCAGGCGCTGTCGATCGGAGTACATAGAGCGTAGCTGCTGATCGTGGCCTTTAATTTCAGTATTCAGTTTGGCGAGTGTGTTCTTGCGGGCAGACTGCGCCTGCTGCAATTGAGATTTTTGCTGTTCCAGTTTGCGGTGGTTAGCTTCCAGCTTTTGAGTTTGATAGGCAATTTCAGGTTCTATAACGTTGATGCGGTCAATGGTGTGGGCGAAGGCATCAATTTTGTCCGCTCGGGCGCGAATTAAATAATCGTAATATTTAAGATTGCGGGTGACGGTTGAAGGATCTTGCTGGTTGAGCAGCAAGCGCATGTTGCTCTGTTGTCCAAGACGGTAGGCGGAATTGATGTGCTGGCTCACTTGCACTTGTTGGTGCTTTTTTTGCGTTTGTAATGAGCTGCGTTCATCGCGCAATTGATTGAGATTGCCCTGTTGCTCATCCAGCTCGGTTTTTAGTGATTCGGCTTTTTTGGAGAGTTCGCCAATCTGTTTCTCAGATTTTTCCAAAGTGGAGAGCAGCTTGTCGCGATCACTTTTGGTGGCTTCCAGCTGGGCCTTGAGCTTGGCAATGGATTTTTTAACCTGCTCTAAGCGGGCGCGGTCGGCGGCTTCATCACCCCAAGCGTAGCCAACTGGCCAGTTCAGTAGGGTGGCAAAGAGGAGGGTGGTTAGTAATTTGATTGATATTTTCATGTATTAGAAGTTTACCCTACTTTGAGCGATTTACGCGTTTTTGATCTCAATGAAGCGCAAGCCCATGAAATAGCCCGCAAACTGGATTTTTAGCGGCCAATCTAGGATCATTGCGCCCGAAAAATCTTACCCATCCAACCATTTCAGAGGAAAGTGATATGTATAAGTTGGTCTTAATTCGCCATGGTGAGAGCCAATGGAATCTCGAAAACCGCTTCACGGGCTGGCACGACGTGGATCTCACCGATTCCGGTCGAGAGCAGGCACGCGCCGGTGGCCGCTTACTGAAAGAAGCCGGTTTTGATTTCGATCTGGCCTACTCATCGGTTTTGACCCGCGCCATCCGTACTCTCTCCCTGGTGTTGGAAGAAATGAATCTCATGTGGTTGCCGGTTGAGCGTCATTGGCGTTTAAACGAGCGTCATTATGGTGCGTTAACAGGTTTGGATAAAGCAGAAACTGCGGCCAAGCACGGCGACGAGCAGGTTAAAATCTGGCGTCGTAGCTTTGATGTACCCCCTCCCGAAGTGGAAGAAAGCAGTGAACACTTTCCTGGTCACGACCCTCGCTACCGCGGCATCGATACCAACGTACTTCCCAAAGCGGAAAGTCTGGCTCTGACCATCGATCGCGTACTGCCTTACTGGCATGACGTGATTCGTCCCTCAATTCTCAGTGGTAAGCGTGTGATTATTGCGGCTCATGGCAACAGCCTGCGCGCCCTGGTGAAATACCTCGACGATATGAGCGCCGAAGAAATTCTCGAATTGAATATTCCCACTGGTGTGCCGCTGGTGTATGAACTCGACGCCGATTTACGCCCCATCAAGAAAGAATACCTGGGTGACCCCGAAGCCATCAAAGCCATGATGGACGCTGTGGCCAAACAGGGCAAAGCCAAGTAATTTGAGCGTCGCACGTTGCGCGTCTGACGTGCGACGCTATCTTCCTGTATACTCCCGCATCATTTTTGCGCAACGTCCGTTGCATCATCGGTTTTTGTATTCAAAAGGTTCAGTTCTGTGGAATTTATGGAGTTTGTGACTGATCAATGGTTGTTGTTCAGTGTTCTCGGTGTGTTAGCGGCAGCGCTTATTTTCGTTGAAAGTCGCAAGGGCGGTTCTGCTCTGTCTCATCACGAGGTGACCAAGCTGCTAAATGCCGATCAGGCGGTTGTAGTTGATGTTCGCGACAGCAAAGAGTTCGGCACCGGGCACATTGTCGATGCCATCAACATTCCTTTTGCCAAGCTTGGTGAACGTATGTCTGAGCTCAATAAACATCGCGAAAAAACCCTTATAGTGGTCGATAAAATGGGTCAACATTCCGGCGCTGCTGGAAAAACACTGCGAGACAACGGTTTCACTGTGAATCGCCTGCAGGGCGGTGTATCCGAGTGGCAGAGTCAGAACCTACCCCTGGTGAAATAGCGCTTGGAATTTCCCATTATAGGCCCCACATAGGCCCTAGCATTCACGCCCGTGTTGGGCAAATTATTTAATTAGCAAGGCATAAACCATGGCAGACGAAAACCAAACACCAGAACAAGAACAAAATAATCCTCAGCCGTCTGGCGATCAGCCCCGATTTGGCGTCAAGCGTATCTATGTTAAGGATATCTCCTTCGAAACGCCCATGGGCGTGCAGGCTTTTCAGACGCAGTGGCAACCCAAGGTCAGTCAGGACCTGAACACCCAGGTAAACAAACTGGACGACAACCACTTTGAGGTGGTTCTCAAGCTTACAATCACTGTGAAAATGGCTGAAGATAAAACCGCATTCTTAGCGGAAGTTCACCAGGCCGGTATATTCGAAGTTGCCGGTTTCGACGGGCAACCTCTGCAGCACCTGCTGTCGTCTTCGTGCCCGGAAATTCTCTTCCCCTACGCACGTGAAGCGCTTGATAATCTAGCGGTACGCGGCGGTTTCCCACCACTGCAGTTACCCCCCATCAATTTTGATGCGCTGTTTGCCCAGGCAATCGCCCAGGCGAAACAGGAAGCCGAAGCGGCTGGCCAGTCTAATTAGTAGGCTCACAATTGCAATATAAAAAGGGAGCGAAATGCTCCCTTTTTTGTTGACGTAGAAAGGCTACGCATCAATCGTCATCGGCACCCGCCATACCCAGCTCTTTCAGTTTTCGAGTGAGCGTGTTGCGGCCCCAACCCAGAAGATTGGCGGCATCCCTTTTGCGCCCGGCGGTGTGTTTTAGCGCGGTTTCAATCAGAGCCCGTTCGAAGGTGGGTACAGCTTCCGATAAAATTTCCTTTTGGCCGCAGGCCAGTGCCTGATCGGCCCAGTGACGCAGGGCTTTGTCCCAATCGCCTGAAGGAGTTTCAGCGCGCTTCACTTCCATGAGTTCCGGCGGCAGATCCTGCACATGCACTTCGCGCCCGGATGCCATCACAGTAATCCAGCGACAGGTATTTTCAAGTTGGCGCACATTGCCCGGCCAGCTCAAATTACTGAGGTAGGCTTCGGTTTCCGAGGTGAGCACCTTCGGTTCCACATCCAATTCGTTGGCCGCTTTGCGCAAAAAGTGGTGGGCCAGCTTGGGAATATCTTCGCGGCGATTCGAAAGTTTAGGCAGATGAATGCGAATCACGTTGAGACGGTGGAACAGGTCTTCGCGAAAGCGGTTTTCCTCAACTAAAGTCTCAAGGTTCTGATGCGTCGCTGCAATGATGCGGACATCCACTTTGATGGCAGTATGTCCGCCAACGCGATAGAACTCGCCATCTGCCAAAACACGAAGCAGGCGGGTTTGGGTTTCGGCGGGCATGTCTCCAATTTCGTCCAGAAACAGCGTGCCACCGTCGGCCTGCTGGAAGCGTCCCTGACGTTGTGCGCCTGCACCAGTAAAGGCGCCTTTTTCGTGACCGAATAATTCTGATTCAATCAGGTCGCGCGGTATCGCGGCCATGTTTAACGCGATAAACGGCCCGTCTTTTCGGGGGCTGTGGCGATGCAGAGCGCGGGCAACCAGCTCTTTACCGGTGCCAGATTCGCCGTTGATAAGCACGGTGATATTGGACTGGGAAAGGCGCCCAATTGCTCGAAACACCTCCTGCATGGCAGGTGCTTCACCTATGATCTCGGTTTCCAGCTCCGGCTCGGCGTGTGACAGTTCCTCTTGTTGCTCGGTAGCGTGGGCCAGCGCGCGCTGAGTGACCGCAACGGCTTCATCGACATCAAAAGGCTTGGGCAAATATTCAAACGCGCCACCCTGGTAGGCGGAGACTGCGCTGTCGAGATCCGAGTGCGCAGTCATGATGATGATGGGTAGGCTCGGATGCTCTTTGTGCAGGCTCGAAAGCAGCGTGAGGCCATCTGTACCAGGCATGCGCACGTCACTGATGATCGCGTCTGGCTTGGTTTTGTCGATATGCAGCAGCGCCTTGTCGCCGCTTTCAAAGCTCTGGGTTGTAATACCTGATTGCTGCAGGGCTTTTTCGAGTACCCAGCGAATTGACCGGTCGTCGTCGATTATCCATACCAGGTTAGGTTTATGCATTGTCAGTATCCAGTGGTAGGTAAATAGTGAACTCGGTTTTTCCCTTCTCGCTCACACATTCAATGATGCCCCGGTGCAGATTCACCAGGTTTTGCGATATCGCCAAGCCCAGGCCGCTGCCATTGGCGCGCCCGGTGATCATGGGAAAGAAGATATCTTCAATGAGCTCCGGAGGAATACCCGGTCCGTTATCTGTAATGTTGATTTTGGCCACCAGCGGGTGATGGGTGCGGCCAATGGTGTAGCGCCGCTGTACCCGGGTACGAAAAGTGATTAGGGGCGTTTCAGTGTTGTTTTCGATTAAGGACTGCATGGCGTTGCGCGCAATATTCAGTGTGGCTTGTATGAGTTGCGCACGGTCGGCGGTAAGCAATGGAATGCTTGGGTCGTAGTCGCGTTTGATAACGATTTGATTGCCGACTTCGGCACGGATGACCGCGTATACATGCTCCAGTACTTCGTGAATATTGGTGGGCTTAGGCTCACTGGATTTGTGTGGGCCGAGCATGCGGTCGACCAAATTTCTGAGTCGGTCTGTCTCGTCGATAATAATCCGCGTGTACTCTTCAAGCTCTTCATGGTGCAGTTCACGCGCCAATAATTGCGCGGCTCCGCGAATTCCACCCAGCGGGTTTTTTATCTCGTGAGCCATGCCCCTTATCAGGTTGCGGGAGGTTTCCTGCGACGCCAGCATGGCTTCTTCTCGACTGATTTTAAGCAGGCGATCCAGCGGCTGGAACTCGATAACCATATGATCCATGTCGTGACTGGGTATCACCGAATAATCCACGATGATGGATTGGTTGTTGTGGAGATTCCAGCTGGCTTTGCGTTTTGTGAAGTTACGGTTATTTCGCAGGGCGTCTTCGAGCGACATTGGTGTGCCGTCCGCAGAGGAGAAGCAGGCATGTATGGGTTTTCCGGCGATTTTCTCGCCGCTGACTCCCAAATTCATTTCTGCAGACGCGTTCATGTGTACCACTGTCAGGTTGTGATCGACCAGGATAATTGCCGTAAGCAGGCTATCCAAGATGTGTTGATAACTGTTCGAGTTCACTGGTTATTCCCGTGAGGCCCTTGCAGGACGGGCTCTTGTAAAAGGGGTCAATGCAATAAGCAAACCAAAACATATAGTAAAATGAAGTGCTTATAGCGATGCTGGTGTATTCCGAAAACTGCCGGAATAGAGCGTGGCCGATCCAGAAAGATTGGGTAAAAAAGGCAACAAAAGCGCTGAAAAAGCGCCCAATTTGTCTGCAGGTGCAACAGAGTGCCCCCTATTGGACATTGAACTAAAAAGGTATTGCTTTGGTGCGAAACTCTGCCCTTAAAACTTTCCCGAGTACCAAGTGTGCGCCATTATAAAGCTGTTTGGTGGGCGTGCGCTAAAATGGTGCCGGTTTATGCTTTAATATGGTGTTGCTCGGGGTGTCGCTTTAGGTCTTATGACGAAAAAGGTGACTGGCGGGCATTGTTCCAGGTGAACGCCTGCACCATCGACGATAGCCGCGTAAAGGGTGTGCTGCCCTCGCAGGGGTAGATTCAACTGAATATTAACGTTGTTCGACTTGGTTGTGCCTTCGTAGGCTTGCCCGTCCAGATACACTTGAAAGAAGTGGTTTTCTTCGAGCTGGTGATTGGTGAGCATTACCACGCTAAGCATTTTATCTTTTGGTCCAAAGCGTTGCTCGGGCTTTGGGGTGGCAATCCGTAAATCGTATTTGATGTCGGGTTCAGCTTCGAGAACAACTTGCTTTGGCGCTTCGGTCGGTTTTATCTCTATTGCTGGCGCGGTGTTGATGGGTTTCAGCTCGATTTTTTGTGCTTCCTGATGCTGCGGTTCGTCTGAGTAGGTGACATTACCGTCTTCATCGACGTGCTTATAAATTTGATCGGCCAGCGTCAGCGGAGCGGCGATTGACAAAAGTAAGGCGCAAATCAGTAGTTTAAGCATCGCTATTCCCATTTCGCTGCGTAATTCTGGTAGACCGTGTGGGTTAGTAAAAATCGAACCTGTAAAACTGTGACATCACCTGGGGTGACAAGTTTACCAACTGCGCGCTTCTGGTGGATTTAACTCATTTCTCACCGCCTCAATAATGCGCTGTTGCGATTCATTCGCGCCGCCTTCCAATGCTGCGATCTGACGAAGCATCTGGAGAAGCTTTTCCACTTGTGTTACTTGAAAATCTTCTTTTGAAGGTGCGAGTACGTGTCTCACTTCCAATGCCATATCGAGCACACCGGTGATCAGGTGTGATGATGCTGAGAACAATTCAGCAGCACGGCTTTCGTTCACGCCAAACTCCGTTTGAAAAAGGGAGAGGGTTTCCTGTTTTACTTCGCGAGTGATGTCTCCTTTTTGCCTGGCAACGGCGACTACCAGCAAGGCCGCGGCTTCCATGGTGTCAGTGAGGGCGTGCATGGGCTTGGTGCCCAGCTGTTTTTCCCACTTGCGACGGCGAGCCCAGGTAAAAGGGTTGAAGGCGTTGAGGTCAACACCTGCATTTTGGAGGCTGTGGAGAGCCCAGATCAGCCCGGCGATGGCGGTGATAATGCCGATAAGTATGTGCATAACTGATTTTGTAAATCCGTTTGACAAGTTGTGTTACGACCTTTGGAAATATTAGCGCAGTGGGATTGAGATCGCATCCTGTGAACCCGCAAACGATATATGCGTCAAACAAAAAAAGCACAGGGCCGGCATTTAGTTTCAAATTGTTTAATCTCTACGAGATTAAACGCTGTAGGTCGAAACTTGCTCCTGCAGTTTCGACACTTCCGCCTTCCCTGGCGGTCGTACATTGATGTTCTCTTTAATCAACCAAATACCGGCACAGGGCCGGCATTTGGTTTCAAACTATTTAATCTCTACGAGATTAAACGCTGTAGTACATTTCGAGTTCTATGGGGTGGGTGGTCATGGCGAGTTTTTCCACTTCTTCTTCTTTCAATGAAATGTAGGCATCGATGGCGTCGTCGGTGAATACGCCACCCTCTTTAAGAAAGTCACGGTCTTCAGATAAGGCAGTTAGCGCCATTTCCAGAGAATTACATACCGTGGGGTAAGCTGCCACTTCTTCAGCTGGAAGATCGTAGAGGTCTTTGTCTGCAGGATCACCGGGGTGGATTTTGTTCTTCACGCCGTCGAGGCCAGCCATCAGAAGAGCGGCGAAAGCCAGATATGGGTTGGCTGTGGAATCCGGGAAGCGGGTTTCGATGCGCTTGCCTTTGGGCGAAGACACATACGGAATTCGGATGGAGGCGGATCGGTTGCGCGCTGAATAGGCCAGAATTACCGGGGCTTCAAAACCGGGTACCAGTCGCTTATAGGAGTTGGTCGAGGCATTACAGAAAGCATTCAGTGCGCGTGCGTGCTTGATAATGCCGCCGATGTAGTAGAGCGCGGTTTCGCTCAAGCCAGCGTAGGCATCGCCAGCAAATTGGTTGACCCCATCTTTTACAAAAGATTGGTGTACGTGCATACCATTGCCGTTGTCGCCGACGATGGGCTTAGGCATAAAGGTTGCGGTTTTACCATAGGCGTGGGCGACGTTGTGAACGCAGTATTTGAGGATTTGCACTTCGTCGGCCTTTCTCACCAGGGTATTGGCGCCAACGCCAATCTCGCACTGACCGGCCGTACCCACTTCGTGGTGATGGACTTCCACCACTAAGCCCATTTGTTCCATGGCATTACACATGGCGGCACGCAAGTCGTGCAGGGAATCGACCGGAGGCACCGGGAAGTAACCGCCTTTCACACCTGGGCGGTGACCCATGTTGCCTTCCTCGAAGGAGTGGCCGGAAACCCAGGCGGCTTCGTCGGAGAATATTTTGTAGAAGCAACCGCTCATGTCGGAGCCCCATTTTATGTCGTCGAATACGAAAAATTCGGGCTCAGGGCCAAAGAACGCCGCGTCTCCCAAACCGGTAGCTTTCAGATATTCTTCGGCACGTGCCGCGATGGAACGTGGGTCTCGCTCATAGCCCTGGCCGGTGCTGGGCTCAACGATGTTACAGCGCAGGATAACGGTAGGCTCGTCGGTAAATGGATCGAGAATGGAGGTGCTGTCATCTGGCATCAGAATCATGTCAGACTCATTAATACCCTTCCAACCTGCGATAGATGAGCCGTCGAACATCTTGCCGTCGGTAAAAAAGTCTTCACCCACTTCCGATACCGGGATGGTGACATGCTGCTCTTTACCTTTTGTATCCGTGAAACGTAAATCTACCCAGCGAACTTCATTTTCTTCAATCAAATTCAGAGTTTGCTCTGACATGATATTTCTCCAGAGGTGTAGCCTTGCGGCCGTTTGTTGTTATTGAAAAGGGGTGTGAAATGCACGCGCCGGCGAGGTAGTCACACAGTATCTGTGCTGTGTGGAAGCCTTAGTCAAGATCGATTAGCACTCCTGTTGCAGAATGGAACACAGTCGTGGTGCGTTGTTCTGGTGATACTGCACCCGTTCGCCCCCGAGAATGGGCTTGTGACGCAGTAGCGGCACATTATAATGCTCGCCTTATGTTTTTTGTAGATTGCATCAATGATATTCACCGTTCGTCTCTTCCCTGAAATTACCATTAAAAGTAACCCGGTTCGCAAACGTTGGACTCGGCAACTCACCGAAAATTTGCGCTTGTTGGCGCGGCGGCTCGAAGAGCGAACCAAAGTGATTCAGGATTGGGACCGCATTGAAGTCCGTGTGCCCGATGCTACACCGGAAATGGAAAACGGCTTTGTTGATCTCTTAAGTCGAATACCCGGTATCGCCAACTTTTCGCTGGTGCGGGCGCATCCGTTCGAGTCACTGCATCAATTATACGAGCGCACCCGCGAGGCTTGTGGTGATGATTTGGCCGGCAGGACTTTTTGTGTGCGGGTTAAACGCACCGGAAAACACGATTTCACCTCAACGGAAGCGGAGCAGTATATCGGTGGTGGTTTGAACCAGTATACTGAGGCTATCGGTGTACGACTCAAAAACCCGGATGTGACTGTGAACATTGAAATCAAGGATGAGCATTGCTACATCGTCGAGAAAAAATTTGAGGGTTTGGGTGGCTTTCCTCTCGGTACGCAAGATCACGTACTGTCGCTGGTGTCGGGCGGGTTTGATTCAACTGTCGCGAGTTATTTAATGATGAAGCGCGGCTTGCGTACGCATTTTTGCTTTTTTAACCTCGGTGGCAAGGCGCATGAATTAGGCGTAAAGGAAATTGCGTTTTATTTGTGGAGTCGTTATTCCGCGAGCCATCGCGTAAAATTTTTTACGGTTCCTTTTGAAAACGTTGTTGCCGAAATTCTCGAAAAAATAGACCCGGCGAATATGGGCGTGGTGTTAAAACGCATGATGCTGCGCGCTGCCGATAAAATTGCTGAGCGCGGGGGTATTCAGGCGCTGGTGACCGGTGAAGCAGTTGCCCAGGTAAGCAGCCAAACCATTCCCAATTTGGCGGTTATCGATGAGGTGTGTCATCGCCTGGTGTTACGCCCGCTTATTGTGACTGACAAGCCGGATATTATTCGTCTGTCTCGAGCAATAGGCGCCGAAGATTTCGCAGCCAATATCCCCGAATATTGCGGCGTTATTTCGGTCAAGCCCTCAGCCAAAGTGAAACCGGAACGAGTTGCCGCCCAAGAAGCCCAATTTGATATGACGGTGCTAGAAAGCGCAATCGCCGGCACTCGCATGCAACCTATTGACGCGGTAATGGAGGATCTTCAGGAAACCGACTTTCAGGTCGAGGAATTGGCGGAGCCGCAGGCGAACGATTGCATTATTGATATTCGACACCCTGCGGAGGCAGAAGTAAAACCCCTTAAAATTGCCCACGAGTGTTTGGCAATACCGTTTTACCGTCTCGCTTCAGAATTTGCATTGCTTGACGCCCAGCATCGCTACCTGCTGTACTGTGACAAAGGGGTGATGAGTAACTTGCATGCGGCGCATTTGAAAGATGCCGGGGTGAGAAATATTGCGGTTTACCGTCCCCCAAAAGTTCGAGAAAGTTAATTTCAGACACTTCATTCGAGACTCCTGAGGAACGCACCATGCTCGAGTTTCCGCAACAAAATGTGAAGGACACGCGCCTTTACATTGAAGACACGGACGAGCCCTTACCGGAAACGCTCAATCCAAGAACGCGCTATGCCTTTTTTTCAGAAATTGCCAAGGGCGGCAAATCCTTAATCAAGTCGTGCCGGGATCTGCATCTTCGCCGCACGGTGTGTTACAAAACCTTGCGCCCCGAATTCGTTGACGACCCGGTTGAAACCAAGCGCTTGTTGCGGGAAGCGCGAATTTCTGCGTCGCTGCAACATCCCAATACCATTCCCACGTACGAACTGGGGCGTGACAACCGCGGTAATTATTATTTCACCATGAAGCTGGTGCATGGCTACACCTTGCGCGAGGTGCTCAATTACCGCGAGCGATATGACCTGACACAACTGATGGATGTGATTGTGCAGGTGGCCCGCGCCCTCGGCTACGCCCACACCAAGGGTGTGGTGCATCGCGATATCAAGCCTGAAAACATTTTGATTGGGCCTTACGGTGAAGTGTTGTTGCTCGATTGGGGTCTCGCCAAGGTGTGGCACAAAGATGCCAATCAGGTGGATGACGAAGCGGCTATTGAAGAAGCTGATGCTGAGCCTGGTATGACCGGCCAGGGTAAATTGCAGGGCACCGTGATGTACATGTCGCCGGAGCAAATTGATCGTGATCCGGGAATCAATTCTCGCTCGGATATATACAGTCTGGGCTCGGTACTTTACGAGGTTCTCACCGGGGTAACTCCCTTCAGGGGAGAAATCGTACAAAGTCTGCTGGGGCAGATTCGAAATGACATGCCCGAACACCCAGGGTCGATAGCGAAGGGCCGGGTTCCCAAGGCCCTGGCGAATCTCACCATGCGGTGTCTGCAAAAAGATCCTACGCACCGACCCGCAACAGCGGAGGATATAGTGCGTGTATTGCGGGAACACCCCTGGAGCTAAGGGCGGCTTGATGATGACCGGGTTCGCAGAATGGCCGTGTTCAAGCGTTGCTTTGGCCGGCTTGATCCAGCGCTAGCCGAGTGAAATTAACAAGCCTGGGGCTATTCCACTATCTGTCACCTAAAAGTAACATTGCGCCATGCCGTATATCGATTATCAACAGCTTGCAGCGTTAGACGCCAGAATACGCAACGAGGTTGTGGTGCCCCAGGTGGTCTGGCAAAGCGCCGGTCACAGCCATGTAGGGCGGGTGCGACAGCTCAATGAAGATGCCTTTTTCAATTCCACAGACTTGGGCCTTTGGGCTGTCGCAGATGGTATGGGGGGGCACAGCCGTGGCGATTATGCCAGCAAGGTTGTTGTTGAATCGTTAGTGCACTTTGCGGTACAGCAAAGCCTGCCGGAAACTATTGTGCACCTCGAAGCCAGATTACGAGAGGCACACGGTATTTGCCGCTCTACTTTTCGTGGGGAGCGTGTTGGCTCAACGGTTGCCGCCTTATTGAGTTACAGTCCATACGTATTCTGTGTGTGGGCGGGTGATAGCCGTATCTACCGGCTGCGGGAAAATCGTTTAAAACTTATGACCAGGGATAACACCGTGGCCCAGGAAAAATATGCTCGAGGAGAGTTGACCGCCAGCCAGGCTGCAACACACCCGACTGCAAACATCCTGACGCGTGCCGTCGGTGTGCATCAAACGCTGCACTTGGATTTAGATTTTGACAGGGTCGCACCGGAGGATCGCTACCTCATATGCAGCGACGGCTTATACAATCATTTAAGTTTTGCGGATATTGAGCGATATTTGTCCGGCCCTACGGCACAGGCACTGGATACCCTGGTTGATCGAGCCCTGCAAGCGGGTGGTCGAGATAATATTACCGCGATTATTACAGAAGCTTTGCCTGTCGCCGTTGACAGCTGACCTGCATTTTGGGGTATGCTCCGGCGCGGGAATTCAATGCGATAATACTGTGCCGCACACTCCGCCAGTCTTTTATTTTGGTCTATAGTGGGGCGCATAAAATTATCGCGCTGTATTTTGGTGCGCTCTTCCTCTAGTCTGAACGCGCCTACCTGTCGGAGTCGCGTCTGCGTTAATTGTGCCAGGTGCCCCGAAAATTGCGGTTATGCGCTGTTTTTGGGCGTTGATGGGGTACTCCAACCGGCTGTCTAAAAAAGTTGGAATAAATTCTGCACCCGGAAGAATCCAGTTAAGTATGGGGCTCTCCCTAAAACTCAATAAAACACTTCGGAGTGAAACTCAACATGAAAAGTAAGTTGGAATACATTTGGCTCGACGGTTACCACCCAACCCAGAGCCTTCGTAGCAAAACTATGGTTCGCAGCAATTTCGGCGGAACTCTGGAAGAGTGCCCGATGTGGTCATTCGACGGCAGCTCTACTGAGCAAGCTGAAGGTAATGCCTCCGATTGTCTCTTGAAGCCAGTGATGGTGATCCCCGATCCCGATCGTACAAATTCTTACTTGGTTATGACCGAAGTACTTAACGCCGATGGCTCTGCTCACGTTACCAATGGCCGCGCCACCATCGATGAATCTGACGACGATGACGATTTCTGGTTTGGTTTCGAGCAGGAATACTTCCTGTGGGATATGACCACTAACCGCCCACCCGGCTTCCCCGCCGGCGGTTTCCCCGATCCACAAGGTCCTTACTACTGTTCTGTCGGCGCCAAAAATGCGTTCGGTCGCGAAATTATCGAAGAGCACCTCGACCTTTGTCTGGAAGCTGGCTTAAACGTTGAAGGTATTAACGCTGAAGTCGCTGCCGGCCAGTGGGAATTCCAGATTTTCGCGAAAGGCGCCAAGCGCGCTGGCGATGAAATCTGGCTGGGTCGCTACCTTCTGGAGCGTACTGCAGAAAAATATGGTTACGCGATTGAGTGGCATCCTAAGCCTCTCGGCGATACTGACTGGAACGGTTCGGGTATGCACGCAAACTTCTCAAACGGTGCGATGCGTGAGTCTGGTAAAGAAGAAACCTTCACCAAGATTTGCGATGAATTCGGTAAAAACATCGAGCGTCATATCAGTGTTTACGGTGCTGATAACCATCAGCGTCTTACTGGTAAGCATGAGACTCAAGCTATCGACGAATTCAGCTACGGTGTTTCTGACCGCGGTGCGTCTATTCGTATTCCGGTCGGTACAGTTGAAGACGGTTGGAAAGGTCGTTTGGAAGACCGTCGTCCTGCTTCTAACGCAGATCCCTACAAAGTGGCTGCTGCAATCGTTAAAACCACCAAAGAAGCCGGTTTTTAATCAAGCCCCGCTATTTGTTTAACGAAATCTGCACACCAGCATCCTGAGGGTGCTGGTGTTTGCATCTTGAAATCCTACCTTCTCTCCCCCTGAATTTTTTTTGTTCTAACTTTTTTATCATGCGACGCCTACTTGCCATCAAGGCTGTGCTGTTGGGCCCTAAATCCAATGGTTTCGCAGCTCATTCCCTTCTATAGTTTAAATACCCGGAAATTCACCAGCTTACACCGAGAGGGCGCATTGGCGCGATGCGACTAAAACAGCAAGATTTATGGGTGGTACTAGCTGCAATAGGGGTTGTTATCACCTCTGTGTTCACCACGGTTTATATCTCGCAAAACCTCCATTCGGGGGGCGGTATCTTCAGTTCAAAAACAGACGGCTATCAAAACATTACCTTCACAGATGCGGTTCTGACGTGCGAAAAATATACGCGCAGTGAATTCGGCAAGCGATTAAATACGCTGGAAGTGGATAATCACTCGAGTAGATATGACAATAAACAATTTTTATATAAGATCTTCCTTCAGGTAACCACGACACCGCGTACTGAAACCACCGGAGAGCATTTCGTTAATTGCTTTGTTAAATCTTCCAATGGGCGGATCGATAAATTTGAAACCTGGGAGCAGAAAATACACTCTACCGCGCCCGAATCGCCGGGAGGTACAAATGTGTTTGGCTGGCCAAAGTAATAGTTGAAGAGGCGAGCCGCGCTTAACACGCGGCCCTTGCAAAGTTTAGAAGCGGTAGTCGAAACCAATATTCAGGGCGGTGAATTCGATATCATCCGTGTTTATAATTTGACGGTACTCGAAATTAAGGTTGGTATTTTCATTCATTACAAAACCGACCCCGACGCCGTAGGAAGGCCCACTTTTGCTGTAAGAATCACTGTTGCCGTCTAATTTGGTTGACCATTGCAAGTTGGTGTATCCAATTAAACCGTAGAGCTTGGCGACTTGATTGGTTTTTTCGAGGCGGTAGTAAATAGACTCAAAGTAATCGATGCTGATATCGACATCTACGCTGTCAGAGCCAAGACCAATGGTATAACTTTCACCCGCGAACCCTAAGCCAAGACGCAGTTCGCCGCCAACCCAGCCGTTAAGTTTATAACCACCAAATCCTTCGGCTGCTCGAAAGTCTACATCGTTACCGGCGCTGTCGGTCGTATTACCGTCAATAAAATCCAGTGTACCGCCGGCATAGAACCCCCGCAGGTTGTCGGCATAGGAAGGAAGGGCAAGCAGCAGCGCTGCAGGGATAAGGAATATCCTCATGGTTTGGTCTCCATTAATTCTTATAACGCCAAGTTTCTCTCATTCTAGCTAAACCTGCACCATGGCGTTAGTGTTTGGCACACAAAAACCGTAATTTCGCATTAAATCGATGCAGGTGCGGTGCTTTTACGCACAATAAAATCGTAGGGCAGAACATGTTCATCATGGGACAGCTGCTCGCCATCTATCAATCGCAATAAAATATCCACACCAATACTTCCCATGTCGTCGGCCGGCTGAGCGATGGTGGTGAGTGGTGGGTCGCAGTAGCGAGCGTAGCTGATGTCATCGAAGCCGGTAACCGAAACATCTTCCGGAATGCGCAAACCGCGAGATTTGAGTGCCTGAATTGCTCCGATGGCCATCTCGTCATTCATGCAGGCGATTGCGGTGGGCGGTTCACTGAGATCGCACAGGGTGTTGGCCGCATTAACACCAGACCAGATAACGTATTCCCCTTCAGCAATTAATTTTTCATCGAACGAAATTCCCGCGTTCTGAAGTGCCTGGCGATACCCTTTAAGGCGGTCGATAGTGTGGGGATTGGCTTTCAGACCGGTAATTAAACCGATACGGCGATGCCCGAGCGAAATCAAATACTCTGTCATATGCTGGAAGGCGTGTGCGTTATCAACGCGTACGCTGGCTCCGGGCGTACTTTCGGTGGCGCATAAGTTTAAATAGGGAAAACTGAACGCATTGCTGTTTTGAAACTGGTCAGAAACAGGACGCAACTGGATGATGCCGTCCGCGAGGCGTGTTTCGACCATGCGGATATACTCTTGTTCGCGCTCGGAAGAGTCTTGCGTGTCACCGAGAAGCACAGCATAACCCTTTTTCTGAGCTTGTCGTTCGATGCTGCGAATTACCAGTGCGAAAAACGGGTTGGCAATATCGGGTACTAACACTACCAGGGAATAGGAACGGGTGGAACGGAAGTTACGTGCCAACATATTGGGCCTGTAATTAATCTTTTCTACGGCGTCCATGACCCGTTCGCGTGTTGCTTCGGCGACTTTATCCGGTTGGCTAAGTGCGCGTGATACTGTGGCAACCGATACGCCCGCCAGACGGGCAACTTCGCGTATGTTAGACATGAGTTTAGGAGGCCTTCCGTTGTGGTTGGGGGTGCACAATTACTGTAAATTCCGCAGAGTTTTAGGTGTCGCATTTACATACATAGGTTGGGTTACCCGTAGATATGTTCGATGCGTCACCGATAATGCGAACCAAATCAACAGCATAACTTGGTTCACCTGGGTGTAACAAGTTACATATTTTTCTATCATTGGTGGCAATAGTGGGTTTGTTGAGCGTCCCAATAAATTGACCTCGCCGCATGTAACCGTATACATTTGCGTGTTTCGGGCTCGCCAGTGAATCTTGGGAGCATCGAATGCAAATTATTACACTGCACAGCGCGCAACGAGCGAGGTGCACTTGCATTTAAAGGTGGCAAACTATGCAGCAATTTAGTGAGCGATTACAGCAGGCGCTGGAGCAGCATCGTGCTTTGGTGTCTCTTAGCAACACGCCGGCAAGCAGCAATGGCATTTTTCAGCGTTGGCGCTACCCGGTTGTCACTGCTGCACATACGCCGGTGTTCTGGCGTTATGATGTCAACCCCGAAACCAATCCGCTGTTTTTGGAGCGTTTGGGTGTGAATGCGACGTTTAATGCCGGCGCTATTTTTTACGAGGGCAAATATCTCGTCGTGGTGCGAGTTGAGGGATATGATCGCAAGAGCTTTTTTGCGGTGGCAGAGAGCCCCAATGGCATTGATAATTTTCAATTTTGGGATTACCCCATCACTTTGCCGGAAACTGAACGCCCCGATATCAATGTGTACGACATGCGCCTTACCGCTCACCAGGACGGCTTTATCTATGGTTTGTTCTGTACAGAACGTAAAGACAACAATCACCCCTACGATACCACGGCTGCCGAAGCGCAGTGCGGCGTCGCGCGAACCAGAGACTTACTCACCTGGGAGCGCTTACCCGATTTGATCACTTACTCGGGTCAGCAGCGCAATGTGGTGCTGCACCCTGAGTTTGTCGATGGCCAATATGCGCTTTACACGCGCCCTCAGGATGGCTTTATCAGTGTAGGCAGCGGCGGCGGCGTTGGCTGGGGCTTGTGCGAAACAATGGAGCATGCGGAAATCAAGCAGGAAATGATTGTTGATGCCAAGGAATACCACACCATAAAAGAAGTTAAAAATGGTCAGGGCCCCGCGCCCATAAAGACTGCGCAAGGTTGGTTGCATCTGGCTCATGGGGTGCGCAATACCGCCGCGGGCTTGCGCTATGTGTTGTACGTGTTTATGACCGACTTGGAACAACCCTGGAGAGTGACCCACCGCCCGGGGGGCTATTTTCTTGCACCTGAACAGGAAGAGCGTATCGGCGATGTATCAAATGTGGTGTTCTGCAACGGTTGGATTGTTAATCATAAAAACGAGGTGTTTATTTATTACGCTTCATCGGATACGCGCTTGCATGTGGCCACCAGCACCTTGGCGCAGCTCGTAGACTATGCCTTGCATACGCCGGAAGATGGCTTGCGATCTGCCGCTTCGGTTGCAACACGCAATGCGCTTATTGCCCGAAATCTGGAATTTTTAAAGGCCATGGATTCATAATCGTCCGGCCTGTTTTTTAAACAAAGAGGTTTTTAATGGTGCGGGATGTTGTAACCCCCAAGGCAGACAATTTGATTCAAGAATTTCGCCAGGAACTGCACACAATTGCAGACTGGTGGTGTCAACAAGCCCCCGACCCAATCAATGGCGGTTTTATCGGAGAAATTACACGAACAGGTGTACGACAAGTTCAGTCCAACAAAGGCGTAATTCTCAATGCAAGACTCCTGTGGTTTTTCAGTGAGCTTGCCCAATTCACGGGCAACCTCGATTACCGCGAACTGGCAACACGCGCCTACCAAGTGATTGCACAGCAGTTTCTAGATAAACAGCATGGCGGCTTGGTTTGGGCAGTGAATTATCGGGGTCAAGTGATCGACAGTCGAAAACAGGTTTATGCCCAGGCATTTGGTATTTACGGCCTTTGCGCCTACTACCAATTAACGCACGACCAGAATGCTTTGGAACTTGCCATCGAACTATTTAACTTAGTAGAAAACTACGCGCACCCGGTGGACGGTGAAGGGTATCTCGAAGCTTTCAGTCAAAATTGGCAGGCCCTGTCAGACACCCGACTCAGTGAAAAAGACTTACACGCCCATAAGTCTATGAACACCCACTTGCATATTTTGGAAGCATACGGCGCTCTGACACTTACCGGGGCTTGCCCGCTGGCTGCTCAGTCTTTACGGAGACTCATCTGTTATTTTTACGAGCACATTCTCGACAAGCAAACCTGGCACCTGCGCCTATTTCAAAATCGCGATTGGACAGATATTTCTGAAGGGGTATCCTACGGTCACGACATCGAATGTAGTTGGTTGTTGTGGGAAAGTGCTCGGCGATTGCAGGACGAGGAGCTTCAGCAAACGCTAAAACCGGTAGTGTTGAATATCGCCAACAACCTGCGGCAAAAGGGTATCGATCAGTACGGCGCGTTGCAAGATGGCTTTAGTTTTACGCAGAGTCGGCCGCATCAACAGCGAATTTGGTGGGTGCAGTCCGAAGCCCTTGTTGGTTTTTTAACGGCCTACCAGATATCGGGCGACAGCGCCTACCGTGATTCCTTTCTAAACGTTTGGAAGTTTATAAAAAATTATATAAAAGATTCACAGAACGGCGAGTGGCATTGGTTTTCCACACTCGATCAACCGCAATGGCAGGAATATAAACTGGGTTTTTGGAAGGGGCCCTATCATAATGGCCGTGCCATGATGGAAGTGTGTAAGTTATTACTCGAAGTTAACTGATTCGGCTCGCCTACCCACACATTCTTGCGACTATTTAACAATAAAAAATAAGGAGTCATTGTATGCGAAGACTTGGCTTGGGAGTGTCTGCGCTGTTATTCACTTTGGTAGCTTGTTCTCCACCGCCAGAGATGCTGGAAAAGGGAAAACCGGAAGTTATCAAAAACCCTCTGTACGAATTCAAGCAAGTACCCGCCAGTGAATTTGTTCAAGTGTATGGCAATAAATTTTATTTGCAGGGTAAACCCTATCGTTTCGCCGGGGCTAATGTTTGGTATGCTGCTTATTTAGGTTCCGATCAGGGAGATGTTGGCAACCGCCAGCGGCTGCGCAAGGAACTCGATTTGCTGCAGCAAACCGGTGTAACCAACTTACGAATTTTAGGCGCATCAGAACAATCTCCCTTGAAGAATTCGCTGCGTCCTGCAATTAGTGAAAAAGCTAAAATTTTGCGTGAAGATCTGCTGGTAGGTTTAGATTTTGTGCTGGCAGAAATGGCGCAACGTAATATGAAAGCCGTTATCTATCTCAACAATTTTTGGGAATGGTCGGGGGGCATGATGACCTATCTGAGTTGGGTGAATGGTGGCGAGTTTATAAATCTGGGCGATGAAAATCATCCCTGGCCCGCATTTGCCCTAGCTACTGCTGAGTTTTACAGCAACCCCTCGGCCATTGAGCTCTATAATATCTACATCAAACAGCTTATCACGCGTACCAACACTGTAACGGGGAAACCCTACGTCGAAGATCCCACGATTATGGCGTGGCAGCTGGCCAACGAGCCGCGACCCGGTGACGGCGAGCAAAGTAAAGTAAATCTCCCCGCTTACTTTGACTGGATTCGCAACACCGCCCAGCTTATAAAATCGCTAGACAAAAAACATTTGGTGAGCGTTGGAAGTGAGGGTACTAAGGGCTGCCTCGAATTTGCGGAATGCTTTTTAGGGGCGCACTCTGGAAACGGTATTGATTACGCAACTTTTCATATTTGGCCGAAAAACTGGGGTTGGTATAACTCGAAGAATCCCCAAGAAACTTTCGGTGAAACTATGCGGAAAACCGATGCTTACATTACCGAACACATTACCTTAGCTGAGCAATTGCAAATTCCTCTGGTGTTGGAAGAATTCGGTTTGGAGCGTGATTTAGGACAGCTCAACCCAGATGCCCCCGTGAGTTTTCGCAACAACTATCTGCAATATGTGTATTCAAGAGTAGTTGGCAGTGCGATGACCGGAGGTTCGCTGGTGGGTAGTAATATTTGGTCCTGGGGAGGTTTTGGCGCTGCGCAGCACGACGATTACAATTGGCAATCTGGCGACAAAAGTTATGTGGGAGATCCACCCCAGGAGCCGCAGGGTTTGAATTCGGTGTTTGCAAGCGATGCCGAGACGCTCTCAATATTTGCGAGTCATTCGCGCACATTGCAAAATTAAGATATCGCTCGCCCCTGTACGCAGGGGTTTTCTTTCCTGACGGGCATTTCCCAGCTATTGTTATCAAGGCATTCGATTGTTATCGTGCAAGGGATGTGCGTCGCTGCAGGCTTGTCTCAGCCCATCTAGCAGCTTGCATCACATATTTGAATCATTCAATCGTACACCCTGCATTTTTCACCCTGCTTAATCAAACAGTTGTTTATACTTTGCGCCATTTCGCTCAAGGGCAAGTCGTGCCCCGTTAACAGGACGAACTCATGAAGAAGTATTTAGTTGCCATTGGTATATTGTTGCTGATTGCGTTGCTTGTGGCGGCCGTCAAAGGCTCTCAGATTATGGCGCTAATGAAGATGGGTGAGAACATGCAACAGCCACCCACGGTAATTTCAGCGACTCGTGTTGAGCAGCAGGCATGGGAGCAAACTTTGAAAACGGTAGGCACATTGGAAGCGGTGCAGGGGGTTGTTGTTACCGCGGATATCCCTGGTCGTGTCACAGAAATTCTCTTTAAAGCCGGCGCAGAAGTGGCTGCCGGCGATGTGCTGGTTCGTCAGGATATCAGTTCTGAGCAAGCGCAATTGCGGGCGGCTGAAGCGAGTGTGGCACTGGCCAAGGCGAACCTTGAGCGTGTCGAACAACTCTACAAAAAGAAAGTATCCTCCAAGTCTGAATACGATGCCTCAGACGCCCGCTACAAGGAAGCTGTGGCGCAGGCGGATAACATTCGCTCCGTGATCGCCAAAAAGAGTGTTAAAGCTCCTTTCGCTGGGCGTTTGGGTATTCGCCTTATAAACGTAGGTCGCGATTTGGGTACTGGTGATGCCATAGTCTCGCTGCAGGCGGTTAACCCTATTTATGTCAATTTTTCTCTGCCACAGCGTGAGCTCCCTGAAATTTCTCTGGGCCTGGAAGTGCGCATAACCACTGATGCCGTGAGCGAAAAGGTGTTCATGGGGAAATTATCGGCAATTAACCCTGAAATCGACCCGGTAACACGCAGCGTGCGAGTACAGGCCAGTCTCAATAACGAAGACCATGCGTTGTTGCCTGGTATGTACGCCAATGTCGATGTGGTGCTGCCCGAAGCCCAAACGGTATTGGCGGTGCCGGCTACGGCGGTAAGTTACGCAACCTTTGGGGATTCAGTTTTTGTCATTGAAGAGCAAACAGATAAAGAAACCGGTGAAACCTCGCAAGTGGCGCGACAACAATTTGTAAGGCTCGGTGATAGTCGCGGTGATTATGTGGCGATACAGGCGGGGGTTGAACCGGGGGCTACTGTCGTGAGCACCGGTGTGTTTAAACTTCGTAATGGTGCACCGGTTGTGATTAACAATGAAGCGCAACCAGACTTCAAACAAGATCCACAACCGAGCGACTCGTAAGCGAGAGGAGTGCAAACTATGAAACTCGCGTTAACCGATATTTTTGTGCGTCGGCCGGTGCTCGCCATTGTTGTGAACCTGGTTATTGTTATTGCCGGTATACAGGCGATTTCTTCATTAACTGTGCGTCAGTATCCGCGCAATGACAACGCTGTTATCACGATTAATACCGCCTATATTGGCGCAAATGCCGAGCTGGTGCGCGGCTTTATTACCACACCTTTGGAGCGTGCAATTTCCGGCGCTGATGGTATCGATTATGTGAGCTCCGCGTCGAGCCAAAGTATGTCGACCATTAATGTTCAGTTGGAATTAAATTACGACCCGATAAAAGCACTTTCGGAAATTACGTCCAAAGTAAATCAGGTGCGCGGTGACCTGCCACCAGAAGCGGAAGTGCCGATTATTAATGTGCAATCGGCCGACAGCCAATTCGCCTCAGCCTATTTAAGTTTTAGCTCCGAAATTCTTGAACCCAACCAAATTACGGACTATCTCACTCGCGTGGTGCAACCACGCCTGGCTGCGCTGGCCGGAGTACAACGGGCTGATGTGTTGGGTGGTCGTACCTATGCCATGCGAATTTGGTTGAAACCCGACCGTATGGCTGCCTACGGGATTACGCCGGTGCAGATCCGCCAGGCCTTAACCTCGAATAATTACCTGGCAGCATTGGGAAACACCAAAGGTTCCTATATTCAGGTGAATCTCTCGGCCAATACTGATTTGAATAGCGTCGAGGAATTTCGCGATTTGGTGTTGCGTTCTGCCAATGGTGCTCTGGTACGTTTAAGTGATGTTGCCGATGTGGAGTTGGGCTCCGAAAGTTACGATGAGGAAGTGCGTTACTCCGGTATGACCACAACTTTTATGGGCATCTGGCCAATGCCGAATGCCAACACCCTCGACGTGATGAAATTGGTGCGCAAAGAACTGGAGTCATTGCGCGAGGGGATGCCCAAGGGTTTAGATTCAGTAATCGGTTACGATGCAACTGAGTACATTGAAAGCTCTATCGACGAAGTATTAAAAACACTTTCCGAAACCCTGTTAATTGTTATCGCCATTATTTTCCTATTTTTAGGATCGGTACGTTCAGTGGTGATACCGGTAATCGCCATTCCGGTCTCGTTAATAGGCGCCATCTTTTTAATGCAGATGTTCGGCTTTAGCCTTAATTTATTGACCTTGTTGGCTATTGTATTGTCTGTCGGTTTGGTGGTGGATGATGCCATCGTTATTGTCGAAAACGTCGAACGCCATATCAGTGATGGTCAAAGCCCCATGAAAGCGGCCATGCTGGGCGCGCGTGAATTGGTCGGCCCGGTTATCGCGATGACGATAACTCTTGTAGCGGTTTATCTGCCCATTGGCTTGCAGGGTGGATTAACCGGTTCGCTATTCCGTGAATTTGCTTTCACGCTTGCTGGTGCGGTGATGATCTCTGGGATAGTGGCATTAACTTTATCGCCCATGATGTCTTCAAAATTGTTGAAAGAGGGCATTGAAGACGAAGGCTTTGCACATGTCGCTGCAGAAACGTTTAATAAAATCCGCCGCCGATATATGCGTTTTTTAGATATCAGTTTGCGGGCGCGCGGTGCGGTCTATCTTATGTGGATTGTGCTAAGTGTTTTGGCATTGCTGATGTTTTCCCAATCTCCCAAGGAGTTGGCGCCCACTGAAGACCAGGGGATTGTGTTCGTATTAACGGAAGGAGCCAGCTCTTCAACCATCGATCAATCACGCATATATGCGAAAAAAGTAAATGAGAAATTGCTCGCTGTACCCGAAGGCAATTTTACCTTTCAGCTTACCTTTCCCGACGGCGGAATGGGGGGCTTGTTGTTGCACCCTTGGGAGGAGCGCGACCGCAGTGTCTTCGAAATTTTACCGGAAGTGGGTGCATCGTTGGCGCAAATAGGCGGGACCAATAATTTTGCAATTGCCCCACCAGCACTGCCTGGCGGCGGTGCATTCCCTGTGGAATTTGTTTTGGCCTCTACTGCAGAAACGGAAGACATTCTGAAATATGCGGAAATTTTGCAACAGAAAGCGGCATCGAGCGGAATATTTATGTTTCCACCGCAAATAGACACCAAGGTAGATGTGCCCGAAGCTGAATTGGTTATTGATCGTGATAAGGTTGCCGACCTCGGTTTAAGCCTGCAACAGGTCGGTGCCGATGTCGGCGTCATGCTTGGCGGTGGCTATGTTAATCGATTTAATATTGGTGGCCGCAGTTATCGCGTAATACCTCAGGTAAAACGCAGTGAGCGACTCAACCCGGAACAACTTAACGATATTTTTATTACCGGGCCGGAAGGTAAATTAATTCCATTGAGCACTGTCGCGGAAATCAAACAAAAAACTGTACCGCGATCTTTAAATCGTTTTCAGCAGTTAAATGCGGTGAAACTCAGCGGTGTTTCCAATCAGTCTCTGGATACTGCGCTTACCTTCCTCGAAACTGAAGCCGCAAAAATATTACCCAGTGATTACATGCTTGATTACACGGGTGAGAGTCGCCAATTACGTCGTGAAGGGAATAAATTCGTCCCCGCATTCACCCTGGCGTTGTTGCTGATATTTTTGGTGTTGGCGGCGCAATTTAACAGCTTCAGGGATCCTTTTGTAATTTTGGCGGGCTCGGTGCCATTGGCAATGTTTGGAGCTTCTGTATTTACATTTTTAAAATTTCCCGTGCCGGGAATGGGGTTCTGGACGGATGGTTTTACCACCACCTTGAATATTTATTCTCAGGTAGGGTTGGTAACTTTGATTGGCTTGGTATCCAAAAATGGCATCTTGCTGGTTGAGTTTGCCAACAAAATGCAGGAGCAGGGCTTAACTAAACTGGCAGCGGTGCGCGAAGCGGCGTCAACGCGATTACGCCCCATTTTAATGACTACAGTTGCTACAGTTGCCGGTCACTTCCCATTAACGCTGGTAACCGGTGCCGGTGCGGAAGCCCGTAACTCAATCGGTTTAGTGCTGGTTGGTGGTATGGCGATTGGTACCTTATTCACTTTATTTGTAATTCCCTCGATCTACATGTTGTTGGCAAAAGATTTACACGGAGAGTTGGTGGAAGTACCGGAAGAACCCCCTGAACCTATGGAGCCGATAATGGTTTAATTGGCCTGCCGGGAGGTTGGAAAGGGAATACACGTTTTGTGTCGCAGGAATCTAGAGAAAGCGGAAGCTGGTAGCTTCCGCTTTTTTTGTGATTACGGAGTGAGGGTGAAGTTTTTGATTCTCAGCGTATCCGTTGGTAAACCCGCTACACTGGGAGTACTGATAAAAAATTCCATGCCGCGAATTTGGCTTAAATCCAGTTCGCTGCTGATGAAAATGAAGTTATCGGAATTCATAACCGGGATTGTGAGTGTGTTCCAGCTGTCGCCAGTCAGCGTGTCTACAGATATGCTGTTAGTAATCGCTGCGCCTGTGCCGCTATCAAAAATAATGAGCTGATAGTTTAACCCCTGATTGAGGTAAGACGCAGGTAGATACAGCTCCACACTCGCAGATCCTGCGGTAATGTCGGTACTGGATTTTGAGTCGTAATTAACGGTAATGCTGTCGCTGTCGCCAGTCCACACAGGTTCGATTACCAGTTCTTCATTTTCGAAATACCAATGGGAGGCAGGGTCGGCCGAAATCCAGACATTCCATACAGGATTGTCTTCACCGAATACGGGGTCGACAGGCCCAGATTGATCCTGAGATTCTGAAAGGACGATACTATCGATAAGAACGTCACCCTGGATTTCCACCGGTTTACCGTTTGCATTGAAATCGAAACCTACTCCGGTAACCTGAGTTATGTCGAATCCGTCATCCGCTTCCAGTGAGCCAATATCGATGTTATAGGAAACGTCCATTGGCAAGTAATTGTTTGCTGCGATACTCGCCCAATCAATCGGAGTGAAATAAGCGCGCCAACCGCTGGTATCTTCAATGAATGCTCGCACGAGAAGATTTCCATCGTCGACATAGCTTTGCGGCATTTCGAATCTCAAATTAAGAGTCCCCATGTCAAGATTCAGAGTATTTTGTAAATAGCTAAACACCTGGAACTGATCAGTGTCGGTTATCCAGGTAGGGGAAATCGCCAATGCGCCATTTCCCTCCCAGGTTGTTGTTTGATACAGGTAGAGGTCTGGTGTGGTGTAATACTAGTTTTCCAAAGCATTAGTATCTTCGAAGCTATATTCTACGGTCGTCGGGTTGCCATTACCCGGATTAACACTGCCTTCTCCCGGTATGAGGGTAATGTTGTAGACGTTCAGTTGTGTTGAATTTATGGAAAGATCCTCGAAAAACATCACCTGGACGCCGACACCTGCAATAGCGCTCAGATCAAACCCTTCATCGGCGTAACTGAATGTCGAGTCATTGATTTCTAGGAGGGACCAATCAAGGCTGGTAGCGCTTTCGAATGACTGTATATTAGTGCCACCCGGTGTTGCATAGCGACCTTGGGAATCAAGTAAAAACGTTTGCAACACAATTGCCTTTCCCGCAAGATTTTCAGGTATCTCCAGTGTCGCATTGAGCGTACCATCACTAAGGTTGACTATCTCGTTGAGATAATTGATGTACATACGATTGTCGCCATTTACACCCACCAGAGAATTAAATCGAATATCCCCCGTGTCGCTTACCGACCAGTCGATAATGGGAGAACCTGCGACTGTGTAGTCTGTCCAGGCGTCGGCACTTACAACAATTTCGTCCTCGTTGCCGCCGGGAGCTGGATTGCCTGGACCGTTGCCGGGAAGAATTTGTGCATTTTTAACCACGAACTCCCCGGGTGAACTTGTACTGCCATTGGCTACCAGAAGAAAATCCAGATAAATAACATCTGCTGGGTTGAAATCGCGGTTGCTCATATCCCATCGAGTTTCATCGAAAGTTGCAATATTAATGGTATTCCAAGAGTCACCGTTAAAACTGGATAGCGATATTGGGTTTAGAAAAACAGCATTCCAGTTGGAATCAAAGGCATAAATACCGAAGAGACCATCAGTATCGACTGCAGATTGCGGTACGAAAATATCAAGTGCGATCGAGCCACCATCCAGGTTTACAGTGGGATCAAAATAGTGACCGAAGGCCACAGCAGCATCGTCAGATTGCCAGTTAGGGGAGATAGTGAAAGCGATTTCGTCGAAGGCGTATTGAGGGTCACTCACGCCGCTTGCGTTATTGACATTCCATGCGCTGGGTTCCAGAGTGATCGCATCTCCGCCGTTATCAACCGGCAGATCACCTGCTACCCAGGCAATATTATCTACTTGGTAATGCGCGTTGGCTTGCAGGTTCCAATCGGGGAAGACCTGAAAACCAATTTCGAGATTCGATAAATCGAAGCCGGATTGTGCAAGCACCGATGCGGGAATTGAAAAATGTTGCCACTCGTTGAGGTTGTTGAAATTTAATGTGAACCAGGCACTTTCACACGGGTATATACATTCAAGCTTCAGGAAAAATGCACCGGAACTGTCACCCCAATCCAACACGCGCATGTCGAAATCCAGGCTGCCGGTGGCGTAGCTGCTAAAATCGGCGGTTGCTCCAATGCCTCCTGCTGTATAAATGCGCGCGAATCCATTTACATCTGTACGGTCCGCGTAATGAATATCGATAACCTCGTTGTAACCGGCTTCTTCGGTGTTAAGAATTTGCCATTGCACGAGGTTGTCATTGTGGCCGTTTTGATAGTGATAATTTTCATTACTGCCATTGTTCAGCATTTCCCATGCGCTGACCCCATTCCAAGCTGGCGCCACGCAATTACTGAAAATACTTCCCTCGGTAATGTCACTACAGGTGGTAACCTCGACGGTTACCTGTTGAGTGACAGTCGCTTCGCCGTCGCTTACGGCAACTTCGAACAGCAACTGCTCGCCGGCACTGCCCTTGGCAAGGTAAAAGCTTGGCGCTGCGACGTTTAATTCCGTGGCGGCTATGGCTGGCGTGCCAGAGATTTGTGACCAACTGAAGGTGAGTGCATCGTTGTCTGGGTCGCTACTGCTCGCAGCATCAAGCGTTATATAGCTGTGTTCTTGCGCTGGTGATACGGCTTGCACGAGCGGTGTGGGCGGCTCATTGCCAAATAATTCCTCACAAAAGTTTTCTTTCCATTCTCGAAATCTTTTAAATACCCATAAAGAAGCACCGGGTCGTTCGCACCAGGCTAGTAATTTCTGCTCGCGCTTGCTGAGTTGATCTGAGTCGCACTGCTCGTTAGCGTGCGTGTTTTGGCTAATCAATGCCGACGATAGTAGCAGAGGAGCCATTAGGCTACTTATAAGCCCAAATTTAAAACCATGCATAGAGTTTTCCTTGAATTAATGTAATAAGAATGAGTGAACTTCCTGTAATGTTTGTTTGGTATTTGTGATGTTTTCCGCGCTGGTGAATTTTATGTGTGTCACCGCTAAGCGGCAATCAGCCGAAAAAACGAACAGTTTCGGATGGGACCGCATACTTTTAGGTGAATTTACACCTAGCCTGAAACCCGCGCCCAGCGCTTAATGAATAAGACGCGTGACAACAGAATGACCTCCAAATTGGATTAGGCGCTTGGGAGATAGGGAGAAAAGGAGAAAAGGAGAAATCATAACTAAATGCAGGGCATGAATATCAAGCCTACAAAAGCTCAGCTTTGTTGCGCCCGGCATTTTTTGCGCGATAAAGCGCTTGGTCTACGACGTTGAGGAGTTCTTCAACGTTGGTTTTGTTGCCCAGCAGGGTAACGCCCACCGAACAAGTGAAGCTAATTTCATGACCCTGGTAGTGCAACGGAATGGTAGCGCAGGCATTACGTATGTTTTCGGCAATTTCCATGGCCGAATTTTCGATGCAGTTGGGCAATGCAATGGCGAACTCCTCACCGCCAATTCGACCGATAATGTCACTGGCTCGAACCACATTGCGACAGTGATCTGACATATGGCGAATTGCTGCATCGCCAGCGGGATGTCCGTAGGTATCGTTAATCGATTTAAAGTCATCAATATCGAGTTCGAGCAATGCCAGTTGTGTTTTCTCGCGTTTTGCGCGCTTTAATTCTTCTTCGAGCCTTTGAATAAAATATCCGCGCGTAAACAATTGTGTGAGGTGATCTGTGGTAGCAATTGTGTAAAGTTGTTTGGTGGCATCTTCCAGGGAGCGATTGACGCGTGAAAGTGTCGCGAGACTAGCAACACGGCGCTGATGAAAATCCACCATACGCTCCGTCAGTAAAATGATAAGTAAGCCCAGTACTATAATAGCGCTGGCCAGATACCAGGCGTGGTTGTGTTTTGCCAATACTTCGGCCACCGGGAAGGCATGCCAAAGTTGAAATTCTGTTGCGCCCACCTCAGAAAAGGCAAGCACTACCGGTTCGTTTTTTAACAACCAAACGGGCCATTGCTGTGGGAAGTCTGTTTGCCGGCTTAAGGGTAGTGTGGCGAGGTTTTTCTGGGCGTACACTGTTTTTAAAATGAGTTCATTCGGCGCTTCGCGGTGGGCATTTTCTAAATAGTTGAACAGTAAGGCGTCTTCGTTGCTGCTCACTACCACGCCTCGTCTGTCGATGACCCAGCTCACCGTGGGCAGGCTGCGCAAATCGCTCGTCAGTTTTAAGGCGTCTAGCCGGGTGACCACAGTACCGCCAAATTCACCGTTAATGCGGGTGCGGGTGGCAAAGAAAAATGAGGGAATAGGCACCCTTTTTCCGACGGCGAATTGGCGGCCTTGGCCGGAGTCTTTTGCTGATTGAAAATAAAAGCGTGACGAGTAATTGGATGCGAGGCAATTTAGATCTTGCGTTGCTAAATTAAAATCGCTGGAAGCAATGCAGTATCCATTGGCGTCGAGGGTAAATACTGCCAACAGTTCCGCATCTTGGCATATGCGTGCGTAATTTGAGTTCATTTTTTGTGTGAGTGGGTAATTCTTGAGAAACTCAAACCGTTCCGCAAAGGTCATTTTTTTTAAGACCGCAGCGCGCTCATTCATCTCGCGAGTAAGTTGTAATGTATCGGTATCCTGTGCGAGAGTGAGAGATAACTGTTGCGCGGTTTTCAAACCCTTCTCAACAATTTGCGATATGAAGCGCGCTTCAGATTGCGCCTTACTGAGTAGTCTTTCGAGATCACTGGCGATGGCGGCGGTTATGAGTTTTTGGCTGGCGACTAAGCCAAGTAACAACCAAATTATCGCTAATAGAAGTGCGCCACCCTGCAAACGTCGAAAACGGGGTAGTGCCGGAGTATCACCCTGGCTCTTGAGCGATTCCGGGATAACGTGGGGAGCGACAGTTTCCGGCCTGCTGTTTGGTGTGTCGCCTGTTGCGGGAGTGTTGTTCATGGGTTTCCGTACCATGGAAATTGCGATGCGGCTAAAAGCGCTCCTTCTAGGGGTACTGGTGTATCGGGGCAGCAATGCCCGCTGCTTATTACATTAAAGCCCATCTTTAGCGGGGAACAACAATCACTTGGGGCAGGCTCACTGGAAACGAGCAAGTGTAACTGTTTTTAATTCCTATCTCTAATGACAATCCCTGGTTATGAAAAACTGACATATAGTTCAACCCATAAATAGGGTAGGCTGATGGCAATTGAAAGGCCTGTGGGGCACTGCTTTACTCTGGAGTATCGCGTTGTTTTTGGCGTCACTTGCGTAACCGACGTGCGCACGATGGGAGAAATTATGCGTTTTTTGGTGTGGCTGATTGTTTTGACGGCAATGCCGACGGTTGCGACCGCTGGCGTAGTGAAATGGACGGACGAGCATGGCAAAGTCCATTATGGCGATCGCGTCCCTGAAAAGTACAAAGAAAAGGCAGAACAGGTGGAGGTGGATACCACCAATGTGATCAGTAATGAAAATAAAGGTGCTTCGCGTGTTCGTTCAAAAAAGCCTTCATTCCCTGAAACAAAACAACAATCGCAACCTTCTGAGATGAGCCAGGAGGAAGCCTTAGAGGCAATGTGTGCCGAAGCCGCGAAACGTTATACCGAACTCACAACTGTGCGCCATACCAAAGACCAATATGATTCCCGAAGTAAAACGATAGAATCTACCGTATTGGTGGGCAAAGACGGCGAATCATACACGCGTCGCGAGCAAAATCGGATTGCAGAAGATTTCCGTAAAGATATGAACAGCAAAGGCTGTAACATAGCTCCAACCAAAAATATGAAACTCTAGAGTTCATAGATCCAGACTGCTTGAAATAATGGGCAACTCTCTGGAGCAGCACTACAACAATAACTTAAAGCGTGCGTTTGATATCGTGGTTTGCCGGTGTTACACGCCGATGGGTGCTACAGCCTGCCAAAATTATCCCAAGTGCTTGTCGGTAGCCTGAGCGGCCTACAAAATCCCCCTACATTTTCACAGAATAATAAGGAACGACCATGTGGAAAGCTCTATGCGGTATTTTAATCTCTGCGTCCCTGTTGGCAGCTTGCAGTCGCCCGCCGGAAGAATCTCAAACAGAAACTTCAGCACCTGCTGCCACTGCCGAGCCTGTGCGACCCAAGGTCGCTATTCCGCTGTGCGATTTTCCCTTGGTGGCGCCCGCAGCGACGGCATCAATTGCGGCATTCGCTGATTACGCGTGGCGTGAGTTCTTAGCGCTCAACTGGCCGGTAAAGGATGGCGAACGCGGTACTCCAGATTGCAACAAAGCGCTGGGCAGTGACTCAGAAACTGTGTGGCAGAGCTTCAAAACCACCGATGAATTATTTCTAAAAAATGCTGCAGACCCCGGACCTTGGAATTCTCCTGAGATGCCGAAAGTACTGCACTATACCTCCAAGGCGAATGCTAGCCTGCCGCTGGAGGAAAGCATTGCGCAGGCCGTGGGCGGTTGGTTAATCGATCAAAACAAAAATCCGACTTACTACGCTATTTCAGTCAACGAAACATCGTATAACTATGTTGTTTCCAATCAGTATTACAACGCCGAGCTTGTCAGCAAGGCTTCAAATGTAAGTTTCCCCTCAGGAGCACTGGAAATCAAAGCTGCCTGGAAAATTTTACAGGGTGGCGATGACCCCAAACGTTTTTTCAAACAGCGCGCACTGGTCGAAAATTTTGATAGTGACGGTAAGCCCACCGGAACCACGACAGAGCAGTTGGTTGGTCTGGTTGGGATGCATATCGTGTACAAAGCCGAGGGCTACCCGCAGTGGTTGTGGGCTACCTTTGAACAGGTCGATAACATTGTCGGACCGCACGGTACCGGTTCCTACTACAACCCCAAGTGCAGTGGCGAATACTGTGAACCCAATATTTCCCCGAAGAAAAGTGGTCAGCCCTTTGATTCACCCAATCAGGTCAATCGTGTAACGCCGATCACCGAGCAGGTGAGCAATCAAAACTCCCATTGGCAATCCATTGTTGCCGACACGCCATTTCGTTATTACCAGTTGATTGTGCCGCAATGGCCTAGCGACCCGAATAACCCTGGCAACCCTCAAGGTACACCGACGCCCGGTGTTGCTGCTAACGTCACCATGGAATCCTACATTCAACCTACCAGCAGCTGCATGGATTGCCACTCTACCGCGCGTGTACCGGGCGACAGTGTGAAATCCAATTACAGCTTTATTTTCCTATTCGCCCAGTCTCCCGGGGATTCAGTCGCAAGTTATGGAGGTGTGAAATGAGTTACATCAACGGTCCGAGAATCAACTTTTGGGGTGGCGGTAGCACCAATGTTGATACAGCAAATAACACCCAATATTCGCCGGAAATATTCGACCTCTCGGAGGCCATGGTAACCAGCCCCGATAGTGATGAGCAGATTATTGAATTTCTGCGAGCGCCGGTGAGTAATTATTTCGCCAATGGTGGTTGGAATTATTACGGCGATCATCAGGTGCAGTTGACGGACAACATTGTTTCATCGGCAGGGCATCCGGGTGCCATGCAAACCACGGGTGCGTTGGTCGGTATGGGGGTTTATCTGCTGGGAAGCGTCGATCCGCAAAGTGGCGATGGCCCCTACGGTGGCCCCGTGATGGTTGATCTTGATCCCACCAGCAGTGTTACAACACAAATCTATGCGGGCGGATTGCAAATCGGTAATCAGAACCCGGTGTTACTGGTACGCGGGAATGCGGTGAGTCATTCGCGTTTTCTGGGCTTGCGTTACGACAAAACCAAAACGCAACCGCCTTACGCCACGCCGGGTTCCGCTTGGGCAAGTGGCACCTTTCAATTGGCTTTTCGCAAAGAAGATATCGTCAGTTTTGACGATTCCATCGGCATTTTAAGTGATATTGTCAATGCTCCGGGTGCACAGGGGCTGGTAGTACGTTTTGAAATGTTTCAGTTTTATCCGGGGCGCGATAGTGCCTACATGCAGCAAAACTATGCCGAAAATCGCAACGATATTAATCCTTCAATGGGGCGTATTATCGGCTCTATTGGCCCCTGGTTTAGCGATGAACCGGCCACTACGCCACCGGGGCGTTTGCTCAATAACAGTCATCTTGGCGGTGCCCAGGGTTTGGCTTACCTGGACAGTAGTAACAATCGCCTAACTTTGGATTTGGTGTCGGCGCTCGAGGGTTCAGCGATGCGGCTGGATGGCCAGGCCAATACCAGCCCGATCGAACCTAATGTCGATTACGGCGATTTTATTATCGGAACTGCAGGCGGTACCCTCGTACAAATTCCGTCACAGCCAGATGATTATTATCTGTTTGGTGGCTTGTATGATATTCCGCTTACGCAGGGGCAGGTGGCAACGCTGCAAGACAATGCGCTGGTTATTGGCAGCACCCAAAACGCGTTGAATTTAGTCGAACAGCCCATTCGAATCTACAGCGATTTTCGCAACAATTACGTTAATTACTCGGGCACACCTTTGTCGGAAATATCCTTGGAAGTGCGAGAATTGGGGGGACCGTTGAAGCAGGCCATTAGCATCGATGTGACCTCGGGCGCTACTGGAGAGCTTCCGGACAACCACTTTGTGGAGTTTCCCTCGCAACTTACCGTAGCCGCAGGTGCGACGAGTACGCAATTTCAGTTGGGGCAGATTATTGGCCGCGATGGCTTTATGCAATTAATTTACTCCATCGCTGGTAACGACTTGTATTTCAACTCGCTACGAAAATATCCAGAGGGAAATATTCAGGCGATTGCCGATACGGACACCATCACCTGGGAACAGGTCTACGAAAACTGTTTGCGTTTCTTCTACGTATTGTTCCCGGCGATGTCGAAACGTATACCACTAAACGATGAAGCGACCATCAAAGCCGTGGCTGGCGAATTGCTAAAACGGCTCTCCGATGAATACCGCGATACCACGCTTTACATGCCGCTTACCCGAAGTCTATCTCCCGAAAAAGTAGCGCTGTTGCGTAAATATCTGCAACAGGGCTGAGCATCTACGTCTGGCGGCTAGTTACGGCCGCCAGATAGCTTTCGTGCCAAAATTTCAACAAATATAAAATATTTCTTGAACTACGAATTATTTCGTATATATTTACGAAAGGTTTCGTAATTGGAGTGTGCCGTGAAAATACCAACCCCGTCTGAATTGGAAATTTTGGAAATTCTCTGGCGTCTCGGTGAGGGCAGCGCCCAAACTGTTAACGATGTGCTTAACGAAAAGAAGCCCGTGAGTTACACCGGTACGCTCAAACTTATGCAATTAATGTATCAAAAGGGTTTGTTAACACGCCGTAAAGAAGGGCGAAGCCATACCTACATGCCCACAATTGAAGAATCTCAGGCGAAGTCTTCGCTTTTGGACAGATTTGTTGAAACCACCTTTGGAGGTTCAGCAGCGAATTTAGTCATGCAATTACTCGGTAATAAAAAAGTGAGTAAAAAGGAACTTCAAAATATTCGTGAATATCTCGATAACATGGAGAATAAGAAAAAATGAACAGCAGCATGGAGCTTTTTATTCATAAAATTACCTACGCGCTGGGGTGGACTTTGGTGCACTCGCTGTGGCAGGCCGCCGCATTGTTTACCTTGATAACGCTGGTGCTGGCGCTGCCCCGCAATGTTTCTCCGGGTTTGCGTTTCGGCTTCCATCTATGCGCATTGTATTTACTGCCGATAGCCGGGTTTACCACCTTTGTAAATTATTATTCAGCCTACGATGCCAGTTTATTCTGGGTGCAACAAGGGTTTATGCTTCCCGTTCAAGTGATACAGCAACATGGTGTGGTTTCCTGGATTAACAATCACATTAGCGGTTTTGTCTTGCTGTGGTGTGTAGGATTTTTGGTCGGCTTAATTCGTTTCACCGGCGCTTTTGTGTATTGCCAAAATCTCATTAACAACAGCAAAATGGGGTATTCAAAAACACTGCAAGATCAGATCGAAAAGCTTGCACAAACCCTGGCAATCGCAAAACCGGTACTGGCGAGAATTAGCGCTCGGGTATCGGTGCCCTGTGTTATTGGGCATATTAAACCGGTTGTACTTATTCCTGAAAGACTAATAGGTCGATTGGATATGGCTCAGTTGGAAGCGATACTCTTGCATGAACTGGCTCACGTAAAACGCAATGATTATCTCCTGGGGCTTATCGAATGCCTCGTAAAAACACTCTATTTTTATAACCCTTTTACCCACTTGCTGTTAAAGCGTATCGACGCTGAGCGGGAAAACATTTGTGATGATATTGCCGTCGCAACGCTGGGTGATGCGATGCTCTATGCGCGCTCTCTAGAAGCCATCGGGCAAACCACTGTCAAAGGAGATCTGACTATGGCACTCACTGCAAATGATCACAGCTTGTTAAACCGTGTTAAGCGTCAATTTGAGAAAAATGCCCTTCGCCAAAAAAATGTGACGGGACTTTTATCGGCCGCGAGTATGTTTTTTGCTGCAATGATATTTGCGGTCAACGCAATTGGCAGTGATATGCCAAAAATTGAATACGAGGGTATCAACGCACTCACCAATGATCAGGTGGCAGAACTAATTGTATTGGCGCGTGATTCAATTCAGGAAGATCGCGAGAACAATCGCGGTATCCGTGAAAACGTATTAGACGAAAATCCTGAATTTAAGAAATTGTCTCAAGTTGAGCGCGAGGTTTTCGTCAGCTATTTGAAAGATGAGCTCTGGCGTTATTTTAATATGGATGGCTGGAATTTAAAGCTTTATGGGGCGCCCGCTGAAGTCGAAGAACAAACGCGGCAGGCGTTGTTTGATAGTGATCTGGCATCGCGGGTGGAGTATTTGAAACTTGGTAAAGGCATAAAAGAATATTCCTACAGCAGAGACAGTAAAGTTCTGTTTGAGCTGCTGTATTACCCTTCCCAAAAACAATATGAAATATCGCTGTCTCAAGTACTGGTTGATGAGGTGAAGCATCAGCCGGATAAGTGGGTTGAAGATGGTGACTTTCGCATTGTGTACAAGGATAAGCGATTGCAAATTAATCTCCCTCTGTCAGATGATGCTGTAAATCGGGCAAAGACGCTAGGAGGTGGCAACAGTCAGCGCGCCATTTCAGAAGAATATCCCTTGGATACTCCCGAAGCTGAGCAAATAAAACTACGTGATGCACGTCTTTCTATCGGTATATGGGATAACGGAATTACGCTAAGTCTGGACAATATGCTTCTGCAACGTCTGCAATCCGGAGTGGCGAGGCGTGTCGGTAACGGCTTTTTCGGCGTGGAGTTTTTGGCTGATCGTTATTTAATTCCTCTCGATATCGAGCGTTTTTATCTCAACCGTAATGCCATGAACGCTTATTTTGAATACGGCAAAGTCTCTGATGATTTTGGAAGTAAATGGGCCGCGCTCGAAAAACGAATCGAACAACTTTCAGAAAGCGATAAGGTTTTGATACCGAGTGACGGCGATATGGACGACTTGCGTTTGGGGTTGGAGCTCGGAGGTACAAAAGTATCCGACTCCAAATTTAAAGATGTGAAGTATCACGTGCTTAGCGATATTGTGCGAAAAATCGAATCAGGTGAAGATTCAATACGGCAGATGGTAACCTCCCGGCCCTGGTACAGCAGTGGAGAAAATAATCAGTATTATGCCTCCCGAAATTTCTCACCCCTTCCAGAAAGTGAAACTTCATTTTCTTTGGATCTGAGGCATGTTCCTATGGATGATATTTACCGCGAGCTTAAAAATTACTGCCCTCAGCTAGAAGAACATTGGCCCCTAAAAGATAATTTTGACTTGGGAACTTTTGTTTTCAAAAATTTGAACTGTGAACGCGTAAATGCAGTTCTTGCACACTATTACCCCGATAGGGCGAAATCGCATGATACAACGGTTTCCAATTAAGGGCAGGGGCTGCCCTCTAGAGATTTATTAAAGTCAAACGCTGAGAAAAAGGATATCTGAGATGAGCGCCGCTACAGGGCTACTATTTAATAAGTTAATCTATTCGATGGGATGGACCGTGGTGCATTCGCTTTGGCAAGCTGGATTTGTGTTGGCTCTGGCGTTGATGCTTACGGCGCTTTTTTGCCGGGAGTCGGCAATTTGGCGTTACCGAGTTGTTTTGCTGGCTTTTTTTGCCATACCTCTACTCAGTACCGCCACGTTCAGACACTATTACCAGCACTACGACGAAACCCTTTATTGGTTGCATCAGGGTTTCTCATTGCCCCAATCGGTGCTTCAAAACGAAGGCCTAACGGCTTGGGTTAATCGCCACACTCAAAGCATTGTGTTGTTGTGGGTCGCGGGTTTTTTGGTCGGGCTGGTACGCTATGCCAGTGCTTTGGCATACTGCCACCACCTGAGCAGTGAGACTCACACACAAAGGGCGGCAGAGTTACAAACGTGTGTAATGGCCTTAGTTCGTCGCATGGGTATGAGCAAACGTGTTGCCGCGCGGCTTAGCAATAAAGTGCGAGTTCCTTGTGTAGTTGGGCACATCAAACCGCTCATCTTGGTTCCAGTAGCGCTTGCGGCGCATATAGATGTTCGCCAGCTCGAGGCTATTCTACTCCATGAACTGGCGCACATAATACGCAATGATTACCTTATTGGGCTATTCGAAAGTTTTATAAAAACTTTGTACTTTTTTAATCCTTTCTCACACGTGTTGCTAAAGCGCATTGCGACCGAGCGTGAAAATATTTGCGATGATCTTACTGTAGCCGAACTGGGTGACGCAGTGCTCTATGCGCGCGCCCTAGAGTCGGTTGGGCGGTCATCGGCCAAGGGAGAATTGGCGATGGCTGTTGTCGGGAGTAATCAAACACTATTAGCTCGCATAAAACGGCAACTTGAAAAGGGCACATTACAACAAAATAACCTGGGAGGTTTTATTGCCGCATTAGCTTTGTGCTTGGCGGCCTTAATGTTTGCTGTAAATGCTGTTGGTAGCGAAATGCCCAAAGTGGATTACAAAGGCATTGAATCACTAAATGATGAGCAGGTGGCTGAATTGATCATACTGGTGCGTGATGCGATGGAAAAGCATCGCGCTAGCGGCAAAGGCGTTCGCGATAACACGCTAGATGAAAACCCGAAGTTTTTACAGCTTAGTATGGCTGAAAAGCAGGTGTTCATGCGTTATCTCAACGATGAGCTGTGGCGTTTTTTCAATATGGAGAACTGGGACTTGAAACTGGAGGGTGCTTCTCAAGCTGACCTTGAGGAAACCCTTCGTGCCATGTTTGCTGAGCATATAGGATCATGGGTGCAGCACCTGGCACTTCCCGAGCGAGAAACTGTTTATGAGTATGGTGGGAACGGTAAGACGTTCCTCGACTTTAAGCGGGTACCCACAAATGATTTTTTTCAAATTTCAATAAATAAAGAATTTATTAAGATCTTAGGGGCTATGCCAAACGGGAAAATTGCTTATAACCTGTTCAGCGCGAGCTACCGTGAAAATGCCGGATTGCAGATAGAGATACCCTTCGAAGATATTGGAACACTAACAACTGATGATAAACAAAGAATCTCATGGCCTCTGCGACAGGGTGAAGCACCTGGCCCTGATTTGTCCAGAGATGAGCAGCGAGACTTGCAGAAGTCATATTTAGTGGTGGATAAATGGCAGCACGGCATTAGGGTAATCATTTCTGGAACGCTGCTGGAGCATTTTGAAAAAGGTATCGCCGGGCGTGTGGGTAATGGCTATTTGGGTATGTACGAAACCGAATACAGCTATGAAATTCCGCTCAATCCGATTGAGCAAAGTTGGATTGAAACGGTAATGGTGAACACCTATTCGAAATATCGTACTGAAGACTTGGTGGCTCCAGAAGATTGGCGTGTCTTAAATGAACGGATTAGTCGTTTAGCCGAGGATGACAAAAACTTATTGCCGAGCGAAGATGACCTTTTGGATTTCCGAACCGCTTTGGATATCTTATATGGATTCGACATGAACGACTTGTCATTTGAGCAAACAAAATATCGTTATTTAGAAAATATAGTGAACGGAATAGAAGTTAACGATAGGGCTACTAGACAGATGCGCACTCATAGACCTAATTACTCTATCGGTGATAGTAATATTTTTGTGGGGATGCAGAATTTTCTACCGCTTGTGCCTGGTGACTTTTCATTCGATATCGATTTTCGCGATGCGCCTTTTTCAAAAATCTACTCAAACATTCAAGAGCAGTGTCCTGAATTGAACGGTGAGTGGTCATTGGTAAGCAGTGACGAAATGGCAACCTTGGTATTTAAAAATCTAAATTGTGAGCGAGTGGTTAGTGTACTGGATTATGTCGAAGGCGTTAGATCTGCAGGTGTGTCTCAAAAGATAATTTATAATTAGTGTTTGTTGTAAGTTTAATCACTATAGTTTCAACGAATGTGACAGCATTTGTTTATTTACACAAATTCATTTGTACACATTAACCCAGCGCGTATAATTGCTGGCGCGTGAAAAGAAGTGCTTACACATACATTTTCTTGTATGTGCCTCGCTTAGATTCACACTTTAGCGTTATTTATTTATTCATCTAGCCATAACTCGGGAGCAGTTTCTGCTCCCTTTTTTTGTTTTTCACCCCGCTTCACCGTCAGCTTCCAACTGTTGGCTTCTCCCATAATTTGAACCAGTTTGCATTTCAGGACTTTGATAGCTGACGGCTGCAAGTCGGATCTACATTCCCGCGACAGAAAATTAGATATTTTTCGCATTTATGCTGTAAAGCTTTGTAAAAAACAGCAGTGATACCACCTAGGTTGGCGCGTTATGAACTATCGTTGAGGAACCGACTGATTCCGAGGCAAATTTCATGAAAACCCCGATTGCGTTGTCACTTATACTCGCTTCACTTTTACTGACTGCCTGTGGTGGCAGCGCCACCGACGCCGTCAATGATCTGGAAGACCAGCTGGAAGACAATTCCAGTAGCTCAAGCAGCAGTTCCAGTAGTAGTTCAAGCAATAGCAGTTCCAGTAGTAGCAGTTCCAGTAGTTCCAGCAACTCTTCGAGTAGTTCAAGCTCTTCTACGGGCGGAATGGCGGGCAGTCATAACGCCGGCGCCGATTGTATGACCAGTGGTTGTCATGCCAGTGGCGGAGACGGCCCAAGATTTTATGCGGCGGGAACCGTTTACCGGTCTGGCGGAGCAGCCCAAACCAATGCGGTGGTGCGCTTGTACTATCACAACACTAATACCATTACTGCGACTATGGAGACAGACTCCAGTGGTAACTTCTACACAACGCAACCGGTTGATGGCCTGTATACCGGAGGCGCTCTGGTAGATGGCAACGATGTTGAGGTACAGGGCCCCTCCGGCTTGCGTACCATGCCAGGTGTGATTACCAATGGTTCCTGCAACAGCTGCCATGGCGCGCCCAATGGCAATGGTCGTATTACCGTAAACTGAGGGTTCAGGCCAGCTCTCTGATTGTTTTAAAAAGCCATTGGCGTTGACGAGCTTGCAGCGCTAGAATTCGCGCCATTTCTGTAAAAGAGTGGTGGCAGTATGGCGGCGTTGGTAATAGGGCTATCGATAATCGCGTTTTTTCTGGTGGTTTTGGAAGATGTGGTGCACATTAACAAGGCCAAATCCACCTTATTCATCGGTACGCTATGCTGGCTGCTTGCCTACTTATTGCCCCACGAGGGAGGTGGCGCCGTTGAGGTTACTGAGCGCCTCAACGAAAACCTGCTTGAAATTGCCAGCCTCTGGCTATTCTTGATGGCCGCGATGACCTTCGTAGCCTACCTCAACAGTCGTGGCTTTGTAAGCTCGGTGGTGCAGCGGCTGTTACCAACCACGCTCTCCGAACGATCACTTATGCTCCTCCTGGGCGGGTTTGCGTTTCTATTCTCCTCATTTGCCGATAACGTCACCGCCACTTTGGTGTCTTTGGCGGTAATCACCAGTTTAAAAGTGGCGCCACGAAAACGCCTGAAATACGCCACGCTTACGGTGTTCGCGGTGAATAGTGGTGGTGTTTCGCTGATAACGGGCGATGTCACCACGCTCATGATTTTTCTTGCTGGCAAAGTAAGTATCGCCAATTTATTGTTATTGGTGGCGCCGTCGTTGAGTGCGGTAATGATTTTAGCGGTGATGCTGAGCTGGCGTATGCGTGGCGAGATTATTTTCGAAACCCAACCCGCAGTTATTGAGCGCGCTGATATTGTAATTGCACTGATTTTTATCGCGACGATTTTTACCACCTTAGGCTGTAATGCGTTTTTTCAAATCCCACCCGTGTTGACGTTTCTATTTGGATTGTCTTGCATGTTCCTGGTGGCGCAATATTTATTTCGAAAAAAAACCAACCGCAATATTCTGAATTACATCCGCGAAATCGAGTTCGACACCTTACTTTTCTTCCTGGGAGTCCTGCTGATCGTGGGCATGCTCAAGGAAATTGGTGTGCTGAATTATCTCACCGGCATCTATCAGCATTTACCCACTTCGCTGGCTAATTACGCTCTGGGTTTAGTTTCCGCGATTCTTGATAATGTGCCGCTAACCGCAGCCTTGCTAAAAGCCGATGTGAATATGGACTTGGCCGGATGGTTATCAGTAACTTATGCCACCGGTGTTGGTGGCTCGGTGCTCATCATTGGCTCGGCTGCGGGCATAATCGCGATGAGTAAAGTTAAGGAAGTCACGTTTATTTCGTATTTAAGTATGGCGGGTTATTTATTGGTGGCCTATTCAACCGGTTACTGGTTAAGTTATTGGTTAGCACATCGCGTTCTATGAGATTGCCTTCTAACCTGATAAGAATCTAATAATTTTTCGGCAAACTTAACAAAACGGCACTCGAAACGTCTGGCGTGGTGTGGCTCGTTATTGAAAATTAAATACACTTATTAAAAATAGTGTATACAGAAACAAAGCCAAGCCACAGGACGATGACCGTGACCACGTCATTCGCCGCCTACGACAAGCTGTTGGAAGGTGTTCAGGTAATTAGCCCGGAAATGCGCTATCTGTATGTAAACGATGCAGTCTGCGAGCATGCGACAGTTCCTGCCGATAAACTGCTCGGTCGAAAAATGGAAGCGGTGTTTCCGGGGATCGAAAACACGGCTGTCTACCGAACGATCCAATCTTGTTGGGCGAACCGGCAGCCTCAAGAATATGTCAATGAGTTTGATTTCCCAAATGGCACCAAAGGGTATTTTCTGCTGCGTATGCAGGCCATTGCGGAGGGCGTATTGATCATGTCCTATGACGTGAGCGATGCCGTAAACTATGAAAAGCAATTGCATGAAAGCAACCGTTTGCTGAAGCAGAAAAATATCGAGCTCACGAATTTAAACGAAAAATTGCAACTGCTTTCGGTGACCGATGAGTTAACCGGGCTTTTTAATAGACGTCACTTTATTCGCTGCTTGAGGGAGGAGTTTGCACGATTCGGGCGCAACCAGGACCGTTTTTGCGTCGCGCTTTTGGATATAGACGATTTTAAAAAAATTAATGATTCTCAAGGTCACGACGTTGGCGATTTGGTGCTACGCAGTTTTGCCTCAGTGCTAAAAACGCACATTCGCCGTTACGATTTGTTGGCGCGTTACGGAGGCGAAGAATTTACCTTGCTGATGCGTGGAACCACCGTGCAACAGGCGCAACAGTTTGTTGCAAGGTTGGACGAAAGTATTCTAAAAGCGGTTACGCTGAATAAATTCGGCGTCACATTTTCTGCGGGCCTGGCACAGCCCAGTGAAACGGAATGTGACGCGCATTTGTTGATGAAATCGGCAGATAGCGCCCTCTACGCCGCAAAAAGGGAAGGCAAGCACATTATTAAAGTGGCAAATGAATGATGAGCAGTGTTGCATGTTGGACGTCTTATGGCAGACGCGATCCAGAATATTGGATGTCGTTGCGAGAATGAGAGTTAGCTGGCGCTAGTGCTTATCGGCGCAGCCGGTACAGTAAAACGCGGCAGGGTCTACTTCCAAACGCTTGGGGTTAATTGCTTCGCCACAATCGAGACACCAGCCGTAATCATCTTTTTCTACTCGCAGCAACGCTGCCTGCAATTGTTGGATACGCAATTTGCGGCGGCGGTTTTGCTCCACTTGCATTGCCTGCTGTTGCATGGCATCCATACGGGAAAGTCGCCCCACTTTGGATTGATCCAACTCCACGGTATCAGCGCCCTCGGTGGAAATATCTTTGAGGGCGGTGAGCTTTTCAAGTTCTTGTCGGATTGCTAGCTGTAGGGCGTCGATATTCATTTTTTTCATGTCAGACGCAAAAGACACAGGTTCAAATGTTTTAGCGTCAGACGTCCGACTTCAGACGTCTGGCGGGAGGCCAAAGGCCTCCTTACAACTGACAACTCGGCGTAGATTTTGATATTTCCAATTCCTCTTCGGTCATGTCTACTGCGATATCACCGAACAGCGGCGTGGAGAGGTAGCGTTCGCCGGTATCGGGCAGCATACACAGAATATTGCTGCCGTCGGGGGCCTGTTTGGCCACTTCGAGCGCTGCCGCAAAGGTCGCTCCGCTGGAAACTCCCACGAATATGCCTTCCTTTTGCGCGAGGTCGCGTGAGCATTGCATGGCTTGCTCGCCGCTAACCGGAATATTCATGTCGTAGTGTTGCGCTTTAACAAAGTCTTCTACCAGCTTGGGGATGAAGTCTGGGGTCCATCCCTGAATGGGGTGGGGATTGAAGCTGGGGTGTCGCGCCGCAGGCGAACCGTCGGCGTTACGTTCCTGTTGCACACCGCTTTCAATTTCAGCGGCATTGGCAGGTTCGGTGACCACCAGCTTGGTATCGGGGCTTTTTTCACGCAGTACACGGCTTACGCCCTTAAAGGTGCCACCTGTACCGGTGCCACTTACCCAGTAATCCAGAGAAATATCACTGAAATCTTCAAGAATTTCCTGAGCTGTGGTGCGTGAATGCATGTCGGGGTTGGCTTCGTTTTCGAACTGACGGGTTAAAAACCAGCCGTTCTTCTCGGCTAGCTCTTTGGCTTTGTCGACCATGCCTGTGCCACTTTTAGCCGCTGGGGTAAGAATCACTTTGGCCCCTAAAAACCGCATCAGCTTGCGGCGTTCAACGCTGAAAGTTTCCACCATGGTTACCACAAGAGGGTAGCCCTTTTGAGCGCAAACCATAGCCAGGCCGATGCCGGTATTGCCACTGGTGGCTTCAATAACCGTTTGCCCCGGTTTTAATTCACCGGATTTTTCGGCCGCTTCAATAATGCCCAACGCAAGCCGGTCTTTCACCGAGCTGAGCGGGTTGAAGCTTTCCATTTTTACATAGAGATTGACGTTAGCAGGGGCCAGTTTGTTAATTTTAACGACCGGCGTGTTGCCAACGGTGCTTAGGATATTATCGTGACGTTTGGCCATGGTTGGGGGTCCTTTAGGGGTTGTGCGCTTAGATCTTGAATTCGGCCCGCAAATTAATGCCGGTGAATTCGTAGTCTTTGCTGTCGATATAGTTCATAAATTCAACGTTAAAAAACAGATTACCGTCAGGCGAAAAGCCTGCACCCGCTCCCCAGGATGCACCCGAATCGCTGCCATTTAACTGGAACTCCTCTGGTAAATCTGGCGAACTCATATTTACATCAGCACCGCCATAACCCAGTAACAAATACCCTTGAAAATGCTCAGCCTGAAACTGCGGTCGAACAAACAGGCCCCAATAATTGGTAATTTTGGTTTTAACCTCGTAATTCAGCAGTATCGTACCGGGGTTCACGTTTTTTGAATCGGAAGAAACACCTGTGCCCAAGCGTGCTTCTAAACCAAAAAACTCGTTGAGCATAAAGCCGCCGGCGATATCAATGGCGTTTAACGAGTATTCACCAATGTTCTCGGTCTTAATATTGGCGAAATTGAAACCACCTCCAAAAAACGCACCTTGTTGTCCAGCCATGGCGTTAGCCGTAAGTAGGGTAGAGGCCAGGAAGGCCGTATGCACGCAAGCTTTAACAGTGGGGTTCATGCAGTTGTCCTTATAAGTACAGACAGCGCCTCGTGGCGCAATTTATTGTGAAGAGAAGCAGGTGAGACTGCCGATTATAGATGAGCTCAGTGCCTAATGGTAAGGCCCCAAAGAAATTGGCCCTATAGAGCACGTAAATTGCTATCTTCCCCCGAAACCCAGCGCTATAATGCGCGCCTTTTGAGCAGACCCAGATTTATGAGGCCCTCCCTGTGATAGAAAAGTTGCGAAATATCGCCATTATTGCCCACGTTGACCACGGCAAAACCACCCTGGTCGATAAGCTGTTGAAACAATCGGGCACCCTCGATCGCAAGGATGAAGGTGCCGAACGGATTATGGATTCCAACGATCAGGAAAAAGAGCGTGGCATCACCATCCTCGCTAAAAACACTGCGATCAACTGGAATGGTTACCGTATTAACATTGTCGACACCCCTGGACATGCCGACTTCGGTGGCGAGGTGGAGCGGGTACTTTCCATGGTGGATAGCGTACTGCTGCTGGTTGATGCCGTGGACGGCCCCATGCCACAAACCCGTTTCGTAACCAGTAAAGCCTTCGAGCGTGGCCTTAACCCCATCGTGGTCATCAATAAAATCGACCGCCCCGGCGCACGCCCCGATTGGGTGATGGATCAGGTGTTCGATCTGTTCGACCGGCTGGGTGCCACTGAAGATCAACTCGACTTCCCCATAATTTACGCTTCCGCACTTAACGGCATCGCCGGCCTGGAAGAGCACGATCTGGCTGAAGACATGACGCCCCTGTTCCAAATGATCGTCGATAAGGTGCCGCACCCACCTGTGGAAGAAAACAAGCCCTTCCAGATGCAGATTTCTGCACTGGATTACAACAGTTATGTGGGTGTTATTGGTGTGGGCCGTATTAGCCGTGGCAGCTTGGCTCCCAACCAACAGGTGGTTGTGCTCGATAAAGAAGGCAAGCAGCGCAAGGCCAAAGTACTGCAGGTGATGGGGTACCAGGGTTTGGAGCGGGTTGAAACCGAACGCGCTGATGCAGGCGATATTGTGTGTATAACGGGTATCGACAAGCTGGGCATTTCCGACACTCTGTGCGACCCCACTGCCGTTGAAGCCCTACCGCCGCTTTCGGTGGATGAACCGACCGTGAGTATGACCTTTCAGGTGAATGATTCCCCCTTCGCCGGCCAGGAAGGCAAGTTCGTGACCTCCCGGAATATCAAGGAGCGCCTCGAGCAGGAGCTAATTCACAACGTGGCTCTACGCGTGCGTCAGGGTGATTCTCCCGATAAATTTATAGTGTCGGGTCGTGGTGAATTGCATCTGTCGGTACTGATCGAAACCATGCGCCGTGAAGGTTTCGAGCTGGGCGTCTCGCGTCCGGAAGTGATTCAAAAAGAGGTGAATGGCGAGATCCACGAGCCCTTCGAGCAGGTGGTTATTGATGTGGAAGACCAGCACCAGGGTTCTATTATGGAAGAACTGGGATTGCGCAAAGCCGAAATGACCAATATGGAACCCGATGGGAAAGGTCGTGTGAAAATGGAATTTATTATTCCATCGCGCGGCTTGATCGGTTTCCGAGGCCTGTTTCTTACTCTAACCTCCGGCTCTGGCATTATGACAAGCATATTCGACCACTACGGACCAGTAAAAGTGGGCGAAGTCACCAGTCGCCAAAACGGTGTATTGGTGAGCATGGTGAAAGGTAAAACACTGGCTTACGCGTTGTTCAATCTCCAGGATCGTGGTCGACTCTTTTTGGGGCACGGCCAAGATATCTACGAAGGTCAGGTAGTGGGTATTCACTCACGTGACAACGACCTGGTTGTTAACCCCACCAAAGCCAAACAGCTCACTAACATCCGTGCGGCTGGTACCGATGAGGCCCTTACCCTCACACCGCCAATTCGCCACACCTTAGAGCAAGCGCTGGAATTTATCGAAGATGATGAGCTGGTGGAGGTAACGCCAGCCAGTATTCGCCTTCGCAAAAAGCTGCTTACTGAGAACGAAAGAAAACGAGCCAAAAACGCCGCGGCAAAGGTTTAACTCGCCTGCGGCGAGGGGCGCTCTGCGAGTTTCGGGGGCGCCAACCATGCGGGGTTGACTGTAGTTGAGAGTTGGATTGTTGTCCATAGGGAAAGCCAACTATCAGTCGATAGAGATACCGCGGCTTCCAGCATCGCTTTACATCCCGCTATTATTTCTAGATCGCATTCCGCTCATCCGCACCGCCCCGGAGAACTCTTTGCCAAACTCCAATGATTTCAATTCTCTGCCCTTACATCCTGCGCTCCTCAACAATTTGATCGACCTGGGTTTTAAGCAGATGACGCCTATTCAAGCCGCTGCTTTGCCGATGGTTCTGTCTGGCAGAGATGTGATCGGCAAAGCGAAAACCGGTTCCGGTAAAACCGTGGCGTTTGGCTTGGGGGTGCTGCACAAGCTGGATGTAAAACGCTTTCGCGTGCAGGCGCTTATTATGTGTCCCACGCGTGAACTGGCCGATCAGGTTGCCCAGGAAACGCGCAAACTGGCGCGTGCAATTCACAATATAAAGATACTCACACTCTGCGGCGGAATGCCATTCGGTCCACAAGTTGGATCTCTAGAGCACGGCGCGCATATTGTGGTTGGTACGCCGGGGCGCATCGCGGATCACCTCCGTAAAGGAAATTTGGTGCTAGATGACGTTTCCACGCTGGTACTGGACGAAGCGGATCGCATGCTGGATATGGGTTTTCAAGAAACCCTCGATGCAATAGTTACCGAAGTGCCGCAACAGCGACAAACTCTACTGTTTAGTGCAACCTATCCAAACACCATCGCTCAGTTGGCTGCGCGCGTGCAAACCAATCCCGTCACCGTGGAAGTGGCAGCCACCCACGCGCAGAGCAGCATTGAACAACATTTTTATCGGGTGGATGACGCTGCGCGAAACACGGCCTTGCGGTCGATCCTCAGTTATTTCGCAGTGGAATCCAGTGTGGTGTTTTGCAATACCAAGCGGGAAACTGATGAAGTTGCCGACTCACTCAAGCAAGCTGGTTTTACCGCACTAGCACTGCACGGGGATATGGAACAAAAAGATCGCGATCAAACCCTGGTGTGCTTTGCTAACAAAAGCGCTTCTATTTTGGTGGCCACCGATGTTGCGGCACGCGGCCTGGATATCGCCGAGTTGGATATGGTGGTGAATTATCATGTTGCCCGCGATACTGAAGTGCATCTGCATCGTATTGGGCGTACCGGCCGTGCCGGGTTACAGGGGCTGGCCATCAGTTTGGTCGGCGACAAGGAACTTCATAAGCTTGAACCCTTATCACAGTTGTTAAATCAAACCTTGAGCACCGAAGCGCTTCCCTCTGCCACAAATAACCAACTACCACAAAAACCCAAAATGGTTACTCTGCAAATTGACGGTGGTAAAAAACAAAAATTGCGCCCCGGCGATATTGTAGGCGCCTTAACAGGCAATGGCGGCATTGATGGTGATGAAGTAGGTAAAATCAATGTACTTGCTAATTGCGCCTATGTAGCTGTAAATCGTGAAGTTGCGCGACGGGCCCTACAAAAACTAAAACAAGACAAGTTAAAAGGGCGTGCTTTTCGGGTGCGGGTGGTCGGGGTTTAGTTCGCCTACGGCGAGGAACGCTCGCTTGATGAGTCACGGGAGCGGGTTGCGCCTTTGAGACAACTCTGCAAATCTTGGCTAGGCCAGAAAAAAGCTGCACCCCGCGGCATCACGCCTGATGTATGCGCAAAATCTTTTCGGGTTCCTCCCGGAAGCTGCGCACTATACGTAGTTACCCAATTAGCTGTTGATTTTTAATTCGCACTTACTATAATCCCGACCATTACCAACGAGGTCGCTATGTCGATAAAAGTTTTATACAGCATTTTTCGCAATTCCCCGTCAGGCTCAACCCTGAACCCGGGTGGTGCGCCCGTTTATTGTTTATTTGCCTGATAGATATAGCGTCTGGGAGGTAAATTACCTTCCAGATCAGTACCAAAGGTACCAAACCCGGAAGGTGTTACATCGACCGGGTTTTTTTTCGCCCGGATTTTTTAAATGTTTCAAGCTGAGGTATCGCGTTATTTTATGCATTACATGCTTAGATTGTTTTTTTATCAATAATTGCACGTCCCCATTAAATATAGGATTGTTGAATGCTTATCAATTTTCCTTGGTGATGTGTCGTTTTTAATATTGCGAAATATTGCGATAGGAATAGCTACGTCTCAGCGAAAAATATATCCATATAACGTATAGATATCGATTAATTTTTCTGGAAATTCGGGAGCTTGTCAGGTTTATATGCGTCCCGTATGGTGCATACCTCTCTGCGTTGCAGGGCGTGTTAATTATATTATTTTTGAGGCTGTGATCCCCATGTCGATCGGGGAGGTGAAATATGGAAAATACAATTTGGGTACAAATCGAAACGACCAAAGCCAATGATAGCGTGTGGTCGTTTAAGGGAGAGATGTCGCAACGCGATTTTAAAGCGATCACTGATAACCGCCGCAGCAATGGTTACTTTAAGCTTGATAAAGTCTATTGGATATCCAGCAGTTATGACGACTGCGGTAATGAAAAAGGTGGAACGCTCTATCAATACGGCCAGGAAAACCTGCGCGCCTTTCGTGGCGAGCTTTATTTGCGAATTGAGCACCTGGTGAGTATTGCGCCAATTGATGCTGAACTGGATTTGGAGAGCTTTAAAGCGGCGCAGCAAAAACACCTGAGCGTAGTAACGCCAATTCGAAACTGATAAAAAGTAATAAAGCGGGCTATCGAGCTCGCTTTTTTTCCCTACTATTGTGCATGCCACTAGCGAATGGCAGGTTTATTTGTCGGGTTTGAGTATCAACTGTTAAAAAAATCCAATGTGTCTCAGTCTTATTATTGAAATTTACTGTCTTGGGCAATGCTAATATCATCTGCAACTTCATCACGGATAAGAGCCCAGTGAAATAGATTATCGTCATTGGCGTCAAAAAAATTATGGTTGTAGTGGGTAAGTTTCATATCGCGATACAGCGGCCGGGTAATGGCAATAACGCTGTCCCAATGTGCGAGCGCGCGCGTTAAATGTGTTACAGCTTGTGATTTAAATTCAGCATCACCACTAAGTAAGTAAGTTTTTAAAGCAACTGCGCCGCGTAATTTTTCTGCGAGATGCAAACCTAAATAGGCCCAGGTTTTAATGTCGGCGACTTCGTAAAGCAATGACGTATTTTTCGAGGTGTCAATATTGGCCACGAGATTCAGCGCTTTGCGGTTATCGCGCTCCAAATTATCCGCGAGAATATCGGGGGTCATTTTCCCCTGGCCGAAAGCGCCACCAGCCAGTTCCGTTTTTACAAAGTCTGTAACAGAGACATATTCGCTAGCCATCGTTGGATGATCCATAAGCGCAGCCACCGAAATATATCGCGTGTAATCGCCCTGTAAGGCTAAAAATCCCTCGCTATATAGCGTAAAGTCCCAACGAGAATCGTACAGCGAAGCCAACTGCAGTTGTGTGTTGGATGCGAGAGATATTGCCGCTAGTAAATTATTACCCTGCTCGCCGTAACGGAGGTTATATTCGGCCTGAAAAACCGCATCGGGTGTTTTGGGGTTATACAACAGACGCCCCCAGAGTTTATAAAACAGCCACTGGCGCTGAAACGCCCACTGCCAATCGACCGGCTCTTTGGCAGCCGTAAAATAATCCAGCGCAGGGATATAGGTTTCGGAACCAACAAAATAACCCCCGGTATAACTGGCTTTGCCATTTCTTGCTATGTGCTCACGAATAAATTCCGGCACACCCCAGCGCAGTGCGAAAAAATCTTCATTGCGTACCTGCCAGGTGATTTTGTAATTTTTTGGCAGTGGTTTAAAGTAGGTATCGCCCAATTGGCCACCGTGTACTTTTTCCAGTTTCGGTGTGGAGTGACCATGTGACCAGTTGAATTTTATTTCAACCCAAATGGGACCCTCAAAACGAGACTCGAGTTTTTCCATGGCTTCCCTGGTGACGATTTCCACATTTTTACTCACACCGGGTTCCGAGGATTTTCCGGAGGAAAAAGGTACGCGGTGGATGAGTTTAACGGGTCGCTTTGCCTGTAACATACCAGCTATCATCACTTCATCCATCCACTCCTGGCGTTGCAGCGGTGTCATATTTGCCATACCCTCCCCATGGGACAAGCCAATGCCATCCAGGTTGGGGTATTCCTCCAACACCTGAGTCACACTTTCCCGCATATATTGTTTCACAATTTGAGAAGTATCGCCCGGTACGTAATAGTGGGGATAAAAGTTTTGTGAGGCGACATTGTGCGCTTTGGCAAAGGCTTCACTTACAAAAATATTCCAATGCACAATATAAGTATCCAGAGCGCGTTCTTTAGCCAGCCTAAAAATACCGTGATAAAGCGCCTGCCATTTCGCAAGTTCTTTTTGAGACCAGGGGCTTGCCTCCGGGAAATTTTTAGGCAAAATCATGTAAGTATAGGGATGCATGTTCCACAGGCTGATAGCGTTAAAACGATTTTCCACCATCATATCGAAAAAGGCTTCCCAGTAATTAAGGTCTCTCGCGGTTGCAGTGTGTTGTGTCAGTGCCGTACTCGGGCGGTAGGTTTGCCATGGCAGGTTGAATTTTATACTGCGAAAGGCCTGATCAGGCGCTCCCCGTGATTCCTCAACATCCTGCAGTGCGGTGCCGTTACGCAACAGCTCCACCAGTTCGAGAGCGCCGTAAATTAGGCCGCGATTATCTCCCCCCAAAATACTAATCACCTTATTTTGAGGAATGATAGCGAAAGCTTCTGCGGAAAGCTTTTCGGATTGCGTTGCCAAACCAAGGTAATAATCATAACCGGTTGACTTTTTCTGAAGTTGATAGCCGCGTTGGACTAATGCGTCGCGGAGTTTGGTCGCTGCATAGTTTGCTTGCGGTGAGCCTGTATCAAATTGAAGGTAGACTTTTTGCGCCCAACTGTTTTGTAATGGAAGTAAGAGCAGCACGCCGAGTAAGAGAGGAGCTGTTTTCATTATCATTGCCCTGGCAAGGTGTGGGTTCAAGCACTGATAAAGTATAGAGCTGTTTTCCGCTCTTTTGATAGAACTCTGTATTGGCGCCGCTTAGGTTTTCTCGGTCGCTATATGTGGCTCCTGGGGTAAGTTGCGTACAGCCTTATATATCGCCGAATTCGCAAGGTAGCAATAATGTTGGGGTTCGATTGGAAACGCATCCTCCGAATTGCGGAGAATCCGCCGCAGCGGTATATATTTGTTAAATCAATAGATCGGCACGCCTTAGGTTTTGGAAGTGAAATCCGTCTAAAAATTTGTTAGTTTTCACTATAAACAGGGAGCGATATTATGAATAAATTATTAAATGCAGGAATTTTGTTCTTGCCTGTGCCTTTTATTGTCCGATTTGGCATAATTTCCGGGTCTGAGGTACCGTTCTTTCAGATTGCGACATTTCAAACATGGGAAAAGATTGTATACCTGATTTGTCTGCTGCTAGCCTGCACGGCTTTCTGGAATCTGTTTTTCCGGCGTCGCTGCCCCCTGTGCAAGCAATTCGATTATCGATTAACCGGCTCTGAGGAGGTAGATCGTTGGGTCGGCACCAAACGTGTGAGAGAAAGGTTAGATGATAAGCGCAGTGTGATGCGTACTGTGTCGACAACCTTTGTAAAAATCAAAAACGCGTATCATTGTGAAAAATGCCAGCATGATTGGACCGAGCTGGTTAAGAGAGAATTGAGATAGGCGGTTCAGTTGTCGCTAGTGAAGCGCTCAAACTAGGTCTTTGTGTGCTTTAATCAAAAGGGGCTGCGGCGGTCACGGGGTTCTTTTTTGAACCCCGTGCTTCTAATTTTATAATTTAATAATTCTTGCGCCTGGGTCGTACAGTGTATCGCCAATTCTTATCAAATAGTGAATGTAGACGAACTTTTCTTCGTCTATAGGAGTCTTATCGACTTGCGTATCATGGATGGCAAACGAAAGTTCTACGCCGAGCTCTTTGGCTAACTCCGCAAGGTCTTCGCGTGTAATTTTCTGCTTTTCGCCCTCCAATACTGGTAGACCTCTATAATCGGGCGACACTTTGATTACTGACTTATATTCATCTCCCGAACTTTCATCGCTTTTATAAAAATTGAAACGCTTCCTGCTCCTTGGATCTGTCGGTGACCGCCCGACGAACACAAGCTCAAATTGTTTATTAGCATAGAAAACCATTTCTTGACCGGGATAAGCGGTTACAGTTTCTGGTGCTGGCTTAGGTATACCTTTGTCATCCAAAGCGATATATACGTTAACTGGTTGTGTAATATCAACATCCGCGTTAACTGCGCCATGAGTGTGTCCTCTACTTTCGTCGCGGGTACCTGTGCATGATGATAGGGTGACAAGTGCAGTTAAGATTAAAATGCCTTTAAGAAATTTTGTCACTTTTGTTCTCCTTTAAAAGTTTATTGCGGGTAAAAATTGTAAATGTGGTTCACTGTCATATGGTGGTTATGTATAAACGTAAAATGAGTAATTATTCTGAAGCCAGCGCGTTTCCTGCTTTGTCTTTTTGCATGAGCTCATCAAAGTCAGGGTCATTCATAATAAGTACTGAATCGTATCCCAGTTCTAGCATGGTCTTAATAGTTGTTTGTGCTTTTTTGAATTCTTTCATTTCAATTTCGATGCGTGCTTTAATGCTTAAGACGTCTAGATCTTCCTGCTTCAATGCAATGGCTTCTTGTAATGAGTTTAGTGCTTCATCTTTTTTGTTTAAATTAAATTGTGCATTTGCGAGATATGCAAAAGCAACGGCATCGTTTGGGTTGAGTTTTATCGTGTTTTCAATAAGTGGTATTGCAGAAAGGTAGTAGTGTTTTGCTTTTTCTTCGTTGTAAGGGATTTTTTGCAATGTGTCGGCTAAATTTGAGTAATAATGATAATCTTCCGGCGATAATTCTATTGCTTTTTCAAACATCTTGCTTGCGGAAAGATAATCTCTGTTGAAATAGTCCATTAACCCGACATTGGAGTACCCCCAAGCGTTGGGTGCCATTCGTACCGCTGCTTGATAATATTTTCTTGCTTTAGAAAATTCGCCCAGGTACATGTAGCTGACGCCAAGATTGTTTAAAGCTGTAGAATTATTTGGTGTAAATTGTAGTACCTGTTTGTATGAGTCCACTGCTTTCTTGAGCTGGTTATTTGTAAGGTACAGATAACCCAGCATGTGGTAACCCTCCCAATTCTTGGGTTGCAGTGCAATCGCCTTTTCGATTGTGGTTACCGCTAATGGATATTCATCGATTTCACTGTACACATCGGCAAGTGCCATTGATGCTTGCATATTATCAGGGTTTCGACTAAGAACATCACTTAACATTTTTATTGCGTCTTCATGCCTTCCCTGTTCTGAATAAATCAAACCCATTGATTCTATTGCCTTGGGAAGGTCGGGTTCTAGCGCTAACGCTTTTTTACAATGATCTTCTGCGTTGCTAAGCCAGTTGCTCCCAATTGTTTTGACAAATTTTTTGCGATAAGCCTGACAAAGTCCAGCCTCAGCCAGAGCAAAGTTGCTATCGTGAACCAGTGCCGTCGAAAATAGATTGATGGCCTTATCCGAATTTTCGTGAGAAGTGGGTTTGCTAAGGTATTCCAAACCTTGCAGGTAATAATCGTAAGCAGTTACGCTTGACGTTACCTGTAGTTTTGCTGGGCGTAGGTATTCGATGCCGAATTCCTCCGATAAATACCGCGCTATTTCAGCAACAAGGCGATCCTCAAGAATAAATATTTCGTTGAAGGCACCGTCTAGCTTTCCGCCCGCAATTTGTACCATGCCATCGCGCCTCAACAAACGATAAGCGATCCGAATATTATCGCCCATGCGTTGAATGCTGCCTTCAAGTATTACCGGTGCTTGTATGCCCTTTCCTGAATCGACTACATAAATGTTGCGCATATCGGCCAGTTGCGAGCGTACATCTTCAGTGATGCCTGCCTTTAGGTATCCCCATTGCGAATTATCAGGCATGGCATTTTCGAATTCCGTTATTTCAACATAATTGGCATCGTAACCGGGCACCAATATTCGGGGTACAAAATACCAGGCTGCCGCCAGTAGCAATATAAAAAAACCGGCAATCGCATGACGGTAAACACCAAGGTTACGATTGATTTTCTGATTCCAGTAATGGAGTTTAACTTTATAGCTGATGCCGGCCGGGCGAATTAGCCAAACACGTATTCGCGATTCTATATTTTTAAGCGGTTGAATCCCCAAAGACAGGGTCGGCCATTGGGTGCCAGAGGTGATGGCTTTGTACATCGCTTCGGATAAGCAAATACCATCAGCATATGCAATGGGTTCCAAGCGCGCAGTAATATTGACATTGTCTCCGAATAGCGCGCCGTTCTTTATTGCCGCTTTGCCACAATGCAAGCCTATGCGTGTATGCAATTCGGGAAGCTGTTTATCGCGAAAATGGTTGTAGGTGAAAATCGCTTTTTGAATGGCCACAGCGGCATTAATGCCTTGCTCTGGGGTATCAAACCTTGCGAACACCGCATCGCCAATGAACTCTACGATAATGCCTTGATGGCTTTCGATTTCCTTATGCAGTATTGCACGATACTCTTCAACCATAGTAATGGTAAGAGACTGATCTTTTCCCATTAATTTTGAGTAACCCACAATGTCGGTGAACATGAGGGTTGCGTCGATTTGCTCGATTGTTTCACTCATAGGTGGGTTCAGCCCAATTCGCAATATCTGGTTGTTAATGTGTTCCCTATTGAGCTGAAATGGCTTTAACTTATATGCACTTGCTTCTGTTGAGGGTTAAAGAGTAAAGCCAGCAGCTGATAACTCATAAAGCTTCCATGTATTAGGAAACGCTATCCGCACACCTTGTGTCGAAAATCTAGTATTTGTTGCGATTCTCCGTTAGGGAGACATTCTGTCATTTAAATCAAGTTAGACGTTCTCGCGGAAGCATGATCTGTAGCCAAACCGAGGTAATTAAACAGCTGCTTATAAAATGGAATATTGTATACAGACAGGTGTGCGCTGCGATTTCCATATAAGCAACAACGATCAGTCGGCCGTTCGTTTACTTTGTTCTGTAAACTCCAAACATGCTGGTATTAGCTTGAAACGTGTGGAGTAAAAAAATGAACGAGTTACCTGAGTGCTGCGCTTAATACAGTTTGTTGCAGGTAACAGATCATGGTTTGGTAGCATACGATACTGCTTTGTACTACGTTACGCTAGTGCGAATGCTGTGACATAATCCCAAATTAGCAATGTCTTGTGCACCTTGTGGCTAATAGCCGAGTGTCACACAGTTCCTACAGTTGGTCAAAATAGTTTGGTAGTCTTTAGAGAATCATCCACCAACGCATCGATTGAATGGCTTTGATTCGCGTTGTTCCTCTCGATAGACACGCGTAGTATGTTCAGCTCCTTTCCCCAAGCCGACGCAGACGGCGCAGTTATTCTGCTTTCTTTCCCAAGGCAAGGCCAAGGCCCAGGAGACATATATGCCCTGTTCAGGAAGTGGTTCTGTTGGAAATCGCACAACGTTTTGGCGTTTTCGCAATTGGGCGCGCACGCGCGCATTCGCGGTACCTTTTCATTGTCAACCCAACGCCGGTGAGAACCCTGTTACCGAAATTGTTGCCGCTGTACAGGAAGCCGAAGCAGCGCGGGGCGTATTAAAAGCGGTGGGCTCGGGCTGGTCGTATACCGATGTGGCACTCGGCCCGGAGGTAACTCATGTTCTTGACAACTCTTTACTTACCCGCGTTCTCAGTGGCTCTGACGCGAGCTCACCGGCTACCGCTATTTTCCCCTTCGCGTTACGTGACTCGTTACGGGAATCCGCGCAACGCTTTGTGCATGTCGAAGCAGGAATTAAAATTCACAGATTAAATTGCGTGTTGGATGCCGTCGGGTTGGCGATGCCAACGCTGGGTGGAAGCAACGGTCAGTCCCTTGCGGGGGTGCTTTCAACCGCAACTCATGGTGCCGATGTCGATTTGCCGCCCATTGCAGATAATGTGCGTGCAATCCACCTCATCGGCCCTGGCGGAAAGGAGTGGTGGATCGAGCCGGCTGGTGATGAATCGCTATCTGATCCCGAACGGCTCGCTGCTGCACGGGATGCGGGGCGTTTGTGCCGAGATATTAATCTTGTATTCGACACCGAACTATTTAACGCAGTACTCGTGTCGTGCGGCCGAATGGGGGTTATTTATAGCGTTGTCCTGGAGGCTGTGGATGCGTTCGTGCTCAGCGAAACGCGTCAGGCCGATACTTGGGAGAATATCGCACCACAACTGAGACGCGATGTCGTGAACTCCGACGATTATGTCGGTCCACGTTTTATTGAAGTGGTCTTGAGCCCTTACACCGACAATGGTGGCACGCACCCTTGTGTAGTAACACGGCGTGAGGTCAGCGATGATCCCCCCTTGCCTGATCCACCGCCTCAGCCAGATTTATTTGGCATGTTTTGTAATATTAATGCGCTAACGCCTATCCTGCTGGGGCTCGCGGCCTTGATTCCACCGTTAATTGCTGGCGCGACGGCTGCGGTTTTGGCTGCCCTTTCCTGGATGCTGTTCATTCCTTTTGTTGGCGGCGCACTTTATGCGACTGCAACTGGTGTGGCCATTACTGCGGCAACGGCTGCGCTGGTTGCGCTGGAGGGGGCTATTATTTCGTTACTGGCTACACCAGGTGAAAGTGTTTCGGAAAAGCTCTCCAATGTCATTAATCTAGCAACCCAAGTGGGGCAGGGTGGCATAGTAGCGGAGCTGATTAATCAGATGATTATCTTTATCCGGCCACCGACCAGCGCGCCGGTCGTTGGCCAGAGTTTTAGAATTATGACTGGGCAGGCGGCTTGCGACACTCCCTGGACAGACGCCCCAAATTGTATGCGCCGTATTGATGGCTTGGAGTTTGCGCTCAACGCTTCACCGGGCAGCGAAACTCTATTTAATTTTATCAATGACATCTTTGCGCTTACCGCTGAATTCGCCGCGAGCAATCGTCCTCCGGGCCTTGGGCTGTCGTTACGATTTAGCCGAGCGACGCGCGCGCTGATTGGCATGCAGCAGTTTCAGAGGACCTGTTCTATCGAATTTATTATGTTGCGTGGAATACGCGGCCACGATGCCTTTTTAAATCGAGTCTATGCGATTGCACGACGTCATCGCGCCATCCCTCATTGGGGATTAATCCATAATATTAATGGCTCGCAATTGCGTGATGTTTATGGCGAAAATCATACACGCTGGCGTCGCCAGTTAATGCGACTGATTGATGATGGTGGTGGTCGCGCCGAAACCTTCAGTACCCCTTTTTCCCGACAGCGGGAACTCGAACCTATAGCCAGTTGTACTGTGCCACCGGCCTTGGTGAATCTGTTTCGACGTATTTTGGATGGATTGGCCCGCACGCGTATGTTGCGGGGGGCAACCAAATTTGCTCTCGAGGACATGAAAAAAAATCCACCACAAAACAAGGAGCCCGACAAAAAAGGCGAGCAAGCGGAGGTGCAGGCTGAGCTGAGTAAATCGGATAATAAAAAATAATCTTTTAGGTTAATAATTTGCTGGGCTCCGTTAAGTGTTTGTGCCCAGCCCATAAATCGATTGTATTTGTTCAATAAAAGTGGTTTGGCCGCCATAGCTTGGGTGACGAACCTTAATAACCTCATGGCTGCCACTAAATTTCGCAGCAGCTTTTTCGGCATTATTGCCTATGGCGATTATCCGCTTTGCATGCAGTAGTTCGATAAGACTCGCGAGTATAGCCTCACCAGCAATTCGTTCTTTTGCTGAGTGACATCGATTCGTGAAGGGCAAACCGGGTTCATGAGGGTGAAGCGGAAATACATTCCATAGAAAAATTGGCGAGCGAATCTCTTCCAATACTTGCCAGATTATTGTGGCACTTCGCTCAGGGATTTTTCCCCCTTTGGTCGCTCTCTTCCCATCGCAATGAATTTGCCATCGATTTTTATGGTGCGTTAGATGTACATCATCGGTGAATGCCAAACCGGTGCGACGCCCACCGTTAAACCCTAAATCCCGTCCAATCCAAATCGCATCGATCTGCTTTTTTGAAGCAGCCAAAAGTATTTCTCTCAATGTCTGGCGGCGCTTTTGGGGCGCATCCGAATAATCGTGCACCTTACAACGCTGTGCGTAAGGATTAAAACAGTTTTCAAAATTTAATGCTGAGAGGTTTTTAATAAAGGTATTAATGCGCATGGTTTGTTTATTTAAACTTGGCTACGTCTTTAAATTTAGTTGAATACTCAAATAGTGAGTCAACCATTCACCGGGTATTGGGTTTCTTTCATGCTCAGATTTACATATCTAGACAACATTATCTGGCCGACATCATTTTGGTGGCACACAAAATAAAATCGTAACAATTTCAGTGCGTTAAGCTTCTCTATCCCCATCTTTCCTGTATCGAATTTGAGTTGCATCAAAATCTACCTAATTTCGTAACAATTGTTAGTTAATGTGCCAGCCCACTTGCATTCGTTTTTTTGGCTGTTGAGGATAAGGGCGTTGTTAATGGGTCGTGCAACACACTGCGGTGTATTCGGAGCACTCTGTGTGTTAATGGAGACGTTTGCTTTTTCTGGTGTACAAGCCACTCCATTAGATAACCCCGAAGCGGTTATTCCGCCACAATGTTATACCAAAACCGAGGGCGCTTATAACCCCTGCTACATCTGCCATCAGAGTCACCCCAAGGGCTCCCGAGTAAACACGTTGGATGATGGTGAGTTACAGGGAAGCTATAACTTCTCTGCTTTTGGTGTGAAAAATCGCTGGTCGAATTTGCACAAGGCAATCGACGATAAAGACCGTTTACCAACGGATTTGGAAATGCTGGCGTATGTTCGCGAAGACAATTATCAGGCTTTGTACAAGGAATTAAAAACCCGTCGACACTATGAATGGATTGCATTACAAAACCTTGGTCTGGGGAAAAGGGCATTCGACGCTCAAGGTTTTGCTAAGGACGGCTCTCACTGGATTGCATTCAATTACAAGCCGGTACCCAGTAGCTTTTGGCCAACCAACGGTAGCGCTGATGATGTCATGATCCGTCTGCCAGCTGTTTTTCGACAAACTGAAAAAGGCGTGTATAGCCGACAAATATATCTGCTGAACCTTAGTCTGGTGGAAATCGCCATTAAAGATTTACAAAGTATCCAGATTCCAGACACGGATGAACAACGCTTGGGATTGGATTTGGATGGCAACGGAAAACTGAACCGCACCACGGTATTAGAGCGCAGAGGTAATTATATCGGTGGAGCTGTAAATATTGCTCTGCAACGACAACTGTACCCAACCGGTACCGAATTTCTACACACATTGCGCTATCTGAATGTTACAGATCGCGGCAACGTAGTTGCTTCGCGTCGCCTTAAGGAGATTCGCTACACCGTTAAATACAAAGACTTGTCTGAAGCGGCTTTGCGCTACATGTATAACATTGAGAAGCGCGAAAAAGATCAGGGGCGTTTACCAAAATACGCATGGGCTAAACCGGTAAATCGAGCCGGTTTGAATAATAAAATGGGATGGAATGTACAAAGCTGGGTGGAAGATAGCGCGGGTGCATTGCGTTTGGCCAGCTATGAAGAAAACCTTTTTTGCATGGGTTGCCATACCACAATTGGGACCACCATCGACCAGAGTTTTGCTTTTCCTCGCAAACTCGATGGTGCGCAGGGCTGGGGGTATATAAATTTACGGGGTATGCGCGATGCCCCCAGCTTTAATGAACAAGACGGTGAATATTTAACATATTTAAAGCGGGTCGGCGGTGGCGATGAATTTCGTCAAAATCAGGAAATGTTGATACGCTGGTTTGATGCCAGTGGTCGACTAAAATCGCATGAGCTTAAAAACACCGATGTTAAAACGCTGGTCATGCCATCTTCACAGCGTGCCATGGCACTTAATAAAGCCTATTGGCGAATTGTACAGGAACAAAGTTTTACGTTCGGGCGCGATACGGTGCTCGGGACAGCTGAACATGTTTTTAAAAAAATAGATCCAGAAAACGTTCCCGTGCTTCCCGTTCAGAGGCGGTATCACTACGATTTGCGCTTGAACTGGAACGCGGTGCGCTAGCTCTAACCCGGCACTAAAATCGTCGGGGAAATACAACCGGCAAGTACGCAGTAACACACATAATTCAATTAATGGGGGGGTAACAGTGAAAGCGATAACAATTAAAGTCGCTCTGCTCGCTTCGGTGCTGGCACTTGTCAGTTGCGGTGGTGATGACGACAAAGGTAAATCCGATAACAATTCCAGTTCCAGTTCCAGTTCGAGCTCAGCTTCTTCCAGCTCGTCCAGCAATTCGAGTAGTAGCTCCAGTTCCAGCAGCACGTCCAGCGGCGGTGAACAGCCGCGTTATATCAAATTATTTGAAGATAATTTTGAATCGGGCACCGTGAGTAAGTGGAGCGCAATAAGCCTCAGCGGCAGTAACGACTGGGTGGTGGAAAGCTACGCGGGTGATAAATTCGCAGTCGGCAATTGCTATCAATCCGACGGGGATTGCGATGATTGGTTGATTAGCCCGGCGTTAGATCTTAGTCAATTTGAGTCTGCCAAAATCACTTTTAACACCGCGTGGAATTACGGTGTCGACGCGCTCAGTCAATTAACATTAAAAGTGAGCAGCGATTTTACTGGCGATCCCGCTGTGGCAAGCTGGACAGATATTTCCGATCGGGTTACCTGGTCGGCAGGTAATTTTGTATTTACCGATTCGGGCGAAGTATCGTTGAGCGATTTCGTTGGCCAGCCAATTGTTGTAGCTTTCCACTACGCACACCCTGCTGCTGATTCAACGAAATGGGAAGTGGACGACATTCTTATCGATGGCATGGGCACAGGTGATTTCCCCCTTGATGCGGAAGTTGTATTGCCTGACGAAACTTTCTACGTTGGCCGCACGATAAACATGAGTGCTTCCGCCTTTAACGGTGCTGGTGAACCTTATAGCTTCGCCTGGGATTTTGGTGACGGCGATACCGCGAGCGGTAGTGACGTTGCACACAGCTTTGCCACCCCCGGCGAATTTACGGTGTCTTTAACTGTTACCGATAGCGCCTCGGAAAGCTTCAGCACCACGAAGTATATTTCAGTGCAAAACCAAACTACTTATTCGGTGCCTGCGGAACAAGGTGATTTCCGCGTGGCAACCTACAACGCTGGTTTTGATCCATTTAGTACAGCTGGTGAATTAAAAACCGCATTCGATACCGGTGTTTACGTTAAAGCGAAGAAAGTTGCGGAAGTTATTCAGCGAGCGAATCCGGATGTGTTGCTTCTCAATGAAATTGATGGCAATGATACAGAGGCGACCATCAACGCCTTTAATGCCCATTACCTTCAAGTTTCGCAAAACGGCGCGCAACCGGTTGTATACGACTACATTTACACCAATAACTGCAATACTGGCGTACCTTCCGGGTTCGATTTTAACAATGACGGTGTGAGTGATGGTCCAGATGACGCCTATGGTTTTGGCGACTACCCCGGCAAATATTGTTTGGCGATATTTTCGAAGTACCCGCTGGATAGCAATAATGCGCGCAGCTTCCAGAATTTCCTGTGGAAAGATATGCCTGGCGCATTAAAACCGCAGCTAGATGGGAGTGATTATTACAGCAGTGATGAGTGGGATGTGTTCCGTTTATCCTCAAAAACGCATATTGATGTCCCGGTGATTATTGGCGGTAAAACCATTCATTTGCTGGGTTCGCATCCCACACCACCGGTGTTTGACGGAGCAGAAGATCGCAATGGCAAACGCAACAGCGATGAAATTCGCTTGTGGGCCGATTATATCGACCCCACAGCTGGTACTTATCTTTACGATGACAATGGCAATACGGCGGTCACTCTCAACGAAGGCGATATGTTTATTATTCTGGGTGATGAAAATGCATCCAGCGTTGAAGGCGATGCCTACATTTTTGACGATGATTCCACAGCAATTGATCAGCTTCTGCAGCACCCACTGGTGAATCCTAACCTGCGCGAAAACAGCGTGAATTTCCAGGTGCCTACCAGTGTGGCTGGAGCCGAGAACGATCCCGATAATGTTTATGCCAGTACCCACACCGCCGGTTGGATGATGCGTGCAGATTACGTTTTGCCATCAGCTAGTGGTATGCGTATTAAGCAAGCGGGAGTTTTCTGGCCGCGTCATTCCGACAACCTGCATTACTTGGTGGAATCCTTGAACGCCGAAGACGTAGAAAGCTCAGATCACCGTTTGGTATGGATGGATCTGGAGTTTTTTGACGGCACCGTTGATGAGCCGCAAGAACCTTCCAACAAAAAAATTATCACTGAAGATGATTTTACTTCTGAAACACTGGAGGGGTGGACCTTGGTCGATACGGGGGCGAGTTCGCAAAACTGGCAACACAGTTCATTCGGCGAAGATCATTTCGCGCGTATTTCCTGTTACAGCGCAGCGGAAAGCTGCGACGACTGGTTGGTACGTAGCGTGGACCTGAGTAATGCCGATAATCCCGTGTTGAGCTTCCGCTCGGCATACAATTACGGTACCGATCCCGAAAGCCAGATCTCCCTATTAATAACTACCGCCTACACCGGCGATGTGACCACCACCACGTGGACAGATTTAAGTTCACAGATTAATTGGTCGACCGGTTCTTGGGCTTTCATAGAATCGGGTGAAATTGATTTGTCGGCTTATTCAGGTGGCGACGTTACCATTGCATTCAGATATCAATCCAGCAATGGCGGTGATGCTGCAACTTGGGAAATAGCCAGCTTTCTGGTTGAGGGGGATCTGGCGCCTTACGCAAGTGACGACTTTACCGCTGGCCTGGGCGACTGGAGCTTGGTGGACGCTGGCGAGCCCGATAACGGCTGGGAAGGCAGTGATTTTAGCGGTACTTATTTCGCGCGAATTTCCTGCTACAGCGGTGACGAAAACTGTGATGATTGGTTAGTACGTTCTGTGGATTTAAGCTACGCGACACAACCCATCCTGTCCTTCGATTCTGCCTACAATTACGGTACAGATCCGCTGAACCAAATCTCGCTGCTGGTCTCGAGTGATTTTAGCGGTGACGTGAACACTGCCACTTGGACTGATTTAAGCAGTTCTGTCGTTTGGTCAACGGGTAGCTGGGCATTTGTTTCCTCTGGTGCGATCGATTTAAGTAGCTACGTTGGCGATAACATCACAATTGCGTTCCGGTACAACGCACCGAGCGGCGGCGATGCAGCAACTTGGGAAATCGCGAACTTCCTTATCGAGGAATATTCCGAGCCGGAAGAAGACCCGAAAGGTGGAACCATTGTTGGCAACATTGCCCCCGGCGATGATTTAAATACCATTAACCAGCGCGGCACGGGTGTCTTGGTATTTAGTGGAATCAACGCACCGGCAAATGCTGAAGAAGAAACCAGTATTCTCGCCAGTAGTGCTGCGACACTCGACGGCGTTGCCATTCCCGGCTTTGGTTATAAAACTTTGGCGAAATCCGGTCAGTTGGTTGACGGCAATATCTATGCACAGGTTAAGGATAAGTTCGGCACCCCGTTGTTTATTTCCAACTACAACGAATTTACCTCGATACTTACGCGTGGCGAGCGCATTTTCGCGATTTCTCAGTTCGAAAATATTCCCGGCGGCATGGCACTTTCTGAACTGGCTCAGGACGACACCACCGGTGAATTGTCGATGATAGCGACGCGCGGTATTGATTTCTCCGATGTGAACGGTGGTTACAATCACTGTGCTGCGATGGTAACCCCTTGGGATACTCACCTGGGTTCGGAAGAATATGAACCCGATTACGGCGCCCGTTCCGAAGCTACCGGTCAAATCGATGTTTACTACGATCAAATCGAAGATTATCACGCTGGCTTATCGCTTTTGGACATCAATCCCTATTGGTATGGTTTCGCTGTCGAGGTGGATGTGAATGTGTCTGAATCGGATTACGTGTCTGATACTGTGACCAAGCACTATGCCATGGGTCGTTTGGCCATTGAGTTGGCCTATGTGATGCCCGACATGAAAACCGTTTATCTTACCGACGACGGTACCAACGGCGGCTTGTTTATGTTTATTGCCGACGTGCCGGCGGATCTTTCGACCGGTACCCTATACGCTATGAAATGGACGCAAACTGCCAGCGCCAGTGCAGAAAATGCCGGTATGGCAGCGGCAGATATTTCCTGGATAGAAATGGGACACGCCACGAATGAACAAATCGGCGAACTGATTAACGGTGCGAACCCGCTAAGCTTTGAAGACATTTTCGAGCGCACCGCACCAGCGGGTAGTCAGTGTATGCTGGGTTACCACTCGATAAATTTCAAAGGTAATCAGGAATGTTTGATTCTACAACCCGGCATGGAGTTGGCCGCTTCTCGTTTAGAAACGCGTCGCTACGCTGCTTATCTGGGTGCAACCGTGGAAATGCGTAAGGAAGAGGGAATCACTTACAACCCGCATAACCACAAAATGTATCTCGCAATTTCCGATATCGACAACGGCATGCTCACCGCAAATAGCGCCGATACCGGCGGCCCCGATCACCTCCAAATTTCCACTCGCAATGATTGCGGTGGATTGTATGAAATGTCTCTGGGCAGCAATAGTATGATCGGTTCGGAATACGTAATCGGTGAAATGGTAGGCCTGATTAGCGGTGAAGTGGTAGACGGCAGCTGTGCGCTGGATAATATCGCAGGCCCTGATAATGTCGCTTATATCGGTTTCGACACCTTAATTATTACCGAAGACACCGACGACCACGATAACAATTTCGTTTGGGCTTACGACTTGAATGCAGAAACCCTAACGCGTATTTTTTCTGCACCTAGTGGTGCGGAAAATACCGGCCCTTACATGTTCAACAATATTAATGGCTTCTCGTATATCTCGAATGTTGTTCAGCACCCGGCAGGTGAATCGGTTGATCCGTCACCGGGCAATGAAGCCGAAGTTGGTTATTTTGGTCCTATTCCAGTGGAATAATTCACTTTTAATAAAAACAGAAGTTTAATGCTTTAGCCGGCCTGGGGGCCGGCTTTTTTTTGTGCGGTGGAAAGGACGAGGATTCTTCAGTGGTTGTTGCCAATTCGCGTGGGCCTAAAATATTTACATTTCGCTGCGCTCATAACGCAATGAAGACGGTGTTACCGCCTTCAAAATCGTAAGTGACAAATACAATCAATCGCCGAAAGAAATACCCACTCCTCGGGCGGCTTGCACCAAATAGGAATCGGTATTTACATAGTTATAATCGCCGGTGGCTTCTTCCAGAGAAACTGAAATAATATCGTTGTTTTTAAAAGCGACCATACGGCCGAATTCATTGTTCAATACCATTTCGAACGCTTTCACTCCGAATTGTGTTGCCAATACTCGATCAAATGCGATTGGTGAGCCACCCCGTTGTAAATGCCCTAGTACCGTCACGCGGGTATCCGCAGTGCAACCGTGCTCTCTCAGTTGGTCTGCCAATAAATTACCAACGCCACCCAGTTTGAGGTTTTCGTTACCCACCTCAATGGACTTTTGGGCGACTACTTGGCCATCGATGGCGGCTGCACCTTCGGCGATAACGATAATCACAAAGCCCCGACCCTCGCAGTAACGGCTGTTTACACGTTCTAGTACCTTATTAATATCGTAGGGAATTTCTGGAATTAAACAGATCTCGGCGCCGCCGGCAATTGCTGAATGTAAGGCGATCCAACCTGCGCTGCGCCCCATCACCTCGAGGATCATCACGCGATGGTGACTTTCTGCGGTAGTCACCAGTTTATCAACAGCATTACTCGCCTCTTGAACGGCCGTTTGAAAGCCAAAGGTGTAGTCAGTTGCGGAAAGATCGTTATCAATTGTTTTGGGAACACCAATAACATTCATACCTTTATCGTGAAGTATCTTGGAAATACGCTGAGAACCGTCGCCGCCAATACTGACTACTGCGTTGAAACCGAGTTCTTTGCAGCGACTTACTAAAAAGTCGGAACGGTCTTCACTGCCCCAGCTGCCATCAGGCATTTTCACGGGCCAGGCAAAAGGGCCGCCCTTGGTTGTTGTGCCTAAAATGGTGCCGCCTTTAGCATGAATGCCCGCGGTGATAGGGTTACCCGTTAATTTAACCACCTCAACAGTGTCGTTTAAAATGCCATTAAAGGCTTCGAGGCTGCCCCATACCTCCCAGTCGTTTGTCAAGGATGCACGTTTTGCAATGCCGCGAATCACGGCGTTTAATCCTGGGCAATCTCCGCCACCGGTAAGTACTAATAATTTTTTTGTAGTCATTGTTTATCCTATTTCTTACAGTGATAACCTAAAAAGCTGTTTTGCGCCAAGTGCGCGGTATTACAGGCACCTTGAACTTGTTAGAAACCTGATTGCTGACTTAGTGCCTTACTTTTAGGGTTGATCACACTCATTTTGGTTGCTTCAGTAACTCAGCCCCAGGTGGCTTGAGGCGCTGATTTGCCCGGTCAGGCTGTAGAAATGTATACGGCTAGGCTGGACCCTCATTGCTTTGCCCGCCTTTCCTACCCCTCTTAATACAGGAAGTTGGGGTAGGTTTTTGGGTGGGCCGGGTGGCATATGAAATCACCCCCCTGGTATTTATTATTTGTATCTACAAGATAGCAGATTCACCCAGCATCAGAAGTCGATTAGATCAAACGGAACTCTTTCAGTGCGGGCAGCCTAACAACCCCATATTAACTGTGGGGTAATGCGGGAAATCAATTCCTACCGCAATGTAAGCAAAGATTCGCGAGTGACCATGCCCACTCAGTAAATCGCGCTAAATTTATCGAGGAGTGAGCCCAACGTTTTGTATGGTGGTGTGTGACGTGGGCGGGATGACGCTTGGGCTTTGTAAACGGAAAGTCGTTTTGAGCTTATGAGAAATGCATTGAGAAAAATGATTCGTTTAAAATAGAAAAAATATAAAAGCTTATTTTTTAATAGCAAATGCTTGAAGGCACATTTTGAATATAGAGCAAAGACATATAAAAAAACCGCTGAACTTATCAGCGGCGTTGTTTTGTGTTCATTTTTAAAAGCGAATGGTAGCAAATATTCGGAAATTTAATTTGGTCGCGAGCAAACTCACCACGTGTTGATTGAGTGTTTTCGACGTTAAATAATTGTAGCCACGCCGGCATTCACATCGACCTGAGCAAGCGTATTCCAGCTGGATTTCATTTTATTATTATTATTCATTTTTAAACATTTGAAGGTCCAGCGATTGCCTGCGCGCCAGCCCATTACAACGCAGGATTCAGTATTCACATCGTAGCTGATACGTTGTTCATTGGGGCGACCCGGCACAGCACCCGTAATCGACAATGTGCGCCTCGGTCGACCCATATCGGGAACACCTGTACCTGCACGAACCTCCGCCAAATCCCGACCTACGGAACTTAAGTTGCCGCGTACATTGTAATTTGGCGAATGGCCGCCCCAGGAAACGTGTGCTACGCCATTTTGGTTAACAACGAAACGGCAGCCTGTAAACGTCGAAGTTAAAAAACGAGTGGTTGAACTCAGTGTAAGCCAGTCAACGCTGGCCACGGAACCATTTCCCCAGGGAAGCCAATAGATATTGTGACTGGTTACTCCCAGGCCTTTGGGTGCGTCGGAATATTGGCTAACAATGAAGGTATTGAAATCTTTGGAAAAACAGCGAACCGAGATATGCCCGGCGGGCATGGCTACAGCGGGGTATTGGGTACCCCAGGTCAAACAGGGGTCACCGTTGGTACGGCCATCGCCCACAATAATGTGGCCAGCAGCGCGGCCATCGCTCGGCATTGTATCCAGTACAGACATATTCATAGCCCTCGTATTTTTATTGTCATGAAGTTTAAGGTACGAACAAACGCTCATTACCGTTGGCGTTATTTATTACGTTAGCATTATCAATTTTATTGTGTGCTTAGGCAAATGGGGATTCACGAAGGAGCGGGGAGCGCTAGCAAAGCGTGTGCCTCGCGCGCCAAGCCAGGGGTTTGGATGCGATGCAAGAGGACGGGCTATAGTCACTTGGTGTGGGTGAGCTGAGTGCTAGACTCGTTATTGATTTTCGCCCATCGGTTATATCGATATTATCGCCTAGTCCTGTCGCTTGGTGAGCATCCTAGAAGGATATTATGAGTCATTTTCTTCATAACGAGCATGCCAGATATATGTAGCATGGGTTGCTGCATACAATAATAGTAACATAGCCGCTGTTACTATTATTCCTCCAAATTTTCCAAGAAAAAACCACATATATAGTGTACTTCCCAGAAAATACGATAAAAGTAGTGTGGATGCGACTCGAGATTTTTTGTACAAAAAATATGTGAGAAATGCCAGTAGAACCACATCTGTAAATCCATATAAAAATTCATTTAGTGCGATTTGCTCTGATAAAAATTCGATCAACCTCCATAAAAATAAAATGCCGGAATAAAAAATACCAGTGTATACACCATACTTGATTATTTTCAAGCAGCCAGACTTTGAATTAAAACCTTTTGATTCCTCAAGAAAATTAGTGTCTACTTGGTTTATCGTGTTTGCAGATTTCTTTTGTTTTATGGCGTTGATAACTGCCTGATATCGATCGGGATATTTTTCACGATTAATATTTTCTTTAACGTCATATAATTCCTCAAGCGTGCAATTTTCGTAGTTCACCATAAAAATATTCCAGCACTAAAAAATATAATACCCAAAGTTACGAACATACTGGTCTGTAGCAAATATGATGGTCAATTTCCCATCGAACTTGAGGATAAACCATAAGGGAATGATCACGCAATCTAGCGAGGTATTTTCTGGGAGATGTTGTAATAAGTAGACGATTTTGACATGGCTTGAATCGAGGGGTTGGTAAGGTGTCTAGCAGATGCCAACTGTGACGAACAATTACCAACCCTAGTGTTAAAGGACCTAAGCAGCCTATTTTGATACTTGTTAGCTTGTGTTATATGCTTCTAGTAACGCTTTGGAGGAAACTCGTTGACGAGAATCTTGTTACGAACAATTCTGCTCCGTATTAGGCACAATAGTCTCACAATTGCTCTCTTCTCCACCGCGTCGCATAACTTCAGAATTACAAAATGTCTTGCAGGCATCATCCGCGCTAAGATTGCCTTTGTTGACCGGGTAGCCGCAATTTGTGGGGATGGGAATCAGCTCGTCGATTAGAAACCTTTCGTCTCCTAAATCCGTTCTCATTTTTATCGAATAGGGAGTAGTGAACTCAGAAAATTCGTCGTCATCCCAATCTAAATCCTGATTTTTCGTTGCATTGGGGTTGCCCCAGCAATATAAATCATCGTCGCCAGGTTCGTCGGTTGGTTGGGGTTGTGGTGAGTAATCGGATGGTGGATACTCTGAAACAATTCGTTGGAACACATGGAGTGGAATTTCGCCGCGAAATACAGCGCAGTCTGGAGTGTGATTTTCACGATGAAAATAGATTTCATAGTCCGCCGAAGAGCTACTTGGGTTCTCGCCGCGGTAATCGGTGCAGCCATCATTTTCGCAGCTGGGTGAAAAATAGCTGATAGTATCACAGCTGTTATTTTCGCAATTACACTCTACAAGCGATGTTGCACTGTTTTCTGCTGAGTAGGCGCAGCCACCCAAGCGAACCTGGGAAGCCTGGTTGATATCGCCGGGGTAAATGTTCATTCGTGCAGTACCAAATGTTAAAGTGCCATTATTCCGGGGAAAATCAAAGCGAACGCCCAACCCTGCCAGGAAATTCGCGCGTCTATCTATGGTGAGTGCACCACTTCCCGTGAGATAAAATTGGCTGATAAAACCATAGGCCGGAAATGCTTCACCCATTTGCAAGCAGTCGTCCCAATTGGCATGAATGCTGGTGGGCATAACGGATGAATTTGCCAGAATCGCCTGAGTATCACGTGGGTCGTTGGCGCGCCAGCTTATGAGTTTTGCTCGCTTTGAAGATGTCGCACCCAAAAAGCCAATGCCGACGGAGCGTTCAAGGTTACCACGGGTGAATGTGGTGCGGTTTTTTCCGATTCGAATTTGCATAGCGCCGCTGCCTGATACCGTGCGGTGATAGGTTTCATCGGCGAGCAAGCGCTGTACAGAAACTTCATAATCAAATGAGCTGCCGGTATCGACTTTTACCCACTCGATCAACAAGTATCGCTTAAAGTTGCCTTCGCCATTTAAGGATTGCAGTAATAAACTTCGGCCAACACCACTGAGATCTCTTACCGTAATATCAAATGTCCAATCGTCGCGCACTGTAAGGATGCTTTCTGCATCCATATTGCAATTGCTGCGAAAATCTGTAGTGGTACCCGCTTCGAACATGATGCTTGGGCGATCTTGGCGGTCTTCCCGGGTTAAACAAAAACTACCGTTGTGTTCGTTGTAAAGTTCGCCTGTCATTTCTTCGGGAAACTCGACTTCGGCGATATCCACATAATCTATGGCATAGCTTGCACGTGATAAATACATAAAGCATAAAAGTAATAAGGTTTTTACAAAAAAAGCCCTATTGGTAGCTGGAATTAGTTTCATATCAAACTCCGTTGATGTAGCGCGTGATTGAAAATGCTTGTTTTTGAGGGAATTGTTATAGACAGCCTGGTTATTGAATACCCAAGCTCGTGCAAGCTTATTTTTTTTATGCCGCGAATACTTAAGCGTTCTTGCTCAAAACTATGGCGTCTTTGCTCGTCGACGTTGCAGGTTTATTTTTGGGAGCAGTATCAAGTTTTATGGCGTCCATACACGCGGAATGGCATTTTAATTTTCGAGCCATTGCGAATGGTTTACTTGCGGTATAAAGGAATTGGCGACCTGTCACTATCTGAATGCCCAGTTAATGTAGTGGTCGGGTTCGATTGTTAGCAGGTTTGTTTGCGGTAGCTGGCTGGTGTAACTTTCACAATTCGTTTAAACAACTGACTGAAGTGATTGGGTGTGTAACCGATTTCCAGAGCAATTCGATTGATGGCAATTTTTGTAGTGCTCAGTAGAATTTTTGCCTTTTTTATGCGTTCTGATACCACGTATTGATGGGGGGCAGAGCCGGTGTATTCTTTGAACAAGCGAGCAAAATGAAAGCTGCTCATCGAAGTCACTTTGGCTATTTTTTCAAGACTGAGGTCTTCATCCAGATGGTCGTGAATATAATCTTTTGCTTTTTGAATTGCACGCATGTTTTTAGCACTTTGGGGGAAGTCTTTAACAGGGTATTTGATAACACAGTAGTGTTGCAGCAAATGAACAGCGAGTAAGTTTGCTGCTGTTTCGACAAATAAATTGCCAAAAAAGTTACCGCCTCCCAGTTCCTGTTTGATTGACAGACCAAGTTGCAACATTAATGGATCTTTAAAACCAAATTTGCTGGGCAGCTCTATGTCGTCTGGGTTGCAGTTAATTACCCGCTGGGCATTCTCATAAAGAATTCTAGGTGATAAGTGAAGATAAGCGACCAGCAGATCGTCGTTCTCACCAGAAAGGGTTTCCCAACGGGAGTCTCTATCATTCGCGAGGGCCGAACCCAGAAAAAATTCATGCTCGTACCACACATAGGGGCGCCATTTGTCACTGTTAAGCTTACTTTCCCCTTTTACGGCCCCTTGGCATCCAAACGCCAAGATATGATCGGCAGTCGCCGGTCGCGGCGCACCAGAAGAGGTTTTCGGGTGGGAGAATTGCGTAAAATGTAAGCCCTGCCACGCTTTGGTTTTACTGGAATCAACCACGTTTCCTGGGTGATAGTTTTCGTATTCCTCTGCTGTCACAACGCTTGGTGGTGTTTTCATCACGGAATCCCTTTAAGTAGCTAACGCGAGCGGCCTTGGCACAATATTCGGCATGTCACTGGGGTGATTGTTTTTTTGTGAAGTATGCTGAGTATTTCACCCTGTGCGCAATATAAGCAGTGCACGATTTTTAGAAATAGCCCATGTGGCCTGGTAGTTCGTTTGTGTTTATCGGGGTTTGTCGGAATAATGTATGCGTTAGGCAGGAATCAATTAATAAGGAAAAGCACAAACCCTGCGTATTCAAGCGAGGTGAATATCGACGTCAAACAAAGTGTAATAGCAACACAAGGATTGATACAACCCGCTAGGTTTGGAGAACAGGTTCTTGCAGCGGCAGCCAACAAGTAAAACAAGACCCCTTGCCAAACTCGCTTGTGACATAGAGTCTGCCATCGTGTAATTCCACCAGTTCTTCTGCCAACGCCAGACCCAGTCCGGTGCCTATTTCGCCGGCGTGGAAGGGATTTTCCAACTGTTCATAGCGGCGAAAGACTTTGCTTAGGTTTTCGGGTTTAATTCCCGCACCGGTATCTGATACATGAATCGCCAAGCCTGGGGAATTGTGCTGGCGCTGTTTTTCGGTGGTGATTGTTACCTCGCCCTCGGTGGTATATTTAATGGCATTGGACACGAGATTGATGAGCACTTGTAGTATTCGTTTTGGGTCGGCGTAAATCACGTCTATGCAGGGTTCGGCAACTTCCAAGTGAAGTTTCTTTGCTTCGGCCAAAGGCTTAAGTGTTGCTTCCAGATTATTTAACAATTCCAGAAGGTTCACCTTCTCGCAATTAATAGACATTTTTCCGGCTTCGACTTTTGATAAATCCAGAATATCGTTAATTAAATTGAGTAGATGTTTGCCATTGCGTTCTACGATTTCCAAAGCATTAATCAGTTTTTTATCTTCACTGTTACGGTAATTTTTTTGAAGCCGAACACTAAAGCCGATAATGGAATTTAGGGGCGTGCGCAGCTCGTGCGACATGCTGGCCAAAAATGCCGATTTTACCGAATTTGCCTGTTCTGCCGCCTGCAGAGCTGCATTCAATTCTTGAGTTTTTACCTGTACTTCACGCTCCACCAACAACCCGCGACTCATGGTAAGTAATAGGAATAGGCCGAAGATGGTCACTATGGCAAAGCCACAAATAAGCACAACCCACACATTTAAAGATTGGTGTGAACTCACATACGCCACTGACGGTGAAAATTCGATTTTCCAGGTACGATTTAAAAATGAAACCAATATCGTTTCGCTCAGTTGGTACTGGTCTACTTTTTGTTCATAGAAGAGTTCAGGCTGCCCGGAGTCAGACACGTCGGTAATTCGAATCGCCACGGAATCTGGCGATGTTTCAACAAACGTGCTCTGGAGTAAATCTTCAATACGATACACCGTTGATACCAGGCTATGCACCTGTCCGTCTGGATTAATAACCGGCGTGAGAATTAAAAAAGCGCGCTGTTGGGCTTTTTCCTGCACAAGTGTTATGGGTGGTGTGGCAACGCTGGTATTACTGTCTAGCACGGTTTGTATCGCCGCCATGCGACTTACCTGGGAGCCAAGGTCGAAACCCACTGCAGCTTCGTTGGTTCTTAAGGGGGCAATATACGTGACCGGGAAATAGTGGGGCCGGAGAGATGCTGGCACAAGTATTCCCTGATCATTGCGCTCGCGGATAGAAAAATCGCGTGACATTTCCCGGCTAAATTTTTCCTCCATTTTTTTTCGATCAACATGTGCGACTATGGGTATCCAGGACAGGGCATGGGTCCCACGGGTAAAATGGGAAATGTGTTCTGCGTAACGCGCGAAATGCACATAATCCACATTTTCGAAACTGGCGAATACAGAGCTCAGTGTACTGGTGGTGTAAATAATACTGTCTAATTGTTTTTCAAGACTTTCGTGTAAGCCAACCACCTTTTCTGAAAATAGTTGCGAGATTTTGTTTTCCTGCGTGTGTCGCGCCGCAACAAAAAGTGTTGTTGCCACACCGATGGACAGGAGATACACAATAAAAAATGTTGAAAGTGCTCTGCGCTTGTGCCATTCCACATTAAAACAACTGGCAAGTACTACAGGGGAAAAAATCAGCACGCCGATGGCATCTCCTACCCACCAATGCAGCCAATTAACAGCGACCTGATCTAAAGGAATCACACCGGATTGGTACAGGGTGGCGACGCCAATACCCGACGAAATTACGCAGGCCAAAGGTCCACCGAGAACCCCCAGCATAATTGCATCGTTAGGGCGCTGAATAACGTTGGGGAAATGTGTAAATCTGAGCACACTCCAGCGCGCTGCCAGTGTTTGTAAAACCGCACCCGATGCAATAAAAGCCGCTGGAATCCATACCTCAGAGGGGGCGATTAATGAACCTCCGGCGACGCCCACATTAACGACGAACGATCCCAAAGCGACTCCGAAAGCACAGTGCGCGCCACCCTTTAAGGCCATGAAAAAGGCCAGACCAGCAGCAGGCCAGATGGGACTGGCATAACCGGGAGGTATAGCAAAGAACCCGGAAATCGCGCCCATCGCCCAATAACCAATGGCGGTAAGCAGAACATCGCGTAGGGTTGTTACAGTTCGGTGCATTAGGGCTCGCTAGCGTTGGTGGCTGAAACTCTACTTAGCATAGTCGCTTACGCTAACTGGCGGCCGGTGAGTATGGCCGGGATGCCCTGGGCAATCGAGTACATCAGTGTTTTGGCGAATAAATGCAAGGTCAGCACCGCCGGTTTCTGCTTGTCAGGCGCAGTTTTATTCTGGGCTTTCATTTGCAAGGCGTTAAGTGTACGGCTACACGTCGTATATACGACAATCCTTGAATTATCACCAGATTAATCAATAACTTATAGGTTGGCGCGATTTGTGAATACTTATAGATGTTTTACAGATCAAACCACGCGGCGCGGACTTTGCTACCATACTGCGATTTGTTACTTTCAGGTTCGTAAGATTGTTATGACTAAGATCATCCAGTTTCCCCTCTCACCCAAACAAAAAAATTCCGATCTCGAAGCGGTTATCGATGATGCGTTACAGGAGATTCCCAACGCGAAAGACCGGGAAAAGCTTAAGTTTGAACTTATAAAAACTGTCGACAGTTACGATGCCTTTTTTACTGAATGGTCTCTGAGTGTACCCAAGGACAGTAGTGAAGAATTGAAAAAGCAAATCTACGATATTGCCCACCAGGAGCACGGCCGCAAAATGCGAATGTTGGCCGATATTATTGCGCTCAAAATTAAAGTTCTGGTGGCGGAATATCTGAAGCATTGAGCTTGTACAAATTTCACACAACAAATCTATCAGCATAACTTTGTAGCGACATCCCCACATTTTTAACGGTATTACTGAGCTCCAAAATGTGTTCCGATGAATGTCTATTTTCGTCAGAGAGTGTCGCGATGGTGTTGATATTCTTGTTTATCTCCTCGGCCACTTGGCTTTGTTGTTCCGAAGCAACAGCAATTTGCGAGTTCATATCGTTAATGGCGTCTATGGCCTTGCCTACGCTGTCCAGTGCGCTTTCGGCGCGGTAAGCACTTTCCACTGTGGTTTGGGTTTTTTTCTGGCTTTTACTCATTTCTTCCACGGCGAGGGTGGCACCGCTTTGTAAATTGCGAATCATGGCATTAATTTCTTCGGTGGAAGTTTGGGTTTTTTGCGCGAGTGCGCGAACTTCGTCTGCCACCACCGCAAAACCGCGCCCCTGCTCACCCGCGCGGGCGGCTTCTATCGCCGCATTCAACGCAAGCAGGTTGGTCTGTTCAGCGATGCTTTGGATAACAGTAATAACCGTGCCTATATTTTCGGTTTCCAGTTTAAGTTTATCGATGGCCTGAGTGGTGTTATCAATATCATTGGAGAGTTCGTCAACGGTTTTCAGGGTATCGGTAACAATATTTCGGCTGGTTTCTGATTCGTTGTTAGCCTCTTCCGCGGCATTGGAGGCGTACTCTGCGTTTTTAGCGATTTCATGGGCAGTGGCGGACATCTCGTTAATTGCAGATGCCACCTGTTCGGTTTCAGTGGTTTGCCGCTGCATATTTTTGGCGCTTGATTGGGATTCATTCAACAGGCCACTGGCGGAATTGGAGAGTTGATCGATCGCCGTTTGTACGCTGCAGATGAGTTCGCGAATATTATCGACAAAGGTATTGAACTGCTGAGAGAACTCACTGATTTCATCCTTACCTTCGTGTAATAGTTGCACCGTAAGGTCGCCATCGCCGGAGGCGATTTCACGCATACGTGCTACCGTATTGCGCAAAGGGTCGAGAATGCTACGAACAATTACACTCAGTACCGAGATCAGTGTCAGCAGAACCAATGTCGAAACCACAGCAAGATTAATTGCCTGGTGCATCAAATCGCTTTCAATATCGTCGAAGTACACACCGCTGCCGATAACCCACTGCCAGGGTTCAAAATTTTTCACGAAACTCACTTTCGGGGCAACCTGGGTACTGTTGGGCTTTTTCCAGTGGTAGGCAAGAAAGCCTTCCCCCTGTCGTTTTGCAATGTTCACCGCTTCGCGAATGAGATAAACCCCTTTTTGATCTTTGGTGTTATAGGCCGAGGTACCTTGAAGTTCGGGCTTTGCGGGTTGCAGAAGAAAAACGTGCTGATAATCATTAATCCACACATAGTCGCCGTTCGCACGACGCATGTGTTCTATGGCGGTCATGGCGAGCTGTTTCGCGCTTGCCTCCTCCAGTTTACCCTGTTTGGTTTCGTCGTAATAATGTTGCGCAATATTCCAGGCGGAGTCGGTAAAATCTTTAACGCTCTCTTTCTTCTGATCTATCAGGTAATCACGGGTATGGTTATACGAGAAAACACCGATCACCGATAACCCGATAACCACAATAAGTAAGATGGCTGTAAAACGGTTGCGTATCGAAATAGACCTGAGAAGGCGCATCATGGGGATTTTCCTGAAAGGCGAACAAATAGTGTAGCGGGCACGCGCAATGGCGGCAGAGTGTAGCGTACTCATTAAGCGTAGGAGGCGTTGTTTAAAACGTCAAGATGTTGAATAAGGTATTTCGACCTTGGTGCAGCGGATACAGAAATAATGTTGCTGATACCACTTGATGGGCAAGTAAAAAACGCTGAAAATCTCCTGAAACTTGATGGTAATAAACACTCTGGGGCGCCGTGCCCAAGTAACGGGCATTGATGCCCTCTATCATTACAACGACGAATTTTAAGATGCCAGTGCCACTGAGAATGATTGCGCCAGTCCACTTTCCAGCAGGCACTAGCATAGAAAATTTCAAAAAATAAAAAAGAAACGCGAAAAAGAAGAGATTAATCGCGACGCAAAGTCGTATAAAAACCCAGCAGTTTGGCCGGGTTTTTATACATGTGGACGTTTAGCGGCTGCTGTAATTCCGCGCCACGAGTGAAGTGTTGCCCTGCACTGTAAAACTGCCTCCATCGCTGGCAACAGTAATTACTACACCGTCATCGCCGGCTTCGTTTGACTCCGTCGTGCTGGGAAACTCGCCATCAGCAACTTCGGCACACAGCGAAGGCTGAGTGGAGTGGCAAACATCGGCACTGTTTTGCGCATTGGCACCGGATTCTGTCATTAACACCTCACCGCTGTTCACGCCTTCGCTCGCTGCGAGCGCTCGATCCAAAACGGCTGGGTTAACGTGGCCAAAGCTGTTGTTATCGCCAACACTGAAAATAGTTACCGTGGGGTTAAAGGTGTTGAAAAATGTTTGATTGCTGCTGTGGCTGCTACCGTGATGATTTGCCCGGAGTACATCAAGATGACCGCCGTAGTTGTTCAATACAATGGCATCGTTAGCCAGGCAGGTTTCGGTATCGTGGTAGCGATAGCCCCACTGTGAATTGTAATTTTCACCGGAAGTGTCGCCGCCCACAAACACGTTGAAATCGCCGAGCGATACTATAAAAGCCACACTTAAATCATTCTCAGATGGCCGAATATTGTTGGGGTCGTTGTAGCGTTGACCGCGCAGTACATATTGTTTACCGCCGAAATAGGTCTTGGGGTCGCAGCCCTTACTGGGGTTGGAGGGCGTTAAACCATCAACCTGAATAATGTCGGCAATAATTGGGTTGCCATTCACTGAACCTAAATCAATTTGTGATGTACCCAGTTGCGCTGTGACTGGATTAAAATCCATTTGGCCGTTGGGTGATTCCAAATACGCACGCCAATTGCGGTAGGTTTTGCTGCCACCGTTTTGTGGCGAGGGGTTAGGGTTGTTGGCTTTGTAATCGCGGATGATGGTGTTGCCAACTGTAAAGTTCAGTTGCTTAACAAGGTAAGCAAAACCGGCGAGAAAGCTTGGGTTGAGCAGATTTTCACCTTCCTGGAAGCTGTTACCGTTTTCATCCAGTAAATCGCCATTGGCGTCATCCTGAGTTTGAATATATCCAATGTGATCCAGATGAATATGGGAAATCACCACGTAATCCAGGTGAGAACAGTTGGCACCGTAACGGCTGTGAATGACCTCGGCAACTTTGTCGGCGTCGTTATGGCTGTTCCAATAACTTTCGCCAGCGTCCGCCAACAGTAGTTTTGAGGGAGATGCAATAAGCGTGGCGTCGCCCTGGCCAATGTTGATCGACACAACTTCCAACTGCGACGGGTAGTTGCAACTGCTACTGCCGCCGGATGATGAGGATGATGAACTCGATGAGGCTGCCGAAGAATTTGCTGTGCTAGGTGTTCCGAAACCTGAGCTGTAACTGGTGGTACTATTTGCCCAATTACTTGAATTGGTGCCGGAAACTTGAGTGTCGATGCGTTCCATGGTTGCGCGGTTGGCGCTGTCGCCTGCGTGCCAGGCATCAACTTCGTCGATGAGGGCAGTATTCGCATCACGCAGCTCGAGATATTCACCACCGTTGTTCATGGCACCGGTGTATATCAAGTTTGCAGGAATACCGGGCACCGAGGTATCGTCGGTGCGTTCCAATAAAAAAAAGCCATTGGCGGGAATAGTGCCGGAAAGGCTGATCGAAGGAGTGCCATCACTGCTGGCCAGCGACCAGCCGCTGAGATTGATTGCCGCAGCAGTGGTGTTTTTTAATTCCAGCCACTCGTCGTAACTGCTGTTTGTGGTGCCCATCCAGGCGATTTCGTTTATCACAACATCGTGTAACTGGGCGGCAAAGGGTTTACTCATTGCAAGGGTTAAACCCAGTGGCACTAAAAGATACTTTGAATTTTGTTTCATTGCATGCTCCTCGGTGGTTTGCGTGAAATTCGCGGCCCGATTGGAACATGCGCTTGCGGCAGAAATTTGAGGGTTCTGTGGTATTACGATGAACAGTAGATGAAGTGTTTTTGAACAACAATATCATCTGTCATTGCTTGGGATTGGGTGCCAATAAATTGCGAAATAACGCCCTCATAAAACCTGACCGGGTTATATGAGGGCCGTGCTGGCATGGGGAGTGAAGGCTGTTTTGCTACTTGTTTCCCGCAGCCTCTAAAACCAATTCAACGCGGCGGTTTTTTGCGCGCCCGTCTTCCGTTTGGTTACTCGTTTTGGGTGCTGCGTAAGCAACGCCAATGGGGGTGAGTAAGTTTTCAGGCACTTTATAGCTGCTGGTGAGTGCTGCGATAACCGATTTGGAGCGCTGCTCTGATAGCACCTGGTTGGATGCAAAACTGCCGTTGTAATCGGTGTGCCCGACAACCAAATAGCGGCGCGGGTTTGCCAATATATAACCGGCGATGGTTTGCAGCGCGGCCTGGGAGTCTGCTCTAAGCGTGGCTTTGCCATTATCGAAATACAGGCCGCTGAGTACCACACTGCCCTGCGCGGCGATGTCCTCGCGCATCTGGGTTTCGCTGAGTGTGATTAATTTCATTTCTTCAGCGGTGATAACTTCGTACGCGTACTGAATTTCGTTATCCCATTTCGAGCGACCCAGTAAACACAGGAGATAGTGTTTCTTCTGGTTTTTGGATATTTCTCCAATCACAAAGCCATAATCTGCTGCACCGGGGCCGTAGTTGTAACTATTGCCAAGGCCGTAGCGGTACAGATTGGTGATACTTTTTGGGCGCCCGGTGTGCAGCACCTGGCGTGGCAAAAATCTGCCGCATTCGTCCTTCCAGCTGCGGCAGCTAAATAGCAGATGAATACCTTTATCTGTAGCAGCTTGATATATCGACTGGTAGGCCCGGGCGACGGAATTGGTTACTGCTTCGGGTACCGTATAAATTACCAATTGCTGGGCACCGGCAACATCGAGTCGTTCAAACTGGGTTTCATCCTGGTCGGAATTGGCAGACAGGGGCAGGCTCAGCTCGGCGTAGTCTGAGGTGTAATAGGTGGAAATGTAACTGCCGGGAATTCTACCCAGAATATCGGTATCGGAACTGCCGCTAACATCGTCTTTTGCAAAAGCGTTAACAGTTACCAGCACAGCCAGTGTGCAAAGCAGAAAGTTCTTCATAAGCGTAACTCATCGATTTGTGCATGGAGGGTGTAATAATGCGGTGTTAATTCGCTTGCGTTGGGGGATTCTCAGGCGCGAAAGCGTACAGCGAGTTGAGAAACAACTGTGACACAGGGATTGGCAGCGTAGCGTGGGTAAAACTGCCCGAAGAGATTTTATTTAGTGAGCTAGTTCACACTCAGAGCTTCCGCATACTTATCGCTTGGTTTTTATCAGCTCCTGCAGGGCCGCATCACAACTCTGATTAACAATGGGAAGCTTCACCAATTCGGCTCCGGTTAAATAGAACATGTAGCAATGTTTATGCTCCCCGCCTCCCACTAGTCGCTTGACATCGTAATTATTGATGATGTGGTACTCGCCGCTTGTCTCCGAGTTTGCTGAATAAATTTTGAGGTAACCGGGCCCCGCATATTCAATGCGCTCAAGCGTATTGGGCAGCCTGCCGGCAGTGGCGTATGTGCTAAAAGTGAGCAATAGCAAAGTTAGAGCATACGCCAGTGATTTTGAGTGGATGCACATTTTCTCTCTACCTCGCTTTGGTTTGTTATCTACCGGTGTTTAAATATGGCCTCAATTTCTCCAGAAAAACAAAAGGCCTGATGCGTGTGCAATCAGGCCTTGGCAAAACGTTGGTGAGGGTTAATTACGCATGCGCCAGATGACCGTGGTGGTGGTCATCAAGTTCCTCTGTTTCACGCTTGTGAATCGCGCGGCTAACAAAGGTGAGGAAGGCTGCGATTACCATTAGTGCCGCAGCCAGGTAGAAAGTGATGTCGGAATTACCGGTTTTATCAATCACCATTCCGTTAATGCGTGGCAGAATCAGACCACCAACCCCCCAGGCTGTAAACATAATGCCGTAGTTCAAACCAAAGTTTTTGAGGCCAAAATAGTCTTTGGTAACAGAAGGGAAGAGCGAGAGGTTGGAGCCGTAGTTAGCACCGGCCAGTGCCACCAGAATAAGCAACAAAGCCGCTTGCTGCTGGATGAACACCAGAGAGATCACCACGATAGCCTGCAACATAAAGAACCCAAACATGGTATTTTGGCGACCGAGTTTGTCGGATACTACCCCGGCCATAACCCGGCCACCGGCGTTACCAATTGCGAGTACTGCAACGAGCCAGAATGCACCGGCGCCAAGCGCCTGGGTACCCAGACCTTTGGCCACGCCAATAATCATTAAGCCTGTTGCAGAGCCGAAGCAGTACATGGTCCACAATACCCAGAACTGTGACGTTTTTATCATATCTTTCCAGTCGACATCCACTGAAGCGGGTGCTGCGCTGGCACTGGCCTGGTTAGCCTTTTGTATTGCGGCATCTTCTTCGGGAACATAACAGGCAGGGGGGTTTTTAATAAGTTGTGACAGTGCTACTACCACGATCAGAAATGCGATACCCAGGTACAGTAAAGTAGACTGCAACTGGTACAGGCCGAGCATTTTAGTGACCAGCGGTGCAATGTAAACCGAAGCGAGTCCAAAGCCCGCGACAACCAGGCCTGCAATTAAACCGGTTTTGGATTTGGGGAACCATTTTACAGCGGGTGGAGTGGCAGACGCATAACCAAAGCCCAAGCCAAGACCGGTTACGACACCAAACCCAAATACAAAACCGGGTAGGGAATTACCAACCAAGGCTGAAATAATCAGGCCAGAACCCATTAGAACCCCGCCAATGGTGGCGATTACGCGTGGTCCGAGTTTATCTTGCAGGCGTCCGGCGGGAATCATGGCAACGGCAAATACAAAACAGCAAACTGCGTAGGGCAGGGCTTTATCGGCTGCACTCCAGCCCCAGGCTTCAGGTATTCCGCCTTTGATGACACTCCATGAATAAAGTATGCCGAGCGCCAGATTAATGCCAATACCGGCCATGGTGACGCGCCATCCGATATTTTTCACTGCATTCATTTAGATAGCCTCTTTATTTTTATTTAGGATGAATTTTGAATGCATAATAGGAAGGGCTAGTTAGGCTTACAAACGCTAACTCGCGATCTTTTGATGTTGCGTAAGTGTTACCGGCAAATTTTATGAGCTGTCGTTTTCTGGCCTGAAAAAGCGATTTGATATTTATCAAAATTTAAAATGAAGCCACTTGTGTACTGAGCATTATTCGAAGGAGAAACAAAAATTCTACAATTAAGCTGGTGTGAGGTTGATTCAGGTCAAGTGTATTTGGCGCGTTCTGTAAAATTAAGTGGTAATCAGCTTTGTAATTAAATTTATTGATGTGTAGCAGATAATAATTCAGCATGTTTATGCAGTGTATTAGAATGCATGGGTGGGTAACAACTGCTGCTTCCCGGTCCCCGTGTAAGGCGTAATTGATTAACTATGAATTTAATGTTGCCGCTTACCGGCATGCTCTTTTGGTTCAGTGGTTTAGTGAGCGCAAGTGTGCTGTTGTGGGCTGCGCGAACTGCTCCGTGGCGAAAGCTAATGGCGCGCGATGAGCGTCAACATTTGTGGTACGGGGCTATCCTGGTGTTGGGGGTCGTCTGGGCGATAATGGGCTTTAGCGTACGCGATATTTTTCGGTTGCACCCCATGCTGGTTACAGTACTCACCTTGGTATTTGGTTTTCGCCTGGCAGTGCTATGCGGTGCTTTAGCGCTGCTGCTGTCGTTGTTGCTGGGCAGCGGTGCCTGGCAGGCGGGGCCTTTCGCCTGGCTAACCACAGTGGTGTTTCCGGCGGCCCTAACCTACCAGTTGCTATGGCTTGTGTCGAAAACTCGTGTACAGAATTTATTTTTATACACTCTCGGTGTCGGTTTTGTGGGTGGCTTACTGACACCACTTAGTATCGCTTCGAGTACACTGCTGTTATTTTGGATATTTCCGCCCCAGTATTTTAACGAGGTGCTAGATAATTTTTATCTGATTCTGTTATTTACGTTTCCCGAAGGCTTTTTGAATGGCATGCTCACCAGTTCTCTAGCTGTGATGGCACCGCATCTGGTAAAGACCTACGACGACGATTTTTATTTACGTTAGGGCTAAGCAAACGCGCATTGGAATATTTTCCCATGCGCGCTGCGATTATTTTAATTACATACATCACCATGTAAAACGGGTGCATTCATGGGGATGGTGCTGTCTTTTTCCACAAGTACGCCAAATTCGGCATACTCACCCGGTGCAATGGTTCGGTTCCATCCAGCGGTATAGGCCGAGTATGGATTGTCGCCAGTAACATTGGCATTCCAGGCATTAACAATTCGCTGCCCCGATTCCAGTTCCCAATGCAGTTCCCAGTTTTGAATGGGTAGGCTTTGCTTGTTGCTAATACGTACTAGCGCTACCAAACCGGTATCCCACTGGCTTTGAATAATAAATTCACACTGGTTAAGGGTTTTTTTGGTGGTGGTACCGAGTGTAAAATCCATTATTGTACCCACCTCACTTACCGCGACAATCGACAGTCCGGAATCGCTGCCGTCCCACCATCGTGAATTCGGTTCTGAATCTACAGTAAATGCTTCATTGTAGTTTTTGCGAAAGAGATCGCCGACATTTGCTCCGCGTTGCTGTTCCAAATCGAATTTGGCATCGGCTTGTTCGAGAGAGACCATAAAATGTTGCTCGCGGGTCATTTCGTTGAAGTCGTTGTTGCCCTGGGTGTCGATATGCCAAATCATTAACCCCTCATCGGGAAGATCCGCATTGCGTCCGGTTTTCGTGCGCGTTTCAATATAAAAAAATTCTGAACTGTTATTCGGGTTAAAGTAACGATAGCTTTTATTGGTGTTTGGGGTATGTGAAAGCACGCTATCGGTGGCTTTATTATTGATATCTTCAGCCCAGTCCCAGCCGGCTAATTCTCTAAAATAAGGATTGGGGGGTACCGGGTTACGACCACCGGCAACCAGGCTACCGCCGGCCATTAATCCGTAGTAACCAATGCCGGTGGAACCGTAACCGGTATCGCGATCGTAGAGGTCTGGCCAATTGAGTATGAGATGGCCATTTTCGTGGCAGAAGGTTCCAATGGTGAGCTCGTTGCCCATATTAGTGATTTGATAGGGGCCGGCAGTTATGCCGTTAGTATCGAAAGGGTCGCTGAGATAACCCTGGTGCGGCCATAAACCTTTCGACCAGGCGGTGTCCACATCGCCGGCATACAACACATTTATGGCTTTTATTTCTCCCCAGCTGGTCACCGTTAGCTGACTAAAATCGAAGCCTGTTGTTTTCAGGTAGCGTAGCCCCTCGCCGATAAGCTCGCGCGCGCGTAGGCCATAGCTGATGTCTGGATCGGTGTAGTAGCTTTTGGGATATTTTGCCGTGTAATAGGGGGCGACTATATTTCTGTAATCCAAATCTCCACCGGAAACATCATAAAAGTATTCACGCACTGAGCCGTTGTTATCGAAACCTGTGTAGCCAAAACTATTGAGGTAGTCGTCAACATCCTGCTGCGTGAAGGCCGCTGTTTCATCCGGAAAATTGATGAGCAGAGTGAGCCCCACCACAGCGCCAATCGCAACGGCTCTGGCAACAGGTTCGCTAGCAAGGGACGACGCGCTCAAGCTCGCGGCGCTTTTAATCGGTGTGCCTAATAGTACTCTGTTATTTTTTACTATCTGTTGGATACGAGCTTTGGGAAGTTTTATTTGAGGTATTATTCGCGGCACAGACATGGCACTTGTAACGCGCTGCTGTGTGAGCAGTTTGCCGGAATAACGCTGTTTGCTGGCCACGAAACCGTTGCCATCTGCGGTAAGCGAGGCGTAGCTAATCCAACCGGTGGATGGATCTCGTACCAAGGTGTAGCCATCAAGACTTTCGATGCGTTGGTAATATTCATCGCCATAGGCGCGTGCAGAAACTTTAGAACCATCCGGTTGTAACAGGCGCACGATATTACCGTTATAAGGTGCAGCTTTAACAAAGGCAGAGAATGCTAAAAACATGAAAAATGCAGAATGCAAAATTCTAAACATGATTTTACTCCATGAGTTTAAGTGCAAGTACTTTCCCCTTCGGTGTTACCAATTTTAATTACGCAGCCTCCCAGGTAATCAAAATTCTGGTTTTCGCCATAGAAGAGGAAATCCATTACAAGCCATGTATCCGATTGGAAAACAGAAAATACAGGTGAGCGACTCCCTGGGGCTCAGTAAGGGCTCCATTAAATCGCGGCGCATTTATACATTGGTCATCCGTTGGAAAGAAAAAAATCAGGAAAAAGGCATGCCCGCTCGCGCTGTTTAAGCGCAAGATTTCATGATAGTTTTTCAAACCAATAGATTAAATTAGGTATAGATAGGCATAGTGGTCACCAATATTTCTTACATTCTTGTAAATCCATAAAAAATGTATCAATAAAAGCAGGTGATCTTGATGAGATTATTTTTGAGGGTCACGCAAGGTATTACATCACCAATTGCAATTTTAGGTGATTGATTGCGGTTTTAAAGGTTTTTTAACGACTTAACGATAATTAAATTTATTTTTTTAAATTATTTAACATTGGCATTATGATGTGCGACAAAAAATAGTTTTTGGTGACAAATAATCATAATTATGTTAACAAACGATCGTATGGAGTTTGTAGGAATAAATTAAATGGATGAGAAATTTAACCAGTGCTTTACAATGAATCACTATTTCTGGCGGTGCGATAATTTTGTGCGAAATATAAGTGTGCTTTGTTTGCGATGTGCTGCTTGACGTTTTTTAACTTAGAAAAAATTTTATAGCGTAATCGTTTTGCCTTGCATTTACAGGCCGCGCTCTGTGAGCGTGACCTGTTTCGTTAGAGTGATTTTTTTAGTCGCAGATACCCGGAGAAGGTGAGTTACCTGAGATTAACAAGTTATCGATATTTGGAAGGCCTGCATCATTTGTGGATATTAGGCTTAGCTGTAAATTGCCGGCTGGCAGCGTGAGATCGGAGATGTTGAGATCGTTGTAGCTCGTCCAGTTGCTGCTACTGGCAAAATTGATACTTCTCAGAGTGCTGTTATTTGCTGTTAACAAGGCACTTCGGGTATTCGCGCCATTGGCGAAGCGAATGGTAATGCTGTAGTTGCCGCTGGTTGGAATATTTAGTGCGTAGTCCATATGACTGCCGGAATAATTATCGCTGTTGGCGTACCCCGCTCCAGAATACCCAGCGTGTTCCGATTGTATAATACCGCTAAGCCCACAAAATCCTGGTTCATACTCTTCGATGGTGAGGCTGATAACTGTGTTTGTTGAATTGGAATTTCCTGAACAATTTACTACGCCACCATCGCCCCACTGATTGTTGCACGTGTTAGCGCCGATACAACTCGCGCTGTTTTCCCAGCCCCAACCTTCATCGCTGGTGACGCAAAGCGGGTAGTCGCTGCCGTACCAATTGCAGTAAGCCGTGCAGCTTCCGCCCGAACTGCTGCTCGAGGAGCTGCTGGATGATGAGCTACTACTGGAAGAACTGATGCTTGATGAAGAGCTGCTACTGGATGAGCTACTGCTGGAAGATGAACTGGAAGACGATGAAGTACTGCCACTGGAAGCTCCACCCAAGTAGGTTTCGAACTCTGCGATCTCAGGAATACCGCTTGCGGTAAGAATTTCGAAATTGATTTTGTCTAGCGTGGTTGTGCCGAAATTAATCGTACCGGCTCCAATTCCATTAGCCAGTACATCGCCGTTGTTGTGATTTACCAGCTGCCAGGCTTGTACCCGCCCGGCGCTTGCTGCGGTTTCGCGAATTACCACGGTATCCAGAGTTACCGGGCTACTCCACTTTACAGAAATACGACCAGTTTGCCCATCTGGCGACCAATAAGTGTCCAAGTCGCCATCACGTACATTACCGTAACTGGTGCCGCTGGCTTTACTGCTGCCATCTGAGCCCGCACCGATGCTCAGGTTGGTTGCATCCCCTGAGCCCGAAGACGAGCCTGTAGATGAACTGGAGGATGAGCTTGAAGAACTGCTTGAGCTTGAAGAACTGCTCCCCGTCACGCTACAACTGCCATCGCTTTCACGCAGTCCTTTACCGGAACCCGCGGTTGCCAGCACTGTGTTACGTACACAGCTGGCACGGTCGAGACGATAGCTGTAAGGAATGTCGATGTAGGTAGTCGAAGTGGGATTCGGCCCGGCGGGGTAAGAATCGGAACCACTGCTCCAGGTAACATTATCGAAAACATTACCACTAACGTCCCAGTAGCCCATGTCGCTTGTGTAGAACGTACCCAAAGGGTTTTTGCTGTTGAGGAAGTAATTATTTTCGGCTTTGATACGACCTCCGATACGCGGGTTCATCCCCGATTTATTTAGCGAATCGTATAAATTGTTATATGCGTGCGCCGTACCAAAGCGCAACAAAGGCGTACGGGAATCTATATTTAGATAATGGTTGTGATGAAAGGTGATATAACCGTTGTTGGAATCACTGTCGCTGGAACCGATTAAACCGCCCCGTCCCGAGTCGTGCAAATAGTTGTAAGATACGGTTACATATTGAGTGTCGGCTTTCATATCGATAAGTGAATCGTAACCGTCGCTCTCCCCGCCAGAGGCTTCGAGCTCGCAGTGATCAACCCAAATATTATAAACACCCGATTCCATGCCAATTGCGTCGCCGCCGTTGGATAGTGGAAAACCGGATTTTTTAACATTACGCACGTGCAGATTTTGCAAAATAATGTTGGATGTGTTGCGCAGGTGAATTCCAATTTGATCAAAAATTGCGTTATTTCCAACGCCGATTAAAGAAATATTACTAACGCCTTTAAATTGAATTTCATCGCCCGTGGTGTCGCAAGCACCTGATAACTTTTCAGTATTTCCGTGATTGATCGTACCGTTTACATAGATAATTAAAGGTGTATCTTCAGACGCTCTATTGCACATGGCAGCATTTATTTCTGTGCCGGTGCTCGCATAAATCACCTGTCCCCCTGCACCTCCTGTGGTACCACCGTTAAGTGTGGCGTAACCTTCTATGGCGGCGTGTGCATCGATACTTCCCAGCACACTGATTCCCAAAATTGATAAGGCCGTCGCAGATCTTCGATTAAAAAAAAGCATGGCAATTCACCCCGGTTTTTGTGTTTATTGTTACTGTCTCTAATTTCGGGGGCAATTCTAAAGAGCAGGTCCGCAGGGGCCTGAGAACCAGGTACAGTTTTGTCTTGCACTATTTGCAGCCTGCAAAATGTTGAAGTATTTGGGGATAATCTGCTAGTTAAACATTGAGGAAGGTCGAGATCGCGGCAGGGAAGGTGGCCCAGCAATGTCTGGCATCGCTGGGCACTGCGGATTTTATTGCCGGCTATCTGTTTTACCGGGGTAAGGGAAAAACACTTGCGTGGCTGCGATACCAATACCGTCGCCGGTCATACCCTGAGATACAAATCGGGTTCCGGTTAAAACCAGAGATTTTTCGGCGACCAGAGAACGGGCCAAAGTGAGTTGTGCGTCAGTTAACTGGGCACGTTCAAAATTTAACTCGTGGAACAGAAAAGACCAATAGGTGTTAATTTGTTGCGCCTTATAGTAGGGGCAGGGGGTGGTGATGCAAACAATACCCGAGGATTTAACATCCAGATAGGTACCGACCGCGGCTTGACTATTGGCGCTGGTCCAGGTTGCAGTGGCTTTTAACGCTTGCAGGTCATAGGCGTTGTTGCTCCAATCAAAATCCACCAAGGCGCCTTTAATCAGTGCGCGCCCCAATGCGATGTAGTGCTCAAATTTTTGAATTTGCTCATCGCTTAGGCCAAGCCCATCGTAATTGATTTCAACCACATAAACAGGCTGCGGGACGGGGGCGTAATCAGCATCACTTATCGTGGGCACCTCGACGAAAACCCGGTTTACCGGCGTCAGCCAGTAACCACCACACAGTGGATAAATGCAGTCGCGGTAGTCGGGTTCAACGGTGTAGGTAAGTGTCGGGTCAAGTGCAATTGGTGACACTGGTGGGTCGATAACAACAATATCGCTGGCTTTGGCAGTGATTGTCCACAATATAGAAAGCGTAAAAAAGAATTTAATTAATTTATTATTCATGGTGTTTCTCCAAAAATTGTTAATAGGTGGCTATAAACAACTTTCCTGAACACACAACGTAAAACTCCTGATTTCTAGCCGGATGCGATTTTAGGACGGTATTGTTTCGGTAGTCACCTCCGGAAATGAAATTGCTGCCAATGGGTGGTTTTGGTGGTCAGATATTTAAAGGCATAGCATCAATTAGCCGATGGGAATTGGCAAAGAAGGAAATTCGAAGATTGTAATTTATGGTTCTCTAATGTTGCGTGCAGCGTTTATTCGATAGAAGAATGAAATAACTACGGTATCAGATATTGTAATCTTTGATGTGAGTCCGCAGCTAATGAGTTGCGCTACGCTGTTCTGCGGGTTTAGGTTAAATATAAAAGTTGTAGCGGTCTGTAAACCTTCAGTTTGAACTTTTATGATGCGTCAGTTTCTAGAGCTTTCTGGGAGTACTGGTTTGTTCATTCTTCTTCGGTTAATTTTTTAAGATCCAATCCGTCGGCATATTTGTTTTGATTCATCACAACATGGGTATTGATTGTAATTGAGCGATCAGAAGCGCTTAGTAATTTATCATTTATTTTTAGGTAGTGGTTCATATCAGGGCAAATAATTTTAAGAAAGAAATCGAACTCACCGCTCACGGTGTAGCACTCCACTACCTCTGGGGTCGCTTTCACCATTTTTTCAAAATCACGAAAGTCTTGCTGGCTGTGATTTTTTAAGCTTACCGTCGCGATGCACACAATGTGTCTACATATTAAGGGCAGATTAATGCGAGCATGATAAGAGCTGAGTATGTCTGCCTGTTCTAGACGGCGCACGCGCTGCAGGCAGGAACTGGGAGAGAGATTGACTCGCTCTGCCAGTTCCTGGTTGGTAATTCGTGCCTCGGCCTGGAGCTCCTGTAGAATTTTAAGATCTGTTTTATCCAAATTCACCATAGTAGGTCCCGTCGCTACCGCTTATCCGGCTTTTGTCAAATTTAGTGGATAGCACATAAAAAGTCAGGCATAACCCCGCCCCGATATTAACAGATTGGATTAATGGGTGGTGCAGAGATCTTACAGCATTACATTTTATGCGGTATAACAGTAGGTTGCACGGGCGGTTTCGATGGATTATTTTCGCAGCGTTGCATGGAATCTATCGAGAGCTTCGATTGCAGTAGCTATTACCCTATCCAATTCCTGTTGGGTAATAGTTAAGGGTGGCGAAATAGCCAGGGTGGCCACAGAGGGCAGCGGGCGCACCACCACACCGCGGGCACGAATCGCAGTTGCAAGTTGTTGTGGCCACTTTTGAGCGGGTTCTGGCAGGGCATGGGTTTCTTTGTCGCTTACCAATTGAATGCCCGCCAGTAAACCGCGACCTCTTATTTCTCCGACAAGGGGGTGAGGCAACAGGTTCTCACGCAGTTGAGCATGTAAATATTCTCCCAGAGTGTCAGCGTTTTCCAAGAGCTTTTCAGATTGCAACAGCGCGATGTTGGCAAGTGCGACCGCGGCACCCACTGGATGACCACTATAGGTATAGCCATGATAAAACGCACCTAATTTTTCTGAACCCTCGATAAGGGTCTGATAAATCGCCTCATTGATAAATGCTGCCGACAGTGGAAAATAACCGCTGGTTAGACCTTTGGCGGTGGCGATCATATCTGCATCCATTTCCAGTAGCGGCGATCCGAACCATTCCCCAAGGCGGCCCATGCCGCAAACCACTTCGTCGGCAATTAACAAAATATTATTCTCGCTGAGCAACTGTTTGAGTTTTTTAAAATAACCTTTTGGGGGCTCAATTACTCCGCCTGCAGCCTGGATGGGTTCGGCAATAAAAGCGGCAATGGTATCGGCGCCTTCGCGCTGAATAAGTGTTTCGACATTGTTAATCAGACGATCACAAAATGCGCCTTCAGATTCCCCCGGATGTGCGTAGCGGAAGTAGTGGGGGCAGTCTGTGCGTAACACGAAATCCAGCGGCAGCGGAAAATCTTTGTGGAAGCTGGGTAAACCGGTGAGGCTTGCGGTACTGATCGATGTGCCGTGATAAGCCTGCTCGCGAGCTATTATCTTTATTTTTTTTGTGTCACCACGAATGAAGTGATAGTGCCACGCTATTTTAACCAGGGTGTCGTTGGCATCGCTGCCGCCGTTGCCAAAAAATACTTTAGAGATACCTGGGGGAGAAAATTGTAATAAGGTATCGGCAAGTTTTATCTGATCGATATTAGAGGCGTTATTGAAGCTGTGGTAGTACCCCAATGACTGCGCACTCAAGGCCATGGCTTGTGCCAGCTCTGCTCTGCCGTAACCCACATTCACACACCACAGCCCTGCGACGGCATCCAATAATGGATTGCCCTCACCGTCTTCAATGGTGTTGCCGTAACCCCGGGTAATTAAGGTGGGGCCATTGGCGCGTAAATCTGTAATTGACGACGCGGGATGTAAAACACATTCGGTATCGAGCTGCAAAAGGTTTTGAATTGAGTCTGTCATTGGATATTCCTCTCTGAACCTCTTTTGAGTATATCCAGTGCACGCAGAATATGATTTTTCTATCGAGTAGCAATACGCAAAAAATTTTGTGCGGTACGCTAAATGCCATATAAACCGCAACTGTTCGGAAACATAGACATTTACCGAATTTCTATCGGCCAACTGCCCCGATTTAAAAATCATATTCGGTGTTAAATCTTCATAATGAAAAGATGTGTACCGCCAATTTGGAGTGGCCATTGAACAGTGCCAGGCAATTACTGCAACGCTATTTGACTGATAAAACGCCGCCTATGTTGGAGCTCACCCAGGCAACGGCTGTGTTGAATTCCGGGAGCACAAACCCCGATGGTGTGGCGGCTGTTGCGCGACAATTTATAGCTGCGTTTACGCCTTGGAGCGACAGCCATTACGTACGTCGCCTCAGTGATACCGGCAATATATATCCCCATGCCCATCAGTTTGACATTAACCCGCAGGCGCTGAAGCGGGTACTGCTGGTGGGGCATCTCGATACGGTATTCGCGCCCGATGGTGGTTTCGACCGTTGTTGGCGCGAAGGCGATTGCTTGCGAGGTCCCGGTGTTGCCGATATGAAAGGTGGCATCGTTGTGATGCTAACAGCACTGCAAGCCTTGCGTGAAACCAATTTACTTGGGGATTTAGGGATTACGGTAGTGTTAACTCCTGATGAGGAAATTGGTTCTCCTTACAGTCGCAAACTGCTCAACGAATTAGCGCCCAACTATATGTGCGGCCTGGTTTTTGAGCCAGCACTGGAAGATGGCACACTCGCTGGGGCTCGTAAAGGTAGTGGCAATTTTAAAGTGTTAGTTAGTGGCCGTTCGGTGCATGCAGGTCGGGAATTTTTCAATGGTGTCAATGCAGTCACCGGAGCCGCGCAATTAGCCGCGGAGTTGGCTGGGCTGAGTAATGCCAAGCAGGGTATCAGTGTAAACATCGCGCAAATCGAAGGTGGCGCGGCGATTAATGTGGTGCCCGGCAGCGCCATTATCCATTTTAATGTGCGGGTTAATAATAGCGAAGCTCTGGCTGTCATTCAGTTGCAATTAGAGCAAATAATTGCGAAATATAATGCTCAGCAGGCTTGCGAATTTTCACTGCACGGCGAATTTCATCGCCCACCAAAAAACATTGATACAGCGCACCAGGCTCTTTTTGATTTGTTGGCAAGTTGTGGAGATGCCTTACAGCAGCCGGTACAGTTTCGTGCCACTGGGGGGTGTTGCGATGGCAACAATCTCGCGGTGGCGGGTTTGCCAAATATCGATACCATGGGGGTGTGTGGTGGGGGAATTCACAGTGAACGTGAATTCCTGCTGATTGAAAGCTTTACGGCGCGGGCCGCATTAACTGCGTTATTTCTGTCTCAGCTAAACCGTTTAACGGAGACCTCTTGATGCTATTGGTTAGACCGGTTCGAATTAGCGATCTCGATGATCTCCTTACTCTGTCGCAGCTCGCAGGCAGCGGTATGACCTCACTACCACCAGAGCGGGATATACTCCAAAAAAAAATACAACGATCATTGCTCAGTTTTGCCCATGGTGAATATTGTCGCGACGACTATTTTTTGTTGGTGCTGGAAGACAGCGAAAATCAACGCGTGGTTGGAACCGCCGGTATATACACCAGCACGGGGAGCGATCAGGCGTTTTATGCCTACCGGGTGACTCCGGCCAACCACTACTCTCACTCGCTGCAGTGCGAAGTACGTGCCGAAATTTTACAGCTTACCAACGATTACACGGATTGCTCCGAAATCGGTACCTTATTTATTAATGGTGATTATCGCGGTAATGGCAGCTGGCTGGCGCGCAGCCGATATTTATTGATGGCGCAATTCCATCACCGTTTTAGCGAGAATGTTATCGCTCAAGTTCGGGGTTGGTTGGATGACAATCACCAAAGCCCTTTTTGGAATGCCATAGGCCAGCATTTTTTCGAAATGGATTACACAGAGGCCGATCGACTTTGCGGCACAGGCTCTAATTTATTTATTACTGAACTGATGCCGCGCTATCCCATTTATACCAACCTGTTGCCAAGCTCGGCCCGTGAAGCCATTGGTCGAGCACATCGCAACGCGCTACCCGCGCAGGCCTTGTTGCAGAAAGAAGGCTTTCATTACGAAAACCTGGTGGATATATTTGATGGCGGGCCCATGTTGAGGGCGCGACTTAACTCCATGGCGACGCCCAGCGCCGCACAGCAAAGCAATGTTCAGATCGAAAATAATCTTGCCCATAGCGCGTCTTTTCTGATAGCGACACAGAGCCTTGAAAATTTTCGTGCCGCCCGGGTGCAGGGACAATTGAGCGAATGGGGCACATTATTGTTGCTCCCAGATGTGTGTGCAAATCTGCAATTGCAGGAAGGCGACGCGGTTCACTACGTTAGCCTGGAGAAATAACGATGACGGGCATATTAATTAATGGCGAATGGCAAGCCGGGCGCGGTTCTGAATTGCGATCGCTTAACCCGGCTACAGGAGAGGTCTTATGGGCGGGTTATGGTGCAGACGAACAGCAGGTACGGGAGGCGGTCGCGGCTGCAAGTCAAGCTCAGCCTTCGTGGTATTTAACGCCTTTAGCTGAGCGCAAAAGGCTTTTAGAAAACTTTGCCGAAACAGTGCAAGACAATACTTCCGAATTAGCGAAAGCCATCAGTAATGAAACCGGCAAGCCGTTGTGGGAATCGACCCAGGAAGTGACGGCCATGATAAATAAAATTGCCATCAGTATCTCAGCACAGCAGCAGCGCGCCGCAGATCATTCTGAAGTGCAATGGGGGTTACAGCATAGACCCTTGGGGGTCATGGCCGTGTTTGGTCCCTATAATTTTCCCGGTCATTTGCCCAATGGTCATATTGTGCCCGCGCTGCTCGCGGGAAACAGCATCGTGTTCAAACCCAGTGAAAAAACCCCGGCAGTTGCCGAGCTCACCTTACAGCTATGGCGGGCGGCTGGCCTCCCACCCGGCGTTATTAATTTACTGCACGGCGATGCAAGTGTCGGCAGGGCTCTGATCAATGCAGCGGTTCAGGGTGTGCTGTTTACTGGGTCTTATCGTGTGGGTGCTGAAATTCACCGCCAACTTGCCGGGCGACCCGAGGTGTTGCTGGCACTTGAAATGGGCGGCAATAACCCATTGATTGTTGATAGGGTCGGCAATATTGAAGTCGCCGCCTGGCATATTATACGCAGTGCGTTTATCAGTAGTGGCCAACGTTGCACCTGCGCCCGTCGTTTGATTTTAGTCGCTAATAACGCCAACTCAGTATTTGAGCGGGTGATTCAAATATTGCCGCAATTGCAGATTGGTGCTTGGCAGGAAGAGCCTTTTATGGGGCCGTTGATTGATGAACAGGCGGCAATGAAGGTCTTGGACACGCAGAAAAAACTTTTGCAAATAGGTGGCCGTGCAAAACTGCTGGCCCGGCATAGAGGCAATGCTTTTATTTCTCCAGGCGTTATCACCATGCCTGGGGTGAAAAATTTGTACGACGAAGAAATATTTGGACCTTTGTTGCAGGTTTATCGGGTGGCTGATTTCGATGAGGCTATCACCCTGGCAAACGATACCCGCTTCGGTCTCGCTGCCGGGTTATTGAGTGACAATATCAGCCATCAGGAAAAATTTCTGCAACACATTCGCGCCGGGGTGGTGAGTATCAATCAACCCACTGCAGGCGCTTCATCGACATTGCCCTTCGGAGGCGTTGGACACAGCGGTAACTATCGCCCCAGCGCCAGTTACGCCGCCGATTATTGTGCCTGGCCCCAGGCGCAGACCCTGGGTACAGCTACCCACGAACAGCAGCCCGTTATACCACAAGGTTTTATGGGTGGAGCCAACCATTAAATAATTTCCGGGTAATTCCAGCTTATGAAAACTTACGAAGTTAACTTCGATGGTCTGATTGGGCCCACCCATAATTACAGCGGTCTTTCACTGGGTAACTTTGCGTCGCAGACCAATGCGCATCAAGCAGCCAGTCCGCGTGCAGCTGCCTTGCAAGGGCTTGCGAAAATGGAAAGCTTGATAACTCGGGGCTACAAGCAGGGCTTTTTTCCACCGCAGCAACGTCCGCGTTTGGATCTGCTGCACAGTCTGGGGTTTTGTGGCAGCGATACTTCTGTGTTGCAGCAGGTCGCAAAGCGGCATCCCGAATTATTATCTCTGGTTTACTCGGCGTCGAGTATGTGGGCTGCCAATGCGGCAACGGTGACCGCGAGTCTCGATGCACCCGATAAACGCGTGCACTTTACCCCAGCAAATTTACTCGCTACACCACATCGTACAATCGAAAGTAACGAAACCTATAAAAATCTACGCTTTATTTTTAACGACGATAAGCATTTTCAGGTGCATCCGGCGCTACCCACGATTTCCGGTTTGGGTGACGAGGGCGCTGCAAATCACAGTCGTTTGTGTGAATCCCATGGTACACGCGGGACATATGTGTTCGTTTACGGTCGCGACCACAATCCTCCCAGCAATTTGAATTTTCCCGCACGCCAGTGCCGTGTTGCCAGTGAATCTGTGGCGAGACAGCATGGCCTGCAACAATCTCAGTGTGTTTTTCTGCAACAGAGCGTAACAGCCATTAATGCCGGTGCTTTTCACAACGACGTAGTGGCGGTCGCTAATAACTCTGTAATGTTGTATCACGAACAGGCATTCGAATTAAAGCGTGAGGCTCTGCGACGGGTTTTGGAGACACAAAATTTTGAGCTGCAGTTACTGGAAGTCGGTCGTGATATGGTTAACTTGGGGGAGGCCGTTCAAAGTTATTTATTCAACAGTCAACTGTTGAGTCAAGCTAATGGCGGGATGACATTACTGGCACCACGTGAGAGTGAACTTAATCCTTCAGTACAGAGCTATTTACAGCAATTAATTTCTGACACCACCAACCCAATTAATGAAGTCGTTTTTATGGAGTTGCGCGAGAGCATGCGAAATGGTGGTGGTCCGGCATGTTTGCGGTTAAGGATAGTGTTGAATGAGGAAGAACTTGCAGCCTGTCATCCTGCGTTTTTATTGTCGCTTGAAAAAATACTGGAGCTAAAAGATTGGGTTGCACGACACTATCGTGCAACGTTGAACAGTGCAGATCTCGCCGATCCCAGTTTACTGAACGAATCTTACAGTGCTCTGGACGAATTAACCCAAATTATGGGTATTTCCGGGTATTACGATTTTCAGCGTGAGTAATACTCGGTCGGAACCTCTGAAAAATGGCCTATTTTCTTTGTGGCGGCGTCAGTTCCTTCCTGGAACACCAGTCCGGTCGCTCCTCATTTACTCCAGTAACCTCCTGGCTTGTGGGCGATACTTCCCAACCACAAGAAGAATATTCTCTTTTTTCAGAGTTTCCCTAGTCTTCGCCGTAGGGCGTTAATTTATTCCAGGCATTAAGTGCAGCAACCTTGTAGGCTTCTGCAAGGGTCGGGTAATTAAACGCAGAATCCACAAAATAATCCAGGGTACCACCCAGGGTAATTACCGCCTGGCCAATATGTATTAACTCAGTGGCGCCTTCACCAACAACATGCACACCAAGAAGTTTTTGGTCATCTACTGAGAAGAGCATTTTTAACAAACCCTGGCGCAGGCCGAGAATTTGGCCTTTCGCCACCTCCCGAAAGCGCGCAACGCCCGTTTCGTAGGCGATGCCTTTTTCCATAAGTTCAGCTTCTGTGGCGCCCACCATGCTAATTTCTGGAACAGAATAAATGCCGTAGGGAAAGTACGCGAGTTGGTTGCGAAATTCGTGACTGAACATATGGCAGGCGCAAAGTCGACCCTGTACCATCGAAGTGGCCGAGAGACTGGGAAACCCGATTACATCACCGGCAGCGTAAATATTTTCCACATCAGTTTGAAAAAATTCGTTAACTTTTAGGCGACCGCGGGAATCAGCGCTGAGGCCAGTATTTTCGAGGCGCAACTTATCGGTTGCGCCGGCACGACCTGCAGCAAAGAGTAACATATCGCTCTGAATCTTCTTTCCGCTTTTAAGCGTGGTGGTTACTTTGCCATTTTTTTCAACGATCTTATCGACGGTTTCTTCGAGACGTAGCACAGTTCCCTGATCGCGCAGGTGGTGTTGAAATTCATCAATAATTTCCCTATCCAGAAAACTCAGTATGCGGGGCTGGGCTTCAACGAGGGTGACTTTCACATCCAGCGCTGTAAAAATTGTTGCGTATTCAACCCCAATGACACCGCCACCTATAACGGTAAGGCTGCGCGGCATTTCAGAAAATTTTAAAACTTCATCGCTATCAATAATGTTACGGCCGTTAAAAGGTACATGGCTGGGTCGGTAGGGCCGGGTGCCTACAGCGATGAGCACATAGTGGGATTTAATTTGCAACACCTCCCCCGAGGGTTGAGTGATTGCAATTGTGTGGGGGTCTTCGAAGGTTGCGGTGCCGGTGATAATGTCGACGCCATTGCGGCCCAATTGATCACACATCACTTCGACCTGGTGATTCAGGGTGATGTTTACGCGGTGTAACACATCCGCTGGGGTAATCTGGGCGCGCTCGCGGTGCGCCATGCCGTAGAATCCGCGCTGTCGCCAGCCACTCAGGTACATCACGGCTTCGCGCACGGTTTTGCTGGGAATGGTACCGGTATGAACCGAAACACCGCCTACTCGCACGTTCTTTTCAATAACGGCTGCACGCTTTCCGAGTTTCGCGGCTTGCACGGCAGCGCGTTGGCCGGCTGGTCCGCTGCCAATAACAACGAGATCGTATTCTTGCATGCTGGGCTCCTTATTTTTAGTGTGAACAGGCCCTGGCACTCGGCGCTGCTTTCGCTTATCCCATAACTTAAGCAGAGGCTGTGCCAGTCGAGCAGAGGCTGTACCAGTGGAGTAGAGGCTGCGTCAGTGGTGGTCTTGTTACTAATAAGGCTGAGTATTTAAGGAATTGAAAAGGGTTTACGGAGTGACGTGCACCAAAACGGAATGGCAGCGCAATTTCTGTGCGGTATAAATTTCTGACTAAGGTGTAATGTTGCTTATATTTTTATTTCTAATACAACTACGCTGAATAGCTTATAAAAACCGGCATCCCTTAGAAGGATCGTTGGTTTCAATGTAGCGAACTTTACCTTTGGCTTTGCCCTTATTGCTGCTCACCGCAAACTTGCGTCCTTCGCGAACATCCCGGTCTTCCTGGGGCTGATCGCTGTTGCCGGATTGCTTCTCCAGTGTAGTCTCTTCGGGTTTGGTCTCAGGCATGGGCTAGGTTCACAGAGTTTGTTTCGTGCGAGTATAGTCCTTTTCGCGCTGCGAGTAATTATTCAATGGCAAAGGCGCGGCGATCAATATTGTGCTTCTTGAGCATCTTACCAATGGCGCGGCGCTCCTTTCCGCACAGCCGCGATGCTTCTGAAATGTTGCCATCGGTCTTGGTGAGTAAGGCTTCAAGATAGTGTTTTTCGAAAGTTTCCACGGCAATCTGTTTGGCTTCCTGGAAGCCTATCTCTTCAACCCCTGTAAACCTCGTTGGATCTGCAACTGCGAGATGTTCTTGCGCGAGTTGTTCTTGCGGCTTTCTAAATTCCATAATTGGAGTGTTGCTGAGCAGCATTTCGCGCAGCAAGGTGTTTTCCAGCTCGCGCACATTGCCGGGCCAGGTTTGCGACTGTAGCCAGCGAAGTGCCTGCGGTGACAATTGTTTTACGGGGCGATTGTACTCCCTAGCGAATTTTCCGATGAGGCTGCGCGCGATACAGGGAATATCCTCCAGACGTTCACGCAAGGGCGGGATACTGATATTCAAAACATTCAAGCGAAAAAACAAATCGGATCGAAAATTTTGTTGCACCATCGCTTCGGTGAAATTGGCATTGCTGGCGGCAATTATTCGCACGTCAGCCTTGCAGAATTTGTTACTACCCAGCTGACGATATTCCTGTGTTTGTAAAAATCGCAGTAGCGCCGCCTGTGCTTTTTGGCTGAGACTATCGACTTCGTCTAAAAACAAGGTTCCGCCCCGTGCAATTTCCACCAAGCCTTCCTGGTTGTGACGCGCATCAGTAAATGCGCCTTTAACATGACCAAATAACTCACTTTCAAACAACTCATCGGGTAAGGTGGCGCAATTAATAGGTACAAAACCGTTGCCAGCTCGGCGACTTAAATGATGAATTGCTCGAGCAGCATTTTCTTTGCCTGTGCCGGTTTCGCCCTGAAGCATTACAGGTGCATCGAATACCGCAATTTGTTTTATGAGTTTTAAAACCTGAACAAATACATCGCTCTGGCCGATTAATTGAAATGATTTAAATTCGTTTAATAATTTCAATAGAGAATTATTTTTCGTGTCTTGCTCTGTGGTAACTCCCTCAAGGCGATAGCGCAATTCCTGGCGGTCACAGGGCCAAAAAATGGTGTCGCCAAAGGTTCTTAAAAAATCGGGAATTGCGCAATCTTGCGACCGGATCAGTGCCACATTGTGTGCATAATTAATATCATCCAGCTTGGCGCGCAAACGCGTACTGAGATGATTGTTAAAGCTGAAGCGGTTAAATATGTGCAAATAGGCTGCGTTAAGCGCATCGCCTTTGTTGAGAAAGTCCTGTTGCGAAATTAAAGAAATTTTTGAAAATATTGGTGCTAAGGCATCTTTAATATCAATTGAGTCTTGAATGCTATTTTCATGAGAAACAAGCGTTATTGTATTCATATTATCGGTTCCGCAAATTGGGGGTGATCTGCAGATGCAACGGGTTATGAAAAAAAAGTACGTATTGCTTAGCGTTGGTTATTAAGCGAGTATCAAGAAATTCTTTGTAATTATATAGAACCCCAAAAAAGCTGCTATGTGCGTTTATAGAAGGCCAGAGAGTCACTTTTCGATCGTCCATGATCCAAACCATTTTAGTCAGTTGCCCGGTTTGCTGCCAGGGCTTTCGATGACAAATTAAGTGCCAGGTTCCCCGCCGCATTTAAAAAGCATACGCAAATTACTTGTTTGTGCAGTGACATATTCACCTGGGTCACAAAATACCCAGGTGGGTACTAGAGGGTTAATTTGTTAAATCAGAGGTCATGCCACGGTTTGTGTGGCTTTGGTTAAAAGCGCTGTTAGTCCCGCCGGGTAAAAAGAAACCCACAGACAGGCTTGCTAATTTCAAACAATTTGCCTTCAGCTCCCGCCAGTTCTGAATTCTTAACATGTGGCATTTCACTTGCTCTAGAGCATTAAAGCGCAATGCGAAGTTCCTTGTAGGCACAGTGGGTGAGTTAACAACCACTCTTATTTAAGAGAAATCCGGTGACCGATAAATACACGGAAGCGGAAATTACTGAGCTGGCCCGCGAACTAAAGGAATACTTAAAAGCGCACAGCAGCGCGGCAGATACCCTGGAGGGAATCGCCACCCGCTGGCAAATGGCAAGCGGTCAGATGGTTGAACAGCGCAAACTACAAGCTGTGTTAGAGCAACTGTGTGACGAGGGCTGGGTACGTAAACGCAACATGCACGGCGGCAACGTGCTTTATGTTCCTTGTGTTGACGATAAATAAATACATGTTGTGATTTTGAGGGAACAACTTTGGCAGGACTTAACGCCGTAAATTCTTTTGGCGATTCGTTAATGCAATTTTTAGGGAACACCTATCCCAACGAATTGCGGGGCGATTACCCCTGTGATTTTCGTGTGGTTTCTAGCAACGAGCTAAACGAGGAAACCGATTTCGGCACGGCGGTAACCTTCTACCTCTACCGGCTTATTGTCGATCAGCATCAGCGTAACACCTTTCGCGCCGGCGAACTGCGAGCCAAGCGTCCGCCGCTGGCTTTAGATCTGCATTTTATGATCTCTATCTGGGCCGATAGCCCGGCAGCCGAACACGCTATTGCCGCCTGGGCAATGCGACAAATGTATCAGTATCCGATTATGGATGGCTCATCGCTTACCCTTGAAGGGCAATGGCAGTCTGGTGAAATTGTACATGTGATTCCAGCGGAAATTTCCAACGAAGATTTAATGCGTATTTGGGATGCCATAACGCCAGGTTACCGGCTTTCCATGTCTTATATTGCCCGCTCGGTTCGCATAGACCTTGATGAACAAGGCAGTGATCTACCGGTGGTGGCCAAGCGACTGGGGTTTACGGAAAAAGAGGTGGCCGATGGCTGAGAACCTCGATTCTCGTGTGCTGGGCGCCATCAGTTTGGTTGATGCAGCAACGGGCCAGCGTATTGTGGAACACATGAGTGTGTCCAGCGGTAGCGCCACCTTGTTTCGTAACCGTTCCAGTTTGTATGTTATTAGCGATGCCGACGGGCTCGCCAACTATGTTGCCAGTTTCGATACGCCGAGCGCTCCGCCCGTTGGCTCCTCTGTAATAAGTCTTGAAGTGACCGATCCCAACAACAAGTATCTCAGCCGAGTGGCCAGTATTGCACTGCCGCGCGATGCCATCGCCGCAAATTGGCAAAACAGCGATTCGGTGTTTCAGCCAATTTCGCTCGAGCTGTATCGCAATGTGCAAACCAAAACCCTGGTGAACTGGAGCCTGGTGCGGGTGACCGCTGAAGACGGCAGCGGCGCACCAGTGTCGGGTGCATTTGTACAGGTGTTAAGGGTTTCAGATGATGAACTATTGGGGCGCGGCATCACCGATCAGCGCGGCGAGGCTCTGGTGATTATTCCCAATATCCCGATCACCATTTTTTCCGATTCCGACGAAGACGAAGATGAAGACGATGAAGATGAGCCAGCGGTATTGGTTATGGATATCAATGCCCGCGTCGAAATTTCTGTAGCACCCGCAACGCAGTGGCCGGTGGACCCGGATGTACTGCAAGCCAACCACAATTCACAAATCGAGGATACAGCCAATACCAGTTTACGAACGGGCCGAACTGAAGTTGTCCGCTTTGTGCTGAGTTAATTCGCTAAACAGGAGAAGAGCAATGCCAGAATATCTCGCCCCGGCCGTGTATGTCGAAGAAACCAGCTTCAGGGCCAAATCAATTGAAGGTGTTAGTACCAGTACCACAGCATTTGTGGGGCCCACTTGCAAAGGTCCTACCGGTGAAGTGCCGGAAATACTTACCAGCTTTGGCGATTTCGAGCGGGTTTATGGCGGCTTCGGTAATTTGAATTTTGGTGCAGGCGCCACAGTAAACTTTCTTGCCCACGCGGTAAAAAATTACTTCGATAACGGTGGTTCACGATTATTTGTTGCGCGCGTATTTTTACCGCGCGCAGGTAATGATGACGGTCGTTCGCGCAGTGCTTTTGTTGGCGGAGATGCAGATGACGCTAACAATTTGCGTTTCGAGGCGCGTACTCCTGGTGCATTGGGTGATGGTTCTGTGACTCTGCGATTGGAAAGCTCTGCAGCAGCCAATCTGACCGCTTTACAGCGCGCACCTCAAGGCACAATGCTAAACAATGGCGGTACGATATTTCTGAAAACCGGAACCGCGTGGGCAGATTCTGCTGATGCCGCTCTGGGGGCGTTGGACCCAACGGCGACATTTATTACCGTTAACGCCTTATTTACAGATAGCGAAAATAATCAGTATTTTTATGAAAATATGGGTTTCGCGGCCACGCACCCCAATTACATCGGTACCGTATTAGCGGCCACACCCTCGCGCCGTATTGAGCAATTGGAGAACCCCTATAACATCGATTTGGGCAGCGGTGTCGATGCATTCCGACTGCAGGCCATAATTGCAGCAACCACCACAGCGGTTGCGATTGCCAACGGCAACGATGGTCTCGAGCCCACATCGGGGGCTTACACAACTCCTGCCGATCAATCACCGCTGGATCAACTGGCTCGCATCGATGACATTTCCATTGTCGCGGCACCGGGTTGCACCAGCTATAACGCCACTCAGGCTCTCGCGATACAAAATGCTTTAATCATTCATGCCGAAGCGCGCCGTGCTTATCGATTTGCGGTATTGGATACTGCGCCTAATTTAACGCCCGCCGGAGCACTCACCGAAAAAGCGCAATTCGATTCCAGCTACGCCGGAATGTATTTCCCCTGGGTGGTGGTCGCCAACCCCTTGGCGCGACCCAATGATAGCAGTATTCCCCAGGAAATCGCTTTGCCACCTTCGGGTTTTGTGTGCGGTATTTTTGCGCGCAACGATAACACCAAAGGCGTTGCCAAATCACCGGCGAATGAAATTGTTCGCGGTGCCTTGCGCTACCAAACCGACGTGAATTTTGCGGAGCAGGAATTGTTAAATCCACGCGGTGTGAATTGTCTGCGATTTTTCCCGGGGCGGGGCAATCGCTTGTGGGGTGCGCGTACTACCAGTTCCGACCCTGAATGGAAATATGTGGGGCCGCGTCGCTATTTTCTGTATCTCGAACATTCCATCGACCGCTCCACGCAGTGGGCGGTATTTGAAAATAACGGGCCACGCTTGTGGGCCAACGTGCGCGAAACAGTCTCCAGTTTTTTATATAACGAATGGGTGAGTGGCTCACTGTTGGGTAGAAAGCCGGAAGAGGCTTTCTTTGTGCGTTGCGACCGCACCACCATGACTCAGAACGATTTAGACAACGGTCGCTTAATTTGTCTGATTGGTGTCGCCGCGTTGAAACCCGCTGAATTCGTGGTATTTCGTATTGGCCAGAAAACTGCCGATGCACGATCTTAATTATGCGCCCGACGCTTACCTAAAAGAGGAAAACAATCATGGCTGATCGTACTTCGCCCTATGGTGCTTTTAATTTTTCAGTCAACCTGAATGGCCCCAATGACCCGGACTCACCTCTGGGTGGTTTTTCAGATGTGTCTGGCATCGGCACTGAACTTACCGTAGCGGAATATCGCAACGGTAACGAAAAAGAAAATCATGTTCGCAAAGTTCCCGGTACTCATAAGGTTTCTGATGTGACTCTAAAACGCGGCATTGTAAATTCAGAAGATCTCTGGGACTGGATTACCCAAGTACAGCGTGAAGGACCAGCCGGGCAGCGCAACGTATCTATCACCATGCGCGATGAAGCTGGTGAAGATGTTCAAACCTGGGTGTTACGCAACGTGATTCCGTTGAAATATACCGGGCCCACTTTGGCAGCTAAAGGTGGTGGCGATGTCGCCATGGAAGAGTTGGTGCTTTCCGCCGAAGGCATAGATCTTGAAGTTGCATAAGGGCTAACGAGTTAATTAAAAAGCTATGAAAGGTCTGCATTTTATTCAGCAAAAAGTTACTGAGCCCATCGCCCCACAGCGGGTGGATATCGCGTGCTTTGTGGGTTTTGTTGAATTTCGCGGTGGTGAAATTCCCCATGCAATTGTGCAAACCTTGCGTGAATCTGGCTGGCTTAATTTTAACGACAGTTCACCTTCACCGTACTTTCGCGCCAGCGCTCAACAATTGCGCGATGTACCCGTGCCGATTGAATCCTGGGAGACTTTCGACCAATTGTTCGACTGGGAATCGCGCACAATTAGTGAATCGCTGCAGTGCGCCACCTGGCTGGGTGCTGCGGTAAAAGCGTTCTTTGCCGAAGGTGGCCGCAAGTGTTACATCATTAATGCTGGCGCTCCCTACGAGTACAATTTACCGCAGGCGCAGCGCTTGTTGCGTATTCCCGAGCTCCTGCCTGGATACAGTGGCAGTGCATCTGCGAATCGCAACGACCGTAGTAGTTGGCATGGTGTTGCTCATTTGTTCGGTTTGCCTGAGGTGTCTTTTTTATGCCTGCCGGATTTAGTGGATATCTGTCGGGGTGATCAATCACCTTACAGCACGGAGTATCCGGAGCCGCCCCTACCCGAAGAGCAGTTTGTGGAATGTTCACAAGGTACTACCGAAGTATTGCCCGATAATTCTTTAATGGAAATTAGACCGCCGCAATACGGTGAGGCCGATTATAAATTGTGGCAAACGCTCATAGGCGAGCTTGCCGAGCGGGTGCGACAACTGCATCGCGAAGTGCAGTTGATCACCTCCATTCCTTTGCCGCACGAGCAGGCCCGCGCCGCGAGTCGCTTACCCGACTGTGTGTATCAATACGGCTGGTTTAGTCGTGAATTATTAGACGACACTGGCATGCAGAGCGCCTTTGTGCAATTAAATTACCCATGGCTAAAAACCCGCTACGACAATTTTTTACCGCAGGGTTTGCAACCTGGCGAAGGCAGCCTGGTTGGTCTTTTGGCCAAAAATGCGCTTACTCGCGGTACGTTTAGAAGTGCCGTGCCGGTTGCACAGCAGCAGCTTATCGATATTTTTCCGAAACTTTCTCTCGCGGAAATATCTGCACCTCGTATGTCAATTGGTAGTGCGGCTCCTGGAGCGCCGCTGGAAGATCGTGTCAGCCTTTGGCACGTTGGCGCTTACGGTCAGATTAAATTGCGTAGCGACGTCACTACCAGCAACAGCGTTATTTATCGCAATGCCAGTGTATCGCGCACCATGGCAATGATTTTGCGCTTTTGTCGTCATCTCGGTGAAGAATTTATATTCGAGCGCAACGGCGAACAATTATGGCGAAAGATTACTGATCGTCTTGAAGGTTACCTGGCCCAGCTGTATCAAATCGGCGTATTGGATGGCCGCACCGAACGTGACGCCTACAGTGTGCATTGTGATAGAAGCATTATGACCCAGTATGAACTGGACAAGGGCATCGTTAAAGCGGAAGTTGTGGTGAATATTACGGCCTCTCTGGAAACTATGATTATCGCTTTCTCAGTGCAGGGAAATAATGAAACCGGCTTGTTGGCAGAGGGAGCTGCGTAATGAGTTCGCCAACTGTACCTTATTTTCCTTTTCGCTTTCGTGTGGCTTTTAAGGAACGCATGTTAGGGCAACCACCCGGGAGCGATATCGATTTATGCAGTGGTGCATTTTCGGAATGTAGCGGTTTGGAGGCCACTCTGGAACCCAAGGTAATAAAAGAAGGTGGCAGAAATTGGGGGGCAGCGCAGCGCGCTGGAAAAATTACCTTTGCAACTGTGATTTTAAAACGCGGTGTTACCAGCGCAGAGGATCTCTGGGCCTGGATGGAGTATGTGGGTAAGGGCAGTTATGGTCATCGTGTTGATGCCATAGTGACAATGTTCGATACCGCCGGTAAAGGTGTGATGAGCTGGACATTGGAAAATGCCCTGCCCATTAAATTTAAAACGGCGGATCTTAATGCCAAAGCTACTGACGTTGCCATTGAAGAAATTCATTTGGCTCACGAGGGAATGACACGAGCCAGTGCGAGTTCCCAGAATTTATTCGACTGATATCATCGGGTTTACCCTATGCCAGAACAAGCTAACGCCATTACTAGAGCGACATTCACCAAAACCGGGGGCGGTGGTGAAATTTCGGTAGATTTTAATCCGGAAACATTGCGTTATGTGATTGCCAATACCTTGTCTGATCGCGAAAACGCGCAGGAGGGTCAATCTCAGCAATATGTGAGTAAGAGCAGCGCGAAACTGACTATGGAATTAATTTTTGATACCACAGATTCCGGCTCAGATGTACGCGATAAAACCAATCGTATGCAGGCGTTTATGGAGCCCGATGAAGATCAGGTACCACCGCGTGTTGATTTTGAATGGGGAACTTATAAATTCACAGGCATGTTCGATTCCTATCAGGAAACCCTGGATTTTTTTGCACCAGACGGTGTGCCTTTGAGAGCCACCATCAGCCTGACACTGGCAAATCAGGAAAATGTGTTTGAAGGCAATCAGGCGGCCAACGGCAGTGGCGGCGATGAGGAACCCACTGAAGCACCAGCTAGCCCCGGAGCCGGCGTTACCGATACCGCGACCCAGGCCGGCGCTCCCGAAGCCGGCCGTGAAATTGCCGCTGCCAACGGTGTTGAAAATATGCGTTTTCCCGGCAGTGGCAGTTTAAGTGTGAGCGGCAAAGTTCAACTCAAAGCACCCGCTGCATTTGCCAGTGGCGGCTTTAGTTTGGGGGCAAGCGGCGGCGCGAGTGCAGGAGCGGGTTTAAGTTTAGGTATAAGTGGTGGTGCAGGGTTCAGTACTGGTGCAAGTGCTGGCTTGAGTGTCGGTGCAGGTATTAGCGCCAGTATCGGTGGTAGCGCATCGGCAGGTTTAAGTGCGAGTGCCGGTGCCTTTGCGGGTTTACACACCAGCGCACCCAAGGCTAGCGTTAAATTAAAAGTGAGTGCGCTGGCCGGAGTTAGTGGCACAGCATCGTTGGGTTTACAGGCTGGTGGCTCGGTGGGTATTGGCGGTGTCGCCAATGGTAGTGGAGCAGGTTGTTTAAAAGCCCACATCGGCGCACCGGGAGAATTAAAAGCGAAAATCGAATTTAATTGAGCGCTTACTCATAGCGCGCAAAAAACGGTAAAAATTTTAAAAACATGAGCCCATGATTTTGTCTAATGATCGAACACAGGGAACAACATGGCAATTGTAATTCAAGAAGTGGAAGCCGAAGTGTCAGCTGCAGAGCCCAGCCGTAACGAAACTCAAGCGGAGCAGTCACCACAACCCGGTAAACGCGAAACGGCACAAAAAATTGAGCGTGAGCTTTCAGTGATTCAACGTCGCAACGAACGATTAATGGCCGATTAATTATGAGCGAATCCGCAGTTGCCCGTTTTCCAGTTTACAACCCGAGGCCAACACTACGTATTGATGAGCAGGAATTTGATCGTGCTCGCGAATTGGTACTTGCCATGGATGTACGAGAGCACGAAAGCGGCTTATCCAGTTTGGAATTGCGCTTGAGCAATATGGCCAGTGATATTACCGGAGGCGCTGCTTATGCCTTCGAAAATGAAGAGGATTTAAAACTCGGTTCCAGCATTGCACTTTATGCTGGTGATGCCAACGAACCACAGGAAATATTTCGCGGCAAAATCAGTGGCCTCGAAGCGGAATTTCGCAGTGATGGGCCGCCCGAAATATTGGTGTTCGCCGAAGATGATTTACAAAAAATGCGCATGCGCCGCCGCACCAAATTATACAGCGACAGCTCCTTAGCCGATATTGCCAATACAATCGCAGCTGATCACGGTTTGCAGGCGAGCATTGATGGCCTCAGCGAAAACATTGGCGACTGGATGCAACTCAACGAAAGCGATCTTGCCTTTCTGAGACGCCTCGCGAAGCGCTATCACGCCGATGTACAAATTGTGGCAGATGAATTACAGATGTCTGCAATTAATGATGTGCAACGCGGTGAACTGGAATTGCGTTTACGCGGCCAGTTAAAAAGCGTGAAGTTTTTTGCCGATCTTAGCGAACAGGTAAGCAGTGTTAGTGTGACTGGTTGGGACGCCGACGCGGGGCAGCGTATTAAAGAAAGCAGTCGCGGTCAAAACCTGGGCCCGGGTAATGGGCGTCTCGGCAGTGAGATCTTGGAAAATTATTTTGCTGAGCGAAATGAACATGTTGGGCATATCGCGGTAAAAAACGCCGCTGAAGCCATTGCACTGGCGAATGCCATCTACGACCAACGCGCCCGGAATTTTGTTTCTGTACAGGCGACTACCGAAGGAAATCCGCAATTGCGCGTCGGTACTCATGTACGGATTACCGGGGCCAGCGAGCGCTTCGAGAATACCTATTACGTAACCAGTGCTCAGCATATTTACGATCAAAGTCTTGGGTATCAAACCTGTTTTACCGCACAGTGTGCCAAATTGGGGAATCCGTAGTGGGCAATCTTTCTATCGCACAGCAACTTAATAACGGCATCGCCGGAAATACCCATTTGGCGGAAGTCGTTGCGGTGAATGACCCGGACGGAAAAAACCGGGTACAAATTAAATTATTAAGTTACGACGATGCCACAGATCAAGATGCGCCTGTTTGGGCGCGGGTGGCCGTACCCTTTGCCGGCAATGATCGCGGCGCATTTTTAATTCCCGATGTGGGTGATGAAGTATTGGTCAGTTTTGTTAATGGCGATACCCGCATGCCTGTGGTGATTGGCAGCCTGTGGAACGGTGCCGACAGCGCACCGGAATCGTTGCCGGGTGACAGTGTGGACCGATGGACTTTTACTGGTAAAGCGGGAACCCGCATCGCCATTGTCGAAGAATCTTCGGGTAGTGAGACCATTAAATTTTCGACCCCCAGCGGGACTACGGGCGAACTTACCGATGCTGGCGGTGGCAAAGTGGAATTCGTCACTGGTGGCAACACGATTACGATGGATAGCAGCGGCGTAACCGTCAATACCTCCGCAAACGTGCAGGTACAAGCCACCATGGTACAAATTTCAGCGTCGATGGTAACTGTGGATGCGGGTATGTCGAAATTCAGTGGTGTGGTTCAGGCCGATACCGTTATTACAAACAGCTGCATCGCAGCCAGTTACACACCGGGGGCAGGCAACATATGGTAGGCGTTACGGTAAAACACAACACCCAGTGGATGGCGCCAACGCCGCTTTGGGCGAAGCAATCCACTGCGGGTATTAAAATCGCCAATGAGTTGTCGGCAATACCGCAAGTATTGCGTTTTGCCGACGACGATTTTATGCAGGAATTTCTGCAAGTGATGAACACCGAGCCGCGTAAAATTGGCGAGTATGTTTTACAGCGAAAGGAAACCTGGCGCGACCCGGTGACGTCACCAGAAAAAACGCCTTATCCTCAAAACGAAACGGCGATTTCGAAATTGTTAACGCGAACCCGTAGCAAGGCCGATTTGTTAAAAGTGAAATCGGCAAAGGTTGTTATAAACGCAAAAGCCCATAGCGATCCGCACCCCCTGGATACTGAGGCGCTGGAAAACCTCAAACTCTATCAGCCCGGTCATCAACGCTACTATTTAGTGAGCGCTGCGCTTATTAAAAACGAATTTGGATTGCCAGATAAAAAAGTTGAGCTTAGTAATCAGGAAAAAGTCACTTTTGTGGTAAGGCGATTGCTGCCGCCGGACAACCCGGAAGACCCATACAATAAAAACCTCAAGGAGGAAGATAAGCCAAAAGAGGGGATATGGACAGAACACGCTTATATTAAAACTGATCGCGGTAATGTCTGGAAAAAAATAGGCAACTATTCGTTAAAAACCAGTCATTTGATGGCAAATGAAGACGAGTTACCCATGTTTCCCAGTGGCTATGCGGGTGATTGCTGTGATCGCACACTCTACAGCGGCACGATTCCCGTGGCACGGCGCGAACAGTGGATGACCGCACCGGAAGAAAATGGTGAAGCTTCTCTGGCTCAAACAAATACTTTGGGGAAAATCGATTCTCTGGCCAAAGCCATCTTTGTGATAGACGTCGCGGAACCCTGGCGGGCCTTGATGAATAAAGCCAGTCACGTCAGCAATAGCATGGGGCGCAGTTTTGACGAATTTCCTTTAGAAGACAATAAAGACTCGGATGATGTTGAACGCATACGCAATAATGCGCGTGATCAAATACAAACCGGCTCGTGGTATATGCTGTTGGATTTTGCCGATTTTCTGCAACAGCATTTGCCAGAAATTTGGGCGGTGGTGATGGGGGAAGCGGCCTTCAGCGATTTGACGGCGAAACAGCAGGAATTTTATTCGCTGCTTTACAATACGACATTCAATTCAACCCTGCGCGGCAAAATTGCTCCTGCTATTCATTCGTCGATATCGAAATATCATTACCGCCTAACCAGCGCGTTAAAAGCGATTGTGCCATTTCGCCAAAAACTGGAAGCAGTCGAAATACCGCTGCGTCTTCACCCTGAAAAAAATGCTGCCAGCACGGCGATTAAAAACGACCTTGCCGCCAACTGGCCAGATTTTATTTTTCCCTTTGCCGATCCGGAACACCCCACGACAGTACCGCCGGTGGGCGGCGCAGTTGCCGATGGCGCGGTATTGGATGCTGAGCGCGATAAACAAAAACTCGATGGTCTGCTGGATCTGCTCGGCGAATTACTACCGCAAAATACTCAGCCAAAAGGCAGCGATGTTCCGCTGCAAACCAGCCTGCTGGATAACAAGCGTGGCTGGTTTGTGATTCGTTGTGTTTATCAACGCCCCAATTGCGGGCCGTTATTTCCAGCTTTGGTGAGCCGACCAACACGGGTTCTTAATCTCGCGCCGTTTTTCGACCCTGAAGCACCTTCGCGCCCGATTCGTATCCCGATGCCTATGGATATTTCACCGGCCGGCTTGCGCAAGTACAGCAAAAACACCGGTTTTATTCTCTCCGACATGTTGTGCGGCGGGGTACGCAAAATGCGCGGCTATACCCTGGGAGATCTGGTGCTATCTGTGTTGCCCTGGCCCTTTCACAAAGATTTACCCAACCCCGGCGAAACCGGTCCGTGTAAAAAAGACGGCTTGGAATTTGGCATGATTTGTTCGTTATCAATTCCTATCGTGACATTGTGCGCATTTATTTTGCTCATGATTATGGTCGCCCTATTCGATTTGTTCTTTCGCTGGATTCCTTATCTCATGATTTGTTTGCCGATCCCCGGCTTAAAAGGAAAGTAATAACGCTATGACGCAAACCAATCTTAACTGGCCACTATTGCCACTACCCGACAGCGAAGGGCGCATGAGTTTTCCCAGCCTGGAACAGAGCGTAAAGCAGAATATGCAAATTATTTTACGCACCGCACCTGGGCAGCAATTGATGCGTCCGAATTACGGCGGCGGTTTGGAAAATTATTTGTATCAGCAGAATTCATTGGTCACGCGGCGCCGCATTCGCGATCTTATCAGCGAATCACTGGCACGCTGGGAGCGCCGCATTCTGGTCGATAGGGTGGAGGTATGGCCCGATGAAAATTCCGCGAGCACGTTAAAAATTGAAATCGCATACCGTTTGAAGCGCACCAACTTGCCTCAACAAATGGCGGTAACCATGGAGCTGGAGGCTTAACATGCCTAATCTATTTCCTGCACCACCAGCGATAGATGATCGACGTTTTGAAGATCTGGTTGCAGAGTTATTGGCGCGTGTGCCGGCGCATACGCCAGAGTGGAACCCGCAACAGGGTGATCCGGGTCGCACCCTGATTGAACTATTCGCCTGGCTTTCAGATACCATTTTGTATCGCGCTAATCTTATCCCCGAAAAACAGCGGTTGGCTTTTTTGGATTTGTTGGGCAAGCCATTGCAAGCAGCGAAACCTGCTCGGGGTTTAATGCGCATGAATTTTGTGAATCCTGTTACCGATTCTCAAATTATTAGCGCGCAATCACTGGTACCAGGCCCGGTTAATTTTGAAACCACCGAAACTATTAAATTAATGCCAGTTACAGGCGAATGTTATTACAAGCGCGAACTGGATGACGATGAAAAAACGGCTTTGGTGGATGTGCTGGATGAACTGAAAGATTTCCACGAGTTGGATGACATTACCGGTTACGTTACCGAGCGTGCGTTCGATCCTGACGTGGTGAGCAATACGCCTTTGGATGTCGCCACACAAACTGTTGATAATTGTTTGTGGCTGGCGCTGTTAGCACCAGCACCGGCCAATGTGGCCGCGGTGAAAGCAACGCTTGCAGGTGAAGCCGTTGGCAGTGCGCAACAGCTTGCTATTGGCTTCGATCCAGGCTACCAACAAGCGGAAACACTCGATGATATTCAGCTGGGTGGTGAAATTGGATTTACAGTTTCAATCAGTAGTGGCGAGTTGGATGAAGACGATAATCCCGTCTATATCCCCTTGGATATTACCGAGCCCACAGAATCGGAAAATAATATTCAGGGTTTGACGCAGCGGGGCGTGTTTTATGTCACGCTACCCGCCAATGCCGCGTATATCGGGCTTGCGGGTGGCGATGTTCGCAGCGATCACAACGCGGGTGTAGGGGCGCGACCACCGCGCCTTGATGATCCCGAAAAAATTGCCCGTACAGTATGTTGGTTAAAAATTGAATTTGAAAGTGGCTTAAGTCGCTTGCCGGTCGATTATCTCGGTGTGAATTGCGCGCCCGTAGCGCAGCGCACCACCATTAAAAATCAGCTGGTGGGGCAAAGTAACGGAGCTGCAGATCAGATTATTCAATTACCCTGGAAGCACATTAACAGCGACACCCTGCGTGTCGAAGTGGAGGAAAGCGGTCGAGGTTTTGTGCCCTGGTATCGCGTGGATGATATTGCGGAAACCGGCCGTGACGATAACGCCTATGTGTTAAATAGTGCGCTGGGCACATTGCAATTCGGCAATGGAATTTTTGGCCGCATTGTTGAAACCGGGCGTCGAATTCGAGTTGCCAGCGCGGTAGCCGGTGGCGGTGTTTCTGGCAATTTACCCCGCGCCACCCTAAAAGCCATAAATGCCAAAGGCCCCGACGGCAGTGCCGTTGCTCAACCGCTTTCAGCCACGCAAGTGATCGCCACCAGCGGTGGCTTTGATGCTGAAACCCTGGCGGAAGCCGAACGTCGCATTCCAGCTTGGTTAAAACATCGCAATCGCTCGGTAGTGAGTAACGATTACCAGGAACTCGCTAAAGAGGTACCCGGCGTTTCTGTGGGCCGCGTGGAAATCCTACCAAAATTTTTACCGCAACAGCGCCGCGAAAATGTGCCCGGTGTGGTATCGGTGATGGTGTTGCCTGAAAAAGATTTACGTAACGCGCCAACACCGCGTGCCGATAAACCGCTCATCGAAAAAGTGTATCGCTACCTTGAAGCGCGCAAACCCGTTGCCACTGAACTTTATGTTATCGGGTGTGAATATGTACCTATCGCATTAAGTGTCGCTGTTTCGTTGCGTCAGGGGTTTGCACGTGATCAGGTGCTTTACGATGTAAAAGTTGCGCTAAAAGACTATTTATGGAGTCTTGCCCCTTTCGGTCCATTTGGTGAAGGCTGGCCCCTGGGACGCCCGGTGCGTGATCGTGAAATGGAAGTGGTCGCGGCACGGGTTGCCGGAGTAAAAGAAGTGGCGGGTGTGAATGTGTTCGTGCGCAATGGCAGTTGGAAAAAATTACCTCGCACACGCCCCATCGATCCGCAGCAACTCGATCTGGAGACCTGGCAATTACCGGAACTCTTAGGCGTCGTGGTAAGTGTCGGCGATACGCCAGAAGAAAATCTAAGTGGTTTGTTCGGTTCGCCAAAGAGTGGCGAGGGTGAATCGTTTACCGCTGTGCCTGTTATACCCGAGGTGTGCTGATGGATGCCAACGGCTTGCAGTTCTGGATGCTTGCGGAAGAAAATCATTTTCAGTTACCGGGCGAGCCTGCGCAGTTGAACTATGATCGCGACAAGCGTTGCCTGCGCCTGGCGCGTCAACGTCGGCAGCTCAGTTTTAGCAGCAGTGAAGTGCTCGCACGTGAAAATCTCGAACTGGTACCTCGTTGCGAAGATAGTTATCACACCATCGCTTATTGGGATTCGATTCGCGAGGCTCTAATGGCGACCGGCGCGCTGCAGGGCGCCGTTGAAATTTATTCGCCTCCGTTACTCCCTGATGACAGCGATTTCAGCAACATACCCAGCGATGTGTTGATGGGCACCGATGGCGTACTCTACATCGCCATTAACGATACGGTGTTAATGCAGGACCGACGCGAACGCTGGGACGATCAACAACTCAACCGGGAAAATTTTATTCCCTGGCGTATGGCGGCGTCGGCGGCCGGGGGTGTTTGGGTTCTGGACCGCGACAACGGCAAATTGGGGCGTGTTACGGGCTTGCCCTTACCGAAACGACTGGGTGGTGGCACCCGCAATGAACAAGCCCAAGCCTGCGCGAAAAATGACGATCCGCCGAGAATTTTGGAGCTTTCTGAAAGTTTCTTCGGGAGTGATGAAGAACCTGTTGCCATTGCCGCAAACGCGCAGGATTTAGTTGCCGTGTTAAGTTGGTTGAGTGACGGCACTGCACTGCTGCGACTTATCACTTTACGCAGTGATTCCAGCCTCGCAGTGAGCGACGCTATCACCTTAAGCGGTGTGATTTTTCCCTACAGTTTGGCGTTCCATGAAAACGATAAATTAGCGGTCCTTATTGCCGGGGACAATACCGAAGTTCCGGTGTATTCCATTGCCACGGTGGGGAAATCCTGGTGGCCAGTCGGAGATTTGTACCCGCTCGCTAAAAATGCGGTTGTTGGGCCCTTTATGCACACCCCCAGTATCATTGCCCACTACAGTGTAATTACTGATGATGAACAGATTGCCAGTAAAGCGCTGAGAAAATTATCTTTCCCCTTTTATGCGAAACAGGGTTTCGCTTTTAATAACAGCGAATTGTTGTTATTAGACGGCCAAAAACCGGGAATGACCTGGCACCGCTTATTTATAGAAGCCAGTATTCCACGTGGCTGCGGGGTAAGAATTTGGCTGGCGGCTACAGATGATTATGCGGAGCCACAAGATCTGTGCTCCCATCAATGGTTTGAGCACCGCTTTGGAGAAATCTATCGCGCTGATAACGATTTCGATGGTCCTGTTGCCTGTTGGGAACCGGTGGCCTCAGAAATACCTCACCACAGCGGTTTTTTGCCCTGTGATATTGAAGCGCAGTTTTGCGGTTTGTTTTCAGCATTGATTCAGCGCCGTGGTAAAAAGTCCCGCGCCTTAAAAGGTCGTTATTTACACGTAAATATTGAACTCACTGGTACCGGTCGCAGTACGCCGGAAATTTACGCCTTGCGTGCGTACGGTTCACGCTTTTCTTATGTGCATCAGTATTTGCCACCGTTTTATCACGAAACCATCAGCGAACCCGATGCCAGCGAAAATGGTACGGCGACGCCCGCTGATTTTATGGAACGTTTTGTTGCTAATTTTGAAGGCGTGCTCACCCGACTGGAAGATCGCATCGCAGCAGCGCATCGACTGACACTTCCCGAATCGGCACCAGCGCAAAGCTTACCCTGGCTGGCCAGCTGGGTCGCGACACCTCTGGAGCAGGCGCTCAGTGAAAATCAGCAGCGCAAATTATTGCGTTATTCCCATTTAATGAATCGCTGGCGTGGCACCTTGCGGGGCTTAAAACTCGCACTGGAGTTGGCGACTGACGATGGCATTTCCGGTGGCGAAATTGTTGTGCTGGAAGATTTTCGTATGCGGCGTACTTTTGCCACTATTGTGGGTGCCGATCTTGATGACGACGACGATCCCTTAACACTCGGCGGTCGCGTCTCGGGTAATTCCTACGTGGGCGATACTTTATTTATCGGCGATGAAAATAAAAAAGAATTTTTAGCGCTATTCAGTGCCGACCTGGATATTTCCGGTGATGAAGCCCAAGCCATAACAAATTTGTTCGATCGCCTCGCGCACCGCGTTACAGTGCTGGTTCACCAGGAAATAGAACCCCAAAATATGGATTTAATTCGCGAAGTGGTTGCCCGTGAAGCGCCAGCCCATGTGGTGGTGCGAGTGCTTTCCGCGTCGCGTCCGTTTCTTGTCGGAATGGCCGCACTTGTGGGTGTTGATACGTATCTTGCGAAAAAACTTGGTCCCAGCAAGGCGCGCATCGACCACAGCCAGTTAACCCGCAACGCGTATCTTACCGGGCCAGCGGCACTTGATCCTCGCTTTGAAGGCATGGGCTCGGGTATTCCCACGGATGTAGAACGAGCCCCCGTCGCCGTTGCTAATAATGTTACTGCCAGTTTTGGCGAAACCGTTGTATTGGACGCAAGCGCATCCCGCGCCTGGCAAGGTCGACGCATAACTGAATACCACTGGTCCATTAATGAGGAATAAATTATGACCACGATCAATCTTGATGAATTACGTAACTCAGGCACTGTAGAAACCAGTGACGCACGACTGGATATTGAAATGGGCGAACGACCCTTACCACTCGGTGAACATCGCTTCAATTTGCAGGTATTCGATAACAGCGGTAACCAAAGTACGGCGGCGATTGTTTCAGTATTTATTATCGATACCCAAGCGCCTACCGCGATTCTTCGGGTTCTCAACAATCAGGGACAACCGGTAAACCGTATTGCGTTTGGCGATAATTTTACCCTTGATGCATCCCTGTCCACTGATGCGGGGGGTGGTGTTATCGATCGCTATGTATGGCGCATGGTCAACCTGGATGACAATCAATAACACCATGGCAAATTTTGTCGGCAAAAAAATAGTTACCACGCGCAAACCACAAATAAATATTGAGCCTGGGCTGCCACCGGGAAATTATTTAATGGAAGTGGTGCCGGTTAATGCCGATGGTAAGGAATTACAGCCAGCCTATATGCGCATAGTGATGACTGACAAAGACGTGTCTTTTCATTCTGTGCAAATTCCTGTTGGCGAGGAAAAACGCCTCGAGGAAAAACTCCTCCAATTGTTGGCGGGGCCTGTGCGGATTCTGGCTGAAGCGGTAAAGACTATCGCGAAACGGGTGAGAGAAATTTCGGGGCGAGATAATGACTAACATTGCAGATAGCTTATTGGGTACCAGTAGCATTGATCGGGTTAATTATGAGACCGGTATTTTATTAAACGATAGCGATTTTATTGCCGAACAAACTTATCACCGAGGTCGCTTGGCGCGTCTCGCCGGTTATTTAATTGGCACGGGTACCGCAGCCGGTTTGCGGGTCACCCACGCGCCCGCAAGCGAAGCCACCGAGACTGAAATGGCCAGCGAAGAAAAATTAATGGTGGAACCCGGCCTCGCCATCGATGCCTACGGGCGCATGATCGAAGTGCCGAGCCACCAATGCATGCGTCTCAATCGCTGGTACGGGCAACAAACGTCACTCACGCTTAACCAGGGTTGGAAGGCGGCAGATGTTGCCTGGGTTGGGGCACCGGCAGGTGTCGTCGTGGATATTACTGTGGAATTTATTGCCTGCCAGCGTGGAAAAACGCCATCGTTCGCGGTAGGTCCATTCGATAGTATCGATGCGGTCGCTGCAGAGCGCATTCGTGATAGTGCCAAATTAAATTTATGGGTGCGCAGCGAAGAGAATCCGCCCCTGCCTGAAAACCCCTGGCCCGATGTTTCCAGTGCGACCGACCCGGCAGAAGCCATGCGTGAAGCGATTTTTACAGCCTGGCAGGAAGGCGCTCCCGAGGCTGGCGGCTTAGGCGTATTTCTCGCTCGCATGGTACTGGTTGCCGCAGAGCCAGACCCGGGCGAAGCCCCACTGCGCGATGAAAGTTTTACGGTAGCTATCAACAATGCCGTGCGTCCGTTTGCTGTTTCAACAGCAGCCCTAGCACGTTGGTTGAATTTGAATATTGGCGGTTAACGGAGCAGAGCTATGCCAACCTACACACAAGAACAGAATCGCGAAACCATCAGCGCCGCAGAATTGGAAAATTATGAGGAACTGGGTAGTTTAATTATTGATGACCGGCGACGCCGGCCACTGTGGTTCGACGGCCGCTTTCTTGATGCTGATGCACTCAACCAACAGCAACGCTATTACATTGCCAAGCAGGAAGATGTAGCCCAGCTAATTGGTGTTGGGGTGATGTCGGGGCTTATGGTAAGCCAGGACACTAGCAGCGCACGTACAATCGTTATTGCTGAGGGGCGGGGTATTACGCCCGCCGGCAAACTGGTTGTGTTAGAAGAACAGTTGCAGGTAGATATGGCCGACCTGGCGCAAATTCAAAAAATGAATTTGCAATTTGAATTGTCGCAAATTCCCGCACAAACACTTTCCAATACTTCCGGTATTTTTATTGTCGGATTGCGCCCGGTGGAATTTTCTTCCGAACCCATTACTTCATACCCCACAGAAATTAATGGTAAACGGTCTGTGGAAGATGGCAGCATTTTTGAAGCCACTGCAGTGACTTTAATTCCCTACAGCGACCAGGGAGCCAGCAACGAATTAAGCGATCGCCGCAAACATATCGCCGCTGAAATATTTGTGAATCAAACCCAAAAAGGCCAACCTGCCGATGTGTTGCCGCTGGCGATGCTAGCGATTAATAAAGGCGTTATTGAATGGCTCGACCCATATCTGGTGCGTCGTATGTTGAGCACCCAAAAACACGCCCTGACTGGGCTGGGTGCCTCGCCACGGGTATTGCGTGAAGCCTTTTACACGCAATACTTTCATCAGTTGGAAACGGTAGTCAGTCGCCGCCAGAGCCGCGCCTTTGCTGCCAGTGAAGAATTTAATTATTTACCACCTGCAGGGCCTATGCCCTTATCTGCTCTCAATTTACAGGATTTTAGTCAGGTGTATTTCCCCCTGGGTATGGATGTGGAGCTTTCGATTATTCCTGATGACGAACTGTTTATGATGCTGGAAGAAAGTTTCTCGCTGCCGCCTATCGATCTGAGCCTGAGTGAAGAAAAAGCATCGGCGACTTCGGTGATGGTGTTGCTCGCTGTACCGCGCCATAAAATTCGCGCACTCAGTTTAAAATTACCGTCACTGGTTAATCCCTTAAAATCTGTTGCGGCGGATGCCGTGAGCGGATTTACACCGCTGGATGTGCTCAGTGCCATCGGGGTTGAAGAAGAGGATGTTAGCGAACTGGAAACAGCGGAAAATGTGTGGCGTGAAGCTTTTCAGGATGCCGATGCGCAACTTTGGTATACCCGCCGGCGTGCCGTGAATTTTAAAACTGAGTTGGTGGCTGAACCGGTTTCACTGGTACGCGATGAAGCGCAAGAAGAACAGGATTTACAAAATCGTGTTGAAGAAATTGCCTTCAGTGAATCGTTTGGTCAGCTGATTAACCGCAGCACCATCGCGGCACGTGCAGAAGTGACTTCGCTACTGGGTAAAGTGCGCCCTTCCAATCTCATATTAAAAAGTGCCATTACCGAATTTAATCGTGCCAGCCTCACTACAGAAATTCCCCAGCTCAACCGCTTAAAAGCACTGCGGGTAACCGAACGTTTTTCTATTAACAAACTCGGCGAGGGTCTTACTCGCCTGGAAGCCACGGCCGACGACTTTACCCAAGATGAACAGATTTCCAATACCCTGGCGGAAACCGAGCGCGTGCCAGAGTTGGATACCATTGCCAGTCGCCTGAAAGACGATGAGCTACAGGTTTTTTCCAACGAGCTTATTGGTACTTTGCGCGGCGGTGATGCCGCAGAAACAACACGACGATTAATCGACGAAAAACTCTTGGAAACCCGAGCAATAAAGAGCCCGCTTTTTTTAAGCCGGTAGGATAAACCTATGAAAGTGACACCCATTGATAAACCTGTTGCGGGTGAGAAGCTGGTAGAACTGCGCCCGCCTTTGGCGCTGTACCCGCAAACAGCCTGGAAGCGACGTTTGCATCATTACAGCGGTCGTGCACTTACTCACACGGCGTTGAATCGTGAACAAAACTGGCTCAATGGCCAGGTAAGCGCCTTGGGGCGGGTGGTTTCAGCCGGAATACTGGACGGTTTAAAAATTAATGCGCGCACTTTAATTGAAGAAGAAACCCCGTTTACGCAATTGCATGTGTCAGCCGGACGCGGGCTGAGTTATGGTGGTGATATCGTGACACTTAATCGCGATATTACCTGTGCGTTACGCAATGTTTTTGTTTTTCGCCACGATGAACATCCCGAAATTATGGGTGATGGGCAATTAGCAGCAACACAATATGCGGAACAATTACCAACGCTGGGTGAGTTGATCGATCGGGGAACAGTTTTGCCGCGCGCGGGTATTCTGGTCTTGCAACCCTTGTTTGCAGAAGTGCGGGAACAGGAGGGTGATGACCCCTGTGGGCTAGACCCCAGTGATTTGGCCTTTGAAAAATGGCAGCTATTGGATGCCTGTCGTTTGGTTTTGTACACCTGGCCAGACAATTGGATGGCACTGCCGACAATGGATCTCGCATGGCGCAATCGTCTCGCTGCGACCATCTTTAGCAAGGAACGCAGTCTCGCCGAAAATGAAATTCACCCCTGGGAAAAGCTGGGTGTTGCTGTTGGCTTAATTGGTTTCAACGAACAATATCAGGCGTCTTTTGTGGACCGCGATGCAGTAGTGCGCAGTGGTGGTCGTATTGATATTAATGGCAATGGTTTGCTGGACGAGGGCAACCCCTTGCTGTGGCAGGCGCAATTGGAACAGTTTAACAGCCAGTTAGCGCAGTTGGCCGTTATGCACAGTACTGCCGACGATTTGCTGACTGCAACTCAGCAGCAGTTTCGTTATCTTCCCCCGGTTGGCGTACTGCCAAAACCATTTGCCAAACCACGCAGTAATGAACAAACGTTTTTTCCTTCGAATTATGTGGTGCGTGCGCGGGCGATTCCTTTGGAACAACTGGATGTTGCCATTCGTGAGTCGGAACCTTTACTGCCATTCGATTTAAATGCATTTGATGATGTGGAGCTGTTGGTTCCTGTGCAACAGAATTTTTATGATGCCAACCTGCTGCGCATTGAAAGCGTTGATGCCTCGTTAAATCTTGCGGTTCAGGAGTACACTCAAGCGCGTAACGACTGGCTGGGGCGACGCTATAATGTACGGCAAAAAGCATCGCGGCTGTATCAGGCAATGTATGGTAAACCCTGGGATTTTGGCAGCGATGACGATGCCATCGATAATCTCGAAATACCTTCACCGCAGCAAGCCGCCCTTATTGAACAAGGTACCAGTTGGCGCATTCTCATGGCCAACAATCCCCCCGATAACTGGAATATTTTTGATTTTAACGATATTGCATTTTCGTCGTCACTTTCTGGATGGGGCTACGGCAAAGGCCTTTTCGAAACGGATATCAGTGAGTTGCGTGGACGCTATAATTTTTTATTCGTGCGCAAACAATTTACGCTACAGCAGCAAGACTTGTCCAATAGCCTGCAATTACAAATACAAAGCAATGCAAGCTTTGTGGTTTATCTCAACGGAGTTGTTATTTACACGCACTCTGTTTCGCCCATTGGTTTCGGTCTGAATGTGCGAAAACGCAATACTCAAATTAACTTCAGCTTTGATGATAACGCGCAGGCGCAATTGCAAGCTGGTAACAATCTTCTGGCCATTGCCGTTCAACCCACGGGTACTGCCAGGGATTACTTTTACTTCACGCCGCGTTTAGTGCAAACCATGAGCGCACAGGCGTATCAGGCTTTAGCCATTGATGAAGAAGCCTATGGCGTCAGTTTGCCCAGCGAAGCGGAGGGCGGTACTGCCATTGCGCCGCTTTATACCGTAGATGAAATTGAGAATCTTAAAACTGATATTACCCAGGCAAACCCACAATTGGTGAGCGGTGAGGAACTGAACAGCCTGGATAGCGACGGCCTGGAAGATTTTATTTTGTTGCTTGACCGTAAAATCGCCACCACCAACGATCTGATTGATTTCAATTTTGCCCGTATGCGAACTGAAATTTATCGTATAGATCAATACATTTTTGGCAATGACCAAGGCACCAAACTGGCCACTTCACCAATACTGGCAACTATTGCGAAAAGTAACTCCTCCGCTGAACAGCTCAAAGCACTTAATGAATTTTTTGAAGATTTAAAAAATGCCGGAACCCAGGGTGATGATGTTATTGTCGCCGGCGAGAGTTTGGCCGGTGATACCGTCACAGGTGCGGGTTCCACAGGCAGTAGTAGTGGCGGCAGCACTTTCGACGGTGCCAACACTGGAATTGACAGCTCACTGATTACCCGCGAAATTTCGCCGACGTTTTTGTCCGCTGACCTGAGTGGGTCAATTACCCGTAATGTATTGATCGGCTCCGTATCCGATATTTCCAGAGTTTCCACAGGGGCGATCACCACAGCGGTTAAGGCAGACTCCACACTGGTGAGTGGCGCTACCTTGTCAACCGTAAGCAAAGAGGAAACGGTTTTTAAAGCCAGCCTGAGCAGTACCGATAGCGCGCTGAAACGCATTGCAACGCGCAGCGTGGATGACTCCAGTAAATTTTTTGCGAAATCCGCAACGGTCGAAGATGTACAGGAGCAGAACGCCATAGTCGGGGCAACCGAACAATACCGCAACGTGACGGTAGGCGAGCGTTTGGAAGAGTCGGTGGCTCTAAATTCCATTACTTCCGGCGTCGCCACAAAAGCAACGACCATCACCGGGTTGCGACAAAACAGTGGTATCGTTTTAAGTGGTATCACCATACCGGGTGTTTCAGATCCACAGAACCCTGAACAGCCTTTGGATTTTGCGAATGTGTCTGATGCGACAATTACCGATATTTTGAATTTAACCTACGATCTCGACCCCAATGTGCAGCGCGATGAATCCTTTTATTTTAAATCGTCTATCGGCGCTTTGGAAAACACCAGTGTGCTGCTGCGTAAAGTGGAAGGCCGCGTGTACCGCTATAAAAAATTGCGTACTCAATGTCTGAAAATATTTCAGGTGCTTAAAACGCAATTTAGTCATTGCGATAAACGCCTCGCGGAAATCACGGTTCCTCTGGCGGAGGCTCGTCACGACCTAAGCGTCGCCCGGGCATTACTCGAAGAGGACGAACGCCGTGTTGCTGCGATTAACCAACAGCGCGATACGATTCTTAATAAACGTGTGCCCTATTATGTATTCCGTCGGCCGCGCTTTGCATTTAGCCATCTTGATGCACCGGTACGCATACTTTTTGAAAAAGATGAACCCGGCTTACCCTTCTGCGACATCAGTGATGAACAAACGCCATCGGAAATATCAGGTCTTATAAAGCTCATCAAACAAGCGCCGTTAAAATGGTTGAAGTCCAGTGATAAATTGCTGGATAAATTTAATCGACCACAAAACCTGTATCAGATGGCAGACTTTAGCTTTACCTGGCTTGCCAGCTCATCCGATACCCTGGATAAACTCCTGCAGAAAAATACCTCAAGCAACAAAACCACCATGTTGATGATGGCCGCTCTGGAAGCCAATATTGGCATGCTGAAATCTCACGGCAATCGATTTACCAAAGCAGAGGTTAACGCCATACAGCAGAGCGACTGGAAAAATGCGCGCAGTAAATTTAAAGAGTATGGTCGCTATGGCGATATTGTCGATGCGCCCCACGGTAAAACAGCAGGCAGCCAGTTGGCGGCTGCGGAGCTGGAAAATATGCGACGCGTACTGGCCTGTATCTATCATCAATTCAGTGCAGTACTACCCGCAATACGGGTTAAATGGATAGATAAGTTCAGTGAGTTTGATGAAAGTGTTCCGATGAGTAATCTTTACAACTTGCCGTATTGGGATCAGGTGGATTACGAACATCGCCGCGACACGCAGGAATTGGTTACCTGGTTGTACAAGCAATTCAATACAAATTACGCCGAAGCAAAAACATTTATCGATAATCTCGTGCGTATTTGTATTTTGCTGGCCAGCGAAGCGCCGGTGGGTAAAATTATTGCCGGCATTGTGGAGCAACAAAGCAGTGCGTCTAAGGGCGAAACGGTCAACGTGCGTGTGCCGCCGGAAAAAGTCAGTATTGGTGATGAAATTTCTATTCAACACGGCGGTAAGGAAGTGGTGAAAGGGCGTGTCGAAAATATTGGCAAGCAGGGCGCCAGTGTTCGAGTTGAAGAAGTGAAAGGTGGCGCCCGCGAGATTCCCAGCGGCGCCAAAGCGCAGATAAAACAAGCCGGTCGTGCGGCGCCGCAAAAACAAGAAGCACGTAAGAAAACCCCTGTGGTCGTCAAACAGAATCCTTCGAAGAGTAGATCGAGAATGAAGGCGCGCGGGTTATTCAAATGATCGCTGCACAGGCTCATCAGGTGCAAACACTGCGACTCAAAAGTAATTCCCGAGAATCGCTGGGTAGCGCGGTTAATTTGTTGGAAGAAGCTTTGCGTCTCGCCTGTTCCATTGTGTGCGACAGTAGCGTTATGCCTCCGAGCGACGGCGCACTTATTTTTGTGCGAAAAATAACGCTGGGAAAATTTTCGCTTAACACTCATGCCCAACAGTTGGCCGACGCAATTGCTGCGCAAATAGAGCGGGGGGTGGTGAACATTGCCTGCGTAGATTTTGAGGACAATAGCGATGCGGATATTGTGTGGTTTAGCGATGCCCTTATCGCCTGGAGTCGCCTGTTAGCAAGGGTCGAGAAAACCTGCTGGTATTGGCCCCTGACGTTACAGCATCTTGGTGTGTCGAGTAGCCGTGTATCAGGCAGTGAAATTTCGCCCGATCTTGCGCTTAAAATGATTGAACACAGCATGGGTGCCGCCGCCATTGCGAAGTTGCTGCGCGAATTATTAGCACGCAATCAATTACTACCGTTTGTGTTAAAGCTCGATGATTTGCCGTCGCACAGTTTTGCTGATGAATTTGAGCTATCTCGTGCCGATATCCCGACAGAGCTCTCATCACTTCACCGGATTAAGTTTGAGCAATTCCTTAAAAAATTTAGCCAATCAGAACGCGCTCACCTGGCACAGGTTTTTGCTGAATTAAAAAACAAGCCAGAGTTACTTTTTTGGTTGTTGCAAACATTTTCCCGCGAAGAAATTTGGCTGCAACAGTTTCCCAGGGCGACCAGGGTTACATGCTACGCGTACATGCTGAAGCGAATTGTTGAAATGCCTGTTGCCGAGCAGGCCGCTGGCATTCAAAAAAGTCTGGATACTCCGGCGCTTGAGCTCGGAGATCAGCCCAGGCAGCATCGATTGCTGATTAACGAAAATCCTCAACAACTGCAAACGGGGAGTGCAGAGGGCGTTAAATATCGCGATACAGAAAGGCTAAGTGAACACGCCTCGCACAGTTCACAGGGTGAATTTAATGCTGAAGCTCAAAATCCAGAATCAACTGGAAAATACCATGCGCAAAGCGGTATCCCTATCAGCTATGCCGGTGTCTTTTTTATTTTGAACCTGTTCGAAAATCTTATTCCGGATAATTGTCACTTTGTTAATTTGCCTGTATCACCGAAAAAAATGATCTTTGCGTGCTTGTTGCAAAAACTGCGTTGCGAGCAAGTGCTTGCCGTTTTGGATTTAGATCTGAGTGACTACAACGACCTTCTCTTCGAGCCTTTGAGAAATTGCGAATTTAACACCCGATGGCAGCGTTGGTTAAGCGAGCACAGCTACCCGGTAACAAACGCAGAGCCAGACAACTTTGGTGATTGGCAACATCTTGTTATTAAAACAGTTAGCCGTTTTCTTTGGCGTGAAACCGGTGGTGGGATTAAATCACTGAGTCGGCTCAACGGCGATTTCCTAGCCAGTCATACCCATATCGATATTTTTTTAGAAAGCGAACAACTTTCGCTCACAGTACGCAAACTCGGTTTGGATATCAGCCCCGGTTGGCTACCGTGGTTGCAAAAAGTGGTGGCGTTTCATTATCGCGGCGCTCAGGTACACGCTCTGTATCGTTAACTTTGCGCAGAATTATAAGGCAAAACTTCGAGCATTACGGGCGTGCAGCAGTGAAATTAATGGGGTTTTAATATGATGGATATGAGCGTAAGCAATGTAGAAACCACTGACGCTGTTGCGAGTGACGCTGAAACAATTAGCCTGCTAACAATAGCCTTGACGTGCCTGGCGAGTGCCTGCCCACCCACCTCGGACACGCGACCCGAGCTTGAATTTTTAATGGCCTGCAAGCGCGATATTTCGCCAGGCGCGCTGGGTGATATGTTCCAACAGTATTTGGAGCAACCCCTTAAAGAGGATTTACCACTTATTAATGTGTGCCATCACTACAATATTGGCCCGCTCGAATTGCTGAGTGCGCGACTGTGTATGGCTGTGGAACAGGACCCACTGGTGGGCCGCAGTATTGCGTTTTTGCAACATCCACTTAATAGCATGCGGCCTTCGCTCGGTTTGCTCGACAAAGCATTTCACTGTTTATTCGATAGTGCCGAGGGGCTTTGGTTGTCTGCTGCAATTTTAAGTGGTAACGCAGTGCACAATGAATTGCTGGTGGTGCATAACAGCGATCAGCCCATGCCGGATCAGCTAATCAGTGTTCCCCTCGCAGTAGCGACAGCGCTCAGTGGTATTCGACCCCGTCTCACGGGGGTGGAAGATATTTCCGTGAAAAGTGCTCACTGTGTTGCGGAGAGCGCGCGGCAGGAAGCGCAAGTGCACGCCAAATCTCTGCTTTCCAGCAGCAACGCCGCATTGGTAATTCGTTCGGCCTTTGACGAGGAAAAACAGCAGGTTGCCGCCTGCGTAGCCGAAGCCATGAATCGCGAGCCATTGTATATCAGCGATGCAGAACAGTTGCCGGCCGGTATTGGATTGTATTGTGAAATCATGCAGCTGGTGCCTGTGTACCGCATTCAACTGGAACCGGCGCAGCGTAAAAGTTTTAATGGTCTCAAAGGTTATTCCGGGCCAATTATTGTGTTGCTCGGATTGGATGGTTGGCTGGATCATCGTAATCATTCTCAGGTGGAGTGGTTATTACCCACACCAAAACCGCAGGAGCGCGCCAGACTGTGGGCTGAAAACCTGCAACAGGAAGACTTTGCCGAGGCTTTAGGCGCACGCTACCTGCACAGTGCCGGTCGCATTGCACAGCTCTCGCGCCTGGTGTTACGGCGCGGCGCGGCGAGTCCGCAGCCGCTCAGTTTAGAGGATGTGACGCGCGCCGCCAGTGAAGCGGAAGTTGCCGAGTTGGATTCTCTGGCGCAACGGGTATCCAGCCGAGTTAGCGACGATGGCCTGGTACTCGACGCGCGCCTCTCTGAGCAAATGAAAACCCTGTATTTACGTTGTTTGGCTCGCGAACAATTACGCGAGGGACTGGGTGTTTCCATTCAGCAACGTTACCACTGCGGTGTAAAGGCCTTGCTGGTTGGCCCGTCTGGTACCGGTAAAACACTCTCGGCAGCCTGGTTGGCCGGCCGCTTGGGTTTGCCTTTATATCGCGTGGATATCGCTTCCATCGTAAGCAAATACATCGGTGAAACTGAAAAAAATCTCGCCAACTTATTGGAAAAAGCCGAAAGCTCGGATGTCGTGTTATTGTTTGATGAAGCCGATTCCCTGTTTGGCAAACGTACCGATGTGAAAGATTCCAGCGACCGCTTTGCCAATTCCCAAACCAATTATTTATTGCAGCGCATAGAAAATTATCAGGGCATTGTGTTGCTAACCAGCAACAGTCGCAGCCGCATCGACAGCGCGTTTTTACGTCGCATTGATCACGTGATTGAATTTGGCAAGCCCAGTGCAGAAGAGCGTCGTAAATTGTGGCGCGTACACCTGGGTGATCAACACAGTTTGCCCTTAAAAGACATAAATCGTATTGCAGCGAAATCTGAGCTGGCCGGGGGCCATATTCGCAATGCGGTATTAACGGCGGCGGTTTTTGCCCGTCATGAAAACCGCGCGATTCAATACAGCGATGTGCTGTTAGGCATTGCCAGTGAATACCGTAAATTGGGTAAGCAACTACCAGCGGGGTTAATTGATTAACATGTACATGATGGTGCAGCGCAAAGCGAATAAACACGGCAAAGCGGCTTCGCATTCTCCGGGCGGACCTGCTTACGGAAAATCTTTAAGCGGCTATTTGCATCACAGCAGTGGTGGGCGTGGCTTGCCGAATTATGCCCGCAGGCGCATCGAACCGGTTGTGGGGGCGAACCTCGACCACGTTCGGGTGCATGACGACGCAGCTGCACAAGATGCGGCACAAAGTTTAAACGCGCGCGCCTTTACCCAGGGCAGTCATATTTATTTGGGCAGTCGCCAAAGTGTCGATGATCTGGCTTTAATGGCTCACGAATCCGCCCATGTGGTGCAACAGTCGCCCAGCGATATTCAGCGCAAACCTTTGCTCGATGCGCCGCACGGAATGATTCAAAAAGACGACGATGACGATTCGGGATTTAATTTTAACCTGATACCACCCAGCCTCTTGTATCGCAACAGTGGCTTTTTATTCGATGCCAATACTTCGCGGGCGCAGTTGGGTTATATGCGGGATGGCGGTGGGCTGTTAGCCGGTTATCAGTACGGCGGTGAAATATTTGCGCAGGGTCGCGATCAGGATGGCATTTTCAACCCGCGCTTTGGCATTAACCCCTCCAGTGGCGTCGCCAGTTTGGGCTTCACCGGTAGTGCCGGCGGCCTGCGTTATGGTATGGGTTACAACACCACCGGGGCGTTTAGTGCAAGCCTTGGGTACGGGGCGCCTTTACTGCCTATGCCCAATATATTTGCCGACCAGGCCATGGCTGCGGGCTCTGCGCTACCCGGTTTGGTGACCGCCATCCCCAGCTTCCTGGATGATCCCATGGCGGCATACTCCGCGAACAGTGCCGGTATCGACGCTGTGAGTACCTTTGGTGGCACAGCCGGGCGACTCTATAGTCAACAACAACAGGGCCAGGGTGCGCTGCCTTTCGGCGCCGGATTGACCCTGGGCTACACGCCACAACTCGGGTTTACCGGCATGCTCGGTGTGCAGGGCAGCTTTTAAAATGCCCAGGCACGACTGATGAGTAGCTTCAAACCGAAGCCTGCGCCACCGGCTAAAGCGCCCAAGAGTGCCGGGGCTAAGAGTGCCCCGCCTAAGCCGATGCCCAGCAAGCCTGCCGCCACACATAAATACCTGCGGCCACCGCCGCAAAACTATTTGCAAAGTCAGCCGCAAAGGCCTTCCCTCTGCCCCCCAGAAAATGTTTCCCAAGAATCAACCGGCGCTGACGTTACAGGCCTTCAGAGTTTTGCAGAACAGTTACGCAGTCATATTGGCGCTGTGCCGGCAGTGCAGGCCAAATTGACCATCGGTGCTTCGGGCGACCCCTTCGAACAGGAAGCCGACCGGGTTGCTGATGCCGTAATGAGCGGCTCCCAACAAGCACCGCAACTCGATGAAGACTTAAAAGCACCACAGCTTCAGCGCAAGGAAAAACACGAGGGGAAGAAAGCGTCAGGCGAAAAGATTAATGGCTTAAAGCCAGGCGATGCGGGGCGACCGTTGGACAGCACCGTGCGCCGCCAGATTGAACCGCACCTTGGTCACAGTTTGGATGATGTAAGAGTGCACGATGGCCCTGAGGCCCAGCGCCAAACCGAACACTTGCAGGCGCGCGCTTTTACCAGTGGCGAGCACATCTGGTTGGGGCGTGGCGAAAGTGCCGGCGACACCAAACTTATGGCTCATGAAACGACCCATGTCGTACAGCAAAGTCGCAACAAATCTGCAGCGATTCAGCGCCAGCAAACCCCCGGTCAACAAGATGGTGACACAGATCTCGATGCGGATGATGACGATGTGTTGCTACCCGATCTCGATACCGATTTGGGGCAGAGCTCGGGGGGAGCCGGAGACGATCCCAGTGATATTAGCGATCCCGACACCCCAGGGGATGGCGATACACCCGAGCAACCGGTTACGCCCGACGGTGATGCGGATGCCAGTCGCGACGGTGACACTCCGGGCGATGGCGACGGTGGCCCAGACGCTGGCGATGGCGGCGGTGGTGATGGCGATGGTGGTGATGCTGGCGATGGACGTAGCGGTGGAGGTCGTGGCAATGGTCGCTCAGGCGCTACCGACACCGCATCCGACTCGGCACTGAGCGGTGGCGACCAGGCGGCGTTGGGGCAGTTAGCCACGAGCGATCTTGCGCTGATTGACGAAGAACTGGCAGAACATCAGCGTTGGGGCGCCGCCGGTGCCCAAGTGGGCGGTGCCGAATCGGTGCAACGCGCGGCGTTCATCGCCGAAGCCGCCGGCGGCGGTTTGCTCAATGGCTTTGCTGCGGGGGCAGCGATGGGCTTGGGTATGGGCCTGGTGGGTCGCGCTGCTGCCAGGTACGTGCCTATCCCGGGTGTCGGCGCGATACTCGCCGGGGGGATGTCGGCCTACGGTTTGGCGACCCGCGACTGGGGCCACACAGGCGAAACCATCAGTAACTTCGGCGAAGGCGCTTCTGATTACGAGCGGCTCGCGAACAGTATCTCCGCTATTTCAGAAATTATTGATGTGGTGACCAATGTACTTAACGTACTCGCCGGGGTGATCGGGGTTATATCCGCGGCGATGTGGATAATCACTGTACTTACGGTGGGTGTCGCAGCCCCCCTGGCTGGCACCTTGTCGTCTATCGCGCTGGGCATAACGGCGGTGACGGGCATTCTCGATGGTATAAATGCCGGCTTGTTGCAACCCTTGTCGCTGGTGTTCCGCACCCTACACACATTTACTTCTCAGGCCGATCCGCGCGATGTGCAGGCCGATGCGGCGGGCATTTCCGCATCCGCAGGTGCAGCAGGGGGCGCGTTTGGAGGATTTGTCGGGGGCAGAGCGGCCAATATTGGTAGTGGCGGTGGTCACGGTGGCAACCGCCGCTCTGACGGCGATGCGCCACACGCCGACACGCCGACACGCCCCGCAAGTGGCGATGGCCCCACGGTGCGCTACGATGCCGGGCCAGCACCCGATGCACCGACCAGCTCTGCCGGAGGCGCCGCGAGTCGCCCGGTGCCTCCGGGCTTTGAGAATTCACCGGGCTGGGTGCAGCGCATGGCCGCACGAGGCGCAGCCAATCCGGATCAACCTGCCTGGGCGCAGCGCTTGGCGTCGCCGGATAATCCCCTGCATACCCGTTTAAGACCCTGGGCGCAGCGCGCAGATCGTCTCAATGCATTTTTGGATAATCCGTTCGCCTCGCGACGCCGCGCGCCAGCCGCACCGGCTGATACGGATGCGCCTGCCACGCGACCACCCCAAGTAGATGAGAACGGTCAATATATGCTGCCCGGATTCGACGCCCCGCCGCCGCGTGCTCAAGCCGATACACCGCCTACCGCAGCGGCGCCAGACAGTTCGGCTCCGGTACACAATCCCAATCAATTGGAGCTGGATTTTACGCCGCAATTGGAATTGCCCTTCGGTGCTCCGCAACCCCCACCGCACGGTTTTGTTGACCTTGCTAATCCGCGGCTTCACGCTAATTGGCCTTTCCGGCAACAAGTGCCAAATAGGGCAAGTGTTGGTCACAATGTGCAAAAAGATCACGTAATTGCTCAGGGAATAATGCGGGATGCCATGGGTTCTGATTACTATATTGGGCCTCGCCCCAACAACCCACGTAACCGGCCGCGATCGCATACTGCAAGCAGCTTGACCGTGCTCGCTGAAACCGGCGCAATTTCCCCAACGCAGGCGCACCCGCACACCCAGGCTACTTTCCGTGACGTAGACGCCGATGTAACGGCAATTGATCGTTTTCGAGCACAAGGAGGCCATGGTCATACCAGCGACATGCTCGGCAGCCGTCTGGCATCGCGACGGCGCAGCGGCATGGAAGACGAATCCGCAAATGCGATTGCCGCCTTGGATCAGTTGGGGCGAGCGTCCCAAACGAGACGCATGGGTGAACGGGCTAGGGTGCCAGTTGAAGATGCTTCGGGAATGCCGGTAATAGGTCCGGATGGTCGCCCGCAAATGGTCGATCTGGTCGATTCGCATAGGAGACCTGTTGAAAGTGTTGCCGACCGACTGGCGGAGTTACAAATGCGACATGAGGGGCATGTCGATCCTATACCTGACATCGATAGTATGAATTGGTCGGATTTTGATTCACCGGTTAGCTCGACGCCTCTGCAATCGCATGCCCCGGAGCAAACGCCTTCTCCGAACAATAATGAGCAACTTTCTTTTAATTTCCCTGAACCTGCACCCCCTGCCGCTCCCGACACACCCTCGGTGCCACAGACACCTGCCGCACCGGATTCCACCACCGTGCGGCCGCAAGCACCCGCAACAGATTTGGCCGTTCCTCGTGCTAGCGGGGTCCCCTTTACCGCAGCCTATCAGGCTTCGCGTATCGCTGAACGTGAGCGTCAAGGTCAACAAACCCAAACCCCTGGAAATAGCGGCCCACCCAGCCTCGCCCGCCAAGTGGGCACTATGTTGTTACCCCAGTTTTTCGGCCCAAGTGGCCCGCCGCCCACTGTTGAAGAACGCCACGCGGCTCAGAATGCGCGCTTTACCAGCGATAACCAGCTACCTGGTGAGGCTATGGCCGGCGTTGAGCGTGTTAACCCCAACTATCCCGATCCTCCCGGTACACCGCAGCAATTGGCAGCCATTCAGCAGGAAATTGAAAACCTGTTTGCAGCGCGGGCGCAGGCAGAACAAGCTGAGCAAAATATGGCGAGACAAGAACAGGTGTGCCGTGCCGATCAGGCTCCCATCGGCGAGGCTGTTAGCGAAATGGGGGGAGCGGTAAGCGCCACCCAGGCCCACCGCGAAGCGGTTGCGCGTCGCCAACAACTGAATCAGGAACAGCAGCAGCGCCAGGCGGAATCGCAGGGGCTGGTGTCGGGCTACCCCAGTCGCGCTGCCGGTCGAACCGCGTTAACCGGGCCTTTGATGGCCTTTAATCGCGTCAGTAGTTGGTTGGTGGATATTCGGCCACCGGTTGGGCCCGCCGCCCGCAAAATTAATCGCGATAGTGGAAATATTCTGGATGCCTTCTCAAGAATGGATGAGGCAATGAGTGAACAACAAGCCGCGGGCCCCACAAAAACCGCGCAACTCGCAAGCGATGGGGCGGCCCTGGATGCCACTGACTCCCAGGCAGTTACCTCGCAAAATGATTTTGAACTGGCGAGCACTGGTGCCAATAATCTGCTGCAGGCCAACGAGAACAAATTAGCCGAAGCCACTGAAGCGCGCGGCGAGGCACGCCAACAAGGCCGCCAACTGGATAATGCGGTAAACCTCAAGCAGGAGCAGGCACAATCACTCTCGCAACAATTGCAAAGTTGGGCCCAGGCGCACAAGGACGCGCGCCAGCGGGCAATAGACGAGACGGTACAGCGACTCACGGCGGAGGGGTATACTGGCGTGGAAGCCAGCGGGGAATGATGGTCTGTCATGAGTAATACCGAGCACGAGCTAGCCGAGGCACGCCGCAGCAAAGACAGCGATGCAATTGCGACGGCACTGGTGCGCCATGCCAATGAGCTCACACAAAATGGCGAGCTGTTGGCCGCATGTGAAGCCCTGGACGAAGCCACAGATATTCATCAGCAACAGCAACGTGTTTACGATGAAGCGCGCTGCAGTCATATGGCGGCCACGCTGTACCGCATCAGCCACAAAATTCCCGAAGCGAAGCAGCGTCTTAAACGCGCTCAGGCCTTGGCTGAGTCCGGTACTCAAATAACCGTATCTGTACTTACCGAACAAGCTGAAATCGCGACCGTCGAGCATCAACCACAGCAGGCCGTGAACTGCTTGCAACAGGCGATAGAGCAGGGTCAGCAAGCGGGTTTGGCCACGCACGCCACTGCGGCCTTGCGACGTAAAATGGCTCAGGCCTTGGCGGCGGGTGGTGATTTATCCGCAGCGGCAAGGGCATTGGAGCAGGCCTTTAGTGATCTTATGGCCGCCGGGCATCGCAGTGACGCTGTACGAGTCCTTGTGGAAGCCGTCTCCAGTTATTACCAAATGGGCAGTTACACAGCGGGCGATTTGGGAATTGCCAAAGCACTCGAACTCGCTGAATTACTGCAAGATGCACACGCCCTGGCCGATATCCATATTGTGCAAGCATCGCGAGCGATCGAACAACATCAATTGGATAGCGCCGAGCAGTTGCTCTTACAGGCACGGAATTATGCATTACAGGCCACGGCACCTCTCAGTTATATCAGTGCCGCGCTCGGCCTGGCCGAACTTGCCGAACGCCGGGAAAAATATTGCCTGGCTTATGAAGTGCTTGCGGTGGGTTGGGTGACCTTGGGAGATCTCACCGGCGCCGACCAGGCAAAAACCGTTTTTAAACCGCGCCTTCTGGGTTTGCGCGAGCGCCTTGGTCATGAGCGTTTTTCGAAAATAAAAAAAGACTACGAACAAAAAAGGCGTGCTGCGAAAATGGTGTGAACCCGCCTAACTTAATTGCCTACCATACAAATCTGACTAACCAACACTTTCCCTTACGCTGAGTTCCGGCACTTTTAATGCTTGCGAGTGCAGCCACACACGAAATGGATGAACTAAAGCAAAGCATTTACGGTTCTTGTCTAAGTCATTAACGGTTTGGTTTTGTCCTGCATCCATTGTTATTCATACAACCGTCAAATAATCGCACTACTGTTAGGGGCGATTCGCGTCTGTAATTATTGCTATCGCATGCCCAATTAAGGAGAGCCTGCTATGCCAAAGCACCCCTGGTTACTTTTTTTATATACCATTACAGTGTGCAGTTTTCTACCCTCTACCTACGCTGCGGGGTATTCATCAGTTCGTCAAAGTGGAATGTTGTTGGCCCAAGCAGAAAACTCTGCTGATGACGCTCGTGCGATTAAGAAAAAGAAAACACGTCGAGATGCTTCGAAAGTTGCTGATATTGCGGAAGTTGTTAACAAATTAAATACCGGGAAAATCGAAGATAAGAAATATTTTAAAGATTTGAATCAATACGGCGAGTTAGTCGACAATAAAAAATATCCTGAAGCAGCGGAATTGGCTGCAGGCCAGTTTCAAGCTGCGAAATCAAGGAACGATAAATTTTTATGGCAGGCCTTTGAGGGCTTGGCTTACGCTGCAAAAGATAAAAAAGAGCAAGCGCAAAAGTTGATGATTAGTGCGGTGTGTCGCACCGGGCATATCAAGGAGCTTGCACAACAAAAATGTGAGAACGCTTCGGTAGCCGAGCCGCTAAGCCTGAATTTATTCGAATATGACTTGCTGATTGCTACATTAGCGACAATCAGCTCCCTGCAATGGCGTACAAACGACATTTATGGCGCAGTCGCCACCGACGAAATTCTTTCGAAATCCATCACAGTTCACTTACGTAACCCCAAAGACCTTATCGAAGGAAATTATGCCGTGGATGAATATAATGATACCCATTTGCAAAGCTTCCTTAAGTCTACATGTTCCGGTCTGGGTATGAACCCCTTCGAGATGTTTCTGAGTCAAGCGCAGTTTGCGACTTTAAATGCTGTGGAAAAACAACGGGGCAGTAAGATGGCGCTCTATGACTTTACAGATAGCAGCTTTTTGGAAAGATACACCGACCACAAACAGCGTGCTCTGGCTGTGCAGCAACAATTGAAAGCTAATGATTTAAGTCGACCTGTGCTTCGGAAGATTAGTGAGTACATCACTGAGAATGCCCTGGCAAAAATGAAAGTGGGCGTAACAATCAGAAATATGCTGTTGAGCGGATCGGGAAATCTTGAACAATACGAATACCTTATCAAACTGGATGATCTCGACTCCAACCCACAAGGGAAAGACAATCGAGTGAGGTTGTATCGCAATTACGCCGCCCGTCTACTCGATAGCGGTGAAAAAGACAAAGCGATTCAGGCATTACGAACCGGTGTGGAAATCATTGATACCTACGATCTGGTGCAAGACAGTGCCGATGTGTTGCACTGGACGCGCACTGTGGCAGATCTGGCAGAATTGTTAGGAAATTCAGATGCTGCAAAGCAAGAAATTGATAAGGCAATTGCCAGAGTTATGGACGGCCACGACCGCTACGCCGCAATATACAGTGAATTGCTCCAGTATAAGCCCAGTGCAGTGCACACGCATCTGGGCGTGCTGATTACCATTCCTGCTCGCAAAGGTATTATGGCCGGTTCTATTATCAGGCGATTGGAATTTCACAACAAACACCGTTTATTTGAGTTGGGTGTCGCAGAGATGTATTTGCGTTTGGGAAACGTAGCGACTGCGAAAAAATGGCTCGACAAAGACATTAAAACGTCGACCCAGGATGGCTACCAGTACAGTGTTTACGTACGCGCATTTGAGTCCTATATTCGAGCAAAGTATTCCCAAGCTGTAAAGAAATACCAAGCTGCCAGTGAGCAATATGCCGAAGCAGTTAGAGCATGGTACTCTTCGCCGCAAACAATTTTCGACAGTTTGCAAGGTGTATTTTCCTACCGTTCCGAATTGATCGATGCCGCGATAGAGTTTGAATATCAACACGGTAGTAAAATTCGCGCGTTGGATTATATTGAACTGTCGAGAAGTATCTCTATCGACGCCTTGAATGTGTTTGCGTTAACGACGCAGGCGGCGCTAGAAGAACAATTGCAGGTGTTTATCGGCGATTTTGACAATGTCGTACAATCCAGCCGAAAAAGTGCTGACGCTAAAAATGAACTTGAGGGTTTCGAAGAAAAACTTGCAAAAGTAAATTTTGATTATCACGCAATTTCGCCGGAAAACAACTTTGCAGATTTGTTGATCGCGAAGCGTGGTGCTTTAGTGAAAATTTTAAACACCATCTCTCCCTGGGTAGACTACAGTTTGACGCAGAAGGCGGTGGATGATTTTTTTGCTATTGAGTCTTCCGTAAATTTGACCAACCTGAAAACTATTCGTTCTAAAGCCCTAAAGAAAGAATACGCGCAATATATCGATAAACAGAACGCTGGACTAGCAAAACACGATAAGGAATCCTATGCCGCAGAGGATAAAAAATTATTCGGGTTTTTATATGATCTTCCCGTAGGGGAGTTTGATTCCGTAGGTGTTGGAAGGCGGCGTACAAGCGCTCAGATACAGAAATTAATACCTGCTAAGGAATCCTTGCTCTCGTATTGGGTAACGCGAAATAACCTGTATATTTTTCAGCTTAATAGTGACGGAATAGCATCCCATGTTATTGCCCGCGATACGGTTGAACCCCAGATTACCGAGGCTTTAGAAAACTATGACTCACAAAGTGCCAGGGCATTGTATGAGCAACTGATTGCACCAGTGCTTGCTGGTTTGGGCGAGCGGGTGGTAATTGCGAGCAACGGTGTGTTACAACAATTGCCCTTTGCCGCACTTCAGAGCAACACCGGTTATTTTGGTGATCAACATCTGATTCGCCATACGCCAACTTTAAGTCAGGCAATTGTTTCTAAATTAAAACCCACAAATAAAGGGGTGTTGGTGATGGCGCCAACCACCGTTCCAGGAACCCCGGAATTGGCAGGCGCCAGAGCGGAAGTCAAAGAAATACAACAAATCATGAAAGTCGACCTAGCAAGTGATCGTAAAGTGACTCGATCGTTTTTTATGGAACAATTACCAAACTTCGGCATGATTCATTTCGCCGGTCATGGCCAGTTAAACAGTGACTTTCCAGATTATTCGAAGTTGGTGGTATACGATGATAATGGCGGGAGGGCGGCGGTTTTTGTAGAAGATATTAAAAATCTTAATTTGTCGGGCGTGGAAATGGTGGTGTTAAGCGCATGCGAATCTGGTATCACTCAAGCTGGGGATATAAATAACGAATTTTCTTCCTTGGGGGCCGCATTTCTAAGTGCGGGTACTCAGGCTGTGGTGTCTTCACTACGTGAAGTAAGCGACGCAGCCACAAAAACATTGATGATGGCATTTTACAAAAATATTGCGAAGGGTCTTCCGAAAGATAGATCGCTGCAGCTGGCACAAATTGCAGTTCGAGAAAGCCTCAATGCTCAAAATACGCCGGTGCGTGCTGATGAATGGGCGACGTTTACGCTGTGGGGCAGTCCCAGAGCGATTCAGTATTTAAATTAGTATGTGTTAACGGGCTTGAAAGTAGGGGCGGGCTCGCCAAAGTGAACCCGCTAAGGAACTCTGTGTAAGCAGTTTACTCTAAGGTCTTGCTTCACAAATGAGCTTATTTTAGGCCGGCGTTATTGATAATTTCTTGGGCTCTACGCCGTTCAATTTCGTCGGCAACAGCGGAATGTACGCACTTTTTGTTGACCGGGTTAAGGTACGTACTAAGTGATTTTGCGATGACAATGGCTACTGGAATACCAATAATACTAAAAAATAATCCGACAATTTGCAGAATTCCAATAATGCTGAGAATAAGCCCAATGGGGAAGTACAGAATCATTACTACGACAGAGTAGGCTTCCCACAATTGATTGGTTTCTATCTCCATATCCGATTTGCTCACCATGGAACGCCCGAATGGCCATAGTAAAAAATTACTCAATTGGAGTAGCCCCAGACCAATGGGGGCCGCCACAACAGTAAGAACCAGTAGCAGCCCTATAATACAAACGAAAGCAGCACTCATAAAACCCATAAATGGAAAGTGCCATAATATATTGCCTAAAGTTTTCATTGCTAGTTCCCTGTATGCGTCGGATGAATGTGGAGACGGCACTGACGCTGGAATGCCTACTCCTCGAATTACTTCTTCATTAACAATGTCTTTAGCCAAGATGCTATTCGTGTAACATCTCCGTACCGCTTGGCTACTCCGCTAACGTTGTGTACATTAATACTGATTCGCGTATTTGGGGTGCAGCCACTGTTCCAAAATCTTGCTTCACTCTTTTCAAGCCGCGGGTAACATCAATACCTTTATCGATCTTGCGAGATATTAGGAAATAGCCTAATTGGGAGTCATACTCATAGGGCGGTAAGTGGCTTACAAGATCGGTCGCTGCGGCAATAAGTTGCAAGCTCTCAACGCCGTAGGGCGGCTCCACTTCAAAACTTCCCAACGAGATCCATTTGTTGGCATCGTCGGCGTTAACAAATTTTACGAATTTTCTAGCGCCTTCTATCTCACTGAGATCCACCAGGTAAGACATCTCCTGAGCTTGACTTTTAATATGGCCAACGACGTAAAAATACGCAGGATTATTAAACTTCACTAATACTTCTATCTCTTCGCCCTTCACAAAATACAACTGTTGTTGACCTTTGTTGGTTGCAATATTTACCAACAAGTCACTACTCACGACATAACCGGAATGAAGCAGTTCATCAAAGTCTTTTGCGGTCGGAGTTGTTTGCAGGCCTTGGTAACTTTCTGGGGGTAAGTCGACGACGCGTGTACTAAGCGTTTTTCCGTGTTCATCTATAAGGGAGTAGCTCACTCGTACACCTGATGCGGTTTGCAGATATGTTCCCCGCAAGGTGTGATCGCTCTGGCTAGGTTTGTGACTGCCTTGGATTTGCTCCTGCAGATAAATTTGAAGCGCTCTCGCGAACTGCGTGACTTCGTGAGATCCCTCCGGAAACGCGGGGTATACTTCGATATTGCTAAAGTTCAAATCGCGACTGAGTAAATGGGCGGCAAGACGCAAGTCTGCAGGTCGTTTTTCGAGATCGACTAGTTGATTGATCAGCGTCGCTTTGCTTGTCGACGGTGGTGTTTGAGTGCGGAGATCTACACCAAGCAGATTGGCAACAATGGCGTGTTTTTCATATTCTTCATAGACTGCCAGCAGCCGGGTTAATTGCGAGTGGCGATTGGCGGCGTTTTTCGGCTTTGCGTGGTAGCCCTGGTCTAATTCTGTGCGTAACTTATTAAGTTCTTGGCGGTAGAGCTTGCCAGATTTTTCTGACTGGATAGTGGCTTTGCAGATATAGTCGCGTTTAACTCGTGCACATCGGGTATCGCTCCCGAGTAGAGGGATATCGCTGATTAGGGTATTAGCGACGGTAAATTTTTCGCCACTAGATGTGCTGTACTGGTACGTTGTTTCACTTTGTATGCGTACATACAGGCTGGAGGCGAGCGCTTCGAGTGCATGTTGTCTGGCTTTTTCCTGGTCCGAATCTCTGCCTTCGGCAACATAGTTTTCCGCAAAAAGCGGCGCGGCGACAAAAGCGCATATCAGCAAAATGGCGCGGTTGCACTGCCAAAAGTGTTTAAACGTTGTTAGGGGTGTTTTCGAATTCATTGTGAAATTACTGACAAAATGAGTGGTCATTTATCATTAGGGAATTCACCGTCGGAATCAATGTGCGCACTTGGCTGAATCTAGCCCGCATTTTGTAAGTAAGCACCTACTAGCTTTGTGCGCGAATAACTACCTTTGTCAGGCAGTTTACCTGCTCATAACTATACCTTTGGACTTCCGTGAAACTCGATAGTGAAATAAGGGGTTAAGTGGAGTTAAGAGTAAAAGTCTGGGTTTAAGGCAGGTTTTAACTCGGTAAGGCTCAGATACTTCAGTTGGCGCTCAATCGTTGTTGAGGTTTGCTCGTGAGGTTGGGCGAAAGCTTTTCAGTCGAGTTCAGCTAAGATTGTGGTCAATAACTGAGCGCGGCGCGATTGCTTCGGACTATCGGTCACGTCAGCCGCTTTAAGGATTTGTATTTATCGCTTGCCGTACAGGAGAGGTCATAAGTGCAAAGAGGGGAGGTGTCAACTTCGTCGCGTTTTTACAAAGACTTTATCCTGTTAAACATAGCCGTGCTGAGGAGGGGAGCTGCATTGTGTGATGCCAGATAAACAGAAGAAGCGGATTATTTAACTTTAAATATCCCGATCACGACACAAATCGCGCCGCCAACCATGCCTGCCCAGGCTTCAATGGGGGTATCGCCACTAAAGGCGCGGCTGAATTTCGACCCTATGGCGTCGTAAATGTTGTAACCCCAGACTGCGAGTGCAATACCGGCGACAATCAAAATTAACCCAATTATTTTATGATTCACAATGTTTCAATCTCAGATTTAAATGTCTTCAGAATTTTAACAGAGTTGAAGATCAAGCGCCGGATAAGGATTATCTTTTAATTTATTCCCCTACCGCACTGATGGCGAACCTCCAAAATGATCCTTGGCTGGGTATTGTCATTACTGGCAATACAGTGACACAGGTTAATACGGTAGGGCAAGCGTAACAGTGTTCACTTCTCGTAACGTGATCATCATCATGTTTTGAAAGTCTCATCAAAGCGAATGCCTGGTTGAATTTGGGTAGTAGAATGCGGCTTGTTCCCTAGGTGTTTGATGCATTGGTGAGGCCTGGCCCATCCCCTGTACTACAAAAGTAGACAGTTTCAAAAGTACGACCTTAATCGCATTCTTATACCCCCATTATTATTTACCATAAGCGCGTTGCTTCCTTGGATAAAAAACACAGGTTTTATGAAGAGCTTGTGACAAGTTTTTTTGAAAAGTCATTTAAGCAAATTTTAAATGCCTGCTAAAGGATAAACACTGCTAGTTGATAAATAACAGTCCCGCGTTCCGCCCATACCAGCGTGTTGGTATTAAGGGTTTTAATCATAAAAACACTCAGAGCTGCAGAGATTTCTATGAAAAAATTTATTTTGGTAATGCTGTGTGTGGCATTCTCCGTCAGCCATGCTTACGCACAGGTTTTAAGTGACGGGCGTTACGTGATTACGTCTCGCCACAGCGAGCTGGTTTTGGATGTTGAAGATAATAGCTTGGAGAACGGTGCCAATATTCAGCAATGGGGCTATGCGGCAAACGCCAATCAACATTTTGATCTGGTCTCTCGTGGCAGTGGATATTATTCAATAATATCGGTGTCAAGTGGCAAGGCCGTCGATGTCTATAACATGAGCCAGGACGCGGGCGGAGAAATTCGACAATGGGAATATTGGGGTGGCGATGGGCAGTTATGGAAATTGTCCACTTCAGACAATGAATATTTCACAATCACTTCAAAATTAAATGGATTAAATTTGGATGTATGGCAATGGAGCACGGCACCCGGAGGTGACATTCGGCAGTGGACCGCGACTGGCGCAGCCAATCAGCAATTCTCCTTTGAGAAGATCACGGCCGACGCCTGCGAAGGCCTGGCTAGCGGTGGCTTATATAAAATCACCAATTACAGCTCTAAAAAATCGCTCGATATTGCCAGTTACAGCAATAGCAATGGTGCCAATCTTTTACAGTGGAATGAAACTGGCGGGGCCAATCAGCAGTTTTACCTTGAGCAGCTTAGCGGCACCGATCGCTGGGTCATAAAAGCCAGCCATAGCGGTTTGGTGTTGGAAGTTGCCGATGCATCCTCTTCGAATGGCGCCAATATTCAGCAGTGGGCTTATACGGAAGGCGCTCATCAACAGTGGCGCTTGCAGCAGTCTGCAGAATTTGATGGTGCCTATGCGATTATCTCTGTTGGCAGTGGAAAAGCTTTAACCGTTGCCGGGAGTGATGCAGGAGATAACATTTATCAAAACAGTGATGCTGCAAATTCTTCACAACGTTGGTACATCACTGCGTTGGATTCCAGCTGCAGCGGAAGCAGTGGTGGTTCTAGATCTAACAATTATTCTGCCGGTGTTAATGGCTTTGCTGCACAATACGGCGCTGATGGGTTAAGCACCACCACTGGCGGAGGCAATAACACTGCGGTGCAGGTGAGCTCCTGTTCTCAATTGCAAAGCCTGGTTCAAAACAGCAGCGCAAAGGTCATTCAACTTCCCAACTCAACACTCGATTGTCGCACGGCAGCCAGAACCCAAGCTGTCTGTAAGCTCCCCTGCGGTAGCGGCTACACAAAACCCCTGTACCGTATTCCAACCTCTTCTCAAAGCTGCGTAGATTTGGGAGGCAGTAATAGTGATCTCATCAATTTAACGCGCAATGAATCAACGCTAAGTGTGGGCTCCAATACCACAATTATCGGGTCGGGATCTGCGTCGAAAGTGATTGGCGCGAGCTTTGATTTAAGTGGGTCTTCCAATGTCATTCTAAAAAACTTCACCATTGCCGACGTGAATCCAGCTTTGATTGAAGCCGGTGATGCCATTAGCCTGGACAACAGCTCCCATATCTGGATTGATCACATGCGTATGACGAGAATCAGCGATGGCCTGCTCGACAGTTATGACAGCGCCAATGTAACCATTAGCTGGAGTCATTTTGACGGTATAAATACGGACCTTTGTTGGGGAACCGACCCCTATGTCAGCATGCTTAAAAATACTCAGGCGACTTTTCACCACAACTTTTTTGATTCAGGTTATGGGCGAAATCCGAAAATTCTGGGAAGCTCATCGCGCGTTCATCTCTACAACAATTATTGGAAAGACATTTATTATTTTTCAATGAGTGTAAGCGATAGCGCCAGGGCCAAGGTTGAAGGTAATTATTATCAGGATGCCAACAGACCCCACTGGAATGAAGGCGGATATATCGACGCCGATGTGTCATCGAATCGATATACCGGAAAATCCACCAGTTCCAGTCAGGATGATTCTGGCAGCTCTTCCTGGGATGTGGGGATGTATAGTTATTCTCTAGACAATGTCGATAAGCTCCCTTCAACTATTCCAGCCGGTGTAGGTCCAAACTAAGCATCAACTAAACAGCCCTGTGTCATCGGCAGAGGGCTGTTTTAAGCTTTTCATAAAATAGAAATAAAAGCATGAAGTAATCAATCAAATTCGTTTTTATTGCAAATACGTTTGATGGTCACAGTAGTGTTTTATGTGTTTGAAATACGCCTGCGATACCCCATGGCCACAAAACATATTACAAAACATAGCTTGATATTTCATTTATCCAGAGCTTGTATCCGGCTTCTAGTAGGTGAACACCATCGTTACTTAAGTCGGGCTTCAAATGGCCGCTCCTGTCTGCGAAGGCGCTGTACAGATCGATGTAGGTGTAGTCGCGTAACTTGGCCTGTTGCATTAAAAATGAATTAAGGCCTGGTACCCGGTCGTTACCTGAGAAATACCAGCTATCGTTAATGGGTAGAATGCTTTGAAGGTAAATTTTGGTGCTTGGGGTTTCTGTGTCGAAGGTATCGAAAAGGGCGTTAAAATTATTTTGAATTGTGTTGCTGGCTATCTTTTGGTTGATATCGTTAATGCCAATCATTAAAAAAATCTTCTGGGGCTTGAGAGAAATGACCTGGTCAACTCTTGCCAGTAAATCATCGGTGGTATTGCCGCCGATGCCCCGGTTGGCGATATTCAGGTTCGGAAATATTTCCTGCCACTCGCCGCCTTCAGTCAAGCTATCGCCAAAAAAAACAATATCTGCTGTGTTGTTGCAAAACATATTAAATTGGCTCATGCGGCGATTTGTGCGTGGAGCTACGGTGTGGCGAATAATCGCTTTACGATACCACCAAATAGTAACAATAAAACATAAAACGATAATATTTATTGCTACAGATAGAGCGAGTAAGCCATCGTTTACAAGTGATTGCATCAGGGCAAACCATCATTTTCGAAGTATTTTGTTGGAATGTTCTGCGAACTGGCTTCACCTTCAAATAGCAGCTTGTCGGCTTTAAGGGCGTCACACATAAAATCCACAAATGCACGAATCCGCGCGGTTTGTCGTAACGCGGGGTGCATTAGTAGCCAAAGTTCTGAGTAGAGTGCGGTAATGGGCGGCAAAAGGCGTTGTAAGTGCGGGTCGCCATCGGCTAAAAAACAGGGCAGCGCAGCGACACCCATGTGTTGTTTTACAGCTTCAGCAATGGCTCTCATTGAATTGCAACACATGCCAATGTGAGCCTTTGGGTAGTGGCTTGCCAACCAGTGTCTTATGGGGAGGTTCGCCAAATCATCGTCGGGCACTAACCATGTAAGGCTTTCAAAATCGGGTTTTTGTTTGTCGAGTAGATATTCTCTGGAACCATAAACCGTTGTGGCAATACCGCACAGGAAACGGCCGACTGAATTTTCAGGTGGCGCGCGCGTTCCGCGAATGGCGATATCCGCTTCCCGTTGCGTCAGGTTTTGAAAAATATTCGCGACATGAATGTGTAACTGTATGTCGGGGTATTTTTTTTGAAACGCACTCAAGTGCGCCATAAAAAAGTTCGAAGTAAGAGGGTCGGGTAGTGCAATTCGAATCGGGCCGCGAAGCTCTGAGTCCTGCCCTAATAAATTGTGTGACAGTGCGAACACTTCATTTTCAATATTTTCAGCAGAAGCCAAAACCAGCTTGCCCGCTTCGGTCATGACATAGCCATTGGCGAGGCGTTCAAACAATCTTACGCCCCATTTTTTTTCGATGGCGTCAACCCTTCTGGAAACGGTCGAATGGCTGACGCCCAGTTTACGCGCTGCGCCGGAAACTGTGCCCTCGCGGCAAATCGCCAAAAGCAGGGAAATATCATTCCAATCCAAATGCTGTGATTTCATACCGCGTGGGATTTGCTGTGATCGCCGAAATTGAGAAGAAACAAGCAATGCCTGGGGTTTGCTGCGAGTAAGTGAGTGTTAACACACCCTAGAGTACTACATCAAAACACTCGAGCTGAGGCGGCCCCAAATAAATATCTCTGCGACTGCCAGCGTTGGCGTGTGCTTTGCGAAAAGCTTCGGATTTGGTCCAGGCTTCGAAGGCCTCGCCGGATTCCCAGGTGGCGTGGGAAGAAAATAAGGTGTATTCCTCAGTGCTGGGGCCGCGCAAAAGGTGAAATTCTTTAAAGCCGGGTACGGTTTCCAGGTAGGTGTTTCGCCCTGCCCAAATATCAATAAAATCCTGTTCGCAACCGGGTTTGATTTTAAAGCGATTCATTGCAATATACATAACTGAGGTATTCCTTGTTAATGAAAGTTTCGTTTGGCGAGATGCGCCAGTGCATTGGGATGTGTATTAATCGTTTTTCATCGATCATTGCTTGCATCCCTAAATGGTATTTTAATTCCGGTGTCGGTACTTTAATCTCAGTATCGATACTTCAAAGTTGTGTTTTATTTTAAGACTTTAATGGCACAAAAAAGAAATCACCCACAGCGTGGCCAGCACCTTTTATCGCCTTAAATTCCGGTTCCTGTTCCACGCCAACTTTTTTCGCGTTAGCGCTTACCTGATCTTTGATTTGAATAAATAACGCGGGGCTGGCGAGAATGGCGGTATTGTTTTGCAGGGCGCTGATAAACGCGCGGGCAAACACCGAGTGACCCGCGCCGGCGTTGTCCAATACCGGTTTGTCTGAGCCGGAAGCCAGTAAGAGCCGCGCCTTTTTATCGAGCTTATAATTCAGATAATTCTGATCGTAGCTGTTGTTGTTGCCGAGAAACAGGTAGCCCGGGGCACTGGAAAGCAGGCCCGCATAACAGGAGTCTGCCACCACTAATACCCGTTTCGCTTTAAGGCGTGCCAGGTGTCGGGTGACAAACTCGTTCGAAACCCAGAAGGTATCTGTGGGGGGCGGATCGGCATTTACCGGCAACCAATAGCCACTTTCTACATCGCCGCTAGCAATGCGACTGCCGTGCCCGGCGTAGTAAATCAGTAAATTATCTTTATCGCCCACCACTTCGTTAAGTGCGTTTATGGCCTGCATAACTTCCACATTGCTGGCATCCAGCAACAGACGCACCGAGAAGCCGTATTGTTTTTCCAGAATTTCTGCAACACTTTTAGCATCGGCATGGGGCGAGTTGAGTTTATCCAGGCTTTGGTAATCCTGGTTGCCAATAACTAAGGCGTAGAATTTGCCGAATTTTTTATCGCGCTGCGATGTTGCCATGGCGGGTTGCAGTAAAACGTCGCGGGTGCTACTGGGTTTGCGAAATACCGGCAGTTCGGAGTATTCATTATCGGCAGCACTGCGTTCTGCTTCGAGAGTGCTAATCCAATCGCGCAATTGTTTCACCTGGGCTTGCAGTTCAGCATCGCCATCGCTTGCTGCGACTTGTTTTTGGAGTTGCGCCACCTGTTTTTTTAACAAATTAATTTGCTGGTCTTTTTGTTGTATTTGTTGTTGCAATTGGTCACGCAGTGCCTGTTGTTGTTGCTGTGCCGCAGATTTAAAAATGAGATCGTCTTCCGGCAGACCCCAGGCCTGTCGGTACAGGTTTAATGCCTGAGTCATATCTTTTTCAACGCCCAGGCCCTGCTCGTACAAGGTGCCCAGGTTGTATTGCGCACGAGCGTTGCCCTGTTCCGCGGCCTTGCGATACCACAGTGCCGCTGCTGTGTAGTTGGGAGTACCGCCGTGCCCCCGTTCAAAAATTTCGCCCACATTCACTTGGGCTTCTGCGTCACCGGCTTCGGCGGTGGCCATCCAAACGTTGAGTGCTGTTTTGTAATCGGCGCGGTCGTAGGCAACATATTCGCCACCGCGAATACGGCAATCTGAAGCGGTGGTGCGAGTGGGGCGCCGGGGGGTGACATAGCTGGAATTGCCGAGACGGCGTACCTGCCCGGGGAGCAAACAGTCGACAACTTCTAAATCAGCAACTTCTGCGGTGCCCGCCGTGTCGGGTTTGGCGGCACTGGCGCTAACGCAGATGGTCATCGTGCAGACGGTCATGGTGCAGAGGGTCAGCGCGAAGATGGCGGTTAGGCACTGCAATCTCATGATGTATCCTTTGTAAGTGAGATTTATTTTCGGGAGTAAACCAAATGATGGCCTGTACAGCAAATCACAATACAAACAGTGGGCAATACTGGCCCTTGCAATCCCATTGCCAGCGATGAATATGGCATTCATCTGGAGCTGTGCTCGTCGACTCAGCCTGACACTAGTGCCGCTATTAACTCCGCTACTGTCCGGCTGTGCCAGCGTCCCCAATGTCATTCCCGATATTGTAAGCCACTACCGCCTGCAGGAAAGTGTGGTAAGTAGTGATTTATACGACCTGCGGGTGTATCGCAATCAGGCCGCTGCCACAGAGTACCTGCATATTTATGTGCCCGGCGATGGCGTGCCCTGGTTGCATCGGGTGTTTATTGCGACCGATCCCACCCCCAAAAATTCCCTGGTGTTGCACATGGTGGGGGTAGATAAAAATCCCGCGCTGTTTCTGGGGCGACCCTGTTACTACGGCCTGCACGAGAGTCGCAATTGCCATTACGACCTTTGGACTCAGGCGCGATTTTCCGAGCGGGTGGTAAGTAGCATGGTGCAAGCGGTACAAACCTTACTGCAAGATCAGCCCCACAAAAAAGTGATTTTATTTGGGGTGAGTGGTGGCGGGACCTTGGTAACACTTATGGCGCCGCGAATTCCCGAGGTGGTTGCCGTGGTAACGGTGGTTGGAAATCTCAATACCGATTTGTGGACTCAGGAACATCACTACCAGGCACTGCGGGATTCGTTAAACCCCTACGACATGCAGAATTTCCCGGAAAATATTCGGCAGATTCATCTTATTGGTGGCCAGGATACCAATGTCACCGCCGCTGTTACCCAGTCTTATGTGGCGAAATTCGGCGGTGACGTTTGGGAGTATCCCGGCTACAGCCACGGCTGTTGTTGGCTCGATATCTGGCCGGGCGTGCTACAGGGTGTTCACAAAAAAGTGTTATCAGCCGCCGGCGAGTTGCGTACTGAAGGCGATTAATTTTTCGTTACCGTTGAGGCATTCGTAATTCAGCAGGTTTTCGATTTGTTCCCGGGTGGCTTCGGGCCTGTTGCCTTGTTGTTTGGCCGCCGCAATCACCTTGTCAACCAGGGCGTCGACACCACGCATTACCCGGCGATTACGAGGGTGCAGGGTATAGGCACTGTTGAAGTAAAACAGCGCGCCGTTCAGGTCACCGAATTCCAGCGCATCCCGTGCTTGTTCCAGTGCCTCGTTGATTTTTTGCTGTTGCGCGACAGTCAGGCTCTCAAAGGGAACGTCGGGTCCGGGTTCGTCGCCGCTTTGCAAAATGACTGTGCCTGCCAGGATTGAAACCACCACGATCAGCGCTGCGGCAATCCCTATAAATGGCGAGCGGGGTGCAAAGTGTTTGTTGAAGTCGCTGGCATTTTGCAGACGGTCTGCACGGTTTAGCGCAATGGCTTTTTTTAATGCGCTCGCCTGGCGGCCTTTGAGGATTTTAATGTTGGGAGGCACTAATTCCTGCTGTTGCACTTGCTGCGCGGTATTGCGCCCGAAAGGGTGTTTGCCGGTAAGCAATTCATAGCCGATGAGCCCCAATGCGTAAATGTCGTCGCTGGGGTGTGGCGTCTGGTGCTGAAACATTTCCAGGCTGGCATAAGCGGGCGTAAGGCCGCCAAGTTCACCTGCGTCAAATACCGTGTTGCTGGTAGCGGGTGCATCTTCCAGAGATGCCGCAGCGCGTGCGATGCCAAAATCGAGCAGTTTTACGGTGCCGTCGTCGCACACAAAAACATTGCCGGGCTTTAAATCGGAATGCACGATATTTTTCGAATGGGCGTAGGCCAGACCCTTGGCGATTTCTGCGATTATCCGCAGCGCCTCAGATTTTTCGAGGCCGTGGCTATTGTGGCCGATAAGCGTTTCGAGCGATGTCCCGGTGAGCTGCTCCATGGTCATAAAAACCGTGTCGCCATCGCGATCGAAATCGTAAACCGTAATGATGTTGGGGTGCGCCAGTGTTTGCGATTTACGGGCTTCGCGTTGCAGCGCAACAAAACCTTGGGGGTGTTCCAGAAAATCGCTGCCTAACACTTTAACGGCAAGGTAGGGGGTTTTATCCTGCGCTTCCTGGCGGCGGCGATCCAGAGCGCGAAACACCATGCTCATACCGCCGTGACCTAATAGAGATTTTATTTCGAAGCGATCTTTCAAAACATCGCCAATTTGCACCAACTCACCGGGGTGGCGTGCGCTCGCTGGACGCGTTTGTATCCGCGTTGCCTCATCGTTTGGCTGGCGTACAAGCGTGGCGTCTGAGCGCGGCTGTAATCGTGTTGGCGCATCGCTGGATGGGGTTTTTGTCATAGACGTTAATTCAGTCAGTTGCTACCGGTAGGTAAATAACACGGATACATGCTAGCATTTCTGTTCGTTCCGGGAACTCGCTTTGTCCCGTTCTACAACCTTTCAGAATTCCCAATCACAACTCCTACAACAGGTAGCAAGCCACATGCAAACTCGCAAACCGCTATGGGGGCTGGCTCTGCTGGTAATTGCGCCGCTCAGCTATGCCGATCTTTCCAACCTGGAAGGTCTGTTTTCCAGTGAACTCGAAGAAAATTCCGCACTCGCCAACCAAGCTACCTATGAACGCCTGCGCGAAGCCGGTTGTGACGATCAGCAGCGCGGCCCCACCGAAACCTGCGACGGCACGATGTTTCGCAATTGGGCGGCAGTGCGAGAGATTGTGCATACCGCCAACGAACTCACAGATTCCGGCCCAGCCACCTTCAGCCTTGGTCTTGATCTGGAAAACCTTGGCTACGTGTTGCGCTGGAGTGCCGGCGAAGAATTCTCGACCCAGGGGGATATGTCCACCAATTTTGTGCGCGGCCAAATGGCGGGTTTGGCGAGCCGGGTAAGCGCAATACGTGCTGGTAGCCGGGGCTTTGCCATGAATGTGCAGGGGAATTCGTTAATAGCCTCAACCGCGCAAGAGGCCTACGGTGGCGGGGGTGCCAGTGATGAAATCGCGATGCCCTGGTCGCCCTGGGGGGTATTTTTTAATATTGATAGCCGCTTTGGTAAGCGTGACGCCACCGAGCGTGAAGATGCCTTCGATTTCGATGGCGTGAACATCACCGGCGGTGTCGATTACCGCTTCAGCGCTCAATGGGTTGCTGGGGTAATGTTGGGGTACCAGTCTGAGCGCCTTGAGTTTGATTACACAAAAAGTATTGCCGACGGTGATGTGGAAATGTCGGGTTTGTCGATTCAGCCCTACGTGCTCTACAACGCTGAAAAGCTGTACGCCAGCGCGGCGTTGGGCATACAGAGTATGGATTTCGATACTTACCGGGTAATTACCTATCCGTCGTTGAACCCCCTGGTACCCAGCACCGATACGGCGGCAACCAGCAGCACCAGCGGTGATGCCTTAAGTTTGAGTGGCACCTTGGGGTATGCGTTTTTGCAACAGGGCGCCTGGGGAGTGGACGCCTTTATGACCTTGGACTATCGCGATGTCACTTTGGATGCTTACACCGAAACGGATATCAACAACAAAGGGTTTGCGTTTATGGTGGCCGAGCAATCCTTTGATGAGCTCGAGTCGTCGCTGGGTGTAAAAATAAATTACGTGGTCACGCCCAGTTACGGCGTATTTATTCCCTTCCTCGATCTGGAATTTCGCACCCAACACAACACCGATCCGCGCTACATCAATGCACTTTATGTCGATGCTGCCGATACCTTGAGTGACGCACCCCAAGCGTATTTTTCATTGCCTGGCGATAAACCCGACAGTAATTATTGGGTTTACACCCTGGGTGTTTCAGCGGTGCTTCGCGGCGCAAGCCAAAGCACCGCAGACGCTCCTGCCAGTGGTGGTATTCAGGCGTTTATTCACTATCGCGGCTACCAGGCGCTCGAGTATTACACCCAGGGCCAAATTGCAGCGGGTGTGCGCTATGAATTTTGATTTAAAGAACCGCCCCTAGTGAGCATGTAGTGTTGAGTTGCTGCCAATGTCGGGTTTTGCACAGGCCACTACGCAACGTTGCGCGCAGCCATTTAAGTGAGTTTTCTAAAAGTTTTTTGACAGAAACGTTAAAACGTAATTACGAGGCGCGCGCCAACAAGGCGTCGCGTGCCTGGGTGATACGCACGAACTGCTCCTGACTGCCGCCTTGGTCTGGGTGTGCTTTCTGGGCCAGTTTGCGATACGCCGATTTTATTTCCGCAACTTTTAATTCGCCGTTTTTCGGCAGGTTTAGTTGCTCGCGATGTTGTCGTTCGCTGTATTGCTCGAATTGGTTCACCGCCTGATTGCGGTTTTTCCCTGCGCGCTCCCGCTCAGCGTACAGGCGTTCCTCCGCAGCGCGGCGAGCCTTGTGCCCTTCCCGACGCAATTCAACCTGGTCGTTCTGCCATTTTTGACGCGACATTACCTGGCATTCTGCGAAGTGAATACTGCCATTCAATTCAAGCTCATCCAGGCTAAAAGGCCCCACCATGTCGTAAGGCTCTTCAAGCCAGGCCTCTCGGCCGCTCGCGGTGACTTGCACCTCTCCAATGGTCACCGTGTCCAGAAGGCCAAAAAAACCATTCCAGATAACCCAATGCTCTTGTTCGTTCGATTCTGATGCGTCAAACATGACCGGTTTCATCCAAGGGGGCGCTTGTTTAGCTGCAAATTGTTGGTATGAAACCTGGCTGGCAAATTATGTACCAAACGCTAGGCACAGCAAATGGATGATATAAGATGGTTGTTAAGTTCGATTGATATACAGGGCACTGGGAAAGCGTTTAATGCTTCTCCTTTATTGGCTACCCCATTATTACTCCCAGCTCTTACTTCCCTTTACTACTCCCAATTATTACGACCCATTACTACTAACCATTACTTACTTCCCCATATTTTTGCCACGGCACGATCAGAGCCCAAGGCTCCAACCACAACGCAGCAGAAACCGACCAGCAAAAATATCAGACTGGGAAGCGCCGCACCCAACTGATCGAACACTACGCCGGCGACCAGTGCAGAAATCGCCAGAAACAGAAACAGGCAACCGACGGCGATTAAAATTGTGCGATGCGACTTTCTATAGCTGAATGGACCCTCGCCCTCTTCAAACGGATTAAGAATAGGAGCGAATATTTTTCTGAGAGTGTCTTTCATGAGAGGGCCTGACTTTTAAATTGGGCGCGATTTGTGAAGCGCGTGTTTAAAGTGCGCACATCTTACACCTTAATCCCAATCTAAAGCAGTTGTTGAAAACTTTTATACCTTGCTTAAAGCAAAAGAGGGTCAGGGCTTAAAGCAGAAGAGGGTCAGGGCTTAAAGCAGAAGGTCAGGGCTTGGGGCGGAAGGTCGGGCCATCTTTTTAGCAAAAGTAAATGCCGTTTCGCTTGGGCCGTGCTGTTGCAAATGCTGAAGCCTTTGTTTGCCTTCCTCGACGTTGGGAATGTGACCTTTTTCAAGCCACCACAAGGCTTGGTGAACCTCAGATATTTTGTCAAACCAGGCGCTTCGATCGCGAATAAGTTCAATATGATTGGATTTATAAACGAAATTCTGTAAATCGCTAATATCCTCCCAAACACTCATATTCACAATAATGTTAGGGTCTTCGAATGCTTGAATACCGGTAGCGTCGCCATCCGCTGTTTGTAAGCGCCACACAAAGCCGGGTGAATTATCGGCTAAAGCATTAATTTCGTCGAGTCTCTCTACAAAGCCGCGCATCACTTCCGAATCCAGGGTATCACGCGCTTTGGCGATATTTATTTGCGCGATCTGATATTCACTCATAAAAACTCCTTAAAAAAATATGACGTAATTATTACAGCTAACCCGTTCTGCAATAGTTAATGCTTAGCTAAGTTGGGGCAGATTACAGGGTTTTAAACAGCTGCGAAGCTGAAATTGGGTGAATTAATTTATGGATGTGATATCGATAGATTCGTGAGAGATACGATAGTTTATAAGTTTCAGGTGCATTGGCTGCACAATCCCAAATGCTTTGGTTCCCATGGATTCGACAAACTGGAGGTAGCGATGGGGGTGTTCGAGCTCAGCTTTGTAGATAACCAGACTTGCATGGCAAGTTTTTCTAAGCGATTGGCTATCAGAATCTAGATTGTGACTCCCAGCTTTGTGTGCGTCGAGTTCCTGATGTACGGCTGCCCGTAGACTGGTAATATCAAAATTGGGGTAGCCACACAGCAATAGCGCAGAAGTGCTGGTTACTATGCCTTTAAAAAAAATACTGAAGGGATGCTGTCGGTCTTGTGACAATTTAGCCAGTATCTCTTGGTAAATAGGAAGTAGAGTTCCAGCGCTATCGGAGCTGCCCCGTTGCAGCGAATTCACTGTTACATGCCAGGTTTCTGCATTGTAAAAAAGATGATTGACCCCAATAAGATTTCGGGCGCTAACAATCACATCAGATACGGCATCAGGAAGTTTGCCGCTAAGCACCAAGCTAACGCCTTGTCTTGGTACGTTTTGTATCTCGCACTTTTGTTTGTAAGCGCTTTGCGACGTGAACTGATTGCAGGCCTGTGTGTGAATGTGTCGGTAAAGCTCGCTGAAATCTTTATGTTGCATAACGGCGCTGCTTTTTTTTACGCGCTTATACAGCGATTGTTTACCAAAGGTACATGCTGCATTCTTTTTCCAATATTTTTAACGGGTAAACCGTGGAGCAGGCAGCAGTCGCTACTCCGTAACAAACATGTAGGGGTAATAAATGTTCTTCGCGTGGATGGCAATAGCGCGCACCTGGCGCATCGGCCCAATGTATGAGGCGCTGTGTTCTTTCGTGTTCAGATAATTCCAAACTACTGCATGAATGTTGCAACCATGCTTCAAATTCGTGATTCGCCTGTTGGGTTTCGCTGCTGCTGGCAGCGAAAAAAGCACGTAAATTGTGAAAAGAAAACCCTGAACCAATCACCAAAATATTCCGATCACTCAAGTAGCTGAGTGTCTGGCCCATTTGAATATGACTTGCCGGGTCGAGGTTTGCCACAAGTGATAATTGTACACAGGGAATTTGGGCGTCGGGGTACATAATCTTGAGGGGAACAAACAGGCCATGATCAAAGCCGCGACGTTCATCCAGTGTGGCGTCGAAGTTTGCTGCATTTAGCAAATCGTGTAATTCATTGGCAAGGCCAGGTTCACCGCTGCACGGATATTGGATTTGATAGGATTCTTCCGGAAAGCCGTAGTAGTCGTAGATAAGTTCCGGCGTTTTCCCTGAAGTTATCGAGGGGGTTTTTTCCTCCCAGTGCGCACTCACAACCACAATCGCATCTGGCGTGGGTATGTTAGACGCTATGGTTTGCAGGCAGGTGACCATTTCCAAATGCCCTGGATCTCCCAGTAGTGGCATTGGACCACCACCATGGGAGATAAAAAGCGCTTTGAGAGTTTTTGACATAGTAGACTCCAGAAAAAGCCGTGGTGATTACAACACGAGTATTATCTGTGCGGGTAACTCACTTTAAATGTAAATACGCCGATTCGCCAATACTCTTTTCGAGAGTATGTGCCTTTGACACCAGAGACTACGGATGGGCTAAAATACGATTTCCAGTTAGGTAACATTTTCCTCGTATTGCGGCGCACTACCGCCAATTTCCTCCCATGGCAACTTTGAGCCGACATAAATATGGGCTTTTACGGTGGCCTTATAATCGCCATTTAAAATACCGGCCGGTACCCAGTAAACATCGCCATCTTCATTGGGTAACGGACCGCCGCAATTGCCGCAAAATGATCGACCGCCACCGTTTTCTGATTTGTAGGTGCTAATTGACTCAAGGCCTTTAATCCAGGTGAGTGTATTTCGGGGGACTACAATCATGGCATCGGCTGTACTACCGGTTATTCTTCGGCATTTAGAACAATGACATTGGACGACTTCAAAATCATCGCCCGCCACCTCAAATTCAATTGTGTTGCAGATACAGCTTCCAGTTACCATTCGTGCATTCTCCTCAAGTAGAAAATTTAAGTGGTGTTGCAATCGCAGAAAAATTGTATGCGATGCTAAATAAAGATACTCAATAGACCTTCGCTTTTTTACATTTTGAGTGGGCGCAAGTGTGAATAAGTTGTGGTTAGATATCAGGCAAACATAGCGTTGCGCTTAACTGGTGAATTCGCGGCCTGATAAGTCTGCGTTGTTGGTTTATTTGTAAGTCTTATTTAGTGTGTTCTTCCAGCAATTTTTTAATTCCACGTGCTTCAAGTACAACCAGAAATTCCTGAAACCCATGGTGATTAATTCCCGGTTCGCGTTGTGCGTTCCACCGAGGCTCGCTAACCCGCAGTCACCGCCCGCCAGGACGACCGCACCAGCGCTACGACGCAAAAACACCGCTCCAGGAAGGGTCCCGCAGTGCCAGGAAGGGCCACTGGCGTCCAGGAAGGGTCCCGTAGTGCCAGGAGTAGCGCCCCAGCTGCAAGGATGCCATCACCCGCCGCCAGGACGGGTAACCAGCGTCCAGGAAGGGTCCCGCAGTGCCAGGAAGTAGCGCCCCAGCAGCATGGACGACGTCACCCGCCGCCAGGACGGGTAACCAAGCGCCAAGGAAGCACTCACCGGGCGTCAAAGATGCTGTCACCGAGCGCCAGGACGGGTCACCCAGCGCCAGGAAGGGTTGCCCGACGCCCAGGAAGCATCGCCGACCCGCCAGGGAACACTCCCGGGCCGCCAGGACGGGTGCCGGAGCGCCTGGAAGCGCTCACCCTGCGCCAGGAGACCGTCACCGGGGGACAGGGAACGCTTCGTTCGGGGTTTGATTCCCGGTAATCGTCTTTGCTTAGTGGCCGCCGGTGGCACTCTTAATAAATCCATTCCCCAGGGTCTGTTAACACTATTTAACCCGCTCTGCTGGAGCCTGTATTTCCGGCTGAAAGGCATTTGGAGTTTGGTTTAGCCGGGTTAAACGAGCGAGAAATAACATATCAGTATGGAAATACAGGCCCAGCCCTAGGGGTTGCGGCCAAAACTCCGCTTTCAGCGTTGCCTACATGGATGTAGGTACTGAGCGTGAGCAGGAGCGGAAGCGGTGTTTGTCGCTCGATTGGAACCACCAAACCACGCTCCGCACGTCGGGGTGCCGCGCCACTTGATAGCGAATTTTTGGCTGCAACAGAGTGGGTTAAAATAGTGTTAACAGGCCCTAGATCAGCTACAAAGCTAAAAGCCTTGATTACTTTTGTCGCACTTGGTGCTTGAACTTAGGAGTGACGACCTAATTGCAATGATAGCTACCGGAACAAAAACAACGAATTCCCAATCGGCTCTGTACCAAAAAATACTAACGCGCAAACGATAATAAGCGGAGCTACTATATACACACAGAACAACCAATAATTATTTATGGGAACGTCACATTTATTCCAGCATTTACTACATCTTGTCAGGCTTAAGCTGGTTGCCAAGAGCGTTCTTACCGTACTTATGGAATGCTTTCTTATTTATTCTCATAGCGCCTAAAAAAATAAGCCCTATTAAAAAATCACGGTTGAATCCTATTATCCCGTTCTTTTTTTCTACGCGAACACTTCTCTAGAATCTGCTCTTTTTCAGCGTCAGTTGCTTCAGCCCACACCAGTATCTCAGACAAATGCCTAAAACAACCGACACAAATATCATTGTCATCAAGGCAACAGTGTCTTATACACGGTGATTCAAGCTCTTTGCTCATCGCCTTAAAAAACCTAATGCTGTGCACAACCGCCGGAGCCAGGACTCGCACAACTTATGACGAGGTACTGGCGCGCGGTTATGCATTGTAGAATGGCGTCCGAATAGATATTTAGTAAGCTAGAAATTCTATATATCCCAATGACTAATTACCAATCTTCACCATGGCCAGAATGGACTTTGGTAACTTTCCCTCCGTCTACCCACTCTGCATAAGCGTTGCGGAAAAAAATACACAGAAATCAAGTGAAATAAATAAGTCTCATAGCTATTTCCAATATATATGGAGCAAAAGTTGCCTGTTAGTGCTAAAGAAGTAGATCGTTTAATTTAGGAGTATGGCGCTAGGCATCGAATAAACCGGAAGAAAGTCCTGGCAAGGCTTGCCAGAATCATGCTCATTCCAATAAAAAGCTACATTGGCATTTGTAACTTTCGCTGAGGTAAGAATCGTAAAAGCCTGATTTATTGATTCTTTAGTCCAACTTGAGTCTATTTCACACCATGAGTTACAGGACTTCTCCGATGTAAAGAAAACTCTATTGTTCTTAACGATAACTTTCGTAACCTTGTCATTCCAGCAATATTCGCCAGCTATTGCCCCTGTTGAAATGTAAAGCAATAGTGCTACTAAAGTATATTTCATCATTTCTCCCTTCGAATAAAGTCGAGGTAAGCTGAGTTACAACATTATTTTTTTAAGGCCAAATCTAGGGAAAGCCAGAGGCGCCACCGCATATTTCAAGGGTTCCCTAGTTTAGATAACACCAATACGGCGCTGATCGCTACATGGCTCGGAAAATTGGTTGATTTTCTATTTTTTAAGCCAGAGGCCAACCCAGTCGCGGCTATGGGTTTGGCAGTCAGCATCGTCTGACAAATAACGCACGACTACGAATTTATCTGTTGCTATACTTGTTATGACCGTTGAGAGCATTGCGTTAAATGCAGAGCTCTCTGAACTCACGCTGGCCGAACCACCACCTTCGAAATTTACCCAAAGATGTGATTTAGCCTCATTGACTTCTGATGTCCCAACGAAATATTGATTTATTTTTTTTATGCATTCAGTAACTGCAAATGATTGGCTTGAATATAGTATTAAAATAATCGCAAATATTTTCTTTTTCATGATTCTCGCATTTTCCTTAACGTATTTTGGCAGACTAGTCACACTAGTTTAGTAGCTATATCAATAATGCTTTATTGAACTTGTATGTGTTGGAAGCCGGCATAACCGGTGTTTGCCCAAATTTGGGCGCAGCTATCATTCACATAAATATTTACTGGTTTATCTGCCAAATAAGCGGCCAACAATATCGAAAAACTTTCTTGACGTCCTTTAGGGTCCATGATTATATCCCCGCTTTCATTCGTGGAGCAGCCGTTCGGGTTCGGATAGCTTTCTAACTTAATTAGAAGTTGCGTTGAACTAACGGAATATAGTTTTGTGATTTTTCTATCGCCGGACCAGCCTGCGGCTACTGCGAAAGCAGGTAATAGCAACAGTGTAGATAATATAAATTGTTTCATATCGTTATTCCCGATTTGTATAAAATTGTTGTTTAAGATCAAAGTTGTGTGTAACGCTATTTAATCCAAACTCGCTTGTTCGGGCAGGTCGCTATGCTTATCAACAAAAACTATGGATCTCCCCCCGCGACAGCGATACTAGGTTTGTTTCATTATCTTTACTGAGCTCGAATACCAAACAGTTGAGCGAGCGACTAGGTTATTTAAAGGTAAGAAGTCGCATTTTTATATGGCGAAAATGTAACAGTAACGGCGTCGGCAACGCGAAGTTCTGAAGTTGAACACCGCCTATTGGATGATGCTCGATAGCCAATTAAACCTCCATAATATTTGTAGCGATTAACCCGGTGGCACGTAAGTTCCTTTAAATATGGGCATGGCTAAACAAAGAATATGTCTACATATCATGATTTGGCGGGCTTTACGCCACCAAGGTCTTGTCGCATTTAGATCCAGTGCAGCTATTTAAAACCCATCTCCGACTCTCGTTACTTGCACCGTACAGCCTGGTCCTTTTTCTGTGTTCATGTATAAGCCAATTTTTTTATTGCTCATATACGCGGCGAGCATCATTGTGTACATTCGATTTTTAATCTCCTCTGTGACGCCCTCTTCACCAGTCATAATTCTAAATCTGTCTGTGCAATTAGTTGCACCGTTACTTGAGCTTCCGCTTGTCCAGATTTGATCTGTTAAAGTCAGCAATACCTGATATTGGTTAGCGCCGTACTGGCCATACTCTTCAACAATTTGAACTTTTCCAAATACCCACTGATTAGCGTATGAAGTTAAAGGAAAAAGTATTGCGATAATAAATGAAAGAATAAGTTTCATTGTAAGATCCTGAGTTTTTTGTATGCGGTTAACACATGTGTACTTGCGCTCGAATCCATTTAATGCGAGGGAGTGGAACGATTACAGCGCTACCGATCTGACGCTTACTTGTTTAATTGAATTCCAGTTAAAGCACAATACTGAGGGTTTCCCCAAGGTGAAATATCGTCCAGATTGTATGTGATTTGAATGGATGATTTAGCCGCAAGCGCTGCCAAAGCAACAGAATATGCAGTTTGATTCACCGTTGAATCAAACCACACACCTTTACTACAGGTACCTTCAAGTCCACTGATAAGGATTAAAGAAATTGGGCGCGCGGCTGTGGTCTCATGATGAGATGTGTGCACCTTCAATGCATTAATACCATTCTCTGAAATATTTGCGATTTTTTCATTCCAGGCGAATGCTTTGACTGAAATTATACTGCTTATAAATAAACAAATTAGTATTCTCACTCTAAATTTTCTCCTCTAAGCTTGATAAGCTGTCCACAGCTGCTTTACAAGCGGTGTGGGTTTTGTGCGAAAATGGTTTATGTAAGCGGAAAAGGCGCATAGCTTTCGTTGTCAACTGAAAAGCCGCGTAAAGTTATTGATCACTCAGATGTTTATGCCACCCCATCCCAGTGGAGCCGTTATCGTTCATTAGCTATTTGTTTGCCACTCTCGCAGCTAGTGTCATGCTAGACCACAATTTATACTTTTCTTCGTTCATTTCACGGTTATATCTTTTATGTGGGCTGCTTTTATTAATGGAGCGACTAGTAGTAATGAGGAAGATCCCTGTTTTAAGTAGAAAAACTTAAAATAGGTATTAGTCACTTCGTTTTTTTTAATACAGCCTAAAACCCTATCGAAGCCATCTTTTTCGCTCACGCTCATTAGCTTAAAATCTTTTTTCTCTAAGTCTTCGTTAGTTTTTGGAGCTACGCCAAATGATGCCATTTCAATCTTTTCAAGACTCAATTCACCAATCTCGGTATCGTTTAACTTTTGCGGGGCATAGACAGCAAATCTATTGCACGATCGCATATGCTTTTCAGCCAGTTAAATTCTGATGTTATAGCGCTGTCCTGCTCGACCGCTTGGTTGCATTTCTATTCGTTTAGCATGGGGCCATAGTACCAGTTTTCCAAGGTGCTCCAGTCTGCTTGACTCTCCTTAGAGCAATCACCAGCATTAAACCACATAGAGATTTTTTTGCCTGTTGTTTGTGCTGTTAGCAACATTGCGTAAATCGCATGACATGCTTCGGTCGTTGTATTGTTAGTCGGACTAGTAAGATTGCATATGTTTTGGTATCTCCAATTCATAAGGGTAGACACAAGAACAGCTCCACCAGGTGTAAGTGTTACGCCAGATATGTTTCCTGTGCATGCGAATCCTGCAAAGGCGTTGCTCGACATAAACAGAGCTATTACTATAAATGCTTTTTTCATTTCATCTCCCTAAAAATATATGGTTGTGCTCAGTTACGTTTTTGGCGTACAGCGTCATTGTGAAATAATGCCCAAAGGACATGCACAATGAGAAGCTTAGGACAAATCGTCAACTGGAGAGCTTGTTTGTACTCTACTGCTGTTTATTTAAGTAAAAAGCAGTTAACACTGCAGTATTGCCATGAACAGTACAGCTATCACCGTTAGCCGTTGCCGATACTGGAACCTGACTGCTATATGCAATTAAAATCATAGATTTTACATAATCCATATTCGCTCCGTCGTCTCGAAATGCCAGTCTTGCATTTTGACTACAGTCACAACTTGTTGGTTTGTCAAAATTTACAAATATATAGCCATCGTGATACCTGTGTGTACCCACAACCCTTGCGTCACTCAAGCCACAAGCGTTTGTTACTTTTGCGAGCAACAAAATTATAAACAATAAATATTTCACTCCAATTTCCCCTTTTATCTGATAACGCTGCGCTGATGTTTTAACATCTTGCTAAAATTAATTTTTTATTTCCGCCCTAAATAATTTACAGTTTTGGTCTGTGTATAACTCTATGGTTTTGTCGGCCAGTTTTGCTGCGAGCAAATAGCTAAAAATCATATTGTAAGAAAGTTCACTTACGTTCGGGTTATTTGGTCGCAGGACTAATGATTGGCAATTTGGGTTCGGATCATCGGTGGTAATATATATTTCGTCAACTCCGTTATGGTTCACTATCATTCTAATTATTTTACCTATTGCTCCTTGCTGCTGTTCCTGAGAATGGGCACATAGGGAGGCGGTCAAAAAAATAATAAATATTAAGGTTTTTTTCACGTTTATCACTTTATCTATAGTTGAATTTAACGTTAACAGCGTAAGCCCGCACTATGGAATTTGTTTTTTGCGATTATGAGCGCTTAGAATTTACAAGATCAATCGTAGCAGTATGGGTCAGGTGTGTACGTCAGTTATGCTTTTTATACAACGATGGCCCGTAAACATTCTTGAATTTAGACCCTCTAAAAGTGCCAGCATTGCCTAGAACCAATAGCCATCCGACAACAGGCACGAACCAAGCCAAGCACCAGAAACCCGATTTTCCTAAATCGTGCCAGCGTTTAGTTTGAACCGCCATTGCCGGCCATAATAATAGTAACGCCAATATAATCCTTATTGCCTCGCCTACAAGAGAGCTAGAAAACAACAAAATCATGATGTACGGAATATAGAATACCCAGAACTGTTTTCTATTTAAGCGGCCCTCAAAACTAAAAAGCCATTCAAGGGGATCCAGGTCAATAGGCACATCTAAAAAAGCTGCTTTTTTCTCGACGTCACTTTCTGGAGTTTGATATATATTTTCTGTCATTCAATTCTCTCCGCAGTACTATGGCCGTAGCACCAGCTCCACAGTGTGGTTTTCGTGGCTGCGTTTGTTATCTGGACCTATCCTTTAAAATCTATTGCAACTAACTTTGCAGATTGACCAAATGGCCCTGCAATACAATCACCTCCACCGACCCAAACCAATTTATCAGTCGTTTTTGCCGTTAAAGCAAGACTAAACATTGCTTTGTCGTAGTCTTGGGTTGGATCTAACCATAAAGACATACCATCTGCTTGATTGGTACAGGATTCCGAATTATCAAAACCGCCATTTTTTATTAAAATAAATATTTTACTATTATAAGCAAAAACGCTCGTAATCTTACCTTGATAGGAAGCTGCGAAGCTGGACGTACTTATGAACATAATCAGAAATATTTTTATTGCCCAACTAAATTTCATGTTTACTCCTTTATGATTGCATAACCCCCATGTTAGTTGCCCTCGCACCGGAGGGGGTTTTGTGTAAGCGTGAAGCATAGTGCAATGCACAAAAGCTGCGTAGGTTTATGGTTCAAGCTGGACGGGGCTGTTTAAATTAGCTTTAAAATGAATATTGCCACAGTATCAATTACTCAGGATACACTCTAACCATATGGGCACCGATGCTTAGTTCATAAGCACTGCAGTCATAGCCTTCCGGGTACCTTATCGATACATTTTTATCAGCCATATGTGCAGCCAAAACAGCTGAATACATTTCTTTCGTACCATCAACATTATAAAACCCTAATAGATGCCAGTTTTGGTTTTCTAAGAAAACAAGAACTTTATCTCGTTCAACCTGGACATACTTTATTTTTTCGGGTGGACAATCCTTTCCATGGGCGTTGACCGATAAAATAATTACAAATAACAAAAATATTTTCCTAATCATTCCTACTCCTAATCTTTTGAGTGACGTTTCAGCCAGCGGCGAGCAAAAAAAGTTCAAACCTGCAGGGCTAATGCTCGCTTTTCTTGTTACACTTCATTGATTCCAAGCAAACAGTTAATAAGTAAATTGAATATAGTTTACAGCCGCATGGCCACACGCTATTTTTCCTGTTGTCGTAACAGTTATGTTTTTATCCGCGGTATAGGAAGTTAATAGCATGCTTACAATCACATCATGCCCCGGGTAGCTTAATGGGATGGAGAACCAGCCGTTATTGGAAACAACCGGGTCTGCTTCAGTAACACCTTTTAGGCGAAAAAAAGTACATTCTCGGGAGTCAGGGCTATGGATTGTTTCCACTATTTTGTTAGTGTGCGAGAGAGCATATGAATGGTGATAAAATAATATGCTCAGGATTATTACTAATTTAGATTTCATTATTCGTTTTTCTATTATTCACGCCAAACATTTTCATACGTCCCATAAAAATACATATACCAGCCATTCCAACATATATAACCCCTGAGTAACACATCTCCATATCAAATTTACCAAAAAAGCATAATAGGTCTTGTAATTCAAATAGTTAAGGCTGTTTTTAAGGAAATTACTTTAAGTAAATATGCGCCTAGTCGCTGATATGCACAAAACTACCCCAAAATTGGCATTTTCGACATCATCGGGTGATCAATCTTTGAGCTGGCGATTGGGTAAAGATCAAACAAAGCGGTGACGGGTAAGTTACAATATGTCTTTCTGTCCAAGTGCCGTACCAAATAACTCTCATGCCTAATAGTTTCAACGATCTTAATATCATCGATATCGACCAGGAGCATATGCTCGGTCGTATTCACTCCTTTGAAAAATGCAGTGCGCTGGATGGTCCGGGCTTGAGAGTCGTGGTGTTTATGCAGGGTTGCCAGTTCCGCTGCAAGTATTGCCATAATCGCGACAGTTGGGATCTTCATGCGGGGAGTTTGTATTCCGTGCAGGAGGTTATTGAGCAGGTTTTGCCTTTTTCGGGATTTCTACAGTCCTCAAAAGGCGGCGTTACGGTGAGCGGTGGTGAGGCCTTGCTTCAACCTGAGTTTCTCACAATGCTATTTCAGCAACTCAAAAAACTGGGCTTCCACACCTGTTTGGATACCAATGGCTATGTGAACGAACACTTGTGGGGCGAAACGCTGGATGAACTGTTGCGGGTCACGGATTTGGTGTTGCTCGATATAAAGCACATCAACCGCCGCAAGCATGAGGCGCTGGTTGGCGTAAGCAATGACCGCACCCGAAATTTTGCGCGTTATCTGGCGGATACCAATCACCCGGTGTGGATTCGTCATGTGATGGTTCCGGGGTATACGGACGAATGGGAAGACCTGCGCGAGATGGCGCAATTCTTACAAGCCATGAGCAATATCCAGAAAATCGAAATTCTGCCTTACCATCGCATGGGTAAGCCCAAGTGGGAGGAGATGGGCTTGGAGTACCCTCTGGCTGATGTTGAACCACCGAGCCGTGATTTTATCTCTGAGGTAATCGCAATGTTTAATGCAGAGTTTGGGTTACAGCTAGTCTCAAGTTAAATTTCGCCTGATACGCCCTTTTATTAAGGCCAAAGCCCATGTCTAATCTGAAAACTTTTATTGTCACCAACGCCTGGATAATTGTGGTGTTGCTTGTTGCGTTAATTGTTTTGATTCAGTTTGTCGATCCTGCGCCGCCACGAAAGTTGACCATTGCCACAGGTCATGAGGATGGACGCTACTATCGTCTTGCGCGCTCTCTACAGGCCGATCTGCGCGCTCAGGGGATTACACTTAATATTGTCACCACGGCTGGTTCCCGCGAAAACATGGAATTGTTGCTGGATGAGGAGGGCGAGGTTTCCATTGCTTTTATGCAAAGTGGTATCGAAGAGAACTTTCCAGAAAGTACCGATAATATATACAGCCTGGGAAGTTTATATTATGAGCCTATCTGGTTGTTTTATCGCGAGGGGCATAAACCGGAACATTTAAGCGATCTAATAGGTAAGCGCATCGCAATTGGTGAAGCGGGCAGTGGCACTCAAGTGATAAGCGAGTATTTGTTGGCTGAAAACGGATTGCTGCAAGGCCTTAAAAATACGGAATTACTACCACTGGATAATGAATCGGCAGTCGCACAACTAAAATCGGGTGGCGTGGATTTGGCTTTTTTTACTGTTTCCCCGCAAAGTGAAATCATACAAAATTTACTGGCGATTCCCGGGGTCGATTTTCTTAATGTTACGCGTGCCAACGCCTACACTGCACGCTATCCATTTCTATCTGCGGTAACCATTTCCGAAGGCCTGTTGGATTTACAAAAAAATATTCCAGATACCGACCGCACAACATTGGCTTCAACGGCAACCGTGGTTGTAAACGATCGCTTTCATCCGTCTTTAACACCCTTGTTGCTGGATTTTTTTCATAAGCATTTGCGTGCGGGTGGTGTGTTGGAGAAACCCCGTGCGTTTCCATCAGCGATTAATACCGGCTTTCCGCTTACGGCGGAAGCGCAACACTATTATGAATACGGGCCGCCATTTTTATTACGGTTTTTACCATTTTGGTTGGCGTCTTTAGTTGATCGTTTGGTGATTTTAGTTATTCCGTTCTTGTTTGTACTCATTCCCTTGTTCAAACTTGCCGGTCCAGTGTACCGCTGGCGAATTCGCTCGAGAATCTATCGCTGGTACCGCTTCCTGTTGGAGATTGATCGGAATATCGCCGAAAATACTCTTGAAAACCCTGAGGAAGTGCGTAAAAAAGTGGCGGATATGGCAAATGAGTTGGCTACCATAGACGTTCCACTTTCCTATGCCGATGAACTCTACCACCTAAAGCAACATGTCGAATATATCGGCCGGCGTTTAAAGAACTTATAGAAAATGACCTGTTTTCCAGAGCTTCCTTAAGGTAATTGTGTGAAGAATTTACTGTGCCGTAAAGGAAGGGGCCAGTCTGAAGAAACAAGAGTTGGAAATACGAGCGGGAAATAAGTTATTGCTTATTAAAAAAATGCCGTAACTAAATGCATTAATGGAGTAACTGTTTACAGAAGTTCTTTTCCGTTAAAATAGCGAATCGGAATGTTTGCGATGAGTTCGGCATCTACCATTCGAAAATTGACGGCGACCTTAGCTTCACCTTCGCCAGCCACGGTACGGTAATGTGTAATACAGCCGCAGTGCGCGCAACGTACAAATTCCAATTCCCTGTCACCCCAGCAATAGTTTTGCTCACCGTTTTCTGCAACACTGATCTCGACATCGCCAGGTGCATAATACGCCCATAAAGTTTGATAGCGACTGCAAATAGAACAATTGCAGGATGTAACTTGCTTGGGTAGATCAACCGAAATAGCGATATTTCCACAATGGCATTTCACTTCCATGATTAAACCTCTACAAGTGTTAACAGGCCGTAGTTTAATCGCTTTGCTCTGTTTCTAGAAGCCACTTGGCCAAAAGACCAAGTGGCGTATTTCAAGATCTTGCTACGAGGAAGTACAAGAAGCGCATCATGCGCGCTGCCTGTTAATCGACGCTGCCAAGTTAAAACAACTCATTCAGCATATCGCTAGCGGTGTCGCGCACTACCTGCTCCGAATCGTTAGCTGCGACTGAGGCGAGTGTGCTTTGCACTGTGGTGTGGTCACTGCGCAAGGTAACCAGTGCCTCAAGTGCCCAAAGTCGCACGCCTGTGTCACTGTCGTTAAGCGCGGCGTTAGACAGCGCCTGGCCACGAGTTATACTTCCCTCCGCGGGGATGACCGTATCGGGTTGAGTTACCACAAATTGAATAGTGTCTATTGCGATGCGTCGTGTATCCAGCTCGGACTCCGTGAGTAAGTCGTGGGCGACACTCACCGCCTTGTGATGAAACTGCTTGAGTTTGTTATCACTGGCGCTTGAGCACTGTCGTGAGACTTCTTGCATTCGCTCTAAAGCCTCGCGTCGAAGTGCTTGTGAGTTAGAGTTCTTGTTGGCTATTTTATAGAGCTCGTTGGCGTTTTTATCTTGGCATAAGTCGGCCAAATCCGCCGCAGTGGCGTCGTCGAGTGCGTCTGCAAAAACGGGGTTGTAGAATAAGACGATAATGGCAAAAAATGCGATTTTAACCGGTGAAAATTTCCCGGCTGTGCTTGGCAACAAAGAAATAGATTTCATAATTAACTCCAAATAACAATTTTTCATTATTCAACAACCCGTTCGATAGCGTTAAGATCGAATCGATCACCCTTTAAGCCCGTGGCGGCGCCGGCCAGGTATAGTTCAAAGCTGCCTGCAGTATTTTGTCCAATCGTGGTTGGAATAAAGCGCACGATATCTTCATCATTCACTACGCCTACACCTGGAACGGTAGGTGTGCAAATAAAGCTCATTAATATACTGCCGTCATCAAGAATTTTAACCGCGTCTATATCCGCATGACTCAAACCAACATCAGAGCCGTCGAAATACAGGCTGTAGGTATCAGTTGCTTCTTCGTAAAGAATAATATCTTCATCTTGATACCAGGCTCCGTCGATGAGTGCTGAACGGCGTAGGCTGAAGTAAAGCTTTGCATCACCGCATAAACCGTCGCCATCGGCGTCGTTGTCGGGGTCAAGTGGACAACTGTCTTGCTCATTCGGAATGCCATCTCCGTCGTCATCTTCAGCGACACCTACCGATTCAAAAAATGAAAATGCGTTCATATCCATGCAGCTACTGGTTAAGCGGTTGGCGCTGCCGTCGAAAAGCATTGAAAAGGTACCCGAAGTATTTTCTCCCAAACTTGTGGCTGTAAATCTTAGGACATCGACTTGGCTAATCTCACCAACACCAATTAACGAGGCATTTACATCCATGCTCATCAATAGATCGCCATTGTTACTTTTAGCAATGCCATCGACACGATTAAGTTCCAGGCCTACATCCGAACCATCAAACAGCATTTCAACGACTTGGGTAGTCTCGTTAAACGTAAAAATATCTTCGTTGGCATATTCCACACCATCTAAATAAGCGGTGTAAGTTGTGCTTAACAGGAGGTAGGGCTCGGCTGAGGGGGAGGGCGTCGGTGTCGGTGTTGGCGTTGGTGTGGGCGTTGGTTCGGGTGTGGGTGTTACGCATCCGAAGCTTCCGCTTTTTAAATATACCCAGGAGTCAAAGGCCTCATCCAAGGTATCTGCCACTGCAAATTTCATGTGGTTAACACCTGCGAGTAATTCCCCCTCGGCTGTAAGTACCGTTGTAAACCCATCGGCTTCAATATCAATGGTGCCGCCGCCGTTTTGTAAATCGTTATTAATGAACAAATTACAATAGGGTTCGGTTGAATTGGGATCGTAAGGGTTGCCACAATTGATGTTGGCGATGGATACGGGTAAGCCATTACTGCCGGGTATGGTGGAAATGTTGGTTCCGTTTAGCGAAAAACCAAAAACATCGTTTGCTTCTTCACCCACAAACTCATTGAATTCTTCTGAACCGAAAACGTAGTCGAGTGTTACAGCGGTCGCACCCGGGCATTCAAAATCAAATTCAAGAACACAGGCATCATAGGTTTCTTCACCAGAAAGCAGACTGTTGAGGAAAGCATCGCCTGATGTGAAAAATTCGCCGGATGTCTCGTCAGATATATTGGGGCCAACACTGTCCAGAGCGCCGCCGGAGCTGATAATCACCCCACTATCGAAGCCCAGTGTTCCGGCACCCAAATTGGTACCGCCAGTAAACGTTCCCGCGCAACGTAAATCACCTGTAACGGCGATATTAGTGACTGTTACATTGCTGCTTTGGCCGACGAGTTCGCTGACCAAGCTGGTGCTGGTCGCGCTGCCGGTGTTCATATCTGTAATGTCGAGCTGTGCAAATGCTGTGCTGCACAAGCTTGCTAACAGGGATGTGAATATTATTTTACCCACCCTGATTTTTTTGATTAAACGAGTAGCTTGATTCATGGGTTAAATCTCTGTGCGTTAGAAAGTAAAGGGATATTCGTATAGAAATAATTTTTTAATTACCGATATCCTTTTTTTAGCTTATTGGAATTACAACTAAAATTGCGAGAAGTGGTTCAGGTGAGAATTGCGAACCGGTTGAGATTAACAAGCTTTAAATGGGTTTTTAAAACTTAAAACCAATTTTTCTATCCATGTGCATATAAATAATATTTAGAGCAAGCGCCGATTTTCTTCCAAATATCAATAAAGGTGACGATTGTTAATGTTTAACATTGGAATCATTGTCACCAATCGAAAACTGCATGTGAATTAAATGGGACCGTGGTTTCCGTACCGAGTCGGGCATTCGATATATTCTCGCGAAAGTTGCCTAATCAAATATCGCAACATCAAAATTAGTGTACAAACAAATCCTGTGAGCTATAAAAAAGAACCGTTTTTTTAAGCTAGCTTAAAACTGTGCTGGCGCAATGTATTCTTAGTAAGGTGTTTGGTTTTGCGCGCCAATATTTCACGGTAAGAATCCGGTCGCAATTTTGTGGCGTAAATATTAATAATTTGACGTTAAAAATATATGGGGCATTTTTGGGTGGTCTTGGCACGCAATGTCTATGTGTGAACTGTTGGCAATAGTTGTTGTGGCGCAGTACTCGAGACAAACGTTAACTATCTCATGTAACTATTTACTCTCTGTTGTTGTAAGAAAAGATGTTCTATCGCAGATAATTCCTGTGGCGCATAACTACCCAAAGTTGATATGCAAAATGTCTAACCAGCAAACATCGCTCACAAATTCCTGCTCAAACGTTAAAAAATGATGCAAGCGGCAAAATACAGCGCTACCTTTTTAAACGAGGTATTGCATTGTTAGTGCGGGCGCATCGCGCAGACGTGAAAATTCGCGACTCAATACGGCTCTGAGTTGTTGAAGCTCGTAACTACTGCAAGCTCATACATTTAAAAAAGGCAGGCTTATGATCTGCCGATAAAATTGAGGTGAAGTGTGTTTTTAGTAAGCGCAAGTACGCGGCTACTGCGTGCAGTAGTGCTCTGCGTGCCCACACCACTGTGGCTAGGTTCGTTGTTTTGTTGCATTTCTTTAACGAGTCTGGCTGATGATACTGACATATTTCTTGGCGCTCCGACTGGCGGTAGCGCGCCCTACATCATGCTTACGCTCGATTATCGGCAGGATCTCAGCGGACCCTTCTGTTCGGATCGTGGTAATGCCGCGGGCCAATGCAAGATTATGTTGGATTCACCAGATACCATGGATTTTCTCAGGGCCCTGGATGTTATGGTGAATGGCGTTCCTGCGGGCGCTGCGGATGGCGATCGCGATGGTGATGGCTTACGCGACTCTGCGGCAGATATGGCAGACTTTGAAGCCAGTAAATTGCAAGCGCTCATCGCTGTGGCGCGTTCGGTCTTTGAGCGTCACAATGGCGTGTATGTTGGTCTCATGATATCTAATGAAGATAGCGGGGGCACCATTTTAAGGGGGTATCGGGAATTCTTACCCGGTGATACCAACAACGCCAAGCAGCAATTGGTCGATATATTACTTTCGCTTCCACTACCCAATTCGGGTAATCAGTATCACGAGAGTCAGCCAAAAGAATTGCATTATGAGTGGTTCCGCTATATCAACGGTGGTGCGGTAATCTTTGGTGATCAAACCGCGAATAATTTCAATGGTACCAATACACCCGCGCCGGATGCTTCGGTTTTTAGCGGCGCTAATTACACCTCACCGTTTTCCTTATCCCCCAGTAGCTTTGAGTGCACCAGCTTTTACGAAATCTATGCGACATCTGGTAATGAAACAGGATCAGATTCTGATTTAACCGCCGAAATTACTTTGGATATGAACGCTGCCTCTGCCGCTAAATTTGAAGATATGGTGGCCTACATGACAAACAATGATTTGTTGGTGGCAACGGCAGGCGATCAGACATTACAAACCTGGTTTATACAAATAGGCAGTTCAGCCGCCTTTGCGGATGATTGGGCACTTGCCGCTGGCACCGATGATGAGTACATGATTGTATCCGGCAGTCAAACCGAATTAATAAACATGTACAACGTATTTAACAGCGTTTTTAGTCGTGCCAGTCGGGTGAGCACCACTTTCACCGCGCCTTCGGTACCGGTGAATGTGTTTAACCGAATTCAATCTCTCGACAGTTACTATCAGGCATTATTCGAACCGCAATCCACAGAAAACTGGCCGGGTAATATTAAGAAATTTCGTTTGGCGGATCGGGACGGTGACAGTGACTTTGACTATGTTTTGGATGCGAACGGGATACCGGCAATAAGTCAGGAAGATGGCAAGATTGCGCACGAAGCTCTGAGTTACTGGACCAGACCACTCGATCTGCCACCACCCAACCTTGAAGAAGATGAAGTGGATGGCCGCGATGGTCGCTCTGTTACACGTGGTGGTGCAGGGCAAAAAATTCCCGGTTTTTTAAACGACGATATTGGTTTAACTAATGCCGTCGGGTCGCGCAAAGTATTTGTGGAACCTGCAACGGGTAGCAACTTCGACCCACTGGATGTTGATGATACAACCGGGGCCGCGTTGCAAAGCTTGCTTGGGGCAGCCGATCTGGACGCGGCTAAAGATTTGATTGCCTGGGCACGGGGTATCGACATCGATGATGATGATACCGATACACTGCGGGATGATGCGCGGCCCTGGTTATTGGGTGACGTATTGCATTCCACGCCACTGGTTATTAATTATGGAACCACCGGTGGCTACAGTACCAGTAATCCAAATATCCGGTTGTTTTTTGGAACAAATAACGGCTTCTTTCATATTGTTGAAGATAAAACTTCCGGTGGGGCAGAAAGTGGTGCCGAGGTTTTTTCCTTTATTCCGCGTGAATTGTTAATTAATCTTCGCGACCTGCGCGCTAATAATGGCGCGAGCAGTTATCCGAGTAGCAGTAGCAATCATCCTTATGGCATGGATGGTGAACCGGTTGCGCTGGTTGTTGATCAAGACGGAAATTCCAGCATTGATGGCAGCGATGAAGTCTATATTTATACCGGCATGCGTCGTGGCGGTAAAAGCTATTATGCACTGGATGCCAGCAATCCATCTGCAACTCCTCAACTGCTTTGGAAAATAACAAAAACCGCTGGCGGCGATTTCGATGAGCTGGGCTATACCTTTTCCAAACCCAAATTAGCCAAGGTGCGTTTCGACGGTATCAAACGTGATGTACTGATTTTTGGTGGCGGTTTTGATTTAAACAAAGACGGCAGTGCAGGAAGCATCGCGCGCGGTCCTGACAGTGAAGGTAATGCAATATACATCGTTGATGCCCGCACCGGGGCTTTAATATGGAAAGTGGTTGGCGGCAGTGGTACAGACAGCGATACGGTACATTATGAAGCGGAGTTAACGCACAGTATTCCGTCGGAAGTCACCACGCTGGATGCCAACGGCAATGGTTTGGTGGATCGCATTTATGTCGGCGACACCGGCAGCGTGTTGTGGCGAATTGATATTCCTGAAGGAAGCGACCCCAATCATCGCCGCGACAATTGGACGATCACCAAGCTGGCAAACTTTTATGATCCTTCAGGATCGCAGGATCGTCGATTTTTCTACCCGCCGGATATAGTGCAAACCCGCGATCAACTGGGTAGTTACGACGGTGTGCTAATTGTGTCGGGTGATCGCGCCAACCCCACAGAAACCCGTGATACCAATTATATGTTTCTTGTGAAAGATCGAAATATTCGCTCAGGCAGCCCGCCCCCAGCACCGGTGTTTCCGGGGGATGGCGTAATCAACATGCCGGACTTGGCAGATACCACTGCGTGTGGGGCTACGGAATGTCCGATGCGTGATTACTCCAGTGGCTGGATGATCGAGTTGGAAGGCCGTGGTGAAAAAGGGTTATCGCGCCCGCTGGTTGCCAATGGCACCGTGTTTTTTACCTCTTACATACCGCGTCGCAGTAGTGATACCTGTGCGCCCGCCGAAGGTAGTGGCCGCTTATATATGGTGCGATTGGATAATAGCTCCGCGAAATACAATAACGTGAGAGACTACGATGTAGGCCCAGGAATTCCCACATCGGTGGTTCCCGTGGGGCAAAATACCTTGATTGTTCCCGGCAGTGGCGTAACCGATTTCTTCAACGGCCGTAGCGATAAAACAAAAGTCATCCAGGTGGGCGGCAGAAATATGTACATGCTCTATTGGACCACCCCTGGCTACGATGGTCCCTTTTAATCGATTGAATTAACCGGGCTAATGTCAAAGTTGTGCGCTACGAGAGAAGCGATGTGCCTTGAAGCCACCCGTGAACGCGGGTGGCGCATTCTAAGCGCACCGTGCGCTCAGCTTTCTCGCGACAGGCCAGTTATTGATTAATGCCTATAGCCGTAGTCATCCAGCGGTACCAACATTGGGTGGCTGGTTTTTTGTTGGCCAACAGCGGCGGAAGAGGGCAGGCACCAGTTGCTGTCTGGCGACATAAACCTGGGCATTTCGAGATCCTGATAAAACTGGCTCATTTCCAAATCAGGCAGCAGCGCATTTGTTACAAACTGAGCACGTTGTTTCACATCTTCGTCGCCAATCCAGCTTAATGCTCCCCAGCCTATGATAAAGTCATTGCAATAGCGTGGGTCGGCGCCTTCGGGCGTTACGAACGCTTGCTCAAAATCCAGATCCCAAAAATATTTCATCATCACAATTTCAAACAACATTGCGAGGTCTTCAAACTGGGTGCTGTAGGCGTAATCATCAGCGGCGGCATCTGCTTCAAAATCTTCGCCCACTTGCTCTGCCGTGAGTTCCTTCTGGGCGTCGCTAGCGCTGTCGCCGTGGAACATTACCCGCCCCAATTGTGGCCAGAGGGTAGATTGCAAACGGTATTGTGACGTTAATCGGTCCGATACTCGGCCGGTGCTTAAACTGTTTACCGCTTGGATGACAGTATTGTTGCGATTGATTCGGTCGTAGCTGTCGTAGGGCAGAAAGTCATTTACATGGGCTAGTTCATGCAGCAGCAATCGTGCTGTGAAAAAGCTTGCGTCGTTTAAGCTGCGCGCGTAGGTATCGGTCAACGATCCGAAATTACCGGCATATTCTCCATCGGGGGTGAGGTAGCGGTTAAAGGCTTTAAAGGCGAGCTCATCGTCGAAGCCGGCGCGATAATCTTGTTTGGGGTTGATGGTTTGTTTCTCTACGACCGATACCCAGAGATAGGCCGGGTCGATATAAATAGCGCCGGTATCGCTGCGGTAGTGGGCCGGGCGAATATCATCGTCGATAACCACGGCTGTGAGGCCTTTAAATAAAGTGAGAAATTCCAGCGGGTATTCTGCGAGGAGTTCTTCAAAACGGTCGGCCATCCATTGGTGTGAAACCAGTGTACGGTCCATCACATCGGCGACTGTGGGCTCTGGTTTTTCCATACCCAGTAGTGGCAACTTATTCAGAGAGCACAGATTTTCGCCAGTTTGGGTAAGAACACATTCCTCTAACACCGCAGCATACTCTGCCTCCGGATTTACCGGATGTGTGTCGCTGTAGTCGTTAATGAGTCTGTCTTTGCCACCGCCACACCCTTGTAACACTGTGGCTGTTGTGATGATTAAGAAAATAAGCAGGCTATGGCGAGGTTTTTTCATGGCAAGTCCTGGCTGGTAGGGTCACTGTTTCAGTCTATCAAAGTGAGGGAAACGCAATGTTAAACAGTGTAATGGTTGTTTAAAAGTCTCCCCATAATGATTGCACCAGGCACAGCGCGGCAATTGGAGCGGTTTCAGTGCGTAACACGCGTGGCCCGAGGGTAAGGGGGCTAAATCCCTGCTGTTGCGCTTCCCGAATTTCAGAATCACTCAGGCCGCCTTCAGGGCCTATAAGCAACGCAACGCTAGCTGGAGTGCTGCCCGCCGATGGTTTTTGATCGCTGCGATGATGCAACACGTAGCGTTGTTCGCTGCGGCAAGTGTTGGCATAATCAGTGAGACTTTGTGGGCTTATAAGTTCTGGCAATCTGTTGCGCTGGCATTGTTCGCAAGCGCCTATAATAATTTTTTGCCATTGGTTTACTTTCTTCTCCAGACGTTCGCCGCTCAAGCGCACTTCACTGCGCTCAGTGAACAAGGGAATCAAGCGCGAAACTCCAAGCTCAGTGGCTTTTTGCAGTACCCAGTCAAAGCGATCACCTTTTGAAACACTTATCGCCAATTCGGTAAACAATGGGGATTCACGCTCAACCGCATTATGTTCACCAACGGCCAATGTTGCCGTTTTTTTTGTTGCGCTGCTAATTGCTGCGCGGTACTCGCCACCCTGTCCGTTAAAGATGATCAGTTCACGGCCGGGCGTCATGCGCAGTACTTTAAGCAGGTGGTGGGATGCCCCCTCTTCCAATTCAAGCGTGGAAGAAGGGCTTAACGCTTGCGGACTGTAAATTCGTGGTATACGCACGCGCTTGCTCGGTAGGACCTAGTCGGAAAACCCCAAATTGTTGACAATGGTACGAGTAGGTTCAACCTGATTCATCGTATAGAAATGCAGGCCTGGTGCGCCATTATCCAGCAGGGTTTCACACAACTCAGTCACGAGATCGGTGGTAAACGACATCAATGCATGCTGGTTATCGCCATAATCGTTTAAGCGTTTGCGTATCCAACGGGGAATTTCTGCACCGCAGGCATCACTGAAGCGCGCCAGGTTTTGGAAATTGGTAATCGGCATAATCCCGGGGTAAATCGGCGCATCTATGCCTTCCTTGCCGCATTCCTCAATAAAATAAAAATACGCGTCGGGATTGTAAAAATATTGCGTGATAGCGCTGTTGGCACCCGCTTCGAATTTACCTTTTAGGTAGCGAACATCATCGCGATAGCTTTTGGCTTCGGGATGAATTTCGGGGTAGGCCGCAACACTTAAATGGAAATCCTCACCGAAGTGTTGGCGAATAAAAGCCACCAGTTCATTGGCATACACCAATTGCATAGCGGCGCCCATACCCGAGGGCATATCGCCACGCAGCGCCACGATTCGATCGACGCCGGCCTCTTTATATTCGTTAATCATGGCGATCATGGTTTCCTCGGTATCGCCACCAAAAGAAAGGTGCGGCGCTACCGATAAGCCTTCACCACGCATCGCCTTAACAATACCTTTGGTGTTGTCGCGGGTGGAACCTCCGGCACCGTAGGTGACCGAAAAAAAATCGGGCTTAAGTTCGTTCAACTCCGCCCGAACACCTTTTAATTTTTCACGCCCGGTATCGGTTTTTGGCGGAAAAAATTCAAAGCTTAGTGAGATAGGTTCGTCAGACATTTTTTATACTCTAGTGATGCTCCCTGAATACGGAGCTATCTCGCTTTCTTAGATGGTCGGACGTTAGACGTCCGACGCTCCAATTAATATTTATAAAACTCAGGCTTGTAAGGCCCGTCGACTTCGACATTAATATATTTGGCCTGCTCGCTAGTAAGTTTGGTCATTACACCACCGAAGCCTTCCACCATGGCTTTCGCCACTTCTTCGTCGAGCTTTTTGGGCAGCACTTTAACATAGAGTTGCTGAGTCTTTTCATGGCTGGGGAAGTCGGCAAATTTTTGCTCGTACAAATAAATTTGCGCCAGCACCTGGTTGGCGAAGGAGCCATCCATAATGCGCGAAGGGTGACCGGTGGCGTTGCCCAGGTTTACCAAACGGCCTTCTGACAAGATAATCAGATGGTCGTTGTTTTCTTTGTTGCGATATACCTTATGTACTTGGGGTTTTACTTCATCCCACTCCCAGTTTTTGCGCATAAATGCGGTATCGATTTCGTTATCGAAGTGACCGATATTACATACCACAGCACCGTTCTTTAGGGTCTGCAACATCGCAGAATCACATACATTGGTATTACCAGTGGTGGTCACTATTAAATCGGTTTTGCTGAGTACTTCCAGATTAATGTCTTCTGGTTTGCCGGTGTTATTGCCATCGATGTAAGGCGATACCACTTCGAAACCGTCCATACAGGCTTGCATCGCACAAATGGGGTCAATTTCACTAACCTTTACGATCATACCTTCCTGGCGCAGAGACGCCGCGGAACCTTTACCCACATCGCCATAACCAATCACCAAAGCTTTCTTGCCAGAGAGTAAATGGTCGGTGCCGCGCTTGATAGCGTCGTTCAAGCTGTGACGACAACCGTATTTATTGTCATTTTTGGATTTGGTCACGGCATCGTTGACATTAATGGCCGGTACTTTCAATGTGCCTTTTTCCATCATTTCCATCAAACGATGTACACCCGTGGTGGTTTCTTCGGAGATGCCGTGAATGTTTTCGAGCATCTCGGGATACTTGTCGTGAGCGACCAGGGTAAGGTCGCCACCATCGTCGAGAATCATGTTGGCATCCCAGGGTTTGCCATCCTTCAAAATAGTTTGCTCGATACACCACCAGAACTCTTCTTCGGTTTCACCCTTCCAGGCGAAAACGGGAATACCGGCGGCGGCAACGGCTGCAGCGGCGTGATCCTGAGTTGAGAAAATGTTGCACGAGCTCCAGCGTACTTCCGCGCCCAGCTCTACCAGGGTTTCGATAAGTACGGCGGTTTGAATCGTCATGTGAATACAGCCCATGATCTTGGCGCCTGCCAATGGTTGCTCGGCGCGATATTTGTCACGCAGCGCCATGAGTGCGGGCATTTCGCCTTCGGCGATTTCAATTTCTTTACGGCCCCAGGCAGCGAGGCTGATGTCGGCGACTTTGTAGTCGGTGAATTCTGTTGTGGGTTGTATGCTCATGTTTTCTCTCCTCATTACTGAAACGTATTTCAGCACCTCAAATTAGGTTTGCGTTTTAATAGGCTTGCATGGAACAAATATTTCACGTGTGAACTATATGCATTCCCACAAACATCGTTCGTAGCGCCTACCCGGCGGGGGGATTACTTTTCTTTTGCATGGCCAAAAGAAAACTAACGAAAAGAAAAGGCCACCCCGAATCGGGTCGCTACGCGATTCCCTCCCTCCAGCGCCATTTTCTCGACCGCAAAAAATAACGCCTCTACTCGGCCCTCATAAGAGCCCCGGGCCGCGCCGGGAGGTATGTGCTTCGGGTTATGCATCATTCTCAGGGGCAGAAAAGCGCCTGCATTTATTGTAAGCGTTCGTCGTCAGACGTCAGTCGTCCGACAAGCTCTTAAAGCGCTGCTTTAAGAGCTTCCGCCTTATCCGTTGCTTCCCAGGTGAACTCTGGCAACTCGCGGCCGAAGTGTCCGTAGGCAGCGGTGTTGCGGTAGATGGGGCGCATCAGGTCCAGCATTTCGATAAGGCCGCGGGGGCGCAGGTCGAAGTGTTCTTTTACCAGCTCTTCAATTTTGCCGTCGTCGATTTTGCCGGTACCAAAAGTGTTGACTGAAATTGAGGTGGGTTCCGCCACGCCAATGGCATAACTCACCTGAATTTCACAGCGGTCGGCGAGGCCGGCGGCGACAATATTCTTGGCCACATAACGACCGGCGTAAGCGGCAGAGCGGTCCACTTTGGAGGGGTCTTTGCCGGAGAATGCACCACCGCCGTGTCTGGCCATACCACCGTAGGTGTCGACAATAATTTTACGACCGGTTAAACCACAGTCACCCACAGGGCCGCCGATAATGAATTGGCCGGTCGGGTTAATGTGGTATTTGGTATTTGAGTGTAGCCACTCCGCAGGCAGTACTGGCTTAATAATTTCTTCCATTACCGCTTCGTGAATCTGTGATTGCGATATATCGGGGGAATGTTGAGTTGACAGCACAACGGCGTCGACGGCAACCGGCATGCCATTTTCGTAGCGCAGTGTTACCTGGCTTTTGGCGTCGGGGCGTGCCCAGGCGTGGCTGCCGTTCTTGCGTAATTCGGCTTGCTTTTCCACCAAACGGTGCGAGTAGTAGATGGGGGCGGGCATAAGCACATCGGTTTCGTTGGTGGCGTAGCCAAACATCAGACCCTGGTCGCCGGCGCCCATGTCTTTGTTTTCGGCTTCATCAACACCCATGGCAATATCGGAACTCTGCTTACCGATGGCATTGATAACCGCACAGGAGCCGCCATCGAAACCCACATCGCTGGAGTTGTAGCCGATGTCGAGAATCACCTGTCGAATCAGATCTTCGAGATCGATATAAGTGCTGGTGCGTACCTCACCGGCGACAATGGCCATCCCGGTTTTAACCATGGTTTCCACGGCGACACGGGAATGCTTGTCATCTTTTAAAATTGCATCGAGAACCGCGTCAGAAATCTGATCGGCCATTTTATCGGGGTGTCCTTCGGAAACCGATTCAGACGTGAATATTGAGTATTGAGCCATGGGGTTATCTCTCCGTTACTTGAGATGGGACTTTTACAAATTCATGGATTTGAATTTGAAAACCGTTGCGCAGAGCAAAAAAAGTATTTTGCCCGTGTTGCATATTTGTAGCCTGAGCCCATTCGACCAGTTCGCGCGGTTCAAAACCTAACCACACATCACCGCAGGCCTGTTGGGTCCAATCTTGGTTGTGCTGGCATAACTCACACACCACCAGTACCCCGCCGGGTTTTAAGGCATTGCTTACGTCGCTAAATATCTGGCGGGGGGAAGGGGTGTGGTGCAGCACCATATTAATCACCACACAATCAAAGGCTTGCGATTGCTCGCGGCAGAATTGTGTGTCGTGGTGAATGAACTCGATGTTGCCCAGTTGTTGTTGCTCACACAGTTGTTGTGTGCGCTGTAGCATGGTTGCCGAATTGTCCAGGGCAGTGACCTGTGCAAAGCGGGCCGCTAGCAATGGTAAGAACTCGCCATCGCCCGGTCCAATTTCCAGTGCTGTATGCCATTGTGGCAGTTCGCAACTGGCTAAAAAGCTTTCTACCTGTCCACCGTAGACCTTAAATTCCGCGATAAGATCTTGTTTCTCTCGCAGACTGGAGCCGTGTTCTTTGAAAAAACTTTGCGATATGTCTGCGCGTTTGTGGTGAATATCTTCGATGCGTGTCTGAACATCCGGTGAGAGTTCAAGGTTGTCGATTTGCTGAAACAAGGCTGCGCGCAGTAGCGCTTGATCACCCAGGTGTGAGTTGTTGCGGCGGTAGAAGATGGAATTACCTTCGCGCCGGGTGTTCACCAACCCGGCGGTGGCCAGTACCTTGAGGTGGTGACTGATGCTGTTCTGGCGCACATCGAATATATGACTGATTTCCAGCACGCCGAAAGAATCCTGAGCGAGCGCGCGCAAAATCTCCAGGCGCAGTTCATCCCCTGCAGATTTCAGTAGGTGAGCCAGCTCCGCCAGTGCGGCGCTGCCATTTTCGATTGGCGAGAGTGCTTCCATGCACGGCAGTGTAGCATCGCTGTATGGCTATATCAAAATATTTTGATATAGCTTTACGGGTCCTTATAGCTTGCGCATTAGGGCATCAACAAAGTAGCCCCGGGAGTCACTGAACAATTCACACACTTGAAACCCGGTATTGCGCGCCAGATTGTGGATATCCCGCAGCGAATATTTGTGAGAGTCTTCGAGATGAATGGCCTCGAGGCAATCAAACTGCGCCACCATATCCAGGCCGTCGATGGTGACCTGCTGGCTTTCCGTGGACACCAGATAGCTTTGCATGGCTCCAATTTGCACGTTGTAGTAACCGTGATGGGTAAACTTGTTGCGATCAAATTCGGCACCCAGCTCGCGGTTCATTCGGTCGAGCAGGTTGAAATTGAACTCGCTGGTGACCCCCTGATTATCGTTGTAGGCGGCGTGGAGCAGATCGAGGTCTTTCTTTAGGTCAAGACCCAGCAAGAGGTAATCACCGGGCTGGCAGAAATTGTAAATCTGTTTTACGAAGTGTTCGGCTTGCAGTGCAGTGAAGTTGCCAATATTGCTGCCCAGAAATAGCACCAGCCGTGAACCGGGCAGCACTTCAGGCGATTGCCGCAGAAAATGATTGTAGTCGCCGGTAAAACTGCTCAGTGTGAGTTGTGGCAAGGCGCTACTCATGCGGCTTTCAATAATGTCTATGGAGTCCTGACAAATGTCGACCGGCACAAATGCGAGCTGATCCTGTACCTGGCAAATGGCTTTGAGCAATCGTTCCGTTTTAAATCCGTCACCACAACCTAACTCAACCACTTCGGAAATATTGCCGCCCAATGCGGTGACGATATCTTTGGCCTGCTCCAGAAATATCTCCTCCTCACAGCGCGAGAGGTAGTACTCGTCGAGGCGGGTAATTTCCACAAACAATTCACTGCCACGGGAATCGTATAAATATTTACTGCTGATGGCTTTGGGTGAGTTGCTTAGACCTGAGCGCACTGCGGTACTGAATGCGCGGTCGACTGAATGATTATTTATTATTGAATTAAATACCTCTGCTACATCTGCCATTACAAATCCCTCGCGAGTCTGAAACCGGTAAATGCCCAGCGTTGCTGTGGAAAGAAAAAATTACGATAACTTGTGCGGTAGTGGTCGCGGCTCGTTCCAAAACAGCCTCCGCGCAATACCATTTGGTTGGCCATGAATTTTTGATTGTATTCCCCAAAAGCACCTTCGGGGCGTTTATAACGTGGGTAGGAAACATAGGGGCTGGCAGACCATTCCCAGAGATTGCCGCACAGCGAATAAAAGTTGTCGCCCTGGGCATATATTGCCGGGCTTAATTGCGATGCCTGAAAGAAGCCCTGATCTGCCGCGGGTGAACGTTGGTAGGCCAACTCGAGTTCAAATTCCGTGGGCAGTCGTGCCTTGGCCCAACAGGCGTAGGCATCGGCCTCATACCAACTGATGTGGCACACCGGTGCATTTAAATCGAGGGGCTGGTCGCCGTGAAGGCTGTATTCGTACCAAGCGCCATCAATCAGATGCCAGTAGAGCGGTGCGCTTATGCGATTGTTTTCAACCCAGGACCAACCGTCGCTTTTCCAGAGGAACGGCTCGCGATACGCGCCGCTTTCAATAAACTTAAGATATTCACCGTTGTTTACGGGGCGATTCGCCAGTAGATAACTTTCCTGGAAGCGGCGGTGTCGCGGTGTTTCGTTGCAAAAACTAAAACCCTGCTCGGGGTTTACGCCGAACTCCGCATCGCCACCGGCAATCTCGATAAATTTTTCAGCGACTTCAAGGCAGGCTTTGTGTTGTGCCGGTATATACGCCGGCATTTCCGGGTTTATCGCCAATATCGCTTTTATATCCATTAACAACAATTCTTGATGCTGCTGTTCGTGATGTATGCCGGTATTGGCAATAACATGCAATTCGCCAGGTAATTCTTTTTGCAGCATACGCTGTACCTGTTCGTCGACATGCTGGCGATAGGCGTATACCTGTTTAACCGTTGGGCGCGACAATTGACCACGCTCTCCCTGTATCCAGTGCGTCCCTTGGGTTTTGTAGTAGGAATTAAACAGCAATGGGAAATGTGGGCTGAACAGAGTGTAGTCGGAGTTGTTTTTCTGCAACAGAAATGTTTCGAAAAACCAGGTGGTGTGAGCCAAGTGCCATTTTGGCGGGCTTACTTCTGCGCGCGGTTGAACGACGAAATCCTCAATTTGCAGGGGTTCGCATAATAGTTCGCTCAATGCACGTGCTCGTTGGTAGCGCTGCAATAAAGAATTCATAGGCGGTGCTTTTTGTTTTTGGCGTTAACTGAGCCCAGTTTGAATTTGATGTCAGTTAGTTAAGTTCGCGGCAAGTGTAATTTGCTGCTGCGGCACGACGTTTCCCCAATAAATAATGCGCTCTCCCTGGCGTTCGCAAATCATATTGGCTCCCCTGGCACTCAGTTGTGTCACGTGATAAACGGCATCTTTTTTTGGCAGTATGTGGTGCAGGTACCGAAATACAGAGCCGGTGGCCTGATCTTCACCTTTATTGTTAAAGCTAGTGAAGTATCTAAACCATACGTGCTGCTGCTTGCTGTTAAGGTGATAAAGCAGTGCGCTTAAACGGTGTCCTTCAAGGAACGCCAAGAAGGCGCTGTTAACCGTAAAATTGGCAAGCGTATTTAATTCAAGAGGGACAGCGAATACATTCTCTGGGGCGAACCAATGGCAGTTTTCGAAATGTTGGATGCGGCGGGTTTGTTGTTCCGCGATAGCTGGTGTCAACCTCACGCTGGGGTTGTCGTCGTGAATGCCTATTTCGAAACTGTAAGTGTCGTACTCACCGTTATTGGTGTCGCAATCAATGCTTAGCCATTGGCCAGACAGCGCCCGCTCTTGCTGTAAATTTTCGGCGAGAGCCATTGCACCGGCACCGCAAAACTGGAATGCTTTTCCCCGATTGTGGAATGCAATTCGATGTTTTTGCGCATCAAAGCTGCCGCAATCGCCTTGCAGTTGAGAGCTAACCCTCTCGTTATCCTGAAACAGATGGAACAGTGCACCATCGCGTTTGGGTTGACCCTTATACGAGTGGAATACCTGATAACTAACCAACTTAAACCCTCCCTGGTTTTCCATGTTATTGCAATGACTTTAGTAGATATTCACAGGCCTGACGACTCGCCTGCAGGTTGCCCGTGCCCATGTAGAGCACAATTGCGCCGCGGCTCACCGCAATAATAGTGGCCGCGAGTGCATCACAGTCAGTTTCTGGCGTTAAATCGCCGCTGCGCACTGCCAACTCACAACGCCGTGTGATGTTTGTGAGCATGCTAGTGATGCCGTGCTGAATCTGCTCACTAATGGCGTTGTTGCGATTCCCCATTTCCAAGGCCGCCGCCGTTGCAAGGCAACCCTCAGGCAGGCTCGGATCCTCGAAACCCCTTAACAGAGTAGAAAAAAAATCGTTGAGCCCCTGATGAAAATTCTCATGCTCCAACAAGGCAACTAAGCGACCCGCATAAGATTGGTCGAAGTGCGTCAAACAACGCAGATAGAGTGCGTCTTTACTCTTGAATGTGTTGTACAAACTGGATTTATTAAGCCCAGTAGCGCACTCAAGATCGTTGATAGAGCTGCGTGCAAAACCGTGCTGCCAAAAATGTCGGGTGGCGGCATCGATTGCCTGGAATTCATTAAACTGCTTGCGTCCGCTCATAGTTAACTCATGATGTTCGTGGGTCATGCTAAACCAATTGGTTCAAGATAGGGTGAAGATTGATTGAAATTTGTACGAGATTGTTTGCCCGTGTTTAGCCATCGCACGCGTTGTGCGTGATCTGTCACAATCGGCGCATAAAATAGCGCTGTCGATACGTCTACTCACGCGCATATCCTTGGGGGCAGATGCTTGAGCAGAGCGTGCTTTTGATAGGGTTGGCGCTAGTATCGTTAATAATACAAAATGCCAAATGTATACGCTGTGAAATAATTACCGCTACGGAAAACAGGTGCTGCGGCAGGTCAAGCAAGCTTGTAAAAGTCTAACTGACTATAAGATAGTGGTTTACCTGTGCTTTATTGTGAGGGAGAATACGCCTCCAAAATTCCGACCCTTCCCCGGCCGCCAGTGAGGTGAGCCCTGCGGATTCCATTCATTCAGTCATTTCAGGAGTCATTAACACATGCCTTCACGCAAAGATCTTGCTAATGCGATTCGTGCCTTGAGCATGGATGCCGTACAAAAAGCCAACAGTGGACACCCCGGCGCACCGCTGGGCATGGCCGACATCGCCGAAGTTCTGTGGAACGACTTCCTCAAACACAACCCGGCCAACCCCAAGTGGAGTGATCGCGACCGTTTCGTACTTTCCAACGGTCATGGATCTATGTTGATTTACTCGCTGCTGCACTTGAGTGGCTACGACCTCCCGATGAACGAGCTGCAAAATTTCCGTCAGTTACATTCCAAAACGCCAGGTCACCCCGAATACGGCTACACCCCTGGTGTGGAAACCACCACTGGCCCATTGGGTCAGGGTATTTCCAACGCGGTAGGTATGGCGATTGCCGAGAAAACGCTTGCTGGCCAGTTCAACCGTGATGGCCACGCAATTGTCGATCACTACACCTACTGCTTTTTAGGCGATGGCTGCCTGATGGAAGGTATTTCCCACGAAACCTGTTCTCTGGCAGGTACCTTGGGACTGGGCAAGTTAATCGCATTCTGGGACGACAACGGTATTTCCATCGACGGTGAAGTGGAAGGTTGGTTTACCGACGATACGGCCAAGCGATTCGAGGCCTATGGTTGGCATGTGATTCCCGCCGTTGATGGTCACAACGCCGATGCGGTCAAAGCGGCGATTGAAGCCGCACAAGCCGAAACCGCCAAGCCGACACTGATTTGCTGTCAAACTACTATTGGTTACGGTTCACCGAACAAGCAGGGTACCCATAACTGTCATGGTGCCCCTCTGGGTGACGATGAAATTGCAGCTGCGCGCGATTTCCTGAATTGGCCACACGCGCCTTTCCAGATTCCTGCCGACATCTACGCAGGTTGGGATGCCAAAGGAAAAGGTGCCGACGCGGAGCAGTCCTGGGCTGCTAAATTTGCTGCCTACAAATCAGCACATCCTGAATTGGCTGCAGAATACGAGCGCCGCGTAATAAAGGGTGACCTGCCCGCCGACTTCGAAGCCAAAGCCAGTGCCTTTATTGCTGAAGTACAAGCCAAAGGTGAAAAAATCGCCAGCCGTAAAGCGTCGCAAAACACCATTGAAGCGTTCGGCGCGCTGTTGCCGGAACTGCTCGGTGGCTCTGCCGACCTGGCGGGTTCGAACCTCACCTTGTGGTCGGGTTCCAAGGGGCTCACTAAGGAAGATGCCAGTGGTAACTACATTTTCTATGGAGTGCGCGAATTTGGCATGAGTGCCATCATGAACGGTATTTCCGCCCACGGTGGTTTCGTGGCTTACGGCGCAACCTTCCTGATGTTCCAACAATACGCCTCCAATGCTGTGCGTATGTCGGCGCTTATGAAATTACGGAATGTGTTTGTTTACACCCACGATTCCATTGGTCAGGGCGAAGACGGCCCCACTCACCAGCCTATCGAAGTTTTGGGTACCCTACGTTTAACGCCCAATATGGACACTTGGCGCCCTGCGGATGCCACGGAATCGGCCGTTGCCTGGAAGGCCGCAGTACAACGTAAAGATGGCCCTGCTGCACTGGTATTCAGCCGCCAGGGTTTGCCCTCGATGCCGCGCTCTGAACAACAGCTTGCTGATATCGCCAAGGGCGGTTATGTACTCGTCGATTGCGACGCTACGCCTGATGTTATTTTTATCGCTACGGGTTCCGAAGTGGAGCTCGCCGTCGCAGCTGCCGAGCAACTCAGCGCTGAAGGCAAAAAAGCTCGTGTGGTTTCGATGCCTTCCACATCAACATTTGATCTACAAGATGCCGCCTACAAAGAGTCTGTATTACCATTGGCAGTCACCGCTCGGGTCGCCATCGAAGCAGCCGCAGCGGACTACTGGTACAAGTACGTGGGCCTCGACGGCCGCGTTGTAGGTATGACCACTTTCGGCGAATCGGCTCCTGGCGGGGCACTGTTCAAGCACTTCGGCTTTACCGTTGAAAATGTGGTTAACACCGCGAAAGATCTCCTAGAAGATTAATCTGTGCGGCGCGTTGCGTCGCTCACCATAACAGTCGGGCAGCGCTTTTAAGGTGTGTCTGCCCGGGCCTGTATTGTTAAAAAACAGGCCCCTTCCTGGGCAGTTTCGCCCACGCCAACCAAGCATTTGTAACCTCACTTACTGGAGAAAACCATGTCAGTAAAACTCATGAAGGATCTCGACCTGAAAGGCAAGCGTGTATTGATTCGTCAGGATCTAAACGTGCCTATTCAGAATGGCCAAATTACCTCGGATGTACGTATTCAGGCGTCTCTGCCTACCATCAAATTGGCGCTGGAAGGTGGTGCCAAGGTTATGTTGATGTCACACCTGGGCCGCCCTACCGAAGGCGAGTACGAAGAACAGTTTTCTCTTCAACCCGTTGCCACTCGATTAACTGAGTTGCTTGGGAAAGACGTTAGCGTGGTTAAAGAATGGCAAAACGGCATTGATTTGAATGACGGCGACGTGGTTCTTCTGGAGAATGTGCGTTTTAACAAGGGTGAAAAGAAAGACGACGAAACCCTTTCCAAAGCCTATGCGGCACTTTGCGATGTATTCGTGATGGATGCCTTCGGCACTGCGCATCGCGCCCAGGCGTCTACCCACGGGGTGGCTAAATTTGCGCCAGTTGCCTGTGCGGGCCCGCTGCTTGCCGGTGAGCTGGACGCGCTCGAAAAAGCGCTAGCCAACCCAGCGCGCCCCATGGTTGCCCTGGTGGGTGGTGCTAAGGTTTCTACCAAGCTGACGGTACTGGATGCGCTCTCCAAAATCTGCGATATCCTGGTTGTTGGCGGTGGTATTTCCAATACATTTGTGGCGTCGCAGGGTCACGAAGTGGGCGAGTCCCTCTATGAGAAGGATTTGATTCCCGAAGCGAAGCGCCTTCGCGAGGAAACCGAAGTGGTATTTGCCGATGATTGTGTGGTTACCACCGTGCCTTTCGATCAGTGGGCAGATGACTCTCCCACCGAAATCCGCGCCTCGAACGAAGTACAAGCCAACGAAGAAATTATCGACTACGGCCCCGAAACCGCGCAGCGCGTTGCCCAGATTCTGAAAGATGCCAAAACCATTCTCTGGAATGGCCCTTGTGGCGTGTTTGAATACGAGGCTTTCGCCAAAGGCACTGAGGTCACGGCGCGCGCTATCGCCGAGAGTGACGCTTTCTCCCTGGCAGGTGGTGGCGATACCCTGGCGGCCATCGACAAATACGGCCTGGCCGATAAGATCTCGTACATTTCCACCGGCGGCGGCGCCTTCCTGGAATATGTGGAAGGTAAAAAATTGCCGGCAGTTGCCATGTTGGAATCACGCGCAGCGGATTAAACACACAAGTACTTACTTTCCCGATAAAAACCGCAGTTTATCTGCGGTTTTTTTATGTCTGTGGGTTGCGGCTGGCAGTTCCTCGGGTGGTGAGACACCTGTCGTAAATTGCTTTTAATCTCAGCTCGAAAGATTGCCGAATGGCGTATTTTTCTCTAAAACGTAACTGCTTTGATTTGTGTTAACTCGTGCCAGTGTGATTTATAACCAAATCAATCGTGCCGATTTTTTTTTGTTCTATATTTATATGTATCAGCCCCGAATCGAAGCACAGTTATGGAGCACAGTGACCGTTTGTACCTGCGAGAGCAGCTTGCGCCCCTCAGCTTTACGAGCCCGCACTCGTTCAGCTCAGATAAGCCCGAACTGGCGGAATACTTTCGTACCTACGGTTTTAACACCTTGGCACAGCGACTGGATTGCCGCTATTTTGTAGGTAAGCTGAAATTAGGGCGATACCAATGCATAGGCCACTGCTGGTTACACGGTCGCACAGAACAGGCGGAAGTTCGTCCAACGGTTCTTTTGGCCCACGGTTTATTTGATCATGCAGGTTTGTTCCTCAAGCTTGTTGAAGTACTGCTAAAAAACAAATTCAGCGTGTTTATCGCCGATTTCCCGGGCCACGGCCTGAGTGAGGGTGAGCCGGCCGATATTGAAGATTTCCAGGATTACAGCACAGTGGTATCCACCAGTTTGTTGATGCTGAATCAGAGTTCGTTATTTGGGCCGGTATCATTGGTGGGGCAGAGCACTGGTGCAGCAGCGATTTTGCGCTTTATTCTCGATGAGGCTCATCCGGTTAATGTGGCTAGGGTCGTGTTGTTGGCGCCCCTGGTCCGCCCGGTTAAGTGGCGCTTAATCCGCTTGGCGCTCAGTGTGTTCAGTCCAATACTGCGCAAAGTGCCGAGACATTTCAACGACGCCACTTCACACGATAAGCAATTTTGCGCCTTTCTCGAAAATGGCGATACGCTTCAAGCGCGTCATATTCCGGTACAGTGGGTCCGTGCTATGGCAAATTGGGTCGACTGGTTTGAAGCTCAGGCAACCCGTATTGCTCTCAACAAAACGCGCAAACAGCGTGGCCCTCTGTTACTGATACAGGGCACCCACGATACCACGGTAGATTGGCGCTACAACTTACCCAAAATTCAGGCGTGCTTTGAAGAATCCTCGGTAACCCGCGTTATTGACGCGCGTCACCACCTCGTTAATGAAGACAAACTCTGGCAGGAACAGATCTTTACCGCTGTGGTCAATTTCCTGAAAAGCTGAAGCCATTGTAAAATTCCCGGCGCAGCTTTCGCTTAGCCAAGTAGGGAATCACCTTGCGTAATTTTCTTGTCATCCTCGTATTCACCATAGCCGCCGCCGTTGCCTGGGTTACCTGGCGCACTGATACGAATGAACCAGTAATTTCCGTTGCGCCGGGTGTCGCTGCGCCAGCAGTGGAAATAGAAGCACCACCGCAAGCACCGACCTTGTCTTTGTATGCCGCTGGCTCTGGGCCTGCAGCGCCAAGCAAACAAAATGCTGGGCCGGGTCCTGAGCCGGCACTTTCTCCGTTTGCTGAAGCTTTGCGTCGCTGGCGCGAAAACATCGCCAGTTCTGATAATCCCGTTGATCAAATCGTAAACGCTGTACTTGAGCAGGATTCTGCGCGACAAGAGGAACTTCTCTACAACGCGCTGCTCTTGGACCCGTACAACACTTTATTGAATTACACGGTGTTGGAGCATTGTTTGGAAAACTCATCTTCAACGCTGTGCGGTCCCGAATATCTGGATATGCTGCAGCAAGTGGATGGCGATAATGCCGTGATTCAGGATTTCAAAGCACTAGACGCTTATCGTAATGGCGACTACCAAACTGCATTACGTGAGCTTGCTCAGGCCAATAATGCACGACTTACTGATATGTATCGCTGGCAGCGTTTGAACATGATTGCCGATTCACTCACCCGTCAGGGCATGCCGAAAGACGGTGAATTTTTTGCTGAAGTTTTAAAGGATTCCCGTATGCACGGTGGCCCGCGCATGGCTGCCATGTATCAGATGTGTCAGGATCAACGTAGCGATCCCAATTGGCAGGGGACTTGTTTGGGGCGAGGCCTTACCATGAGTCGCAACGCTGCGTCAGCTGTCAGTCAGGATTTTGGCTACGGCTTGGCGATGAGCATCGTCGATGACCCCAACAAACTGCATAATGAGATTGCGCTTGAACACCAACAAAGACGCAACACTTACTCGGGGTTACAGCGAGAAATGGAGCGTGTAATCGCCGATCCACAGTGGCGCATCAGCGATCAGCAGTGGCAACAGTTCATCGAGATCTACTCTCAGCAGGGCGAACAAGCGGCGCTCAGTTACCTGCTTCAGTCGGGGGGACACTGATCCCGGGTCGAGCTAATTTTGCTAGGCTTATGTTATTGCGACTGCCATAGCCACCCGTAACTGAGAGAAGGCCGAATTGTGCTTATGCCTTCGAGAAGAGCGATTTACTTGCTGATTATCTGCCTGAGTACGCAGGTGCCCTGCCTGCTGGCCGATTCCGAGCTCGAGCCTGAGTTAACTGCCAACCCCGTTTCTCTGACTCCGCTCAACGTGGTTTATTCCTACAACACCCGAGACCCGGTTTATCAGCGCCAAAGCGCTTACGTAGGCCTGTTAGTTGATCTGCTGATGAGAAAATCCGGCGTGCCGTACGAATTGAGTGTTCTGCCAGTTGAGACCACACCGGAGGTGCGCACAGCACGGCGTATCCACAAATTCAGCTATATTACCGCGATGCACACCACCTCGGCCTTCGAGCAGAATTTACGGGCTATACCCTATCCGATTTACATGGGCTTGACCGGCTGGCGGGCGTTTTTTGTGCGCACTGCTGATTTAGAGCGCTTTAGCAAAATCAAAACTCTCGAAGAATTGCAAAAATTTATCGCAGGACAGGGGAACAATTGGGCCGATAACGAAATACTCGAGCACAACGGCCTATCGGTGGTGACTGCGGTAAATCGCGATAGTCTTTTTAAATTTTTAACGCTCAAACGAGTCGATTATTTTCCCCGTGGTTTGTACGAAATTGAGCGTGAATATATGCTGTTTGCGCCGCAAAATATTGCGATCGAACCATCCATTATTTTGCGCTACCCCACCGCGACTTATCTGTTTGTGCCAAGGGAAAACGAAAAACTGGCCCACGCCTTGACGGCTGGTTTTGAACGGGCTGTCAGCGATGGTTCATTTCAGGCCTTGTTAATGCGCGAGTTGGGTGTTCATCTAAAATTGTTGAATCTCGATAAGCGCCGTATTCTGGATCTTGAAAATCCCTCTCACCCGGAATCGCTGCCGCTCAATCGGCCTGAGTTGTGGTTCGATCTCAATATGCTCTACGATAATCAGCCTCCTATGACTGTCTCCCCCTAATCTTCAACAAGCAGAAACAATTGTTTTGATGCTCATGGCGATCTAATTTAAGCCATTGAAATATCGCTGCCCTGAGAATTGCATTAAACTGCGAGAAACTTTTCAGCACTCTGCACAGTGGCAACGACTCGAAACAGATTTTCGCAAAGCCCAATTAAACCAAGGTTATGGCTGCGCAGCCTATTAGTACTGCTGTGGTGTATAGCGTCACAGGCCACAGCGCAGGCCGGCAATAATGAACCGCTTCTGGGTAATTTCACGCTCGGCGATTTGCGCACATCCGCTTTACTTTTTGTAAACAGTACAGCCTCGCCCGGAGTCGACAGCTCGCAATTGTACGTGAACGACGGCAGCCGGCTGTCTGAGATTGCTCGCTCGAGTTTGGGCTATGGTGGCGATATCACCGTTCGAGATACGGTCTGGGATTTTTACTGGGGTGCCGCGCTCTCTGTGGGCCATATCGATGAAGATCTGGTGATCGAAGAAAATCTGCAGCAATACCAATTAATTGCGAGTCGCGATGTCACTTCTGTGAGAGGTTCCGTTGGAGCCAGCCTGATGTTGCTGGAGAGCCTGAAAATTCGTCCTTTTTTTAGTCTGTATTATTCGGATTACACAGCGCAAAGCGTGCTGGCCGATGGTACCTCAGTGGTATGGCCGGCACCGGGCAATCTAGGCGCATTCCATTCCAGCGAAGCCCACGCACTAACATCGGCCGGTAGTTTGGAACTGGATTGGCAGCACTGGTTTAACCGCTATCAGTGGCGTTTAAGTGGGCAATACAACCTCGCATATACCGATTTTTACAGCGAAAAAAGCCCTCATCTGGATACCTGGGGGTGGAATGCGATTGCGTTTGCGAAAGCCCGATTGAGCGGTGCTACGCCCTGGCAGACTTGGCAGCGTGACTGGAGGTGGTTTGCCTATTCCAATTACACCAATTACATCGATCAACCGAAATCAGCTTTGGGCTTCACCCGATTTCTGGAAACCGGACTGGGTATTGAATTGATGTTGAACCTCAAACCACTCGATTGGTTTGGGTTTCGCGCTATCGGATTCAAAGCGGGTTATATCGTTGGCGATAACGTTACCGGTTTTAACATTGGCATGGTGATGCGATGAGGTTTTGCGCTTTGCTTGTGTCGCTATTACTTTGCAGCTGTGTACAACAGCCACCGCTAAAACTGGGCGATGGCCAGATTTATCTGCGCAGTTCTTACCCAATGATAAAACTGGATGGTGCTGCTACGCCGAATTTTTATCGCATCACCACAGCTGCTGGGCGTCACCAGCTTACAGTACGTTACAAAACTGTGTTGCGAACCTACCTGTGTGAATTCGACTGGCAAGCCGAAGCCGGGCAGGTGTATGAAGTGGTTCGAGACAACCAGGCAGACCCCCTAACGCTGTATCGTTGGACGCGTGTCAATGCGCTGTGGGCCAGTCGCACTCAGGCGCGGGCACCCAACGCTTGCCGTTTAGAAAATAGGGAGCCTGGCAGCGCCGCAAAATCACCTGGTAGTTCAGTGCAAACCCATTAAGTTCGTCTTTGAATGCGTTAGTGATGGTTTAACGTTCAGCAGTATCACACAAGGAGTATCTCCATGAAGTGGTTTAATCTCTCGGCAGATGCCGTCATCGAGCAACAACAAACCAATCTCGAACGAGGTCTTGCAAGTGATCAAGTACAGCAACGGTTGCGGGAATTTGGGCCCAATCAATTAGCGGAAACTGCACAAGTTTCAGCGTTTATGTTGTTCCTTATGCAGTTTAAAAATCCGATGCTGATTATTTTAATGATTGGCGGTTTGCTGTCGGGTTTGGGCGGGCATTTGGTAGATGCGATCGCAATCGTGGTGATCGTGATCGCTAACGCGTTAATTACCTTTCTCCAGGAAATGGGTGCAAAAAAATCTCTCGACGCGTTGCGGGAAATGGGTGCCCCGAACGCCATGGTTTTGCGCGATGGCGAATGGCAACAATTGCCTGTGAAAGAACTGGTGCCGGGCGATGTAATTCGGCTCAACACCGGGGATGTGGTTGGTGCCGATATCCGCTTGTTGCAGGCCAACCAATTGCAAATCGATGAATCGGCACTGACTGGCGAATCGGAACCGGCTGAAAAAAATAACGAGCTCTTGCATGCGCCGGAACTCGGCGTTGGTGATCGCATCAATATGGCGTTTATGAGCACCCTCGTTGCTGCTGGTAATGGACTGGGTGTTGTTGTGTCTACAGGCATGGATACCGAAGTGGGCCATATCGCGCATCTAATGCAAAGTGCTGAAGTCGTAGAGACTCCTATGCAACGCCGCTTAAATACGCTTTCGCACGCGCTGATTGGCGTTGCGGTGGCAGCTGTGGCGGTGGTGGTGGGCATTGGTATCTACAACGGTGCCGATTGGCTGGAAATGTTGCAAACAGCCATATCATTAAGTGTCGCAGCCATACCGGAAGGTTTGCCCACGATTATTACCATTGTGCTCACCATGGGCGCGAAACAAATGGCACAGCATAACGCGCGGGTTCGGCAATTGGCCTCGGTTGAAACCCTGGGGTCGACGACCGTCATCTGCTCCGATAAAACCGGTACGCTTACCCAAAACCAAATGCAGGTGGTTGCCTATTGGAGCGGTGGTCGAACTTTTACTGTGACCGGTCAGGGCTTTGAGCCTGTTGGACGTTTTATAGATGAAAACGACAATGAGCTCGATCTTGAAGAAACCACCGAATTAAAATATGGGCTGATTATTTCTGCCATTTGTAACGACGCTCAACTGCAACAAAAAGACGGCAATTACACGGTTCAGGGTAACCCTACCGAGGGTGCGCTGGTGGTGGCGGGCACCAAGGTGGGTATCTATCGCGAAGCCCTCTACGAAGAAGGCTTTCAACTGATAAAAAGTTTTCCGTTTGATTCCACCCGCAAAATGGCCAGTTCAATCATTCGCGGGCCGCTGGGCCGCTATTGGCTTATCGCCAAGGGTGCACCGGATGTATTACTGAAGCGTAGCGACAAAATTTATTGGAATGACGAAGCACGGCCGCTTAACAAACATTATCAACAGTATATTCAAGACGGCATCGATAACTTCGGTAAGCGCGCATTACGCACACTGGCGCTGGCTTTTGTGGAAATCAGCGAAAGCGACATCGAAAAATCTCAGCAAGATCACGAGCAGGGCCTTACCTTTTTGGCAATGCACGGCATTATTGATCCGCCACGTCCGGAGGTGGTTGAAGCGGTGGCACAGTGTACCGACGCAGGTATTCGCACCGTTATGATCACCGGCGACCACGCTGCAACCGCACAGGCTATCGCCAGTGAGCTGGGCATAAGGCGCAGTGACCAAGAGCTGGTGATTACCGGCCCTCAGTTAGAGGAAATCAGCGATCGCAAGTTGCGTGAATTAGCACCGCAAACCAGTGTATTTGCACGAGTTTCACCAGAGCACAAACAGCGCATCGTAAAAGCCTTACAATCCAACAACGAAGTGGTTGCGATGACCGGCGATGGTGTTAACGATGCTCCGGCGTTGCGTAACGCCGATATCGGTGTGGCCATGGGAATCGCGGGCACCCAGGTCGCGAAGGATTCCGCCGATCTGGTCTTACTGGATGATAATTTTTCAACGATTGTAAGCGCAGTGCGCGAGGGTCGAAGAATTTACGATAATTTGCGTAAATATTTACGTGCGGGTTTAACGGCCAACGTATCGGAAGTGAGTTGTGTGCTGTTTGCCTTTCTGCTAATGGCCAACGACCCTTTGGTGCCTCTTACTGCACTGATGATTTTATGGATTAATATGCTTGCCGATGCGCTGCCCAGCCTGTGTTTAGGATGGGAAAAAGCCGAAGCCGACTTAATGACCCGCACTCCTCGCAAGCGCGATGAAAGTTTTTTCAGCGATGGTTTGGGAGCGCGCATTTTAGTACGAGGCCTAACCCATGGCTGGATTATCTATGCCATGTTTCACTTGGTATTGTCTCGGGGTTACGAGCTGGCGTATGCGCAAACCGTGGCTTTTGTTACGCTAATTTTCATCCAGAATTTTCACCTGCTGGATGCCCGCAGTTTCAAAAGTATTTACCGTTTGAACCCATTTGAAAATACGCTGCTGATCGCAGTTTTGGTGGTGGCCAGCGGTGCCTCCCTCGCTTTGGTATTTTCGCCGGTGGGCAGTTTTTTGTTAGGCACCGTGCCCATTTCGATAAAGCACCTTTTGATGACGGTCGCTATAGCGGCATTACCAACCTTTGTGTTGTCGGGTGTTAAAGAATTATTTGGCGTTAAATGGTTGTAATTTTATCAATGAAAAAGGAGTTACTATGAACGTTAAAATTGTTGTTGGTTTAATTGTTGGTGCCGGTTTGCTCGCCGGTTGTAATCAAAAGAACGCACAGGAGGAGACTCAGGAAAGCGCAAAACCACTTGCCGAGAAAGTTGTTCCCAAGGCTGAAGTGAAAACAGATGTGGAGGTGGTGGAGCATACCGATAAACCCGGTGTCACTTACAATCAGGTGCACACGCTAACTTCGGAAGTGCTGGCAGTCGACTTGGATACCCGCACCGTAATTCTTGCCGATAGCGAAGGTGGCCCGGTGGAGTTTGAAGTGGGCGATGAAGTGCGTAATCTGGCTCAGGTGAGCGCTGGTGACAAGCTTTCTGTGGAATATCTCAATACAGTGAACATCGAGCTGGTACCGCAAGCCATGCAGCCGATGTCGGCAGGTACGACTGAAACGGCGCGTGCGGCTGAAGGGGAAATGCCCGGTGCTGCGCAGATGAATCAAACGGTGGATGTGTTTCAAGTAACGGAGATTAATATTGAAGACAATACCTTCAAATTAAAAAATTCTGCCGGCGAAGAAAATCAGTATATTGCCCGCAATCCTGAAAATCTTAAAAAAGCCAAGGTGGGAGATTCGGTTGTGATCACTACCACAGAAGCGATGGCGATTGGGGTGACCAAGCTCGCTGCTGAGTAACTGCTGGTTAGCCAGATTATCCATGGCCTTGCGTACTAAACGATGCTGGTCCCTAGCACAGAGTGGTTAAGGCCATGGGGTGGTTGTTGGAACGCTGATAAAAATATATTTTGAATTCTGTGCGTTCGACATTAGATTCAACCGTTATTTTTCCGCGGTGCGCTGAAATAATCGATTTTACTATTGCCAACCCAAGCCCCGCGCCTTCGTTATTGCGTTGTCGGGATGGGTCGACTCGATAAAAACGGTCAAAGATCTTTTGCAAGTGATTTTCAGGGATCGGGGCCCCCGGGTTTGCGATACACACTGTAATTGCCTCCGGGGTGTCGGCCAAGGCAATACGAACGTTGCCGCCCCGAGGTGTATGGCGAATCGCGTTCGATAATAAGTTTGAGAGTGCACGCCGTATTAACGCCCGATCGGCATTTAGTAAAGGCGCGGAACCGCGCAGGCTGAGTGTCAATTGCTTTTCTGCTGCAAGCGCATCAAAAAAATCGAACAACTCCTGTACTTCCTCCACAAGATTCAACGGAACCATTTCGAGTTTTATTAAATCATTATCGCTCTTGGCAAGCCACAACATATCTCCCACCATTTTCGCGAGACGTTCCTGCTCCTCCAGACTGGAGTAAAGCAATTCACGGTATTCCTCCGTGGTTCGTGGTTTATTCAGTACCACTTGTGTATGTGTAATGATGTTAGTTAAAGGTGTACGTAATTCATGGGCGAGGTCTGATGAAAAGTGTGAAAGTCTTACGAAGCCTTCTTCAAGTCGGGCAATCATGTGGTTGAACGATAACACCAGTTCTTTCAGTTCGAAAGGCACCGATGCCGGCTCGAGTCGAATATCGAGTTTGTCGGTTTGTACCTGCTGAATACTTTTGGAAAGACTTCTCAAGGGCAAATGGCCCTGGTAAATTCCGAACCAGGCCGCGACCAGAGTAACGGCGCCCGTCGCCAGCATGATTAAAAACAGACTGCGACGAAATGTTGTTAAAAAGCGCTTGTGGAATTCCATATCAAGAGCGATAAGGGTTGGAAAAACAGTGCTTCCCAGCGTCACAGTTGTGGCTATGCCGCGATAACTTTTCGCGTTACTTTCCCAAGTTTCAACAATGTGGGTATGTTTCTTATCGATAGCAGTGGGTATTTCCAATTCTTTCCAAAAATGTGTGCCAGCAGAGCGGTAAATGAGGCGCCCACTGGCGTCGCTTACCTGGAAATAGACACCGTGATGACCAACCACGGCTTGCTTGAGAGCCTCTCCAAGCGCTTCGTTAGCTTGTGTGGCACGCTCGAGAGTGGATTGGATGGAGCTTTGAATGACCTCAAGCTCGTCGCTGTCCTGTTCCATAAAGTGGTGCTGAATAGCAGAGAGAATTAGACGACCGCTCAGAGCGAGACTGAAGCCAGTCGCAAGCATGACAAATAGCAGTACGCGCAACGTGAGGGATATGGGTCGTTTAGGTTTCGACATCGTTGTGCTCGGCCTCCAACTTGTACCCCATACCGCGCACCGTGTGAATTAATTTTGGATTGAAGTCGTCATCTATTTTGCGCCGCAAACGGCGTATTGCAACATCAATGACATTGGTATCACTATCGAAATTCATATCCCACACCTGCGATGCAATTAGGCTTCGTGGTAACACTTCACCTTCACGGCGCACCAGCAGTTCGAGGAGGCAGAATTCCTTGTGGCTGAGAGCAATGGCCTGACCCGCACGCTGTGCGCGATGCTTGCGCAGATCCAATTCGAGATCTGCCACCTGTAAGCGATTTGTTAATAATGGCGCGCAGCCACGACGCAGCAGCGTGCGTACCCGGGCCAATAATTCCGAGAAGGCAAAGGGTTTTACCAGATAGTCATCTGCGCCCAATTCGAGCCCTTTAACACGATCTTCCACGCTATCCAAAGCAGTCAAAAACAATACAGGCGTCTGACGCTGTGAATCGCGTAGAGATTGCACAATTCGCCAGCCGTCAACATCGGGCAGCATGATATCCAGAATGATGAGGTCAAAGTTTTCGGTCATGGCAAGATGGTGGCCGTCCAGACCGTTACGCGCCAATTGGGTGATAAAACCCGCTTCATTCAACCCCTGGGCTAAATAATCTCCAGTTTTTCGTTCATCTTCTACGATTAACAGCCGCACAGCATGCTCCTTGGTTGGTGCGAGTAGAGTTTAGTGGATTTGGTCGGGAGCGAACATGACCTGTACATTACAAAATTGTCATGTTTGGGTCATGCATCGGTCAGATGTCGGGGCGTAGGCTTCGTGGTAATCACTTAAAGACTGACTCAGAGGGTGTTAATTATGTCGAAGAAAATTCTAGCAGGGATAGCAGCTACCACTTTAATTATTGCAGTTTCTGCGCAGGCGCATGATCAGGGCGAACATACACCGGGTGCGCCAACTCCGAATTGTGAAAAAATGAAAACCATGGACCACTCCAAAATGGATATGGATGACGCGGTGATGCAGGCCATGATGAAGCAATGCGCTGCTGTCGAGCAGCATCACCATACTACAGCCAACAAGGAGGAAATGGCGATGCATCACGACCATCAGAAAATGATGGAGATGCATTCCAGCGCCTCATCCGAAGAGCACGGTAAACACAACGACTAACAGCGAGTGTGGTGGTGATTCGCAACACGATAGTTATGGTGACAATTGTATTTTTGGTCGTTGTTTTGGCTGCGGCGCTTTGGTTGTATTCCGGTATTTATCCCATCGGTGCCGACGAGCAGCATTACCGACTTACTTATGCAGTACTTGAACTATTGCGCGAACGATCAATTGCTCGCGCTGCACAGACGATAGTACCGCCGCAGGACTTGGATCAGCCGGAGCGTCTCCTCGCGGGGGGGGCTGATTACAATGAAATGTGCGCGCAGTGCCACTTGAAGCCGGGTAAAACGCAGAGTGATTTCTCATTGGGCTTGTACCCGGCACCGCCGAATTTAACGCTGGCGGATGACTCTTCCGGCCACGATAAGCAAGTTGTACGGCGACGCTTTTGGACGATTAAACACGGCATCAAGGCCTCGGGTATGCCAGCCTGGAAATTTGGGCATAACGACGAAAGAATATGGAATATGGTCGCTTTTCTTCAGCGCTTGCCCGAGCTTTCCCCTGAGCAGTATCAGATCATTACAACTAGATTCACCAAATCTCACGATTAGCACCGATTGGGAGCGATGGTGATTACCCTATCACCTTTAATCGCAAACACTTTCTATTTAATAGCTGCTCTTCTGCAAGTAACCCGTAAAATTTTTGGCACGACTTATTCCGATATGTGGGTGTGTTTCCTTGAATTTTGCGAGAGCTTGAAAGTTTTAAAAATACTGATCGCTTCGCCGTGATATCAAGGTGCACGATATCGAGTACTTGAAGATATAACAAAAAATTCCACGAGTTGGCTTGACTTGTGAGCTGCACACAGGTTTACAGTAAGCTCAAGCATGGGAGTTTGTTCAGAGTCATTGTGCAGTGCTCCTCCCAATATCTAATCACTGATGAGGCGAAACATGGGTGTTACTGAGCTTGCCAAAGTTTTGCAAATAAGTCCTGATACGGTGCGGTTTTATACCCGCAAGGGCTTGTTGCAGCCGGTAAAAAACACGGCAAATGGCTACAAAAGTTATCGCACTAAAGACATTGCGAGGCTGCGTTTTATTTTGGGGGCGCGTGGCTTGGGGTTCACTATCGCGGATATCGAAGAAATTCTAAATGTGTCGGACCATCACCAAACCCCCTGCCCTTTAGTGCGCGACTTAATAGAACAACGTTTGCACGAGACTGAAACCAGGTTTAACGAGATGCGTGAGTTGCGCGATCGGATGCGCCAAGCGGTTGCTGAATGGCGCGACTTGCCTGACGCCGATCCAAAAGGTCATCGAGTTTGTCATTTGATAGAAAGTTTTAGTCTCAAGCACGAATCAACGCAAGGAGATTGCGATGGTCAATAATGCTACCGAAACTGAATTGCTGATTGAAGGTGCCGGATGCGCAAGTTGTGTCGCCAAAATAGAGGATGCTCTGCAACGGGTGCCGGGCGTGGAGTCTGCACAGATGAATTTCGCCGATCGCACTGTGCAGGTAATCGGTAAAAGCGGCAGTGCAGCTTTGATTTCAGCGGTTGAAGAAATCGGATACCACGCAAAAAAGCAAACTGCCAATGGCGATGCGGAAGCGCAAAAACAGCAGGCAGATCACGCCTACTATAAACGTCTGCTTCGAGACACCTGCTTTGGGCTCGGTTTGGGTATTCCGCTCATGGGCTATGGTTTACTTGGCGGAGATATGGGGGTGAATTCACAACTTCAGCAAATCGCCTGGCTCGTTGTGGGCGCGCTCACGTTGGCCGTTATGGTTTTGTCTGGCAAACACTTTTACGTGGGTGCCTGGCAATCATTCAAACATCACTCAGCCAATATGGACACGCTGATTGCACTTGGAACTGGTACCGCCTGGTTGTATTCGGTGCTGGTGATTGTTGCACCACACCTTGTGCCTGATCTTGCACGCCATGTTTACTTCGAGGCCACGGCAATGATTATCGGGTTAATCAACCTGGGGCTGGCATTGGAATTAAAAGCCCGTGGTCGCACCAGTGAAGCCATAAGACGCTTAATAGGCTTGCAGCCAAAAAATGCGCGGGTGATTCGCAACGACAAAGAGGTTGATATTGCTATCGAAGTTGTGCAAAGCGGTGATGCCGTGCGCGTTCGCCCTGGCGAAAAAATTCCCGTCGATGGCGAGGTACTACAAGGAAGCACCACTGTAGATGAATCCATGCTCACCGGCGAACCCTTGCCCGTTACCAAACAGCAGGGTGACATCGTAGTTGCCGGTACCCTGAATAAGACAGGGAGCATTGTGTTTCAGGCCACTCGGGTGGGTAAAGACACCGCACTCGCGCAAATAATAGCGATGGTTAAGCGCGCCCAAAATTCCAAGCCCCCTATCGGTCGTCTCGCCGATCTGATCTCGGCTTATTTTGTGCCGACTATTTTGATTATTGCCATTATCAGTGCCTTGGCATGGCTCAACTTTGGCCCGGCGCCGGCAATTGCCTTAGCTGTGGTTTCGGCAACCACCGTTCTTATAATTGCATGCCCGTGCGCGCTTGGGCTGGCGACCCCGATGTCGGTTATGGTGGGCGTGGGTAAAGCGGCGGAAGCCGGTGTACTCATTCGCAACGGCGAAGCTCTGCAAAGTGCCAGTAAAATTACCACCATGGTACTGGATAAAACCGGCACTATTACAGAAGGATCGCCTACAGTTAGCCATATTGTCGCCTCGGATTCCATAACTGAAAACGAGCTGTTACAGCTTGCCTCAAGCGTAGAGGCCGGTTCTGAACACCCTCTTGCAACAGCCATTGTTGAATCGGCGCAAGCGCGCGGTTTGGATATAGCCGCTTCCTCGGAATTTGAGGCGCTTAGCGGGCAAGGAGTTACTGCACAGGTTTCCGGCGCAAAAATACTGTTGGGCAATGAAAAGTTGATGCAAGAACAGCAGGTTACCTTACCTGGCAACGTTGTTGAGCAGGCTCAAGCACTGGCCGATTCGGGCAAAACTCCGATGTACATCGCAAAAGACGGGCATTTTGTAGGCTTGATTGCCGTGGCAGATCCACTCAAACCCGATTCCGTAGCCGCTATAAAACGTCTGCAACAACAAGGTATTCACGTTGTGATGCTCACAGGAGATAACAGGGCAACTGCGCAGGCGGTTGCCAGGCAGGTGGGTGTTACCGAATTTTATGCCGAAGTTCTGCCACATGAAAAAGCCGATAAAGTAGAGGTGTTGCAACAGCGAGGTGAGTTTGTTGGGATGACTGGCGACGGCATAAATGATGCGCCAGCATTGGCACGAGCTAATGTAGGCTTCGCAATAGGCACTGGTACTGACGTGGCTATCGAAAGTGCAGACGTCACACTTATGCGGGGATCGTTGCATGGTCTCGCTGATGCTGTCGACATTAGCAAGGCGACACTACGCAATATCAAACAAAATTTGTTGGGAGCATTTGTATATAACGCTGCCGGCGTGCCCATTGCGGCAGGTCTACTGTATCCATTCTTTGGTATTTTACTCAGCCCGATTATCGCTGGCGCTGCGATGGCATTCTCTTCACTTACGGTGGTGAGCAATGCCAATCGATTACGCTTTTTTAAAACATATACGCAGGAGGTAAATCATGCTGCTCGTTAATGTCTTGGGATTGGGTTTGATCGTTTGGATTGTGTGGTGGTTTTGGCTCTATAAAACTCCACCGGTGTCAACGGAAATCAGTGATCTTGTGATTACTGTTGCGGATGGCATTTACCAACCGGCCAGTTTGAGAGTACCCGCTAACCAGGCACAAACTCTCACATTTATTCGAAAAGATGCTTCACCCTGCGCGGAAACCGTGGTGTTTCCTGAATTTGATCTGAGTGAAACCTTGTCACTGGAAAAAGCCGTAGCGGTGCGGCTTCCCCCTATGAAAGCGGGGCATTATGCTTTTCACTGTCAAATGCAAATGTACAAGGGCGAATTGACTGTTGAGGAGGTTTAACTATGAAACTCTCTAAAGTTGTTGCTATTTTCGATGAACTTAAGCTCGAGGATATTGAAGCTGCGCTCTTAGACAATGGTGTTGCGGGCTTCACTATTCACCCGGTAAGTGGTAGAGGACGATACTTCGATAGTTTTAATGAAAATCATCTAATAAAACATATACAAATTGAAATTTATACGCTCCGGGAGTATGCCGAGCCGATTGGTAACGTGATCGTAGAGGCTGCGTATAGTAATGCCGAAAGTGAAGGTCTTGTGTCCATTCAGCCTGTTGATGAGCTCTACTGGATACATGATAAACGCATGGCGCAACCGGCAGATTTTAGATTCAAGGGAGACTGACGTTGGTTCATCCCAGCAAAATCTAAATATTTCATTTTATACCGGGGAGGTTCGGTATGAATACAAACAAACGCTTTTATCAAATGCCAAAGGTTTTCGTAATTCTGCTGGCGGTTTCACTCTTCAGTTATCTGATATCAGGAGTAAATCATCAGTCACTGGATGAGATATTGCCGTACTTAATTTTTTTGTTCTGCCCGTTATTGCACCTGTTTGTGCATGGCGGCAATCATTCTCACCGCCCTCAAAGGAATGCTAACGCTTCGCAATCGGGCAACAGAAATTTTAATTCAGGAAAAATACGCTCGCGATTCAGGGCGTAATACATCGTCACGCGTTGCAATACTATTGCAGCGCAGCTGTTATCACTCTGCATAAATACTGGAGGTGTATCATGAGCGGCAAACAACATCGCTTGGGCGTCTCGGAAAACAGCTTGGTCGTGAGGCATTTAAAACTTGAAGCCTGTGGCGCCAGCGCCATGGCCCAGGTAATTTCTGAAATCGATAAAATTTATGGACTGGAGGCTGTCTCTTTCGACGAAAACACCAGAGTACTTCATATCGCCTATGACGCTGCGCGAATATGCCTGGAATGCATAGAATCAGTTCTGGAGAAATATGATGTGGAAATTAGCCATGACTGGTGGACGAATTTTAAAGAAGGTTACTATCGGTTTTTCGACCAGAATATTAAAGACAATATGCACTCAAAGCCATTGGGTTGTCACAGTACAAGTGCTTCCCGTAGGTAAAGGATTGTAAAAGGCTGAATGATCGTTCGATAATTGTGTATGCGTCAAGCATTTAGTAATTTACAGCAATGGTATTCAGGGCGGCTATAAAAAACCGCCCTGCAAGTGTTGTAGATTTAGGCTTCAACCGGCTCGATAAACCAATTCTTAAGTGAACGCCACACTTTGCGTAACCAACGTGATAAATCGTCAAAAATAATGTAGAGGTTGGGAACCAATATTAAAGTGACCAGCGTGGCAAACAGTACGCCGAACGCCAGGGATACAGCCATGGGAATCACAATTTTTGCCTGCAAACTGGTTTCGGCCATGATGGGAATCAGCCCGATAAATGTGGTTAGCGAGGTGAGTAAAATCGCACGAAAACGCTTTTGGCCTGCGTGTAGCACCGCTTCCAGTAATATTTCGCCACGGGCACGCGCCTGATTCACGTAATCCACCATGACCAGCGAATCGTTCACCACTACCCCAACAACCGCGAAAATGCCGAACATCGACATTCGGCTGACGTCCATACCCAAAAGCAGATGGCCCCAGATTGCTCCAACAATACCGAAGGGAATCACTGACATGATCATCAGCGGTTGGAAGTAGGATTTTAACGGCAGAGCTAAGAGCACGTAAATCGGTAGCAGAATAATAACGATGCTGAGAATTTGACTTGCAAAACCTTCGCGGTCGTCTTTGAGTTTGCCAGACTCTTCAATAAATACCGATGGGTTTTGACGCAGAATTTCTGGGAATACATCGCGCTTCATTTCATCGGCAATTTTGAAACTTTCCGCTTCTTTAAAATCGACACTGGCCCAAACGGTGATCGCACGGTTACCATCTTCGCGGTAGATCTGGTTCACGCCGTCGGCAAATTCGATGTCGGCGACTTCCGCCAATGGCACTTCAGCGCCGCCAGGGGTGCGTATTAATACGTCATTAATGGCCGATAAAGAATTGCGGTCTTTTTCGGGGTAACGCACCATCACACGAATTTCCTGACGGTCGCGCATAATGCGCTGCGCTTCTATACCATAAAGCCCAAAACTGGCCTGGGAGGCAACGTCGTTGGTGGTCAGGCCTAAACTGTAGGCCAGTGGTTTTAATTTGAAGCGAATTTCCTGTGTTGGTGCTTGTTCGCTGTCGTTAACTTCCGATACCCCTTTCATGGTATTGAGGTGTGTTTTTACGGCACTCGCCGCCGCTCGTAATTCCTCGATATTGCGACTTTTCAGACGGAAGCTCAGGTCGCCATTATTGCGGCCGCCGCCGAACACGTTGTCGCGAATCGTGATGTTTTTCATGTTGGGAATATGCGGCATTTTTTCCCGCCAGCGGCGCGACAGTTCAAAAGTGTCAAAGGGGCGATCTTCCGGGTCTACCAGTTTGGCCTCTATTTGCGCTTGCGAGCGGCCTTCATCGTACATATGAATTTTGGCCACCATGGGAATACCAAATTCCTTCTCGATATCTTTTTCAACATCTCTAATCATGTCTTCCAGTGCAAACATGCCACTGAGCAGGGCACTTTCAGGGGCATCCGGATTCATTTCCAGGGTAATGTTGGCGAAATCGTGGGGAATTTTCGGGAACATGATCATGCGAATATGCCCGGAAGCGAAGGCGCCAATGGTCAATGCGATCATGCAGATAAACGCGACGAGCACCGAATAACGATAGTGAATGGCTCGCTCCAGAAATGGCGCGTAGGTATTTTTTATAAAACCTGAAAGGCGATCATCAACGGCACGTCGAAAACGCGTGAAAGGATTTTTGGTGGTTTTTTTCTCGGGTGTCATGTGAGCCAGATGCGCGGGCAAGACCAATTTCGATTCCACCAGTGAGAAAAACAAACACAGTACCACCACATAACCGATCGAATGGGGGAAAGCGGATTGCGGTCCGCTCTCTAAAACCATCGGGGCAAAGGCTGCCATGGTGGTTAGCACACCAAACGTTGCCGGCACCGCGACGCGTTTTGCACCGCGAATAACATTATCAAGCGTTTGGCCCTTATCCTGAATTTCGGTGTAGACACTCTCTCCAATAATAATGGCATCATCCACCACCACCCCGAGCACCATAATAAAGGCGAACAGGCTGGCGACATTGATGGTAACGTCCACCCAGCTCAATGGTAAAAACGCCAAGGCGCCGAGGAAGCTTACCGGCAAGCCCATCATTACCCAAAATGCCAGCTTAATGCGCAAAAACATGGCGAGAATGGCAAACACTAATATGCCACCCCAAACCATGTTTTCGAGCATCATGTTGAGACGACCGTTCAGGTAATAGGTGAGGTCGGCCCAGGGTTCCAGACGAATACCTTCAGGAAGGGTAGCGCGACGTTTTTCCACGTAATCCAGTACCGTTTTGGCAACATCCGTGATGCTTTGATCTGACGATGCGCCGACAAACAAAGTTAAGGAATTTACACCATCAAGTTTTTCGTAATTAACGCCTTCTTCAAAACCGTCACTGACTTTGGCGACGTCGGAAACCCTCAGCTGAGTGCCGTCCGGGAGAATACGCAGGGGTATGTTTTCGAACTCTGCGCCAACGTATGCCTGATCTTCCACCCTTACTGAAATATGCCCGGCGTCGGCGCGAATCTCACCAGCAGAGCGGTTGGTGGAAAAATTTCGCACCGCATTGGCGATATCGTTAAAACTGAGGTTGTATTCACGCAGCTTGTTCTGATCGACTTCTATGGCAATTTCGTAGTTTGGCCCAGCGTAAAACTCGGTGATATTCACATCGGGCAGGGCGCGAATTTCATCGTGGATGGTTTCACCCAAACGCTTCAGCTCGCGTCGCGGGACGTCACCGGCGATGTGCAGCCACATCACTTCCTGGCGGTATTTATTGTGCTTAACCCGAGGCGGTTCCATGCCATTGGGAAAGCTCGAGATGGAATCCACCGCTGTTTTAACGTCATCGAGCACTGTTTGTGGCTCATAGCCGTCAATTACCTCGAGGTCTGCAGTGGCCGAGCCGCGGTTGGACCGTGTAATAATGCGCTCGATACCCTCAATGCTTTGAAAGGCTTCCTCGAGTTTGGTGGTGATGGTCTCTTCCACCTCCTGGGGTGAAGCTCCACGATAAACCGCGGAAACATTGATCCAGGTGTTTTCCACCATCGGAAACATTTGTTTCCGTATGATAGTCGCGGAGTAGAGCCCACCGAGAATAATGGCAGCCATCAACAGGTTGGCGGCAACAGGGTTGCGTGCAAACCAGGCAATTATGCCTTTGTTGGTATCCAGATGCGGTTCCACGGCTTAACTCTCCTTGTCGGTTGACGCGGTTTCGATGGGTTCAGCGGTGCTGATTGGCTGCGCTTCCAACTGAGGTTCGCCCTCCAGAGCGAGCGACATGCCCTCCACCGGATATTCCAGTGAGGAGGTAATCAGCATATCGCCATTGTGGAGGCCAGCAGTGATCACGCTGTTTTTGCCTTCGTGGCGGATCACTTCCACATCGGTGAACTGAAGTTTGCTCTCGTTATAAAGTGCCAAACGATTGTCGTGTAGCAGTTGTCGTGGCACTACAGCAGCAGATTCGAGATAACGGCCTTCAATCGAGGCTGTCACAAAGGTACCAAACGGCAGTCGGTTCGAGTGTGTGGTGGAATCCTGGTTGTAAGGGTCAGGCAATTCCGCCACCAAATAGAACATCCGGCTGTTATCATCCACCACGCCTTCATCGCGGGCGATACTCGCCTGCCAGCTGAAAGACTGGCCGGAAAGCGTGGCGGTGAGAACCACCGGCGCATTAAGACCGCCGTTTTCAAGAAAGAGCAATTCAGTGCTGGCCACGGGCAGACGTACTTCCGCCAGTTCAGTATCCAACACTTTGCCTATGGTAGTGCCCATGTTCACAAAAGTGCCCGGGCTTACGTTGCGGCTGGCAATTAGGGCATCGAAGGGCGCAACAATTCGAGTGCGTTCGAGATCTTTGGTGGCTTGTTTAACGCCGGCCTCAGCGGCTTTCACCGCGGCTAAAGCCTGTTCTTGTTGCGGTTTGCGCAAACCCAGTTCGGAGGGTTCAGCGGAGGTAATCTTTTTCCATTCGGCTTCTGCAACTTTGCCCTGAGCACTTTCCAGAATGAATGAAGCGCGAGCGCTGGCGAGGCTGGCTTTGGCCTGTTGCAGTTTGACTTCGTAGTTAAAGGGATCGATTAAGGCCAGTAATTCGCCTTTTTTCACCAGGCCGCCACGCACGAAGGTGTCGGAAACCTCAATAATTTCGCCGCTGACCTGCGCCATCAGGCCAGTTTGATATTTCGGCGTTACCAGGCCCTGAGAGCTTACTGTTAGGGTAAGTGGTGCCAGTTTTACCGGCTCTACTGACACATAAGGTGCCTTATGGTTTTCGGGTTTTTTTTGAGGCTCTTTCTTGAAAATCATCAGTACTGTAACAATAGCGGCAGTACCGGCGAGCAGAGCCAATGGCAAAATGACACGATTCACGCGAACGGACATCACATAACTCCCTGCGGGGTGACGGGTGAAAAAATAATTGCTGATAGTTTACCCAGGCTCGGGCAACGCAAGGTGACTGACAAATTATAGGTGTCGCATAATAATTTGCATGAGTCGCTGCAAAGCCCCCTGATTTTGTTTAGCAACTTCGCGGGCTGCTGCGCCATACTGGTGGGCGGCGCTTGTGGTAAGCAATGTGTGAAGCTGATCGCTCAGTGCCCGGGCATTATTAACAGTGATAAGCGCGCCGGCATCATTCAGTAGGCGGGAAATTTCTGCAAAATTAAACTGACTCGGGCCGCTCAACACCGGAATTCCCCAAACGGCTGGTTCGATAGTGTTATGGCCGCCATTGGGTACAAAGCTGCCACCCACAAAAGCTGCATTGGCACAGCCGAACAACAACATCAACTCGCCCATGGTGTCGCCCAGTAAAATGTCGAAGTCTGCATTCGGTAGGGTGTCGCCTGAGAGACTGCGACGCAGTGTGCGGTAGCCGCGATCACAACACAACTGGTAGACAGACTCAAATCGATCGGGATGGCGCGGAACCAATATCAATTTGTGGTTTGGTAAGTGGCTACGCAGTGCCTTAAAAGCATCAAGAATGATTTCATCTTCCCCTTTATGGGTTGACGCAGCTATCCAAATCTTGTGTTGCCCGGCGTTGCTAAATTTTTCTTGCAGCGCTTCAGCCTGCGTATGCAAAGATGCCGTAATCTGAATATCAAATTTAATGCTACCCGTGACGCTGATTTTTTCCGATGCCAAGCCAAGATTCGAAAACCGCTCGGCATCGGCCTGGTTTTGAATGGCCGCGCTTGATAGTTGTTGCAACATGGGGCGCGTAAGTGCTGCCACCCTGCGATAACCACGCGCCGATTTTTCAGAAAGTCGGCCGTTGGCCAGCAGTGTCGTGATATTTTTCTGATGACAAGCGAAAACAATATTGGGCCACAATTCCGTTTCCAGAAAAATAGCCAGCGCAGGTTGAATTTTGGCGAGAAAACGGTGCACCAAGGCTGGAATATCGTAGGGTGCGTACACATGAAATACGCGCTCACCGTAACTTTTACGTACCCGCTCTGAGCCTGTAGGTGTCATTGTAGTAACAACTATTTGATGGCTCTCGAGTTGCAGCAGGCGATCTATCATTGGTTGTGCGGCGATAAATTCACCCACCGAAACCGTGTGTACCCAAATTACCGGTTTGCCAAAATGTGGTGTTTCAAAAAAAGCGAATCGTTCGGCCCAGCGCTGGCGATAAGCAGGCAGGTTGCGGCCGCGCCACCACAGGCGTACCACAATGGCAGGTAACAGAAGCACGAACAGCACACTGTATAGATGTCTCATCAAGGCTGATATTGGGTTTGGTGAAGGTTTGCGTAATAACCGTTTTGCGCCAGCAGGGTGGCGTGGTTGCCAATTTCGACAACTTTGCCTTGGTTGAGCACCACTATTTTATCGGCATTTTCTATAGTGCTGAGACGGTGCGCAATAATTAATGTAGTACGACCTTCTTTTAAATTTTCGAGAGCTTGTTGAATTTGTTTTTCAGATTCGTTGTCGAGTGCCGATGTAGCTTCGTCGAGTATTAAAATAGGGGCGTTTTTATAGAGCGCGCGAGCAATGGCGATACGCTGTCGCTGGCCACCAGATAAGCGGTCACCGGCTTCGCCGACTTCGGTATCAAAACCATTTTCGAGCTTCTGCACAAAATGCGCTGCATAGGCGTTATGCGCTGCTTCTGCGACCTTTTCGGGTTCGATATGGCTCAGCTTGCTGGCATAGGCGATATTACTCGTAACCGAGTCGTTAAATAACACGGTTTGCTGATTCACCAGTGCGATTTTCTCCCGCAGGCTGCGCAGTGTAACTTCGTTGATTGGCTGCTCGTCGATGGTGATGGTGCCTTCCTGAGGGTCGTAAAATCGCAGCAATAAACTTGCTATTGTGGTTTTACCACTGCCAGAGGCGCCTACCAGTGCAACGGTTTCTCCGGGTGCGATACTCAGGTTTAGATTGTCTAACGCGCGTTGCCCACTTTGATACCCGAAACTGACATTCTTAAATTCAATGGCGCCACGTACGTCTGTTAATTCGCGCGTGCCCGTGTCGGCGGCAGCAGCTAGATCCAGTGTTCCAAAAATGGTTTCCGCAGCAGCCAGGCCGCGCTGAATTACCGAATTAATCGTGCTCAGGTTGCGCACTGGTTTTGCAATCATTCCCGCCAGAGACAGGTAGGTAACCGCCGCAGCGGGGGTGTCGGTCCAGAATATACTGACCAATAGAAACAGCAGCGCGAGGGCAGAAGCGATTACAAAATGCAGCACCGGCGTTTGCAGAGCACTAACCCGTTCAAATTTGGTGCTGTAGCGCAGATTTTCTTCAGTTGCATCGTTAAATCGTTTGCGTTCAAAGTTTTCGCCGTTGTAGCTCTTTACCAGTTTAATGCCCTGAAATGTTTCGGTTGCGATATGGGTAACCCGGCCAATGGCCTGCTGAATATTGCGGCTGACTCTTCGAAAATAGCGGCTGGCAAGGTACACCAAACCACCCAATATCGGCACCACAGCGATAAAAATCACGGTGAGTTGCCAGTTGTAGTACAACAGTGCCGCCATCAGGAAAATAACCGATAAACCGTCCTGAAATAAAATTTTAGAGGCGCGAGTTACCGAGCCTGTTACTTGCTCGATGTTGTAGATAATGAGAGACACCAGCTCGCCGGTATTTTTTTGATCGTAAAACGTTTGCGGTAACCCGACCATATGGGCGAACACCGCCTGACGCAAATCGTTAACCACCGAGAGCCCGAGGCGACCCATATAAAAGTTACCGAGATAGCCGCCCACGCTGCGAAACAAGGCCAGCACCAGGATCGCTGCGGGCACAAAATACAGCGAGGTGGTGATGTGTTTCGGGATAAAATTGAGCCGGTCTGTGGGCTCGCCTTTTAGGTTGTTCAGAAAAAATTCGATGAGTTGCGCCAGGCTCACTTCCATGAACGCAAACAGCATAAATCCGAGAATACTGATTAGAAAATAGTGGCGGTACTTAAAGGCGTATTGCAGCAATCGCCAATACAGAGCCAGGTTTTCTTTTGATGTCTCTTGTTGGCTCATGATCTGTGAAGGCACCCATTTAAGACGGGAACGCGGGGCGGAGATAGTTGCCGCCCCAGATGAAAATATTCGCGGCTCGTTGCTGTTATTTTACGGGAGCCAGCCACTCGCTGTACTGTGGCAAATCGCCGCGCACTGCTGAAAAATACAGGTCTTGCAGCTTTGTGGTGATCGGGCCGCGTCGCCCGGCGCCAATCACTCGGCCATCCAACTCTCGAATCGGTAATACTTCGGCGGCGGTACCACTGAAGAAAGCCTCTTCTGCCACGTAAACTTCGTCGCGGGTAATACGTTTTTCGCGTATTTCATAACCGCATTCCTCGGCCAGCGCGAAAATAGTATTGCGAGTGATTCCGTCGAGGCAGGAAGTCAGTTCCGGAGTGTAAATAATACCATCGCGCACGATGAAAACATTTTCGCCACTGCCTTCGGCAACATAACCTTCGTTGTCGAGCAACAGAGCTTCTTCACAACCGCAATCCAGGGCTTCTTTTAAAGCCAGCATGGAATTAATGTAGTGGCCATTAGCTTTGGCCTTGCACATTGAAATGTTCACGTGATGGCGGGTGTAGCTGGAAACACGCACCTTAATGCCTAATTCCTTGGCTTCCGGCGCCATGTAAGATGGCCAATTCCAGGCGGCGACGATACAGTGCGTTTGCAAATTGTCGGCGCGTAAACCCATACCTTCTGAGCCGTAAAACACCATTGGGCGCAAATAAGCTTCGTCGAGATTATTTTCGCGTACCACGAGTTTTTGCGCTTCGTTGAGTTCGTCTTTACTCCAGGGCATTTTCATATTCATGATATGCGCCGAGCGGAACAGGCGGTCGGTGTGTTCCTTCAAACGGAAAATGCTGGTACCAAAACTGCCGGCATTATAGGCGCGTACGCCTTCAAACACGCCCATGCCGTAATGTAGCGTATGAGTTAAAACATGAACCTTGGCCTCGCGCCAGGGAACCAGTTCGCCATCAAACCAGATGACTCCATCGCGTTCAGCGAATGACATTGTGTGCTCCAATCGTTCTACGAATGCGCGTCGGTGATTTCGCCGGCGCTGTTATGTGTTTCATCCTGGCGTTGGCGCTGCTTGCATGAGTGATTGCCACAGGGCTGACACTTTATCTCTCGCAGCGCGGATTTCATCATCAAGCGTATTGATGGCAATCACGTTGGACTGCTGCTGCAATGCGAGCTTGTGACCCAAAGCGCGAAAAGCTTTGTAGGCGCAGGTCAGTTGATCAACCTCTTGAGTCGACAAAATGCCCGATTGTGCCAGGCATTCCAATATACGTATGTTGTCCGTATAGGTGATTAACGCAGGGATCTGGTGCCCCCAGCCAAGAACCGCGTATTGAACCATAAATTCAATATCAACGATACCGCCGCGATCCTGCTTGAGATGGAAGTTTGGGGTGCCGTTGTTGGCTTTGTCACTGCCAAGATGCATACGCATTTTGTTGCGCATTTCGGCGACATCCTGGCGTAACTGATCACGATCTCGCGGCTGGCTCAGTATATGGCGCCGCAGGTCATCGAATTGTTGCGCCAGGGAGGTATCACCGGTCACTACGCGGGCGCGTACCAGGGCTTGGTGTTCCCAGGTCCAGGCGTCGTGTTTTTGATATTTTTCAAAAGCAGCAAGCGTCGCCACCAGCATGCCGGAATTGCCAGAGGGCCGCAGTCGCATATCCACTTCGTAGAGTTCGCCGGAGGCCATGCGTGTTGTGAGCATGTGGATAATTTTCTGCCCGAGGCGCATGTAAAACGTTGCGTTGTCTGTCGTTTTCAAACCGCGTTGCTCGCCATCGGTACATCCGGTGGTGCTGGCATTATGGATGAATACCAGGTCAAGGTCTGAACCGTGGCCGAGTTCGATGCCGCCCAGTTTGCCATAACCCACAATAATAAAATTGGGGGTGCTACGCTGTTCGCCGTCAGGGTAGCCATAGCGTGCAGTCATGTCCTGCCAGCTGCGCGCCACCACGTAATCGAGCAGGGCCTCTGCGAGCCAGGTGAGCATGTCGCTAACCTGCATCAAGGGCAAAGCGCCGCTTACTTCACAGGCAGCAATGCGCAAGGCATGTGCAGAGCGGAAATAGCGCAACGCATCCAGCTGTGCTTCTTCGTCGTCTTCGGGAATGCGCAGTGTTGAACGACGTAATTCATCGCAAAGTTCCCGTTTATCTGAAAGGTGGTACAGGGAACGCGGGTCCAGTAATTCATCTAATAGTGCTGGACGCTGCGTGACCTGCTCGGCAATCCAGGGGCTCGCCTGGGCGAGGGTGAGCAGTTGGCGCAGGGCATCGGGGTTTTCAATCAGCAACAACAGGTAGGCACTACGGCGTGCCACGGCTCTCACTAGGGGCAGCACCCGCTGTAGCGTTGCGGTTGGTGTGGGCGACTGGCGCAAGGCTTGAAGCAATTGCGGCATGAATTCATCCAGTCGCTGCCTGCCGATGGGTTGCATGGCGATGATGTTTGGGCTCTGCTGCAGCTCCTGTATGGCGGAAAGGCTCGCTTGCGGGTCTTCGTGGCCTGCTTCTCTGAGCTTTACTACGCACATTTCAGGGTCGACGCTGCAATCCCAAACGCCGACCCAGACGTGCGCCGCGTCGTGTTGCGCGGCTTTGCTTTCAGGGCTGGCGATGATTGCGGCGAATTCTGTTTTGACCACTTCTCGATGTGCTTCAAGCACGCTGAAAAAACTCTCCCAGTCGCTGTAGCCCATCACCTGAGCGATGCTTAATCGCTGGTCTGCAACCAGTGGCAATTTTTGGGTTTGACGGTCCTGGAAGCCTTGAATGGCATGCTCGCAATTGCGCAGAAAACAATAGGCGTCACTGAGCTGCCCCGCCATTCCCTCGGGTAAACAGTGCAGTTCTTCCAATAACGGCAAAATCACCAGCAGGCGATTGTCTTGCAGTTGTACATCCCGACCTCCACGGATCAACTGGAATGCCTGAGCAATAAATTCAATTTCGCGAATCCCTCCGGCGCCCAGTTTCACATCGTCGCCCAGTTTGCGTCGGGCCACTTCCTGGGTAATCAGTTGTTTTAATTTACGCAAAGCTTCGACCACTGAGAAATCCACATACTTGCGATAGGTGAAACTGGTGAGCAGTTTATTCAATTCCTCTATCGCAACGGCACTTTGGGTGGGCAGGCTGGAAGCAATCACGCGCGCCTTGATCATCGCGTAGCGCTCCCACTCGCGGCCCTGTGTTTGGTAATAATCCTCCAGGGCATCGAAGTGGCAGGCCAGCGCACCGCTCTGGCCAAAGGGGCGCAATCGCATATCGACGCGAAATACCAAGCCGTCTGCCGTTATGGAGTCAAGGCTTTGAATAACACGCTTGCCGAGATGCGTGAAAAACTCCTGGTTGAACAGGGTTTTGGGGCCGTCAGTTTGACCAGCTTGCGGGTAAGCAAAAATCAGATCGATATCTGACGACAGATTCAATTCGCCAGCTCCAAGTTTTCCCATACCAATAATCAGTAATGGCTGCAGTTCACCCTGGTTGTTGCGCGGTTCACCATGTTTCGCAGTAAGCATTCCATAGTGATAGTCAATCGCAGCCTGCGCGCAGATTTCCGCCAGCCAGGTGAGTTCCTGGGTCGTGGTCATGGTGTCGACTAGGCGGTTAAAGTCACGCCAGATAATGCCTACCATGGCGGCGTTGCGAAACTGTCGCAAGGCTCGGTTAAAGCTTTCTAGTTCGTTGTGCCCATTTAGCCAGTGGCTGCCTAGTTGCTGGTAGTCCTGGAGTGTGAGTGCCTGCTCTTTGCAGCTTTCGGACAGCCAGTTTGGATGGCGGGTGAGTTGATTCTGCACAAATTCACTGTGGAGGGTCGCATTAATGAACTGCTGTACCCAGTAGCTATCGGCAAATTGAGATTCGGGCAGGGTATCGCCGGCGGCACTTTGCAGTGCATCGCAAAAATGCCCGTAGCGTTCCAGGTGTGCGCTGCTAAAGCCGCGTTGTTCGATTAAGGGAATCAGTTGTTGTTGCAGGGGCATAAGGTATCGCTGGGTGATGAACTGCTATATTTTAACCATAAAAAAGCCGGGCTTAGCCCGGCTCTGGTATTGTCTAACAGAATTTGCGACAGCGCTACACTACAAATTTGTCGATCTGGTTTTTGAGCTCATTACTTTCCAGCGACAATTGCTCGGCATTTTCGCGCACTACCTGAGCGTTGCCGGCCACTTTTTCAGAGAGAGAAAAGATCGCTGATATGATTTTGCTAACTTCGTTGGCAACGGAACTCTGTTCGTTGGCGGCAGTGGCAATCTGATGGTTCATATCGTTGATGGTCGTCACGTTACCTTTTATCAACTCGAGTGCTTCTTCCACTTTAATGCCGGTATCAATAGTTTCCTGAACCGAGGAAATACTGGTATTCATGGAAAGGTGGGCTTCATCAGCTGCTTTCTGTAATTGCAGAATAATGGATTCAATTTCTTCTGTGGAGGTTTGCGTTTTCTGTGCCAAAGAACGTACTTCGTCGGCTACCACCGCAAAACCGCGACCCTGTTCGCCGGCGCGCGCCGCTTCAATGGCCGCGTTCAAAGCGAGCAGGTTGGTTTGCTCTGCGATTGAACGGATGACTTCCATTACCGAGCCAATATTCTCGCTGTTGTTTTTGAGCACTTGTATTTTTTCAGCGGTAGCTTCGATTTGCCCGGTGAGGCGTTGAATGGTGTCTTGGGAAGATTTAACCACCTGGGTACCTTCCACTGCGGCCTTGCTGGTGTCTTTGGTGCGATCGGCGGTTTGGCCGGCCGAGCGGGCGACTTCTTCTGCCGAGGCGGAAAGCTCATTAAGTGCCGCGGCCACTTGTTCAATTTCGCGCAGCTGTTGCCCAGTGGATTCCACGGTGCTGGACGTTGCTGAGCTCATCTGTTCCACGTTAATACCGAATTTGTCGGTCACGCCCATCACAGAGCGAATAATGGTAGCGATTTGGTCAATCACCTGATTAAAGTTATCGGCGAGTTCGGCGATTTCATCGCCGCTGTTGGCCGGCAATCGCGTGGTGAGGTCACCGCCACCTTCAGCAATTTTGGCAAGGCGGTGGGTAACCTTGGACATAGGTGTAACGATAATGCGCTTGGTGAGCAGAAACACGGTTACCAGCACACATACCATGAGGGTTAACACCATGGCGATACCGGTGTGTATCTGGCTTCTGAGTACGCCTTCCATATTCTGTTTTGAGAACACAATATCGTACTTGCCGATCAGTTCGCCGTCGCGTATCACCTCAACACCGCGCTGTTCTTCCTTCGCGGCAGTATCTCTTTCGTCACTCGGGCTCGCGGATGCGAGTTCTTTGCCACGGTGGTCGCTAATGTGAATTTCGTAAACCAACGCAGTATCTACCAGTGATGCCGCAATGGCCTGAATTTGCTGGAAATCGTACGCGAATACCGGTTCCAGGAGCGATGAGTTGATAAGCGCTACTTGGTTTTTAACGTCTTCATCGAAACGTTTTTGCTGGCTTGAGGATATCAACTGATAGCTCACCGCGAGAATCACACCGGCTACGACAAGTATCGACACGGTGGTAGCGGCCATGAGTTTCGTTGATAACGATTTTTTAATCATTGGTTGTCACCTGTTTATCAAGCGGAATCCACTGCTTTAACGTCTTAAACATTGGCTGTCGCTGAATGCCCGCAACATGGCATCGCTCTCCAAATTTGCGGTTGTCATAAAAACGGCCTGATTGGCTGCTCAACCCTAGCGCGGTCTAGTACGTTTTTGCGTTAAGCAGCGTTTCTTTAAGTCTAGATCATAATTTTGCTGACGGTAGCAAACCGAATGGCGCATATATCATTTTGTTTGTCTTGCGTCCAAAAGGTTATCGTCCGACAAAAGAAATTCTTGACGCCAAGATCGTTGACTATTTGTTCTCGCCGAAAATAACGCTGTTATTGCGACCGTTGTGTTTCGCCTGGTACAGCGCTTTGTCGGCAGATTCAATCCAGGCAGTGGCATCTGCCATGGTGCTGTTGAGTTCTGCGATGCCCAGGCTAATGGTGTAATTGAAGTTGTGGCCGTCGTATGCGATGGTCTCGGCGGCAACCTTGCTGCGCAGTCGTTCAGCCACTATGAGGGCGGATTGCGCGTCTGTATCCATTAGGATGACCGCAAATTCCTCTCCGCCATAACGGCCGGGCACGTCGATATCCCGTAACGAGTCGCGCACAATTTGTGCTGTGCGCCGAATGACCTCGTCACCCGTGGGGTGTCCGTAACTGTCGTTCACTTTTTTAAAATGATCGATATCGAACATCAGTAGCGAACTGGTGTGATTGTGCCGTTGGAAGCGGCGAAATTCGTGATTGAGCTCGCCCTCCCAGGATTTTCGGTTCAACAGGCCAGTAAGGCCATCCGTGCGGCTGAGCTTGTGTAACTTGGCGTTGGCTTTTTGTAGCTGGAGACGGTTGACGGCCACTTCGGTAACATCGTAGAGGATCAGGCAAATATGGTCGACGTTGCCGCGTGTGTCGGTGAGCGGAATAATGGTGCTGTTCTGGTACATACACTCGGCCATGCTGGTAATCGGCCGGTAGCTTTTAAAACGAAATAGGTAGGGACGCTGTTCCCAGGTGGTAAAGGCTGAATTGTGCAGTACAAACACTGATTCCACCTTGCGGCGAAACCAGGCCTCGGGGAGTTCCGGAAACAGATCGAACAATACCCGCCCTAAAACCTGGTCCGGCATACGGGCGCTGTGATTCTGCATAAAGCTGTTCCACAGCTCGATTTTGAAATCCCGATTGAGAATCACCAGGCCCACGTCGATGTCTTGTAAAACATCCATCAGCCAGTGAAAGTCATTAAGGAAATCTTTAACCTGCGCCATTGTTTAGGTGGTGCCCTCTACACCAGGAGGTAGTCGAGCTTCTTCAGCAGTATGTCCATGGAATCATCGGTTAACACTATCAGCATGTCACAATTTACATTGTAGCCTTCCAACTGATAATTGATTTCGGTAACCAGTGCGTGGTCCCAGCGCGTGGTGTTCAAGTCCAACAGTTCGGCGACCTGCACATGTTGACCGAGCACCATGGGCGAACCATAACTGAACTCCAGGTCGATCTGCTCACCGATGCCCTTGAGACAAGCGCCAAACAGAACGTTGGTGGTGTCCATTAACAGCTCGCGCTCGGCTTGCTTATCAAGGGCATCATCGTATTTCATGAGTTTGGCGAGATCTGAGAAGCTGGTGTCGTTGAACAGTAGCATCGCTTCCCCGGAAATACCGCCGCCAATAAATCCCTGGCACACGCCGGAAACCGATTCTCGGGTGTCGATGGCCTGCAGAGCCATCACAATATCGGTGGGGCGCATAACCGCAATATGAGGAATCGACAAGATTACGAAGGTGTCCAGCAGTCGAGCTAAACGGTCCCCGGCCTGCCCCATCGCCACGTTGGTGATCTCTTGTAGGCAGTCGCGATGGTCTTCGCTGAGGTTGACGATCAGGCTCATGGGCTTGTTAAGGTCTCAAAGTTCGCAACGTATTATCTATTCTAGTCCGGTGCCGCTAAAATGCCGGGAATTTTCTAACCAGCTAAAGGATGCACCATCATGCTGCAATACCGCGTTCTCCCCGTCACACCGTTTCAGCAAAACTGCTCGATAATTTGGTGCGACGAGACTAACAAGGCTGCCGTAATAGACCCGGGCGGTGAAGTTTCCCGTATTAAAAGCTTAGTTGATCAGCTGGGAGTTGATGTTGAACAGATTCTGCTCACACATGGTCATATGGACCATGTCGGTGGCACCGCTGAACTCAAAGCGTTATTTAAAGTGCCGGTGATCGGGCCGCATAAAGAGGATTTGTTCTGGATTGCGGCGCTGGATGATCAAGCGCAAATGATGAACTTTCCCCCGGTGCCAAAATTCACCCCCGATTGCTGGTTGAGTGACGGCGATAAATTACAGTTGGGCAACCAGGTACTCGATGTGGTGCACTGCCCCGGGCACACTCCCGGTCATGTTGTGTTGGTGGATAAACAAAGCAAAATAGCATTTGTTGGCGACGTGTTGTTTGCGGGTTCTATTGGGCGTACGGATTTTCCCCGCGGCGACTACCAAACATTGATCGATGCCATTCGCAAAAAGCTGTTTCCGTTGGGTGACGATATCGCCTTTGTGCCGGGGCACGGGCCCAACTCCAGTTTTGGCCGGGAGCGTGAAAACAACCCCTTTGTGAGCGATAGTCGGTTCTCATAAAAGCCCTGGTTGGCAGCGGCTGTTGCAAGTGTCACACTTGCGCTACATTTACAAAGCGGTGGCCGTTTGGTCACCGTTTTTTTGCTCCTCAACGGACTATAAAGGTGGGAACCATGTCTGAGCAAGATGATGTCTTGGGTGAAGATTTTGATGAGAATTACGACCAGTTCATCGCAGACGCTATAGCCACGGGTTGTGTTTGGGGGCTCGAAAATAGCGAGGGCTGGGCGCTGTGCCCGTCTTTAAATAATGACGAGCTGGATGTGATGCCGCTGTGGTCACAACCCCAGTTTGCCGAAATTCATTGCCGCGAAGAGTGGGGCGATTATCAGGTAGTACCGATATCGCTCGAAGAATTGCTCGACGACTGGTTGCCGGGCATGCACGAAGACTTGGTACTCATCGGCCCCAACTGGAATGACGATCTGGAAGGGTTGGAAGTGGAACCGCTCGACCTTATCGAAGACGTCGATAACGCCGCCGAAGACTTACCCGCCTGATGCCGCTTTGGGAAACTTATCTTCCAGCATTAGCCACTGCAGTTTTTTCATAGTGGCGGTGAGGGTGTCGCCGGGTTTACGAATGTAGCGAATTTTTTTATCTGCACCAATAAACACAATACCTGGTGTCGCCTTTATGTTGTAACGGTCTGCAATACTGTCGGCGTTTAAAAATAAGGGCAAATCGATTTTCCGGGTATCGAAATAGGCAACCGGATCGTTCGTCTCCCAAATGTTAAATGCAAAAATGCGTGCAGAGTCATCCAAGGTTTGTTTAAACAAATTGAGCTCTGGCAACAGTTCTTTACAGAACTTGCACCAAGTCGACCAAAATACAATGGCTACCTGATTGCCCGCCTCCAATTCGCGATACAGCGAATAGCTGTGGCCTTCGATATCTGTAAGCATCCAATCGGGAGCCAGCATACCCTCATGCAGGGCCGTTTCATTGGCGCGGCTAACGAGAGGCAGGCTCAACAGTAGGGCGATACATAAAAGAGTACGAACTTTAATCATGGCGGCCAAACGAAAAAGAACACTGAGCTATAGAACAACAAACTTAACAGAGGTTCCCCGTCAGCGAACTTAGCGATTGTTTTTGCACGCCATTACTGTCGAAGTTTTCAGGAGTAAGCCAGGCTTGGTAGGCTTGTTGAAGGGCTGGCCAGTCTTCCCCGGTTATTGCGAACCACGCAGTGTCGCGGTTACGACCCTTGACCACCATGGCGTTGCGAAATAACCCTTCATAGCGAAACCCAAATCGGCGTGCGGCGCGCTGTGAGGCTGCGTTCAAAGCATTGCATTTCCAGCAGCAGCGACGGTAGCCCAATCGGAACACATGCTCGAGTATCAGATAAACAGCTTCAGTGGCTGCTGTGGTGTGCTGTAAGGCTGGACCGAAAAGTACGTGCGCAAGCTCTACGGCGCCATTGTTGGTATCGATCGCGGTCAAAGCGAATTGCCCCAGCGCCTGTCTACCAGGGTTTTGTAGCACGTAAAAATAAGCACCTGGGAGCTTTTGCATCGATTCTAACCAGCTTTGGAAGGCTTCGATATCATTGAATGGGCCGTACGGCATGTACGTCCAAAGCATGCCTGGGTTAGGCATTGCACAAAATGCCTGGTAAAGATCGCTGCCGTGCTGTCGTACATTTAATGCGACCAGTTGTACATGCTTACCTTGCAGAGGGTGTTGTTGCGGGGCGCTGACCGGCTGCCATGTCAGGGGTAGGCCTACGGGTTGTCCAAATTGATTGGTAACCGAAAGGAGTTCTGATGATTCCATGGTCGTTCCTTAAAGCATTTCAGAATCTGCTAGAATTTGCGCGTTGCCAATTTCAGCAAGCGGCAAGTGAGTTTGCCAAACCTGCTGCAGTGGTACCGGTTAAAAAACACCGCACAGCTTACTATACCCACAATAACGCGATTAATTAGTCGAATTAAAATATGTCCGATATCCCTCTGGTTCCGTACGCCGAAGAACAACTTCCCCTCAAAGAATTTACCGAGAAAGCCTATTTGGATTATTCCATGTACGTGATTCTCGACCGGGCGCTACCCCACGTGGGTGATGGTTTGAAACCGGTGCAGCGCCGCATTATTTACGCCATGAGCGAGCTGGGTTTGAAAGCCAGCGCCAAGTATAAAAAATCAGCGCGTACGGTGGGAGACGTTATTGGTAAGTTTCATCCACACGGTGACAGCGCCGCCTATGAAGCCATGGTGTTAATGGCGCAGCCGTTTTCGTATCGCTACCCCTTGGTGGATGGGCAGGGTAACTGGGGTTCGCAAGACGACCCAAAATCGTTTGCCGCGATGCGTTACACCGAAGCACGACTTTCCGCATTCACCGACGTATTACTCAGTGAACTGGGGCAGGGGACTGTGGAGTGGTTACCGAATTTCGATGGCACACTTGACGAGCCCAAAATATTGCCCGCGCGAGTGCCGACAGTTTTACTTAATGGCACCACTGGTATTGCCGTGGGCATGGCCACCGATATTCCACCGCACAATTTGCGCGAAGTGGTGGATGCCACCATTCACCTGTTGGAAAACCCAAAGGCCAGCAATGAAGATTTGTGTGAATTTATTCTTGGCCCGGATATGCCCACCGAAGCGGAAATTATTACACCGCGTGAGGATTTAATAAAAACCTATACCAGCGGCCGTGGCAGCGTAAAAATGCGAGCTATTTGGCGCAGGGAAAATGGCGATATTGTGGTTACCGCGTTACCTCACCAAGTGAGCGGCGCTAAAATTATGGAGCAGATCGCGGCGCAGATGAACGCTAAAAAACTGCCCATGGTGGCCGATTTGCGTGATGAGTCTGATCACGAAAATCCGGTGAGGTTGGTCATTGTGCCGCGCTCCAACCGCATTGATACCGATGCGGTGATGAACCATTTGTTCGCCACTACTGACCTGGAGCGCAGTTACCGAATCAATTTAAACATGATCGGCATAGACGGTCGCCCGGGTGTTAAATCACTGCTGGAAATTTTGCAAGATTGGTTGAGTTTCCGCATGGTTACCGTGCGACGCCGCTTGCAACACCGCCTCGATTGGGTGGAACGTCGCCTGCATTTATTGGATGGTTTATTAATTGCGTTTTTGAACCTCGACGAAGTTATTCACATTATTCGCACCGAAGATCATCCCAAGCAAAAATTGATGGAGCGTTTTGAGCTCAGTGAAGATCAGGCCAATTACGTTCTCGACACGCGCTTACGTCAATTGGCACGTTTAGAGGAAATGAAAATTCGCGATGAGCAAACGACGCTCAATAAGGAACGCGAAGAGCTGAAAAAAATACTCGACTCAGCACGCCGATTGAAAAACCTGATTAAAAAAGAACTGAATGAAGTCGTCGAAGAATTTGGCGATGCACGTCGCTCGCCACTGGTGCTGCGTGACGAGGCCCAGGCATTTAGTGAAACCGAATTAATTTCCAGCGAACCGGTAACGGTGGTGCTTTCTGATAAAGGCTGGATACGATCCGCCAAAGGTCATGACATCGACCCGGAAACCTTAAATTACAAAGCAGGTGATGGCTTTAAGGCGGCAGCTCGCGGTAAGAGTAGCCAGAACACCCTGCTGCTGGATTCCACAGGACGCAGTTATGCGATAGCGACCCACTCACTGCCTTCGGCACGGGGTCAGGGAGAGCCGGTAACCGGGCGACTGAATCCGCCCAGCGGCGCCACCTTCGAAGGCATGTTGATGGGGGACGACAAACAAAAAGTGCTCTTGGCCTCCGATGCCGGTTACGGATTTATTGCCACTCTGGCAGATATGTATACCAAGAATCGTGCAGGTAAGGCCTTGCTCTCACTGCCCAAGGGTGCCCGCGTGCTCGCGCCCCAGCTGCTAGAGCAAACCGAATCCTGTTGGCTTGCGGCGATCACCAACGAAGGCCGTTTGCTGGCATTTCCGGTAACCGAGTTGCCAGAACTGGCGCGCGGCAAGGGTAATAAAATTATCAATATTCCAGCGGCACGGGTGCAAAGCCGCGATGAATATGTTGTCGCGTTGGTGGTGTTCACTCAGCAACAAACCATAAAAGTCTTTTCCGGAAAGCGGCACCTCGGGCTCAAATATAAAGATTTGGAGCACTACTTGGGTGAGCGTGGTCGCAGGGGTAACAAATTGCCCCGTGGCTTCCAGAAAGTGGACAGTGTGGTGGTGGAATAGCTCTGCCACTTTGGTGGCCACAAACCGCGTGTAAATTCATCCATTTGTCCCAGAGACTTATGATGCCGAGTGTTGTTAAATTGCGCCTAACTGTGGGGGTGCAGGGAACTGGTTCACAGTTTACAGCTGGGGCAGCTTGATCAAGGTCACTTCAGGTGACAGACTTCACATGTCTGCTGCCAACAGATGCTACCAACTCTGTAGTCACTACCCACAACAATGAATAAAAATAGTGTGAGATTATGTCTCAATTCCGCAAGCACGGAAGGACTCCGGTAAAGTGCGCCGTTAGGCTTAAACATCGTGAAATCGGCGATGTGGTTACCGAAACGCGCGATATTTCAGAAACAGGCGTATTTGTAAGTTGTCGTGAACTGGTGCGCTTTGTATCGGTAGGCGATGAGCTTGAAGCCAAGCTTTACACCGCCACTAATCAGGTTTCTGAAACCAATTTAAAAGTTGTGCGCCTCACCGAAGATGGCGTAGGCTTGGTATTCGCTTGACTCCGGAATAATCCAACTCGCCCTCAAACCCGATTATTCCAAATTATTGCTTTTGATCATCGCACGCAATTCGCTCACGTAAGCTTCCCCCCGCTCTGAGTATTTCATCAATCCTGCCGCTAGCGCATAGGCCGTGATCGGCGCTTTGCGCGACCGTAAATCGGCGCGTATTTGTCTCAGTTGCTGATAGGCCGTGTGGGTATTAATGTTTTTCAGATACGAAGCTACCGATGCACGTGGCGAGCGAAATCTACGTACTTCGTGAGTGGCCCCGCTGCTGCGTTTACCGGGAACTATGCCGCAGCCTTCGGTGTAACACCATTGCCCGAAGTAATTATTGCCGTGTTGTGCGAAACGCGACCGACCCCACGAGGACTCGTTAGCCGCCTGTGCCAGTGCCATGGCGGGCGGCACGCTATCGACCCGTAGCAGAAGTTCGTCCAGCAGCGGCTTGGGGTCGCCTTCGGGTTGTTCATCATCTTTCAGCACATAGTATTTGTGGGCGTAGTGGGTTAGGAGTTTGATTTGGCGCTTGGTGAGTTTGTGTTTTTTGTTGTAACTGGAAGCCAGTTTTTTCACGACTTTGCGGTCTTTTAGGATTTTTTGGTTTTCCGTTTCCACCAAAGGTTTTAAGAAATTGAAGAAAGCTTGTTTGCGGCTTGGGATGTCTTCAATGGCGGCGAAATTGGGAACGGGGGTGCGGTCTATTTTTTTTTGTGAGATAGCGATGAATAAGGTTGTTAGGATGAGGGCTAGGTAGAGCACGAGAGTCCAGGCGATTAGTTTTTTTAACATCATTTACATCTGTCCTTATTTGGCTGGGCTGGTTTTGTGTTTTTTGATATGAGTTTTATGTTTAATTTATTTTTCGGATACCCTCACCGGGCCGGTGTTCATTTTTCCGGTCGCGAGAATTTAGTATTGGCGTTTAGTCCATTTTTAGTTGTACGTTTGATCTCGCGAATCAGTTTCTTTCGACGCAACGCCTAGCGCCGCTATATCTCCAGATTTTTTCTCAAGTCGCTCATTTTTTGTCGGGCTTTTTTGCGATCGACTGGGGTGCTTATTTTTTCGGGTAACGCCGTGGTGCTTGGCAGAGTGAGTTTTTCGCCGAGGCGAATTTTTTCGCAGAGTGCCAGGTAGTGCTGTTTGAATATGGGGAAGGCGATGTTTTCTGCGTTGCTTTGTAGAAAGTACCAATCTGTCGCTTTGCCGGCGTGGTATACCGCTGGATGGCTCCAGGTTTGCGCCGCTTTTGGAGAGGCGGCGTTGCAGGCTTCCAGGTAGGCGGCATGGGGTTCTGGCAGGCCCTGTTGGCTGCTGGTTTCACAGGCTTTGATCATGGTGGCCAGGGTGGGTAAAAACTCGTTGTTTTCGATGATCGTGCGCGCGGCTTTGAGCTGGGTGGTGGTGTCGAAGCGTTGCAGGCTTTCGAGCCACAAGCGTTTCGCGGCATTAACATCGGTTTCGTTGCCGAAAGCCTTAAAAAACTGGTTGTGATAATTGCGTTTAAAGAGCGCAAATATCTGATTCACAGCATCTATGCGCTGCTCACTGGGAGGCGTATTAGTAGGCCCAGCTGCGGTCGGTGAGTTCTTCTTCAAGGCTGATTTCTCGCGTGGTTCGTTGTGTGCCCGGATCGCCATTGTTGGTGGCGTGTTGGCGTGCCCAGGCTCGCTTAGCGTGTTGTAAAAATTTGGTGTTCCAGCTGGTGTGCAGCTGGTTGCTGTCGCGCCAGTAAAGCACAAATTCAGGTATCAGTGATTGCGCGAATTTTAAGTCGATGTTGGCCAGCCGCAACACATCATACACATCATCAGAGGGTTGCCAGTTAGGGATTATCGCTTTGGGGTCGGTGCTGTGTTCCAGTGCCGACTGGTATTTTTTCCATTGAATGCGTACGTGCTGTACAAACTTGGCGTTCCAATTCTTGTGAGCATCCCCCACGTCTTTCCAATAAAAAATAAATTCGGGTATCGCGTCTTCGCAAAATTCCGAGCGAACACCTAGATTAACGGTGAGCATTTCCATGGCGTCTGGGCTGGGGCGCCAGTTGTCATGCATGTGGGTACCTTGTTCCTGGTGGTTTTGGCGCTCGCAGAATTTGCGCCATTCGCGGGAGGCGTGGGCGATGAATTTGCTGTCCCAGTTTTCTGCTGTATCGCCGCGTTCCCGCCAAAACACCACAAACTCAGCCAGGGCGCTTTCGATAAACTCCCGCTTGATGCCGAGATTGCTTTCCAGGGTTTGCACGGTTTCTTCCGAAGGGCGCCAGCTGGCGAGCAATGCGCTGGCTTTCTGTTGGCGATGTTGCTCGGTTTCAAATTGGCGCCATTGGCGAATGACATGCTGAATAAACTTTGCACCCCAGGAGCGCTGCGGCTCGCCGCGCTCGCGCCAGTAGGTGATGAATTCTGGCACTTGCTCGCGCGCGAAACTGTCTGGAATATTGTGCTGCGCCAATTGCGCCAGGGTGTGATGGTCGGGTTGCCAGTTGGGCGCGATATAGTTTAACCCGGCCGCAGGTCGCGGTGGCGCGGCGCGCGGATTAACGGCTTGGTAAGAGGGTTGTTGGCGCGTGTGTTCGGTTTTTATCCGCTCATTAAAGGCAAAGCGGAATTCGGCTTGCTCTCCGAACTGGCTGGCTCCGAGCAGCAAGACGCCTTTGCTGTGCAGGTTTTTACAAACCCTGGCCAGATCGTGGTCGTCCCAGAAAGGCAGGGCGTTGCGCAAGCGCTGGGTGGTGATGCTGGCCCATTCAAAGCCGTTACTTGGTGTGCCGGTGACGTGACTGGCGAGGTCGGCCAGTGCCGACAGCATAACGGCCTCTTCCAGCCCCAGCGTGGCTGCCAGGCCCGGGTAAACGAGTATGGGTTTTTCAGGAATTAGGGATGATTTCATGGTAGCTCTCAACAGGCAGCTACTCTATCACTTAAGCCGCCCCAGGCGAACCCGGGGCGTTATTTAGAATTTATCGCGAGGAAATCTGTTGTAACTCCGCGGAAAGGTCGGCTGCACCGGATGCTGCGAGGCGGTTGACTTCCGCTGTGAGGTGGCCATAGCCGAGGAAAAATTGTTCGGTACTCAAATCAAGTCGTTTCCCGGTGGTAAACAATTCCACAAATCGGATGTTGTTTTTGCTTAATTCTTTGAGGACGTAGGCGTAATCCTGCGACACGTTGTTGTTGTTGTAATCATTCTCAAGTGGTTTGGTGATTACGATAAACTGGGCGCCGACTGCTTCGGCGGTGTCTCGAATTTTATAAATAAGTTTCATCATCAGCTCTTTTTGCTGCTGCCAGTTGGTGAGCTGTTTCGCTGGCCCCTGCTTGCGACACCCTACCCATTTATCAATCGCCGCGAGAGGGTCGCTGTCGTCTGCGCCCCAAAGCCCAACCACAGATTTGTTGAGGTTGCGATTCATGAAATAAGTGGCGATATTGGTTTCGGCGAGATCCAATTTCCAACTGCCAATGCCGACTTCCAGATTATCGAGGTTGAGCTGTTCGCGCACAATAAAACCAATGTTGTCGGTAGGCCAACCTGAAGCTCGCCTGGGGGGCACATTGGAAACGCAAAGTTCGCCATTGGCTTGTTCGAAGAACAAGGGTTTTTCGACACCCCATGCATCATAGGTGTTTGCTTCGCCAAGGTCGTTATCTGCAAAGTAGGTAAATACCACAACATCAGGTTCGTAACGCAAACCTTCGGAAATCAAACGCAGATAGGATTGCCCGGGGCCGTAGCCGGTGGCGCCAAGGTTTACGGTTTCAAACTTAACCGGCGAACGCTGATTCATAATTTCTTCGAAGTAAGCAGGAATGGTTTCTTCATCTCCCACTCCCCAACCCCAGGTTTGTGAATCGCCCAAAAACACCGCGCGTTTTACACCTTGAGGTTTTTCATACGGCAATTCTTTACCTCGTAGCCCTTTAGCGTTATGGGTAATGATTTTACCGCGATATTCCTTTTGAACATTCGGTAATCCTGCGTAGCCATACACAGAATGATACTGGAAAAAATCTTTGCGCTCTTGGTTGGGCTCGCTATTCACGGAACCAACCACCAAACGTTCGACCGGGTACATTTTATTAAGTACGTAGAACGCGCCTTCACTCAACACGAGTACGAATACCAAACTAATAATGATTAACAAACCATTGAGCAAGCTCTGTTTGACATAGTGTTGAATTTTATTTGGGAGACTGGTGTTCGCGGAATGATTCCCTTCATTTTTATTGTACATAGTTCACCTCATGTGGTCACAACCGGGAGCCGTCACCTGTTAGGGCGTATAACTAAAAAGTTAGGAATACGGGGCGGTAAGGTTGTGACTTGCGACTGGTTATTTTTATTGTGTATGCAAGTACATCTGGCGGCAAATATGGTAAAAAATTGTTAATTAAAAAAGCAATTGGAAATTGGTCGAAGATAAAAAATATTGACGCGAATTTCGTCGTAAAATTGTGACTGCAAAAGCAGTTATGAAAATATTTTTTTGGCAAGTTTAAATCTAGATTAATTTGCTATAGATTGCTTTGCATGTTATTAAAATAAGTGCCGGGCGTGCCGGCACCAAACGCTTGTTTACATTTTGGAGGCTGTCATGGCTTTTCGAATGAGCTGCACGAATTCAGTACGGTAACCGTATTCATCGTTCCCTTTATTTGCTTGCGCCAAGTTGATGGCATCTTCATATTTCCAGTCGCCGGTGTAACGGCCGTTTTTCAGCAGTTGTGCAAAACCTGCGACCGAGGCGGCGAATTCAGCTTCCTGTAATTGCTTCTGCTCTATGCCCGATTGGGTTGTGGGAATCACCTGAGTAATCAGTTTTGATGTTGTTTCACTGGGCAATTTATAGCGTATTTTTAAAAATCCATACTCATTGCTATTGTTTGTGTCACTGCTGGTTTTAGCGTAGCGGCTGGCATCAATCAGTGTTGCACCTGAACCTTTTGGAGTGATTTCGTAGATTGCGGTAACGCTGTGACCGGCGCCAATTTCACCGGCATCAACGGCATCGTTATTAAAGTCTTCCCGGTTGAGTTTGCGGGTTTCGTAACCCAGTAAGCGGTATTCGCTTACGGTGGCAGGGTTAAATTCCACCTGAATCTTTACGTCTTTGGCAATGGGGAACAGCGTACTGGAAGCTTCGGTTACCAATACTTTTTGCGCCTCACTCAGAGTATCTATATATGCGGCAACGCCATTGCCATTTTGCGCGAGATTCTGCATTAACTGGTCGTGGTAGTTACCCGCTCCAAATCCTAATACCGAGAGAAAAATACCCTTATCGCGCTGGCGTTCGACAAAACCTTTGAGCTCTTCGCGGTTGGTTATGCCCACATTAAAGTCACCATCTGTGGCGAGAATAATGCGGTTTACAGCATCCTTTTGGAAGGCGTTCTCGGCGAGTTGATAGGCGAGTTTTATGCCTTGGGCACCCGCTGTGGAACCACCGGCCTGAAGACTATTAAGCGCGTTGAGAATTTTTTGTTTCTCTGCCACTTTGGTGGGTTCCAGTACCGCACCCGCTGCACCGGCGTAAACAGCGATGGCAACCGTGTCGTCGGGGCGTAATTTGCTGAGCAGTAAATTCATGGATTGCTTCACCAGTGGCAGTTTGTCTGGGCTGTTCATCGAGCCGGAAACATCCAGTAGAAATACCAGATTCGATTTCGGTTGCTCCTGCAACGCGTAACCTTTAATTCCAATGTGAATCAGTTTTTTATCGGCATGCCAGGGTGAGGGCAAAACGGTGAGCGTGGGTTTAAAGGGCACAGGCTTATCGTCGGGCACCGGGTAATCGTAGTTAAAGTAATTCACCATTTCTTCGAGGCGCACGGCATCTTTTTGGGGTAATACGCCACTATTGAGTTGACGTCTAACAAAGCTGTACGAGGCGGTATCAACATCAATGGAGAAGGTCGAAACAGGTTCTTCTGCGGTAAGCTTAATAGGGTTGGTTTCAAAATGTTCGAAACGATCACGACCCTCTTCGTGGTAACCCGTGGGCGGTATTACATCGGTTCGCGCTGGGGATGTGAGCACTTTGCCAAGCTTATCCGTAGAATTTACCGAAAGGCTTTGCGTCCTGGTTTGCGCAATAGCGTCGCTCTCGCGTTTGGCGCGGGTTGCTGGGGGCGCTGCGAATCCTTCCGCACGTTGCAATGATTCGCTGAGGCTGGTATCGGGTAAGGCGCCAATATCTTCGGCAGAAATCGCATCCGCCACTTTTCCGGCATCACGCTTAATTTCAATGGAATTTTGTAGTTGGTCTTTAAGTCCGGAAACGCGGACCTCCTCCTCGTACACTTCTTTAGCGGGTTCGGCAACTTGGCGACGCTCATCGTCACTGAATGCCGGGGCGGGCGTTTCCGGTTTGCGTAATTCAATGGTGTTGCTCGCGCCAAAAGGCTCGCCGGGGACTTTTAATACCGGGTTATAGAGTGACACCATTACTCCAAATACCGCCACACACGCAGTGGCTATGCCACCCAATACCCATTTTTGATTTGCATAAAACATGTCTTCGCTCCTGTTGTCTGTTCGAGAACTGGAGGTAAGACGTAACCAGTTAAAAAATCCTTGGAATTTTTTTTGAGTTTTTTGTGATGCGGGCTCCGCGCTTTGCTGTTGCGGGTTGGCGGCGGAATGCAGCGCATTGAATTCGGCCAGAGCTGCGTTTATCGCGCGCGTTTTAGCGAGCGGGTCTATCGCCTGTTTGCGTTGCTCTTCGAGCAATTTTTTCAAATCATCTTCTTGCATGGCTTTCCCCCTCCCGGCATTCCAGGAGGTTGAGTTTTTGGCGAATCTGATGGATTCGCCAAGAAATGGTACTTTCTTTGACATCCAACACCTGAGCGGTCTCGGCGTGACTCAGACCTTCACCAAACACCAGCAACAGTGTGGACTTGAAACCCTCGCCCCAACTTTCAAGACGCCCCAGAATCTGCTGCAGGTAAATTCCGGCATCGGGCGCATCGTGACTGCTGTGGTGTTCGAGCGCAGTGTCGTCATCGTGATTGTGGCGTTGCTCGCGGCGTTGCCAATCCAGAGCACAGGTGACTACAACGCGGTACAACCAGGTAGTGAAGGCACAATCGAAGCGAAACTGTTGCAGTGAATGGGCGAGTTTTATACATGCCTGCTGGGTAATGTCCTGCGCGTCCTCCGGGTTTCCGCTCCAGGTACAGGCAAAGCGATACAGCCTGTCGTAGTGAACCTGCAACAGTTGCTCGAAGGCCCGCGCATCACCGGCTTGAGCCGCGCGGATTTGCGCCTCTTCTTGTGGCGTTTCGCGTTTCATTGGCTATTAGACGCGGCTAGATGGCCATTCCTTGGTGACATTTTTTTAATTTTTTACCGCTGCCACACCAACAGGGGTTGTTTCGCCCGAGTTTGATTGGAGGCAGGGGTTCACCCTCAGTGTAATACCAACGTTCATTTTCAAGTACAAATTCCGAGTCTTCGTGGAGTTGTTCCACCTCAGGGCGCCCATGCGCCTGTACAAAGGCCACGAATTCCACCTTCCCGGCATTGCCCTCAGACTTTGGAGCCTTAAGCACCTGCAAAGCCAGCCAGCGGTGATCGTGCTGGGCATTTTCAATTTGAGCGCGATCGTGCGGGCTGCGAAAGGCGGGATGCAGGGTCTCTATGAGGTAGTCAACCTTGCCCAGGCAAAACGCGGTATAACGCGAACGCATTAATTGTTCGGGCGATTGTGGTGTGGTGATGGCGTCGTGGTAGGGTTTGCAGCACGCGTCATAGCATCCCCCACTGCCGCAAGGGCAAGGTACTTGTTCGGTCATCGGGCTTGTCTCCGGAAGCTGGGCAGATAGTTTAGCGCTATAGCGGTGTTTGACGAACCGGTTTACACTCGCCGATTAAGATTTAAAGAGAGTTATTATGTTTGCCCACGATACTAAAAAAGAAAACGCCTACCGATTTTCCCGCTTCGATGTCGACCATTTGTTATCGACAGTGTCGCGCCACCCCATTGAATTAGAAGCTGAAACCTGGGCTAGCGTGGAACATTATTTTCAGGTACAAATGGCAGGCAGCGATACCTGGGCGGAAAAAATCAAAACGGCACAAACGCCAGAGCTCGCCCATAAACTGGGTAACGTTTGGTACAAGCGTAAGAAACGCGGCTGGAAAAATCTGCGTCGCGTTATGATGACCCGAGCGCTCTACACGAAAGCGCAAATGTACCCAGCGGTAAAAGAGGAAATACTCAATACCGGTGACGAACTTATTCTCGAAACTTCAATGTACGATCACTATTGGGGTATTGGCCGAGATCAGCGCGGTGAAAATATGCTTGGCAAAGTGTGGATGGATATTCGTCGAAAATTACAAGAAAAATAATCAGCATCTGGAAAAGGTCGGGAGCCCGACATGCTATTTAAATTCGCAGTCTCAATTGCCTACGCGACACTGCCAGGCGCAGTCGTTCTACCTGCATTGGCCGATGAGATAGATTTCAAAAATCATTTGCAACATGCTGATGTGGTATTGATGCCCGGCTGGGAAAATCAGAATGTCGGCAACGCAGCGCCGCTGCATCCTAAAATCGTGGCCTGGGGAGAAGATGCCGTTTGGGGCACTGCCGAGCGAAAACGCAATGCGCAAAAATACCGCGCAATGGGCGTCAATTTAATTGCGGCCAATGTTTGGATGCTTACCGCAACCAAAGAAAAATTGGCGCAATCACAGGCGTTGCAAGATGCCAGTTGCCGGGATATTGCCGGCGATAAACTTATCCCGCCTTGGCTCGACGATGGCCAGTCTTATTGGGGGTGTACCAACCAAGCAGCTTTTCGTGCTCAGCTCCGCCAGCGTGTGCGCGATGGCATGCTCGCCGGGGCAAATTTATTGCATCTCGATGATCACCTTGGAACTGTCGCAGCGACGGCTCACGGTGGCTGTTTCTGTGACGCCTGCATGGAGGGTTTCAATCACTGGCTCGCGCAGAATATTTCGCCCGCACAACTCAAGGCTTTGGGTGTAAGGGAACTCGTACATTTTAGTTATCGCGATTATTTACACGATCTCGGAGTAAAAACTCGTGCCGATTATCTAGCCAGGCAAGCCAACCTGCCCCTGCAGCAGGAGTATCTGCAGTTTCAACGCGCAGCAATAAACGATTTTGTACAAGAACTGAAAACCTTGGCTGAAAAAAACCATGGCAGTTACGTGCCGCTGGGTATTAACGCTTGGAATTTGGTGCCCTCGCAATTAGCCAATGCGCATCTCGCCGATTATTTCTCCAACGAAATTAAACATTATGGTGTGGAAGCCAGTCATCCCCCCTTCGCTTATAAATTGGCGGATGCCTTGGGCAAGCCGGTTTTCGCCACGGCTGCCGGTGAAGGCTGGAGTCACATTAACCACCGCAAGCAGACGCAACGGGTACGCCAGTGGCTGGCCATGTCTTACGTGTTCGGGCACCAGTTTATGTACGCCTTTAAACAATGGGCGTTTGATCCGGAGCGGGGTACTAACTGGTATGAACCGACGATTGAGGAGTATGCACCGGTTACTGATTTTGTAACTCAACACAGCGATTTGTTTAATGACTATGAAGCATTGGCTCCGGTGGCGCTGTTATATAACGCCGTTGCAGAGCGAAGCGATGAACAGCCATTGCGGCGCTACGTGGAGCAGTGGCATCGGGAGTCTTTGCAGTTCCGTTTGCTTGCAGCGGGTGATAATGTCTTAAAAACCCGCCTTAAACCGGGAGATATTGCGGGGCTTGCATTTGTATGTCGTATCGATAACAGTGAATTGGTCAATCAACAAAACGCGGTGTTCGAGGCGTGGCAAAAAGCTGGTAAAGCAGGCAAGTGCGATGCCTTACCACAACCGGAAAACTATCGCATTGCAGTGCGCGATCGCAACCAAAAAGATTTACCGGGTGTTTGGGCGCTGGCAAGAGTACATAATTCGCGGCCACCAGTGGTGCACCTGCTGAATCAGAATTTTGATGACAGGGGCGCGCCGCAGCAGCCTCACAGCGAGATCACCGTAGCCTTGCCGTCGCCACTGTTAGGGCGTGTGAGCGCGGTTCACCTCCATCGGCCGCAGCGGTCCAGCGTGACACTGAACGTGCTAACCACACCCCAAGGGCCTCAAGTAACCGTACCTGAACTTGAGTACTGGGCGGTGTTGCAATTGCAGCGTTAAAGGTTGCGGCGATTTGCCAAGGTCCACAGGTACAGACACACACCAGCAAATGCCGCGAGGCTCAATAGCTCCACCAGCATTTTACTGAGACCGCTAATTCCCAAGCCGATATTCAGATATAAAAATACGGCGACGATCACGCCCATAAGTGCTTCACCTGCGATCAAACCAGAACTTACAAGAACCCCGGCATCGTGCGCCTCATCCGTTTTGTGCTGTTGTTTTTTCTCGATGGCGTAGCGCATTAGCCCACCGATAAACATTGGCACCGCCAATGTAACCGGTAGATAAATACCCACCGCCAGTGGCATGAGATGGAGGCGGAATTTTGCCTGCTTCTGCTTCAGAATGCCATCTGCGACCAGGATAGCCACACCCATGACTGCGCCTATGGCTACCATGTGGTAGGGTAACTCGCCATCGCCAAACAGCGCTTTGGTGATGGATGCAAACAGCGTGGCCTGGGGGGCTTTCAGACCATCGCCGATGCCGTACGCTGTGTGCAGTAAGGTGAGCACCGGGGCGATCACCAATGCCGGAATGGCCACGCCAATCACCTGGGCAATTTGTTGGCTGCGTGGTGTTGCGCCAATCAGGTGACCGGTCTTTAAATCCTGCGAGCAGTCGCCAGCGGTGCACGCCGCGCAACATACCACTGCCGCTACCCCCAGAGTGGCGAGTATGGCGCTATCGCCTTCTTTGCCGAGGATCAGAAAAAATACTGCTGTTGCCAGCAACGCCGAGATTGTCATGCCTGATACAGGGTTATTTGAAGTGCCAACCAGGCCAACCACATAGCTGGAGACTGCGACAAATAAAAACGAGGCGACAAACATGATCAGCGCGGTGGCCACTCCCAATGCCGTCGAGCCGACGAGCTCCCGGTACAAGGTCGTCATGGTGATCAACGCGAGAATAAAGATCACGCCAATGGCGATCAGAGGCATATCAGTTTGGGTGCGGTCTTGGGAACCGGCAGTGCTTTGTCGCATTTCGCTAAGCCCACGAACACCGGCGGCAATGCCTTTGCGTACGCTCACAATGGACCACAAACCACCGACAATCATTGCGCCGACGCCGACAAATCTTACCTGGGTGGACCACAGCGTCCATGCGATGTCGAGCGCGCTGGCACCTTCCATACTGGCTGGTGTGCTCATTAATGGGATGCCGATAAACCAGCCGATGCATCCGCCAATAAATACCAGTGAAGCCACTTCCAAACGCACAATGTAGCCGATTGCCAAGAGTGCCGGTGAGGCATCCAGCCCCAAAAAGAAGGTACTACCACCGACTTTAAACGCCGCTTCCACACTGCCAGTTAAGAGTTTTAATCCGGCGCTGCAAAACTTAAACAAGGCACCTATGCCCAGGCCCTTGAGAATAATGGACATGCCCCGGCTGCTGTCACCACTACCGCTTTCCAGCACGGTGGCGCAGGCCACACCCTCAGGGTAGGTAAGTTCGGTGTGTTCGACAATCAGGGCGCGCCGCAAGGGAATCATAAATACCACGCCCAATAAGCCTCCGGCCACGGCGATGGTCGTGGTCGCCCAAAAATCAAAGCCCTGCCAGGCACCTACCAAAACCAGTGCGGGTAGTGTGAAAATCACACCTGCTGCCAGCGATTCCCCGGCGCTGGCCATAGTTTGCACGATGTTGGCTTGGAAAATATCTCTGGTTTTTAGCAGCCCCATTAGCACGCCCATGGCGATGACTGCGGCGGGAATCGAAGCCGACACAGTCATGCCTGCGTACAGCCCGAGATACACATTGGCGGCAGTCATAATCACGCCGATAGTGATACCCAGGCCAATGGAAAGGGGGGTCAGTTCCTTAATGGGTTTCATTGCTCAGTCCCGCAAAATTGAAAGTGTTCAACTTTAGAGGGATGGTGTGGAATTACAAGAGGTGTTGCAGCTATTCACCCGACAACAAAATTCTTGCCGGGTGAATATGGATGCATGAGGGTTATTTACTGCGCAGAAAAATATTAGTGATTTCAGCCAGAGTTGTGGATCCGGGCGGAGTGCCAACGCAAGCGATAGACTTATCGCCACTATCTGCGTAATCGTTGTTAATGGAACAAACAACTTTACCCTCGGTGGTTTCATCGGGCAGGGTAACTTTACCAACTAGCATGCCGTCTTCCGGATCGTCGACACTTTCAGTGGCAAGATCAAGGTTGTAGATGTTGTCTGGGTCTAGACTGCCGTTTTCAAGGTCAGTCATTTTTTGGAAGGTACACGTACCATCTGTGCATTCTGCTTGAATGGCCATGTAACTGTCGTCGTTACTGTCACTGTAGAACCCGATATAAGTACCGTTAAAGTTACTGGTGGCCAGTATTTTAGAGCGTTCCAACACAAGCAAAAATTGCGAGTTAGCACTGTTGCCAGCAGTAATTGAATCTTCATTCTCTGCAATTTCCACTGAGGCACTGTTGCTGAGTGTAAGGTAGAAACGGTAATTGCTTCCTACTGCATTACCATCGGTGCAACCGTCTGTAGAAGACGTCAGGCTATTAAAGCTGAGTTCATCGTCTAGAGAGCGCCGCGCTATAGTCGCAGCGTTGTTACCCACTGTAAAAATAAATCGGCCAAAATGATGCGCGTCGTCTTCGTCGATATTGAAATTATCCGCCTGTTTGTACAGCAGCCAATTGCTTTCTAAATCGTTTTCAGAGCAGGTATCGGCGTTTACCATGGCTTGTAGTTGCTTGCTCGCAGATTCCATCGGCTCTGAGATAACAACTGCACTGCCGGTAATGAGCAGAGTGCGTTTATCTCCGGCGCTAATGCCAGTGCCTGTGCTAACGGTATTAAAAATCAGTTCTGTAAATCCTGATTGCAGCTCCTGATAGCTGCCGCTCGCATCAAGGAGAAGCGTACCATCGGGAACATCGTGTTTAGTTAACGTAAACTGATTGGCTTCGTCATCCAGTTCGAGTCGCCAGCTTGAACCCAGACCCACATATAGAGGATCGAGATCACCGGGTACGGTGGGGGTGGGAGTAGCTGTGCCACCGTCGCTAGTATCCCAACCGGGTTCGCAACCGGCTAATAAAAACGACAGGGCAAATGTGCCAAGGCTTAATGATTTGTACAGCAAATGCGGTTTCACAATCTTTCCTTATTTACAAAGGCAACATCGCATAAAGCAAGGTTGATCGGTGCTTTTATTATGTAATTTTAACGTGATCGCCTGGCACTAAAGTGGGTTATTTTGTGGAAAAAAGGTGCAATAACTCAATACCAGATGGATAAAAATAAGCGTATCACATTCGCATCGAAGCTGTATAAGGGCTCGTTACCAGCGCCAAACTCCGCAACATTCTTCGGGGTGTTTACGCGGTAATTTTCATAGTCGAAGGCCATGCTATCCCAATAAAGGTTTGCCGTGGTTTTATCGAGAAAACCCAGCCACCCGAGTTTGAATTGATAACTTACTCCAAGTCCAAATGCGGCATTGGTGTAAGTAGCCAGCTCTTTATCGCGACCGCGCAGGTCTTCACCGGTCTCATCGCGGTAGGGGAAAATATCCTTGTAAAAGTCTGCCTGAGTTTGATCGTAAACGCGATATTTCACCTCAAAAATCATATTTTCTTTATAGGGGTGAATATAGCGTAATTCATAGTTGGTGGATTTAATGCCCCAGCTATCCTGGAAAATACGGGCCTCCGCACGAATCGATGCACGGTAGGGTAGAAAATACATGCTGCGAATCGCAAAGGCATCGCTGTTTCGGGTTTTGGGGTAGTTTTCCCGTTGAAAACTCTGCGCCAGGCCATCGGTCGCTAGATAGCGTGCACTGCGATAGGGGTTGTCGAGCCGCCCTTCATCGATCACCGTTTCTGAATTAACGGCAACTATCCAATTTTTCGTAAGGATTTGTGTCCAGCCGATGCTAAAACGTTGGTGTTGCGCCGGATCTTGCACTTCGGGCGTACCGTTTTGGCGAACAGTGTCATTACCTTGCGAATAACCGAGCGATACTGTGGAGAGATCGCCGAAGAAATCCTGACTGATTCCGAAACCGACAGTCTCTGCGTCGTAATCGCTTTCGCTACTTTGGGTATAGCTGAGGCTCATTATGGTGCGATCACGAAGATAGTCGAAACCAGTGCTCACTTCGTTACGTTGTTCGGTGTAGGGGCTGCCTTGGGTGATGACATCCAACGAAGCACTGGTAACGAAATCCACATAGTAATTAGCCCATAAAGAAACCTTTTCAGCCACGCCTTTACGAACCAATACGGATGGGCCGTCGATAGTTACTCCCCCACCATCGTATTGGTGGTAGAGAATATCTGTGCGATCTTCTGGGAGAACGGCAGCATTGACGGTCGCTGATGTGACGAGGACCATTAGTGCAAACAGAAAATGTAATGCGGCGATTATTTTATTCATAGGGTTAATAGTTGTTACCCGTTTTGATTTTTTACAGTCTCTATACACCAGTATTGAATCACTATATTTCGCAGTGCTCCCGCTGGGCGGTTGTTCATTTTCATTACTTTTGCCCAAAGAAAACGAATCAAAAGCCTGTTCTTGTAGAGCTGCGCGCTCGCCACTTCCTTGAGGCCCATGGTGCTGGCTTTCGGCTGCAGCCACCTTTCCGATATATTGCTAAGGCGCCTATCCTGCTTTTAATCATTTAGTTACAGCCACAACCACCACCAGCACTACCCTCTGCACCGCGGGCAGACTCTCGGGCTTCGTAGACGTGGTTCATGTATTTTGTTGAAGCCGGATTGGATTCAAATGACATAATTGGGTCGGCTAAATTTTCGCGTTCGTAAGGTTTAACCCAGGGTTTAATCGCAGAGCAAGCGCTAATGCCGGCGAAGCAAAAAAACACTGCGAATAATTTTACAGTGGCCATTACATACTGCATGAGCGAATTAAATCCTTCACACGTTTTTTATAAACTTTCTCGTCGCCAGGTTTATAGCCTTTATGCAAGTAACTCACTTTGCCATCGCAATCGATAAGTACCGAACTGGGCATCGCATCTACTTTATAGGCTTCACTCACTTTACTGGTGGTGTCGTACAGAACCGGAAAGCTAACCGGAATTTCTTTTAGCAGCGCGTCGGCTTCTTTGGGGTCGGCCTCCACGTTTACGCCAAGCAGGGAAAAACCTGCTGATGAATATTTTTTGTAAAGCTTATCCAATAGAGGCATTTCTTGACGGCAGGGCCCGCACCAGGAAGCCCAGAAATTCAACATTACCACCTGACCACGCAAATCGCTGAGGCGAATATTTTTTCCGTTGTTGGCTTTTAATGTGAAGTCTTTAGCCGGGCCGCCGGAACTGGCAGCTGTGGCTCCGCCAGCCAGCGCGAGGCTCGCAGTTGTTACCAGGGTAACCAATATTGTTTTTAGAAATTTACGTTTTACAGTCATTGTGTTTTGTCTCCTCACACCAGAAGATTACCTGCGTTTCAGGGGTTAGAAAAATAACGACAGGCCTAAATGAGTTTCAAGATTTTGCACGGCTTTGTCTTCACCGAGAATATTGTGCGTGAACAAATGATTCCGCACATCGAGGCGAAAGGCTAACCAGTCGTTTAAAAACAAACGAAAGCCGCCGCCAAAGTTATACGTGAAATATTCGTTATCAGCGAACATGGTATTGCCGGCGCCACCAATAATGTAGTACGCCGAATTAAACGCATATTTACCTATAAATACTTCGCCCGGTAAAATATTCCAGCCAAGTGACATGTTGTAATACAACAAACGGCGCTGCTCTTTGGTGAGTAACTCGCTGCCGCCACTGAGAATTTCGTAACTGGTGGGGCTGGTATTGGTTTCGCCCGTGGTCAACTCCAAAAATAAGTCTTCGGTTACATGGTAGGCGAAACGAACGCCGTACACATTGTTAGTGCCAAAATCTTCAACACTCATCACGCCTGCAAATATACCGGCTTCAAAGTTTTCGGCATCGATAAGATCTTCATCAATGTTGCGACGTTCGATATCGGGGTTAATAACTGCATCGAGTACAGTTTCGCCGTCGCTTTCGCTGTTTTCTTCCTGCGCGTATGCAGTGGTGGCCAAAAACAAAGCCAGAATAATTAGAAAAATACGCTGAAACCGGCTTTCCATTCGTCAACCTCTTCGTTATTTTCGCGCTGGGTGAGCAAAGTGTGATCGTTATATTCGAGACGGAACATAAAACTGCGGGAAACGTAAAACAGAAAGCCGCCACCTACGGTGAGTACGCTGTTTTCGCGGTCTTCAGTTTGCACAATATCGGAACTGGGGCTGATGCGTGTAACACCACTGCCGAGGGTAAAGAAGGGCGAAACGTTCCACTGCGGGAAAGGCTCGTGCACTATATTCGCCGCCAGCAGTTTACTGTTGGAGAATGAACCGAACGCCTGGGTAAAACGCAATTCGGTGGACAGGTTTTGGGTGAGGTGGTAGCCCATGTACATGTGAAACGCCCGTGATCCGGAGAAGGTTCCACCGCCGACACCGAGTTCCCACTTCCGCTTGCGATATTGTTCGCGATCGACTTCGTTAAATTCGATTATTTCGCCGCCAGTGCCCAAGGTGTTGCGTAATTCGTCGCGATGAATCCAGCCCACTTTGCCTTCTTTGGTGCGTGCGCGGTACCAGTCTGTATGGCGCTTGAATAAATGTACGGTCTCACCTTTTTCAATAACATGAAATACCGGATGACCGCGCCCCGGGCCGGTATGCACTTCAGCGTAGGCATCGGTGACGACAACGTCGACCCCTTTTTCCTTGCCATAGCTACTGGCGGCAGTAAGTGCCAAACATAAAAACAGCAATATGCGCTGACAATGATGTTTCATTAAATCCATAGGGTAAAGCCTGTGCGCCCGCAGCACTGCGGGCGGGCGCTAATGGTGAATCCATTAAGTAATTGTTGTTGTGACTGCATTAAGGAGCATCGAATTGATTATTGTAGTACTGTCCGCCGATATCCAGCCATTCTGCAATAAGTTTGAGTTCGGCGCCATTTAAATAGCCGGCGTGGCTGCCGCCGGGGGCAAATTGGTCGAAGAATAAGTCAGAACTTAATGCACCTTGGGGCGACATAATTGATCGATTGCGATTACCTGTATCCACCAAGACGGGAATCGGGTTGCCGTCTATATCCAGCTCCTGAACCATATAGGGCACGGGGTTGCCGTCGACATCCAGTACCGGTGTCAGGGTGGGGTCGGTAGTGTCCAGCGGTGCGGGCACGGTTTGGCCATTACCATCTAGAAATTCAAACTGGGCGACATCGTCGATGACCAATTGAATCATTTGGAATTGTGGCACACCATTGATAACCAATTGCTCGGTTTGGTTGCGGAGGTTGCCGTTTTCATCGAGTTCCTGAATGAGGCTGCCGAACAACAGGTGCGCATATGAATTTACATAGTCGTCGCGATCGGCGGATTGCGCACCATTTAACACCAACTGGAAATTGCCAGCGGGAATCATCGGTGCACCGTTAACATCGACAGTATTATGGCAACTGGTACAGGTGTTGTCGGACAGGATGATGCTGGCATCATTGGGGTCGCGCACACTGCGATCGACTTCCCAAATAGGATGGATATGTTCTAAATAGTTGATTACGGTGCGACACAAACTGCTCCAACTGGTAACGCACTCCGTGGGTGCCGAACTGCTCAAATCGGCGTAGCTGTAGTCGATGCTGGCAAGCTTTGGACGTGTTCCGTCTTCCGTCCAGTCGCTGTAGTCGACAAGATCCATGCTCGGTGTACGGGGACCATTTACTCGGGCGTAGTATTGCGCCATGGTCTCGCCCACTTCGGGCGGAGTATGAGGTGTGCCAAATTCATCGCGCAGTTGCGTATTGGGAAAGTTGGCGGCTGCCAGAGCGCCGGGGTTGATCGATACCGGTTCGGCGTTGTATCGGCCGTGAGGTGTGTCTGTCGCATCGTCGGCGTGGCAGCCCGAACACTCACGTACCTCGCCTGCGCGTAATGACATCCAGTATTCGTGGCGCGGCCCGATATCACCACTGCCGTCTGCTGATACGCGTTTACCGTCTGCATTGAGAATCGAAAAGGTGAATGCGACATCCGCTGGAACTTTAAACATCGCAGAGCCGTCCGGTTCAATGGGCACATAACCCAAAATATCCTTCATTTGACGGCCGGCGCGACCGAAAGCGCTGTTATCGAAATCCACTACATCATCATCCGCCATGGACACTGCTTTAACAATCCGAATAAAACGCGCAGGCCGTTGGCTTTCGGTTGTTTGCAGGGGGTCCGCAGTGGCCTGAATACCGTTGGGTGAAATATCGGTGCCATCCATATCGTAAACGCTGTGGATGTGCACCACGCCGACATTCTCATCGGCAAGCTCCTGATCGAAATCGACGCCGGGGATGGGGTCGGGAATATAGTCTGGGAGGGCACGTGCCTGCATTACCAATGCTTCGGTATACATGGTGTCGATTTGCGATAACACCACAGGGGCTTGTGTTTGAGTGCTTGGGTCGAATATCCATAAGCCGTAAACCGGTTCCGCCAACACGATATTATCGAGTGCCAGAGCCGCCGGGGTGCATGGGTAGTTGCCCACTTCATCCATTTCTACGGCCACCGGAGTGTCGGTATCGTCGCCGTTTTTAGAAACGAACTGGCCGTTTTCGCCAATCAGTTGCAGCGTGTCGTCGACATAAATACCCAGTTTGTAACCGCTCAATTGACAGGGGCTCCAACTGACCAGCAAGCGCCCGGTACCATCTTCAATGGGGTAAGCAGAACTGAAGTAGCCCGCCGGCGAGGGTGAGCCGTCGGTAACAATTTCACCGCCCACGATGGATTCTTGTGCTGGGCCCGATGCGCCGGTGCCTGTTGCGGCGATCATTAACTCGGTGAAATTTGCAGTATCGATGGCGACCATGTCGCCGCCAAGACGTTCACTAATACGCGGCCTTAAGGTAATTTCAATGCGGCCATCATCGAGTTCGCGGGGTTTAAAAAATACCCCTTCACTGTCGTTTGATCCGGTGTTTTGACTGTGGAAGCCGTATTCAATATTGACATTACTGCCGTTGGGGTTGGCTGTGTACAAACTCAAACGATCTTTCTGGTTTAAATAATTATCCCAACGCAAAAACATAATTCGGCCATCATTTAATTGCGTTGGAAATAAATCGTGGCTCTGATTAAATGTAATCTGTTTAATATCGAGGCCGTTCTCTTCCATGACATGCAGTACAAAAGCTTCAGCTTCGCCGTCTTCGGTAAGTGCTGCAAATTGCGGTTTATTTTCATCGAGTAAAACCGCGCGGGAACGTCGCTGTCGGTTTGACGAAAAAATGATACGGCCATCGGCGAGATACCCAGGGCCGATGTCCTGTCCTTCTTCTGCGATAATGTCCGATTCAATAATGCGTCGTAAAATTTCTGTTTCTAAATCGTATTCCCAAATATTCCAGGTGGGTTGATCTTCTTCGTCGGCATCTTCAATTTCTGGTGCGCGCATCGAGAATAATAATTTCATGCCATCGGGGCTTACCGATAAATCTTTAACATCGTACATCGGTCGAAAATCTTCAGGTAACGGAATTTCTTCACCGGTATCTGGATCTATTTCGGGTTCGGGCATAAAAGCTATATCGGTAATTACCACTTCGCTCGCCGGCACTGATGCTCGGTCTTTAAAAATTAAGCGCGCGCCTGGATTAAACGCGGTTATATCAAGCACGTCGCTTGGAACGAATAAGCCATCTTCATCGCGCGGCAAAGGGCGTTCAATGTATGCGATTGGAAAGTCCACTACCACTGGGTCTGGGGCCTGGCTTTCGCCACCGCCACCGCTGTTACTTACATCGCAGCCGCTCAACAGCGCGAGGCTGGCAATACCCAAAAAGATTAAACCTTGTTTTTTCATGTCGAGACCCGTTTTACCAAAACGTGTTGTGGCGTATGCACTGTGAAACTTCAGTTTAGTTTCAATCGCAACGATATTCTGTGTGAGGAATGTAAAACAAGCTTTATGCCCGATACAGGTTGTTTTTGAGGTTTCTCACACGAGATTACGATTCTTTACATTAAAAAAGATTTTTTCAGCGAAGATGTAAGAGTGACAGACCCCAAGTAATTTTTGTGTGGCTGGCTATACCCCGAATTGGGTGGGGGTATTGAACCTGTTGCACGTGAAAATTGCTAAAAAACATCGAAAAACCGGACGCTAAGATGTTTTTTTATGACGCACGTCTCATTTTTATTGGGTGTGTAAAAATTATTACCGGGCTGTCACCGGCAAGGAACAAATCGTGCGTTGTGCACATTTGAAATGACAGCAAAAGGAAACAGTAACCAGACGCACACTGTTTTTTGGGTCGCAAAGGAGATCGGTCACACAAATTTTTTTAATTGTAAAAATTTGTGTAGGGCTTGGTGTGACAAATTTTGACGAAAGCCAACAAATTTTGCGACGCGAATGGGATTTTACTCGCACTGGTCGGCTTGCAACATGTAACCGAACAAATCAAATATAGGCACTCAGATGAATAAGATCTTCTACCAAAGAACGCCAGGCAATGACGCCCCGCGTCGTGGAAGGGCCGGATGGCCGGTGGCACTTAGTGGCGTGCTGCTGGGGCTTTCTGTGTCGGCCAATGCCGATGTACTGGATCAGGCGAAACGTATTCACGACCGGCTCGCCGGTGTTCCTCCCAGTGAAGCAGTACTGCTACAAATGAAAGCCGAGCTTGATGCAGGCGACGGTGTGGCCGCAGCGATGATCGCTATGGACGACGACGGTTTTTACAACGTTACCTTGAAAAATTGGGCGGCCCCCTGGACCAACCGTGAAATGGATGTGTTTGTGCCGCTTAATGATTACATCGCAACGGTTGTGGGCGTGGTGAAAGATGGAATGGATTTCCGCGAGATGTTATACGCCGATATTATTTATGTTGCTGATCCGTCTCTTGGTCTCACAGCCTATTCCAATAGCAACAATACCCATTACGAACAATTGGAAAACGGCGGTTACAGTTTGCAGGATGTTCTGGTGCAGCGTCCCCAGTCTTCGATAACTGGCTTGCCGGCAGATGCAACCGCCGGTGTGGTGACGTCCCGCGCTGCAGCAAGATCTTTTTTTAAAGCAGGAACCAACCGCGCGAATTTTCGATTCACATTGTTAAATCATTTGTGTATGGACCTTGAGCAGGTACACGATGTTACTCGTGTACCCGACCGTATTCGCCAGGATGTGTCACGCAGCCCCGGTGGTGATGCGCGGGTATTTTTGAATAACTGTTTGGGGTGCCATTCCGGTATGGACCCCCTCGCCCAAGCGTTTGCTTATTACGATTATGAATACGACGCCGATAACGATTTGACCGGCGAAAACGGTCAGATTTCCTATAACGCCGAAGGCACACTCGACCCAGAAACCAATTCCCGGGTGAAAGCGAAATACCGCATTAACAGCGCCACCTTTCCTTACGGCTATATCACTCCCGACGATCACTGGACCAACTACTGGCGCGAAGGCCAAAACCAAATATTGGGGTGGGATCCGCTATTGCCCGGTGAGGGCGTGGGCGCGCGCAGTATGTTGATGGAGTTGTCGCATACCGAAGCTTTTGCTTCGTGCCAGGTGACTAAAGTTTTCAAGGCGGTTTGCCTGCGCGAACCGGGCGATTCTGCCGATCGCACACAAATCAGCAACATGACAACAGATTTTAAAAATGCCGGTTATAACATCAAGCAGGTGTTCGCCGAATCAGCCGACTACTGCAAAGGTGAATGATCATGAAGATGCAATTGAACAACATCACTTTTGAATGGCGGGTTGCGGTACGCAGTCTGGTGGCCGTTGCGGCTATCAATCTCGCGGCCTGTAGCGGTGGTAGTGGTCAAAAAGTCGAAGAAAGCCCCGACTTTACCCGCACTGACAACAACAACACCATTCAATACACCGGCCCAGCCCCCAGCACGGCAGATGTTTTGAACTTTAAAACGTCCATGTGGGACAAGCTGGCGAGCACCGAGCGCTGCGGTTCGTGCCATGTGGAAGGTGGCACATCGCCCTCCTTTGTGCGCAAAGACGATATCAATATGGCCTATGGCGAGGCGAATACCGTTGTCGATCTCGAAGTGCCGGCCAATTCCCGTATCGTGCAAAAGGTGGCTGGCGGCCACAACTGCTGGGGCAGTGACCCTCAGGTGTGTGCCGAAATTATCACCAACTACATTGAGGCGTGGGCCAACGCTTCGGGAACAGCGAGTAACGTTATCGTGTTAACTGCGCCGCCGGTGATTACCGTTGCCGACAGTAAGAGTTTCCCGGCAGATAGCGGCTTATTTGCAACAACGGTATACCCGCTGTTAGAAGATTATTGTGCCTCCTGTCACTCGGAAGATTCTGCATTGCAACAACAGCCGTATTTGGGCAGTGCTGATGTGGATGTCGCCTACGACGCCGCACGCAGCAAAATGAACCTGGATACGCCGAATTCGTCACGCCTCGTTATGCGTCTTGGTAATGAATTCCACAACTGCTGGAACGACTGTACCGCCAACGCGTCTGAAATGAGCAATGCGATTGCGGCATTTGCCGCCGGCATTCCGGTCACAGAGGTCGATCCAAATCTGGTGGTAAGTAACGCTTTGGGCTTGCCCGACGGCATAGTCGCCAGCAGCGGCGGGCGCGTCGAATCCAATGTGATTGCGTTGTACGAGTTTAAAAATGACTCCCTGCAAACCGCGTTTGATACCTCAGGCGTCGACCCCGCTTTGGATTTGAATCTCACCGGTAACGTACAACGCGTTGGTGGCTGGGGTATTCGCATTAACGACGGTAAAGCTCAGGGTTCCACCAGTTCGAGTGAAAAGCTTTACGATTTGATTCGCGCTACCGGGGAATACTCCATTGAAGCCTGGGTGGTGCCCGATAACGTCACTCAGGATGGCCCAGCACGTATTGTTACCTATTCCGGCGGTTCTGAAATTCGCAACTTCACCCTTGGGCAAACGCTTTACAACTACAATTTCGCCAACCGCAGCTCCGGTTCAGATGGCAACGGTATGCCGATGTTGTCTACCGCAGATGCCGACGAAATTCTGCAGGCGACTCTGCAGCACGTGGTTGTGAGCTACAACACCATCGATGGTATGACGGTGTACGTGAATGGCGAACAGGTTGCTTCGGACCCCGACATGGCCGGCACCAATCTGAATGATTGGGACGATACGTTCGCACTGGCAGTGGGTAACGAAGTCGACGATGAACATCTCTGGCAGGGTGTGGTGCGCTTCCTGGCAATTCACAACCGTTCACTCACACCGGAGGATGTGCTTACCAACTTTGATGTGGGCGTCGGTGAGAAGTTTTACCTGATGTTTGGGGTATCAGACCACATGAACTTCCCGCAAGCTTATGTGGTCTTCCAGGTCGAGCAGTTCGACAGTTATAGCTACCTGTTTAACACGCCGTTCTTCATCAGCCTGAGCGACGACATGCCCTCTGAAGATATTCTGATCCAGGGTATGCGTATTGGTATAAATGGCCGCGAAGCCGCCATAGGTCAGGCATACGCCAATCTCGATCTCACCATTAACAGCAGCAACTACAACCCCGATGTGGGCACGACGTTATCGCCCCTGGGTACTGTGATTGAGTTGGACAAAGGACCGGATAACGATCAGTTTTTCCTCACCTTCGATCACATTGGCACGTCCAACTATAACCGCACGCCACCCGCGCCACCTGCACCGCCGGTGCCGGCCGATCTGGAGGAGGGTCAGTCGGATATTGGTCTGCGCCACTTTGCTGAGATTAATGCGACTATCGCACGTATGACGCAAACCCCGGCGACCAGCACTCCGGCGAGTGTCACTGATGTTTACAACACAGTACGCCAGCAGCTTCCGGTGGTGGAATCCATAGACACCTTCCTGGCAGCGCATCAGGCCGGCATCATGCAGTTGTCTGTTGCCTACTGTACCGCGCTGGTGAATGACACCTCGCGTCGTGCCACGGTGTTCCCGGGCTTTAACTTCGGCGGCTCGATTTCTCAAGCCAATGCCGATTTGATTATCGACCCATTGCTAGCGGGCCTTTCGGCCAGTGAAGTCGACGTGGACGGCACGCCGACCCTGATGTCGACGCAGGCAGACCCAAGCGAGATCAAGACCGATCTTTACAACCTGGTTAACGCAATGTCGTCAGCCGATACCGCAACCACAGCCATCGCATTGTGTGCCGCTACCGCGGGCAGCTCTGTGATGCTGATACAGTAATCAATGCAATAAGGTGGATAAATCTCATGGCTAAACGTAAAAATTTCTTTCGCCCCGATGAGCCCTTAATGCATCCGGATCATCACCGCCCCCGCACCCGTCGCGAACTGATCGCGCAGGGTTTCCGGGCGGGTATGGGCACCATTACAGGCGCTTCAATGTTCAGCTTGTTCGTGAATCCCCGCGAAGCAATGGCACTCTCGGCAGATATCGATGCGCGGCGCGGCCCCTGTGGCATAACCGCTGGCGCCGGCAAGATACCCTTTATTTGTTTCGACCTCGCAGGGGGTGCCAACATTGCCGGCTCTAATGTGCTCGTTGGTGGAGCAGGTGGCCAGATGGACTTCCTCTCCACGGCTGGCTACAGCAAGCAGGGCTTGCCTGGCGATATGATTCCCGGTCTTGCCGAGGCGACGCCAACAGTGGGCGGTAATGGGGACCACACCAATACCCAATTGGGCCTGGCCTTTCATACTGACAGTGGTTACTTGCGCGGTATTCTGGAGCGCACGGCAGCCACAACCCAGGCTTCGATAAACGGTGCTGTCATTGCTGCACGTTCAGAAAACGACACCGGCAATAACCCCCATAACCCCATGTACGGCATCAATATGGCGGGAGCTAATGGTGAGTTGCTCACGCTGTGTGGCTCCCGCACCAGCGATTCTGGCGGCAACTCCATGGCACCGGCTGATTTGATCAACAATGAAGTCCGCCCGACTAAGGTAGACCGCCCCTCCGATGTTACCGGTCTGGTGGATGTCGGCGACTTTGGCGCGCTGTCTTCTCAGGAAGTGGTTGCTGTCATGGAATCTGTGTGGCGCATCAGCGATAAAAAACTGAATCGCATGAGCACAGGGTTAACTACTGACAAAGACGCCGATATGAAGAAGCTGGTTGAGTGTGCCTACGTCAAAAGCGCCTACCTCGCCGAGAGCTTCCCTGATCCGGCTTTCCTCAACCCGGCTGCCGACCCTGATATCGTCGGTGCCAGTGGAATCTTTAGTGTCGATGAATTTAATGGCGATCGCGAATTCCAGAAAACAGCGTCAATTATGAAACTCGTGATCAATGGTTATGCCGGTGCAGGAACCATCACCATGGGTGGTTATGATTACCACACCGGCGACCGTTCCACGGGTGAAATGCGCGATCTTCGTGCTGGTCGCTGCATGGGTGCCTGCCTCGAGTACGCGGCTCGCAAAGGTGTGCCGTTGATGATGTACGTCTTTAGTGATGGTTCTGTCTTCAGTAACGGTATGACGGACAACTCTATAGAGGGTCGCGGTAAAGGTGTCTGGACGGGTGACAACCAGCAAACCGCGTCGGCGTTCTTCCTGGTATACAACCCCGGCGGCCGGCCGGTTCTCATGGGGGCAACACCGGAGGAGCAGGCTCGTCATCAGCAAATTGGCTATATGCGAGCAAGCGGCGACGTGGAAACCACCACCAGCCCGGATCGCCCCAACCCCGGTGCGAACAACGTGAACCTGCTGGTGCAAATGGTCATGCTGAACTATATGGCGTTGCACGGCGCGAGCGCGCAGGCGGACTTTGAGGAGGCGTTCTCGGGCAGGGGGCTTTCCCATGGTTTGGGGAGCGCGGGCATAATGGATCGCATTACCGCCTTCCAGCCGATTGTGAACGGCACAATTATTTAACATTTCAATTGAACCCCCAGCGCCTGCTGGGGGTCTTTGTAAGGATACCTTCGCAGCCACGGAATCGACGGCTCCTGTCACTCTTAGGGCACACCACCCTTTCAAAACGCCAATTTGTGTGGGCTTATGGCTGAGAAGCAGTTTTTTAACACTTTTTATTGACTATTGTTTCAAGAAATACTTAATTAATGAATTTATTTGGCCATACCTTGGCTATTCTTTAGGGAAAGATGAATTAACATGACAAGTAAGGATTTCGTTAATGACGGTTTCACACGATAATCTCCCGCTCCTTTTGTTGAAAGCCCGTGAAAGTTCAGTGGCTTGTATTCGACCGGTTCTGAGCGATGCTGGCCTGACCGAGCAGCAGTGGCGGGTGCTGCGTACCTTGGCTGGCGCCGGCGAGATGAATGCGCAAGACCTGGCCAGCAATAGTTGCATTCTCAGCCCGAGTCTTTCGCGTATTTTGGCGCGCCTTGAAGCCGATAAGATTATCATTCGAAAAGTTGACTCAGCCGACCAGCGTGCTCTCAATCTAAAACTGAGCGCTAAAGGCAAACGCTTGCACGACCGTCTCGCCCCAAAAGTTGAAAAACAGTATCAACAGCTTGTTAAAGATGCTGGTAAAGATACGGTATTAAAATTAGCCAATTTGCTCGAAAAGTTTGCAGTTGCTACTAACCCCGTCGCCGAGAACTAATTCCGTTTTATAAAACTCCGGTTTCCCACATCACGCCCTGGAATATTTTCCAGGGCGTGATGTGGTTTTGTGTGTTCGCTCCTCACACATATTTTTAACGCTAATACAAGACTGTGAGCTGCTCTGATTTTTGCGCATAATCGCTCGCCAAATAGTGTTATTGGAGATGTACAAAACCCATGCTAAGTATTAACGGTCGTATCGCCCAGGAACTGAACACGCAAGAGCGTCAGGTTGCAGCTGCTGTGGCACTGTTAGATGAAGGCGCAACTGTGCCATTTATTGCGCGCTACCGTAAGGAAGTGACTGGTGGTTTGGACGACAGCCAACTGCGCCTGCTTGACGAACGTCTCGGATATTTGCGAGATCTGGAAGATCGCCGCGAAACTATTTTGAATTCCATAGCGGAGCAGGAAAAACTCACTCCGGAACTCGAAGCGCAAATAAAAGCGGCTGAAACCAAAACACAACTGGAAGATTTGTATTTACCCTACAAGCCGAAGCGGCGTACCAAAGCCCAGATTGCCCGTGAAGCTGGCCTGGAACCGTTGGCGGATTTGCTGCTTGAAGATCCGCGCAGAGATCCGGAAAGCGAAGCGGCTGCGTTCTTAAGCAGCGAGCACAACATAGACGACACAAAAACAGCGCTGGATGGCGCGAAACAGATATTGATGGAGCGCTTCAGTGAAGATGCCGCACTGCTCGAAAAACTGCGTAACTTTTTATCGAGCGAAGGCTATTTGCAAGCCCGATTAGTGGAAGGAAAAGAGCAGGAAGGCGCTAAATTCCGTGATTATTTTGAGCACAGTGAACCCTTAGCCAAGGTTCCCAGTCACCGAGCTCTCGCCATGTTTCGCGGTCGCAACGAGGGCGTGCTCAGCCTGGAATTAAATCTTAACGAAGACCCTGAAAAACCGGCGGGTAGCATACATCCCTGTGAAATCATGATCGCCGAACACCGTCAGCTCTCAGACGAAGGGCGCGCTGCTGACAAGTGGTTGGCAGAAGTGGTGCGATGGACCTGGCGGGTTAAACTGCATACTTCTCTAGAAACCGATTTGCTGGGTACATTGCGGGAAAAGGCTGAAGCTGAAGCCATCGAAGTTTTCGCAAGTAATTTGAAAGATTTGCTGCTCGCCGCACCCGCCGGGCAAAAAACGACTATTGGTCTCGACCCGGGTTTACGCACTGGCGTGAAGGTGGCCGTAGTTGACGCAACCGGGCAGGTTGTCGATCATTGCGCGATCTTTCCTACGCCACCCCAAAACCGTTTAGTTGAAGCCGAAGCTGTGTTGGTGGCCTTGTGTAAAAAACACGATGTCAGTTTGATCGCTATCGGTAATGGAACGGCTTCGCGAGAAACCGACAAATTCGTGGGTGATGTGCTCAAAGCGCACAAGGACTTGCATGTGCAAAAAGTAATGGTGAACGAAGCGGGCGCTTCGGTTTATTCAGCATCGGAATTTGCCGCGAAAGAATTTCCCGATTTGGACGTCACCATTCGCGGTGCGGTTTCTATCGCGCGCCGCCTTCAAGATCCGCTGGCCGAATTGGTTAAGATCGACCCAAAATCGATTGGTGTTGGCCAGTACCAGCACGACGTTTCGCAAACGCGTCTTGCCAAATCCCTCGATGCGGTGGTGGAAGATTGTGTGAACGGTGTTGGCGTGGAAGTGAATACCGCATCCGCGCCATTGTTGGCGAGAGTTGCCGGTTTAAATTCCACAGTTGCCAACAATATTGTGGAATTTCGCAATAAAAACGGCGCCTTCCAAAATCGCCAGCAACTATTGAAAGTATCCCGCCTTGGCGAAAAGGCCTTCGAGCAATGCGCCGGTTTTATGCGCATCGCCCACGGCGAAAACCCCTTGGATGCCTCTGGGGTGCACCCCGAAGCCTATTCAGTTGTGGAGCAGATTGCGCAAAACAATAAGCGTGAAATAAAGGGGCTTATTGGAGATACCGGATTTTTAAGAGGATTGAAAGCCAGTGATTACACCAGTGAGCAATTTGGTTTACCAACAGTAACTGATATTTTACAGGAGTTGGATAAACCGGGTCGCGACCCGCGCCCCGAATTTAAAACCGCGCAATTTCAGGAAGGTGTCGAAAAAGTTTCTGACCTTGAACCGGGCATGATTCTCGAGGGTACAGTAACCAATGTCACCAATTTTGGGGCCTTCGTGGATGTAGGTGTACATCAGGACGGCTTGGTGCATATTTCCGCGCTTTCCAATAATTTTGTTAAAGACCCGCGTGAAGTGGTAAAGGCTGGCGATATTGTTAAAGTGAAAGTCATGGAAGTGGACATCGATCGTAAGCGTATTGCCATGTCAATGCGCCTCGATGACACCCCTGGTGAAAAAGTTGCCGGTGGTGGAGGTAATGCTCGTAGGGCCAACAAACAACCACAACGCCGAAACAATAATGCGCAAACAAAAGTTGGCACCATGGCTGCGTTATTTGAGGCTGCAGCAAAAAATAAAAAACGTTAATTACTGCGAGATGAGCAAGCTAAGCGGCAATGGTATTTGCCGCTTGCTTGCGATACAGGCTCGGGCTTTTTCCCGTCCAGCGTTTAAATGCTCGCGTAAAACTGGCCTGCTCAGCAAAGCCTAAAAGGTAGCTGATTTCACTAAGAGACAGGTGCGCCTCGTTAATATAATGCTTGGCAAGCGATTCGCGAATATCCGCCACCATTTTTGAAAAACTCAATTGTTCATCGTTTAGTTTGCGCTGCATAGTGCGTACGCTTAAACCCAAATCTGCCGCGATTTTTTCTTCGTCCACTTCTCCGGAAGGCAACATTTCAATTATTTTTTGTTTTATCCGACCGCTGATATTTTGCTTGTCGAGACGCAGTAAGGCCTTGTCCGCAATTTGCTCGTTAATGCGCGCTAATTCGCTATTGCCGCTGGCGATGTGCTGCTCGGCATCCATGCGATTGATAATCCAGCCGGGAGTCGTGCTGTTGTAAACTATCGGGCAGCGGTACATATCTTCCAGTCTGCGCAGTGCCACATCAGGGCCGCGCACTGCGTGAACCTCCATGGGTGAAAAGCTCTCGCCACACAGCATGCGTGTCATTTTAAGTATGGCTGCGGCACCGGCATCGGCACCAAAAGGATGAATATTTTTAGGGTTTTCACTGGTGGTGATTTCGAACAAATAATTACCCTGGTAACTATTGAAGGATGAATACAGGGAGTTGTTGACGAGACGGCTATAGCGGGTTAACCGGTGCATGGCGTGAGCCAGAGAGTCGCATGCCAGCCAAGCGAAACCCAGTGCATGAAAGGTTGTCGGGTTCCAGTTTTGACCCACAGAGAGTCCGAGATAAGGGTCGTCCAATACCTCTAGCGAGTGCCACAGACGGTATATTTTTTCAGCGGGGTAACGTGCGCTACCGTCGCCGAGTTTTTTCACATCGAGCTCTGCTTTCTTGAAAAAGGGGCGAGGATCTTCGCCCTTTTCCTGCAGTGTTTTCCATATCAGCAAGGCCCAGGAGGTCAGCGTCGTCGAACTCATTGGCACAATTCCTCGAGTGTTATTCAGTTTTCGTACAGTTTCAATGTAACAAAATCTCAGTCACTCCTCGGCTAAGTGTTTGTCGTGTGCGAACAATTTTATAGCCGTCGCCAGCAGTACGCTGAACACATGAAATCAACCCACTGGAGGATTGCATCATGTCAGACAAATCACCTATTACCGGAATGTCCTACTATCAACATACACTTGCAGATACATTCACTTGTGTCGGCCGAGGTCTGCATACAGGTTTACGTGTGGTGATGAGCGTGACACCCGCCGAAGCAAATACCGGTTATGTGTTCGTGCGTCGCGATGTTGAATCGTGCAAAGCTGAAGTGCCAGCGCGCTGGTACATGGTTACCGACACACATTTATCGACCACTATTTCCAACAATATGGGAGTGCGAGTTAGTACCATCGAGCATCTCACAGCGGCATTACATGCCTGCGGTGTGGACAACGCCCGCATTGTGCTGGATGCGCCCGAAGTACCAATTATGGACGGCAGTGCTTACCCCTTTGTTGAAATTATTCAGAAAATTGGCTTGCAGCAACAAAACCAAGAACGCCGTGCGATTTTGTTAAAGCAGCCGGTTTATGTTAGTGACGATCTGAGCAGTGCGTCTCTCGAGCCAGCGCCAACCCCCTGGGTTGACATTGAAATCGATTTTGAGTCAGAAGTCATCGGAAAACAACGCCTGTCGTTACCGATCAGCGAAAGTGTTTTCGCTGAAGAAATCAGCCCTGCTCGTACTTTTGGTTTTGAAGAGCAGGTAGAAACGCTCAGAGAGTTGGGGTTTGCAAAGGGCAGTTCGATTAAAAACGCGATATTAATCTCCAACTCACAAGTGGTGAATCAGGAAGGCTTGCGCTTTGTGGACGAGTTTGTACGGCACAAGTTTCTCGATGCCGTTGGTGATCTCTCTCTTGCTGGAGCCGTTATTATTGGTCAATTTAACGGCAATCGCTCAGGGCATGCAGTGAACAATCAGTTGCTGCGTGAGTTGATGACCAACGAAAACACCCGTGCTTATACCACCTTGCGACAGGCTGATATGTATTGGTCGAATGAATTGGCGCGGGCAGCCATGAAGTATGATAGTGCTGCAAGCGAAGTTCGCCCGGCGGCGTTGTTCAATAAAGCGTAGTTTCTGGCCCGGCACAAAAGCGCCGGGCTTGAGCTATGGCGGGGGTTCCTAGGGGCGGGAATTAACCGTGCGGGACATATCTAGCCACTGGTTAAGTTCCGCAACATCATTCGCTGAAAGCGTGCCAGCGGCGCGCTTCAGCTCAAGGCTGCTAAGTACATAGGCGTAGAGTGCATCAAAGTAGTCGCGCTGCGCACGATACAAACTGCGCTGCGCGTTAAGCACATCCACCAAATCACGGGTTCCCACATCATAACCAGCTTGAGTGGCTTCCAGTGCGCTCTGGTTGGAAACAATCGCTTGGGCACGGGCTTTTACGGTGGTAACGCTGGTGGTTACTGTGAGGTGGGTAGAACGTATTAACTGAACAATATCACGCTGAGTTTGGTTTAGCTGTTCGCGGGCTGCAATGTATTGTTGTGCCGCCTGACGACGCGATGCAGAAACGCCGCCGCCGTTGAATATAGGCAGGCGAAGTACCACCCCAATCGATTGGTCTTGAGTGTCAACATCTGCGGGTAGATCGCTTGATAGGTCACCGTCGTTGTTGTAATCGGAATACCCAGCCTGCAGCGCAATTGTGGGGTAGTGGTTTGCTTTAAGCGCGCTCTTGTTGTATTTGGCGGCGTCAGCGGTTAAACGCTGAATAATCAGCGCATTGTTATTTTCCATGGCCATTTCAACCCAAGGCTCTCGCTCGGCAGGTACCGGAGGTGCCACAGGGAGATCGCGCTTTAGCGGCGACAATTCGGTTTGAGCTTGGCCGGTAATAACTTCCAGAGCTTCAAACGCAATTCCAAGACGGCCTTCAGCAATCAAACGTTCTGCCGTTGATGAATCATAAACAGCCTGCGCCTCGTGCACTTCTGTGATTGCGGTTAAGCCGACCTCAAAGCGCTGGCGTGTCTGTTCCAATTGATGCGACAACGCATTTTCCTCGGCCTTTGCCGTTTCCAGGTTGTCAACGGCCTTCAGCGCATCAAAATAGGCGGTTGCGGTGCGTATGATCAGAGACTCTTCAGCCACAGAAAATTGGGTTGTGGCAATATCGGTTGAGGCTTTGGCGCCCTTGTACTGATACCAGGCGTTCATGTCGAATAAGGGTTGCTCCAAACCCACTTCGAATCCCATGCGTGTATTACTGCTGCTATCCGGTTCCGAATTGTTGATGTTGTTGATGGTGGTGTCCCTATCCAATTCGCTGTACCCTGCGGAGCCATTGATGGCGGGCAACAAACCCGCGCGACCGATTTTTACCGTTTCTTGCCCCGCAGCGAGATTCGCCTGCGCCGCTTTGTATGTATGGTCGTTTTCCAGCGCCTGTTGATAAATCTCCTCCAGTGTGCTGGCATTTACCTGCGCGGCAAAGCCTGCAATTGCCACAGGGAGCAACAAGGCAAAGTGTTTCCTGATCATGGGATAGTCCTGATTTATGAGTAGAGAGTAACCGGTAATATATTAGTAGTTGCTATTTTAAGTCGGCCGACCGCAAATAGTAAGTGTAATGCGGGCGGTGCAAACAATGCCGGAGATTAGAACACGCTGGCTGTTAGCAGAATGTCAAGTATACAATTTCAGAAGCACGCCTTTACACCCCGCCTGTTACTTCTTACACTCTGCGTCTTTATAAGCTTGTCGGGGTGCCCTAAAAATTGGGGGCTGAGAGACACCCGCTGACCTGATCTGGATAGTACCAGCGTAGGAAACAAGTTACCCGCCTTGTTCGTGTCTCCTGAACTTCAATTTTATAGTTTCCATGAATAAACCGACACCCGTAGTGTTGTCTGTTGCTGGCAGTGACCCTATGAGTGGTGCCGGCATTCAGGCCGATATTAAAACCGCAGCGGCGCTGCAGGGGTACTGCTGTGCGGTCATTACCGCGATTACCGCGCAAAACAGTCGGGGTGTGGATGCCGTGTGGCCGACAAGCGTTGAGCAGTTGGAAGCTCAGTTTCGAGCGGTTATGACTGATTTAACACCGGGTGCCATCAAGGTTGGTATGGTGGCCAGTACGGCGTTGTTGAACCGCTTGCGCCAGTTACTCGAGGAATTTGCGCCGATACCCGTGGTGATCGACCCTGTACTCAAAGCAACAGCAGGTGATACCCGCCTGGGTGATGCTAAGCTCGATTTGCGAGACTTGTTCCCATTGGCGACCGTGATAACGCCGAATCTTGACGAGGCCAGCTATTACCTGGGGAGATCTGCTGCGAAAGATCTCGATGAGATGCAACAGCAGGCTCGGGACTTGCTGGCACTTGGCTCCGAGGCGGTGCTGTTAAAAGGTGGCCACATGGCGCAGTCTGATGCCCCCGATGTATTGGCGCAGCGCGATGGTAGCATAAAGGTTTATCGAGGGGGGCGAGTGATGACTGCACACACTCATGGAACTGGTTGTACGCTGTCTACCGCAATTGCGGTAGGTCTCGCCGCTGGCAAGCCACTCGAGGATGTCGTCGCTAACGCAAAACTTTTTGTTTCTCAGGCGCTTGCGAATGCGCAAAGCCTAGCACTGGTTCCGAGTAACGGACCTCTGCAACATTTCTTTTAAATTACTTAACGCAATCAGAGAGCGAAACATGGCAGCGAATGAAAATTCTTTTTTAAGTGAAACGGCGCAAGTGGATGCTTCTTCGGTTCAACCCTTTCCCCGGTCACAAAAAATTTACGTTACCGGTTCGCGCAATGACATTCGTGTTCCGATGCGCGAAATTTCGCTGGATGACACCCCCACTGATTTTGGTGGTGAGAAAAATCTGCCGGTACGTGTGTACGACACTTCAGGGCCCTATACCGACCCCGATGTCGATATCGATTTACGCAAGGGTTTGCCGGATATCCGCAGTGCCTGGATAAGCGAGCGTGATGATACCCAATTGCTAGACGCCAAGAGCTCAGAATTCGCCAATAAACGCCTGCACGATCCTAAATTGGCTCATCTGCGATTTCAGCATTTACGCACACCTCGCAAGGCCAAAACGGGTGGCAATGTATCGCAAATGCATTACGCCAAAAAAGGCATTATTACTCCAGAAATGGAATACATTGCGATCCGCGAAAACATGAGTTTGCAGCAGGCGCGCGAATATGGTGTGCTCAATGAACAGCATGGTGGCGAGTCATTTGGTACGAATATTCCCGATGAAATTACTCCAGAATTTGTGCGTTCTGAAGTGGCGCGTGGGCGTGCGATTATTCCCGCGAATATTAATCACACCGAATTGGAACCGATGATTATCGGTCGCAACTTTCTGGTTAAAATTAACGGTAACATTGGCAACAGTGCACTGGGTTCGTCTATTGAAGAAGAGGTTGCCAAGCTTACCTGGGGAACCCGTTGGGGTGCCGACACGATTATGGATTTATCAACGGGTAAAAATATTCATGAAACCCGTGAGTGGATTATCCGAAATTCATCAGTACCTATTGGCACTGTTCCGATTTACCAGGCACTGGAAAAAGTCGACGGTATTGCTGAAAACCTGACCTGGGAAATTTTTCGCGATACCCTTATCGAACAGGCGGAGCAGGGCGTTGATTACTTTACGATTCACGCCGGCGTGTTATTGCGCTATGTCCCGTTAACCGCAAAGCGAGTTACCGGTATCGTGTCTCGTGGCGGTTCCATCATGGCAAAGTGGTGCCTTGCACATCACAAAGAAAATTTTCTTTACACGCATTTCGAAGATATTTGTGAAATTATGAAAGCTTACGACGTGAGCTTTTCTTTGGGTGACGGTCTGCGCCCGGGCAGTATTGCCGATGCCAATGACGAAGCACAGTTCGGAGAACTGGAAACCCTCGGCGAGCTCACCAAAATTGCCTGGCAGCACGACGTGCAAACCATGATCGAAGGGCCGGGCCATGTACCCATGCAAATGATCAAGGAAAACATGGATAAACAATTGCGGGAGTGTGGAGAAGCGCCGTTTTATACGTTAGGCCCACTGACTACTGATATTGCGCCCGGTTACGATCACATTACTTCTGGCATTGGAGCCGCCATGATTGGTTGGTATGGTTGTGCCATGCTGTGTTACGTCACCCCAAAAGAACACCTGGGCCTGCCCGATAAAAATGATGTTAAAGAAGGCATTATCACTTACAAAATTGCCGCACACGCTGCGGACCTAGCGAAAGGCCACCCGGGAGCACAATTACGAGATAATGCACTTTCTAAAGCGCGTTTTGAATTCCGTTGGGACGATCAATTTAATTTAGGCTTGGATCCGGATACCGCGCGCGAATATCACGATCAGACACTGCCAAAAGAATCCGCCAAGGTCGCCCATTTCTGCTCTATGTGTGGCCCTAAATTCTGCTCGATGAAAATTACTCAGGAAGTGCGCGATTTCGCGGCGGAGCATGGTACTGATATTTCTGCCATAGAGCCCGATCAGGTTGTGCGCATGTTGGATGTCGAGGCAGAAATGCAGAAAAAATCCCAAGAATTCCGAGAGCAGGGCAGTGAAATTTACAAAAAAATATAAGGAACCATCATGGCCAAGTTTGATTCCGGAATGAATAAAGACGCTGTAAAAATAATTCAAGAAAAAACGGTGTATGACGGTTTTTTTAAAATGTATGAAATAGAGTTACAGCACAAAACTTTTGCCGGTGACTGGACGCCGCCGCTGCGCCGTGAATTATTTCATCGCGGCGAAGCGGCGGCGGCGGTTTGTTACGATCCCAAAAATGATTTGGTCGGTTTGATCGAACAGTTTCGCATTGGAGCCATAGATTCCGACATGGGCCCCTGGTGCCTGGAGGTAGTGGCCGGAGTATTGGAACCTGGTGAAACACCAGATGAACTTATGGCCCGCGAGCTGGAAGAAGAGGCGGGTATCACCAATGCACAGCTCATTCGTATTTCCCGCTATTATTCGACGCCTGGCGGCTGCAATGAAAAAATACACTTGTATGCGGCAATATGCGATTTAAGTAAAGCCGGCGGCTTATATGGCCTGGATTCTGAACACGAAGATATCCGCTTTGAAACCTATCCTGCTGAAGAAGTGTTCAAATCCATGTATGCTGGGCGTACCAATAACTCTGCAACCCTGCTAGGCTTGCAGTGGTTACAAATTCATCGAGATAAATTATTGCAGGGGGTCACCGGGTTTGAGTGATTCACAGCCACCACAGAAGCCGCCCAGCGTCGATATTCGAGCGCATCACGCACAATGCGAATTAAACTTTTATCGCCTGATTAACCTGATGCCAGACTGGCAGGATGGGCGCGATGAATGGGCTTTTAGTCTTGGTGATGGCATTCACTATCAGGTGCGTTTACAAGTGGTGGATTCGGCGCGGTACACCACCACCGTAGAAGTTGTGCAACATTTGCAGGGTATTAAACCCCCACGACTTGTGGTAAGACTTTATCATGACGCCAATATGGCCGAAATAATCTCATGGGATCGGCACCGTAATTGGCAAGCTCAGTACGACTACCCCAACCCGCAAATGTACGCGCCAGACGAAAAAATGGAGCTCAATCGCTTCCTCGGTGACTGGTTAGAATTCTGTCACAGCCAGGGCTATGTGCACTCACATAATTGTGAAATGGTTCTCGTTAAGCGGAAATAGTATTTCGCTTTGCCCAGATTCAGTACCACACTATCCAAATGATATAACGTCTGTTTTAATGTGGCGTTTTGTCTATAACACAGGTATCTTATTAGCGCCTGAACGTATATACACGGGGCAATTCCATAGATCGGAATTGCGAAGTCTTGGTTAGCACCAAAGTTGTAACCGTGTTGGCCAAGCGAATTTAGGACTTCCGTTCAATAGCGGACATTGAATACGAATCAGAGAGAGTTATGAGGCCATTTCGCCTTTTACAGATAACGGACTGTCACCTGGGTAGCCAGCCTGGAGAAAAGTTGCTTGGTCTTGATACAGACCAGAGCCTGCACGATGTTTTGCAGTTACTTCAGGCCAACGAAGCTCCTGACATGCTCCTGGCCACCGGTGATATCTCCAACGACGGCGGTGTCGCATCTTATGAACGCTTTATTCATATAATCGAGCGTTACTTCCCCAATACACCTTTGGCGTGGCTTCCTGGTAACCACGATGACCCCATGAATATGGATCAGGTCGCGCGGCTGCCCATTGAAGCGCACTGCGTGCGTGGTGGTTGGAATTTAATTCTGCTGGACTCCCGCATTCCCATGGAAGTCGGTGGCGATCTCGAAGAGTACGAGTTGGAGCGTCTGGAACGCCTGTTGAGCGCATATCCGCGCCTTCCGGCGGCTGTTTTCCTTCATCACCAGCCGGTACCCGTCGGTAGCGAATGGCTCGACACTTACGTGGTGCGTCGTAACAAAGCTTTTTTCAGAATTCTGGACAAGTACTCCAATGTGAAAGTGGTGTGTTGGGGTCACGTTCACCAGCAGTTTGAGGCGGAACGAAAAGGGGTTCAGTTGCTTGCAACACCCTCGACGTGCGTACAGTTCCTGCCTGACTCCAAAGAATTTGGTGTGGATCGCATAATGCCAGGTTATCGCCGTTTTGAACTCTTTGCCGACGGCACGCTAGCCACGCAGGTATGCCGCATTAAAGACAAAGTTTATCAAATCGATTTCGCGTCCAGCGGTTATTGATAAGGTAACCTTCTTGCGTCTTTGCGCAATTCCCCTAGCAAATAACAGCGCTTGATACAGCGCTGTTGTTGTATTTGCAAGTCAGTTTTACGTCGGGTGAATCTCTATCGAATTTCGCTCCTCTTAAAGTATCCCGTTATACTTGAATTACGCTTGCCAGTTAATCCGCGTGTGCGGTATAACTTTGCATTAAAATAGAAGGCTTGTTTTTCTTAAAATTAGTCGCTGATAGATGTTACTGAATATTCGCCGCCGGGTAGCAACTCATTAATGTTGAACATTGTGTATATTCATGGGTTCTTAAGTTCACCCAGCTCCTATAAAGCACAAATTACCGGCGCCTGGTTGACAGCTAATCGACCACAAGTTTCATTTTTGTGTCCTGAGTTATCCTCCTATCCTGATGAAACCGTACAACAATTGAGCGCAATTTTCGAAACACTGCGACCAGATGAAACCTGTATTGTGGGAAGTTCAATGGGTGGGTTTTGGGCGACTTGGCTCATTGAGCAGCGGCGGGCGAAAAAAGCGGTTCTCATTAACCCTGCTGTAGGTCCGCAGAATTTTGTGGAACCTCTATTGGGAAAACCATTAAAAAACTACTACAGTGATGCGGAGTACACACTGCAACCCCAGCATGTCGATGTGCTTGTTGCCTGTGACCTGGATTTACGTTGCGCCGACGCCTACTGGTTAATGGTGCAAACCGGTGACGAAACCCTGCCTTATGAACTGGCTGTCGAAAAGTATCGCGCTTGTAAGCAAAGTGTTGAATCTGGTGGCAGTCATACTTTTGAAGGCTATGAAAACTGGCTACCGGAAATTGTGGAATTTTTTGAAACATAAGCCTGAACTCTAAAGGCAAATTAAATCATTATGGCAAATTACACTGCAGAAGATATTGAAGTACTCACGGGCTTAGACCCCGTAAAAAAACGCCCTGGTATGTACACCGATACCACCAGACCCAACCACCTCGCACAGGAAGTGATCGATAACAGTGTCGACGAAGCTCTGGCGGGCTTCGCCAGAAAAATCGAAGTTACCCTTCATAAAGACCAATCGGTAAGCGTCAGCGATGACGGTCGCGGTATGCCGGTAGACTTGCACCCGGAGCAAAAGATACCCGGTGTTGAAGTCATTCTTTCAACACTTCACGCCGGCGGCAAATTTTCCAACAAGAATTACCAGTTCTCTGGCGGCTTACACGGTGTTGGTGTCTCGGTTGTTAATGCGCTCTCTAGTATTTTGGAGGTGACCATAAAACGCGATGCACAGGTGTATCGTATTGGTTTTCAAAATGGCGAAAAAACGGTTGATTTACATGTGGTAGATAGTTGCGGGAAACGCAATACCGGCACCACCGTGCGGTTTCTTCCCAATGCAAAATATTTTGACTCTGCCAAGTTTTCCGTTTCGCGTCTGCGCCACGTGCTGCGTGCCAAGGCGGTATTGTGCCCAGGGCTTGAAGTCGTTTTTAACGATGAAATTTCCGAAGAAAGTATTACCTGGTTTTATGAGGATGGCTTGCGTGATTATTTAAAAAGTGCGACCCAAGGTTGGGAGGTATTGCCGCTAGAACCTTTTGTTGGCAATTTTAGCGGCACCACTGAAGCTGCGGATTGGGCGGTACAATGGTTGCCCGAAGGTGGTGAAATCACGCAAGAAAGTTATGTTAATTTAATTCCGACTGCGCAAGGTGGTACGCATGTTAACGGTTTGCGCAGTGGCCTTATGGACGCAATGCGGGAATATTGTGAAATTCGTAATTTGATCCCCCGCGGTGTCAAGCTGGCACCCGACGATATCTGGACCAGTTGCTGTTTTGTGCTTTCTTCAAAATTGCAAGATCCGCAGTTTTCCGGTCAAACCAAAGAGCGCTTAAGCTCACGCGAAGCGGCAGCGTTTGTTTCCGGTGTTGCTAAAGATGCTTTTAGTCTGTGGCTCAATCAACATACTGATGAGGGTGACAAGCTCGCCGAATTCTGTATTAGTAATGCTCAAAAACGTGTTCGTTCTGGTAAAAAAATCGCCCGTAAGAAAATTACTCAGGGGCCGGCGCTACCGGGTAAGCTTGCAGACTGTTCTTCGGATGATCCATCTGCGGGTGAATTATTTTTGGTGGAAGGTGATTCTGCGGGCGGCTCTGCAAAACAAGCGCGTGACCGTGAATACCAGGCCATTATGCCGCTGCGTGGAAAAATTCTAAACACCTGGGAAGTCGATAGCGTTGAAGTATTGGCCTCGCAGGAAGTTCACGATATATCTGTTGCTCTGGGTATCGATCCCGGCTCAGATAACCTTGATAACCTACGCTACCACAAGGTGTGCATTCTGGCGGATGCCGATTCTGACGGCTTGCATATTGCCACTCTGCTATGTGCTTTGTTTGTGCGTCACTTTCCTGCGCTGGTACGTGCTGGCCATGTTTTCGTAGCTATGCCGCCTTTGTTCCGTATTGATGTCGGGCAGGACGTGTATTACGCCCTGGACGAAAGTGAAAAGCAGGGCATTCTCGATCGTATCGCCGCTGAAAAGAAAAAAGGTAAGGTCAACGTGCAGCGTTTCAAAGGATTGGGAGAAATGAACCCGATGCAGCTGCGCGAAACGACCATGGCGGTCGATACGCGGCGTTTGGTGCAATTGGTTATCGCGCCGGGTGATGATACCCATCAGATGATGGATATGTTACTTGCTAAAAAACGCGCCGGAGATCGAAAAGTGTGGCTCGAATCCAAGGGCGATTTGGCAGAGGTTTCTTAATATATCTCTGCACTGGTTTAAAAGAGTAACTAATGTGTCGCTCCAGCTGGTCGGCTTTTTCCGTTCTTCGGTGCGGACAGGAATTCGTCATTACTTCACGTCAATGCGTCTTGTTATGAAGGCCGAATTCATAAACTAAGTGCGACAACCACCCAAATAAGGAGGGCAAGCTGCAATACTAGTCGTTTTTCTTTCCGACCAAAGAGAGATCAACGATGAACAAGTATGTACAGCTTACCCAAGATGAAAGAGTACTCATGTCTTACCTGCGTTGGCAAGGGCTACCCTACGCTAAAATCGCTGCACAACTAGGTCGCCACCGCAGCACCATCTATCGCGAATTCAAGCGCAATAGCTGCCATCATATCGATGGGGCTTATCGCCCGTCTAAGGCTCAGAGACGAACACGTGCGCGACGTAGCCGTTCCAGGCGCAATGCCCAGTTCACCTCCGCTGACTTCGCCATAATCTGCCAATACTTGAAGCAAAAATGGAGCCCTGAACAGGTATCAGGCTACCTTCGTCGTCAAGGTCTTCGTGCCCCCTCCTACGAAACGATTTATCGATATATCTGGAACGATAAATTCTATGGAGGTGATATGTACAAGTACCTTCGTCAATCCATCAAAAAGCGCCGCAAGCGCCATAACTCCAGCGATAGCCGCGGTAGGCTCGCCGGTAAACGTCACATCTCGGAACGCCCAAAGGCCGTCGAAACACGGCGATACAAAGGGCATTGGGAAATCGATACCGTTGTAAGCCGTGCCTCAAAAGACTGTATCGTTACTATCAACGAACGTAAATCAGGGTTTGTCATGATAGGTAAACTTAAAGACCGCACCACTGACAGCCTGAACAAGCGAGTTTCGATGCTAATTAACAGAAACCCCGAGTCATTCAAAACCATCACCGCCGATAACGGAACCGAATTCAACCAATACAAGGCTATAGAAGCCGTCCACGATGTTGACTTCTATTTTGCGAATCCTTACCAATCTTGGGAGCGCGGTTCGAACGAAAATCTCAACGGCCTCATTCGACAGTATCTTCCCCGTGGATGCTCAATGGCTTCACTGACTCAGCAGCAGTGTGACAGAATTGCTGATCAACTGAACCAGCGTCCACGAAAACGACATGACTATAAAACTCCAGAGGATATTTTTTATGGAATTTAATTACATCTGTTGCACTTCAAACTTGAAGTCAGGAAGTAATGATCGTGCTCAGCTTTGTAAAATTTTTGCGCTACTCTTTACTGTTCTTTAATGCCTTGGCGTACTTGATGGCTTTGTTAGCCTGGGCTCTGGCTTCATTCATTTTTTTCATCGCAATATTGAAGCTGTTTTTCATGCGCGCCGTTGCCATCATCAGCTGATGAATTTCGTTGCTGCTTTTATTGGGGACATTGGCGATATCGTAATCGGTTTCCTGCCCCTTGGAGATTTGTTCGGCAGCGTGGGTTAAGCGCTTTACGGGTAACAGCACTGCGCGCCTTACGAACCAAAGAATTGGCACAATTGAAAGTACGATCACCAATACCTCAATAAGACTCACAATCGACAGGCTGCTGTCGAATAACGATTTACGCGGTAAGGTGACGCTGATTATTCCTGCGATGTCACCTTCTTTGAAGCCAAATCCGTTATCACGTCCGTAACGTTCAATCACATCGTTAGGTGCTGTGTCGGCGCTGCCGTGACAGGAAATACACGATGCTTTGTGAATTACTGCTTTGGCATAGCGAAATTGGTCGCCGGTACTGGTGGCGTAGGTGTTGAGCTTTTTCGTGCGAATTTCCTGCAGCGCGATCTGCTCAAAGGCGTCTGGAGCATTGGCGGGGTTCATCACATTGTGAGAGGTCATCCGAAACTTTGCACGCGACTGAGACGCCGCTACCACCTCGGAAAATTCACGAGTCGCCAGTGCCGGGTTTTTGGAATAAAAATGGTAAACACTACCATCGCCATTAGGGGTGATCACCGGTTCTGAACTCAAATAATCTTGAGCGCCGTCCTTCACCCACACCCGGCCTGAACGCGACACCCAGGCTCCAAAAGCCTCGACATTATCAACCACAGTTTCGGCCTGGGTTTTCAACTCGTCGTCATAGAGGTTCTGCAGAATTAAGAAATAAGCGCCGGCATTCATTGCCAACACCAATATGAGTAGCATTGCCAATTGTGCGGTAATTGGCATCTTACTTTGTAGCATAGCGGGGAGTACTCCAGATCGCGTGCGTTTTATACCGTGCGTTCTGCCTCAAGCAGCAGTTGCCCAGCCTCAGTAATAAATTTTTGTTGGTTGGAATTGTCCAGATTCGAAGCGAGGGTTTTTATATAGTTTCGAAATGCGGTTTGGCCACGCCATTGTTTGGCTTTCCATTCGCGAACGGCGTCGTTGATCAGGGCATCCCCAATGGGGCCAACCTGATCAATAAACATGGCATTGATGGAACGTAGAATATGCTTGTTGCGGTTTTTTGCATCCATGACGGGTAAATCGCTTTGCGGTAACTCTGTTCTGTGGCAGCCAGAATAACAATTTTTAAAAGTGGTTTAAAACATTCTTTGCCGCCAAATGTGAATAAATTATCGGCGCAGCGGTTTGGTGTTGGAAAATTACGCCAAACGTTTGAAGCGTTTATAATGACTGTTTGATAAGTCGCTCCAGGAGCAGTGTTTCCCCTCCCCTTCAAAGTAATGGATTTTATTATGTGCTCTATTAAGACTTTGTTATTGGTTTTTCTCCTTAGCATCGCCAGCGTGCAGATTTATGCGCAAACCCAGGAATCGTCAATTGTGGCACGCGCCGAAGCGATCGAAAAAGCCAAAGAAAATGAACTGACCTCTGCAGAAAAGAATATCTTTGCGGCGGTTGAACGGGTCGGCAAATATAAGAAAAAGCTGGAGGAGTTGGACGAGTCTTTTCAGACTGCTAGCGGTGAAGCCAAAGAATCGCTTATTTTGCAGAGGCTCGATACCTACGATAAGTTAGTTGCTGAACTTCGGGAGCTCACAGCCCTTGCCGTGACCTATCGAGAGGGTGGCGGTGAACCGCAGGTTTTACTTGCAGAGTTTCGCTCGAATCTGCTCAATGCGGGCCGGAAGTTACGTGCGTCGTTGGATGAGCATCTCCAGGAATACGCCGCAAATAACACCGATCGCGATACTGCAACGCCTGAGGGATTAAAGAGCTACACCTTCGATACCCGTTTAATAGATATGGGTTTCAGCCTGCTTGAGGAATACGTCAAAGTGGTCGAAGGTGTGGGCTACAACGCAAAACCATCGCGCAACTATTTACAGCAGGAAATTCCCAAGCGTGCAGATTTACTGGTTGGACAAATTCGCCTCAACGCAGAAAGGGAACAGGAGTATGCAGCCCTTCTAAAAATAAACAAAGACGATGCCGAGGTGCTCAACAAGCAGCGCCTGCTAAGCGATAAATCCAACACGGATACGGAAAGTTTACAGCTGTTAATTGGTGTTGGTGAAGATGTCGGTCTTGATGTGGCCAGCTACCGTCAGCTACTCGTAAAAACCACCGGTTCGATTAGCGCGGATCTCATGGATCTCAACGTGCTCAGTGGTTTATTTCACGAGTGGTGGTTATCGGCAAAGCACAGCATGAGAGAGAATCTGGTAGATTTCATTATTCGCGTGGTTGTTTTTATCGCGATTATCATGTTTTTCAGAATTATGGCCACTTTTATAAAGCGCTTGCTGTTACGCAGTATGAAATCGGCCTCGGTCAAACTTTCCTTATTAATGCAGGAAATGATGACCTCCATGGTGTCGCGCATTGTTATGTTACTGGGACTGCTGGTGGCCTTGGCACAGGTTGGGGTATCGCTCGGGCCAGTCCTGGCAGGTTTGGGGGTGGTTGGTTTTGTCATTGGTTTTGCGCTACAAGATACCTTAGGTAACTTTGCGGCGGGTGTGATGATTTTAATCTACCGTCCTTATGACACCGACGATTTTGTGGAAGCCGCTGGCGTGTTTGGTAAGGTCAAGTCCATGAATATTGTGAGTACCACTATTCTTACCATCGATAATCAAACGCTGATTATTCCCAACAGCAAAATCTGGGGTGACGTCATTAAAAATGTTACGGCTCAAAAGGTGCGTCGAGTTGATATGACCTTCGGTGTAAGTTATGGCGATGATATCCCACATACCGAGGCGGTGCTGCACGACATTGTAACTTCCCACGAAAAGGTTTTGAAATCACCAGAGCCGATGATTAAATTACATAACTTGGGAGATTCCTCTGTGGATTTCGTGGTGCGCCCCTGGGCAAAAACGGAAGACTACTGGGACGTGTATTGGGATATCACGCGTGAAGTGAAAATGCGTTTTGACGCAGAAGGTATTTCGATTCCTTTCCCTCAGCGGGATGTTCATTTTTATCGAGAGGAAGGAGCAGCGACGTTACCACCAGAGGCTAAGCCTTCTGCAACATGATTTATAAATAAACGTTTTGGTCACCTGTTATTGATAACATAGTGCGAATTTTCGTGCCACGCTTAGATGTTTTTGGACTACTAACCGTCGCCGTGTTCAGTGTAGACTGAGGGCTGCTCTACTATCGGTTTACAGGGGTAATCGAATCGCGCTGTGATGCTTTCGTAGTTTGCGATGTTGACTATATTGTGAACGGCAGGACTGGCTTTTGCGCGTAGAGCTTCTTACAACAATAAACACAGACAAAACGGGAAATTCCCATGAACCAGGCTAATTCGGAAAATACCGAGAATTTTGCTTTCATTTTGTTAATCAGTGGCGTCGCCACGATTGGTGGTTTTTTGTTCGGATTCGACAGCGGTGTTATTAATGGCACCGTAGAAGGCTTGAAAGTCGCCTTTAGTTCCGACGATATCGCCAGCGGTTTTAACGTTGCTTCTATGTTGTTGGGGTGTGCCGTCGGCGCTTTTTTTGCGGGTCGATTGGCCGATCACTACGGCCGGCGTTTTATGCTGATCATCGCTTCAGTATTTTTTATCGTGTCTGCCTGGGGATCGGGGATTGCGACCTCTTCTGCAGAGTTCATTGTTTATCGCGTAATCGGTGGTTTGGCAGTGGGGGCGGCATCGGTTATGGCTCCCGCGTATATCGCCGAAGTGGCGCCTGCGAGGTATCGCGGTGCATTGGCAACCATCCAGCAAGTGGCCATTATATTTGGTTTATTTATGGCTTTTTTAAGTAATTATTTGCTTGCAGCGGTTTCCGGTTCTGCACTTAACCCCCTCTGGTTAGAATATGAAACATGGCGTTGGATGTTTTGGATAGAGTTGATCCCCGCCGGTGTATTCTTTTTTGCCTTGTTGGCGATACCAGAAAGCCCACGCTTTCTCGTGGTTAAGCAGCGCAAAGAAAAGGCTCTGGCAACCTTGCAACGTCTATACGGCGCTGTTGCTGGGAAGGCGAAGCTCGATGATATCGATGCATCTCTGGCCGGCGATCACCATCAACCCAAACTCTCAGATCTAATCGATAAAACCTCAGGCCGAGTGCGACCGATTGTTTGGGTCGGTATAGGCTTGGCTAGCTTTCAGCAATTTGTAGGCATAAACGTTGTTTTTTATTACGGCGCGGTACTTTGGCAAGCTGTGGGTTTTGGGGAAAATGATGCTCTGCTTATCAACGTTGTATCGGGTGCTCTGAGTATTGGTGCGGTGATTCTGGCCTTGGTACTGGTGGATCGCCTCGGCCGTAAGCCTTTACTGCTCATCGGTTCAATCGGTATGAGCATTACCCTGGGTCTTACCACATTCGCGTTTACCACGGCTTCCACTGATGCTTCGGGTTCAGTGAGTTTGGGTGATGGCATGGGCGTATTGGCATTGATTTCTGCAAACCTCTACGTGATGTTTTTCAACTTCAGTTGGGGCCCGATCATGTGGGTACTGCTCGGCGAAATGTTCCCGAATCAAATTCGGGGATCAGGTTTGGCCGTCGCGGGCGTTGCACAGTGGGGTTCAAACTTCCTCGTGTCATGGACTTTCCCGATGCTTCTTAGCGGAATGGGGCTGGCGTTTGCTTATAGTCTCTACACGCTCGGTGCATTAATTTCCATCGGCTTCGTGATCAAGTATGTTTATGAAACCAAGGGTGTGGAATTGGAGAATATGCAGGGTTAGCGGGAATTCGGCCCTTCACGGTACTCTCGCAGCGCATTGGATAAAGCATCTTTAATGCGCTGCGATTCATCTGGGCGACTGTCGCACTTATAGGGCAGCGTCCACAGCCCCAAATCTGTTTCATCAATCCCCTCCTGAAAAGCTGAGCAATAACGGCCCTGTTTCAGTACCAGTCTTCCTGAAATATTCGTAAAGGTAGTCATGCGGGGTTGCCGGTATCTATTAAAGTTTGGTGCGTTTTGAGCTTCCTGCAGCTTTTTTCGCAAGCGCGGATCGAAAACTGTTGCGTCCCTGCTTACTTCGGGAAACTGGGTTTTGGGTGTGGCTAGAGGTAAATCCTGCTGTGGTTTGGCTTCTGGGATTACTGGTTGCGCGAGAGTTTTCTCTGGAACCTTGGTTACGGGCGACGGTGATTCATCGTTCTCCGGTGTCAAACTCGGCTTGATAAGCGCTTTGCGAAGTTCCACCTTGACCGTTGCAGCAGTGAGTGGAGGCGGCTCCGAATCGCGGTGTTGCGCGAACTTTAGCGTAGCGTAGACGCCTAGGTGAGCCGCCAGGGATAATAGCACTGCCCCGTAGAGCATGGTATTTTTGTGACGTTCTTGAGATGGGGCTTCGAAATCCATATCACACCTGTTGTTGTGCAACTGGTGTGACATGTCATTGTGTGGAGAGTTCTTGCTAAGTTGGAAAACAAGCAACCCGGCAGATTACCGGGTTTGTTTGGCCGTAAAGCTAGGCTTCTTGTGGTGCGTCGTCGTGTTTAACGTGGAAGGGCGCAATCCAGCAAATAATGAACGACGGGATGGTCGCAGCCATCACGAAGATGAAGTAACCGATGTACCCCATCATTTGTTGTAGTGCACCACTCACCATACCGGTAAGCATCATGCAAAGGCCCATTAACGCAGTGCCGAAAGCATAGTGCGTGGTGGCGTATTTACCGGGGGCCAGTTGTTGCATCAAATAAATCATAAAACCAACTGAACCGACACCGAAGAAAAACTGCTCTACAACCACCCCGCAAGTAATCAGAACATGGCTGTGTGGTTGGTAAATTGCCAAAATCAGAAAGGTAATGTTGGGAATATTTACGCAAAAACACAGAGGGAATAATGCTTTCTGAAGTCCTTTTTTGGCCACATAAGCACCGCCAACCAGGGAGCCAATCAGAAGAGCGATCAATCCAAAGGTGCCGTATATAATACCAAATTCCTGATTGGTTAAATTCAAGCCGCCGTTATCGAATGCATCTTTCATAAACAGCATACTGGGCGCGTTTAGAAAACCAAAACTGATACGAAACAGCAATGCAAAACCAATCATTATCCAAATGCCGCGCTTCTGGAAGAAACTTACGAAGGCATCCATCAAGGTCATCATGGCTTCTTTTGGGTTGTGTGGCGTGTTCTCGGCGCGTGCGCCCTCAGGCATCACTCGCCAATGCCACATGGCCATACCCAGCATCATGACACCCATTAATCCAAATACAATCTGCCACGATTTAGCCCACTCCGGGCCGGAAACGTGCGGGTCGTGATTAAAAATGTACTGATGCAGTAAACCGCTGAGTACCACCATCACGCTCATCATCGCCAGTTTACCGAGGTTCCAGCTCAAGCTCTGCCAGCCACAATAAAGCGCCTGCTGCTTGGCATCCAGTGAGGTGACGTACACCCCGTCGGTAGTAATATCTTGTGAAGAACCCACAAAAGACAGCACCCAAAACAGCACCAGCATAATAGTGATATAGCCGGGTAAACTCATAACGAGGGCGACGGCAACAAAACCGATACCCAGAATAACTTGAGAGAGCAGTACAAAAAACTTCTTGGTTTTGTACATTTCCAGAAACGCTGCAAATAGCGGCTTGATGGTATATGCCAGGCCCAATGCACTGGCATAAGCTGCGGCACGGGCGTTATCCATACCTAAATTACTAAACATCACCACGGCAGCCGCGGTGAGCATGTTGTAAGTGAGTGCCATGGTGAAATAGCCCGTAGGCACCCACAACAACGGGTGTTTCATTGGAGTTGTTGTGGACATCAGTAAACCTTTAATTGTTATGGTGTTGTAATTATGAATGGTCCTTAGTAGGTGCAGCGATAGTAGCAAATTATGGGTGCCCTGAAACCCGAAACCCGGGCTTAGGAGGCGATATTTGCGATATCTCAAGGGCCGTGGTTACTATGTGTAACGCTTTAGTGCCAAGCGGGGAAAGGTTTTATAAAACTTTATGATTGCGCAAAGTTTAGGCAGTACTGGATCGGGGAAATTTATGAGTTTATATGCGCGTGTGGCAGGGGGTTGCTTGTTGTTGTTGCTTTCAAGCAGCGTACTCTGCGCTCGTTATGAGCCAAAGGGATGGTTGCTAAGCAATGTTTATAACGATAATTTTGTGGAGTCTGTTGCGCTTGCTTTTGAAGGTAGACAGTGGACTGTGGTCGAAAAAACATCAACTTATGTGAGAGGTGAACTTGAGCACCGAGAATATAAATCTGTATTAAAAATTTATCGAGAGGGCCCAAATCTGATGTATTTCTGTGAGATTTGCACCCGCACCGAATACGGTAACCCACAAGCGCAATCGCCGCATTTGAGGAATACCTCGGTGAGTAACGTTGTTCCAGAACGCTGGATAGCCAATTTACGTAAAGATGCTAAGCGTTTTTTGTCGCAAACGGGAGTTGATGTGAAATCGGCATTTGTGACTGAGAGACGGAAGCTTTTGGCGGAGGATTTGTTGCAGAGAGGGCTAGTTTCTGAGGCGGAGTTTCAGGTTTTAGTTGGGGAGTAGTCAATGTTTGTTAGGTTTTTGTTGGGTTTTTGTTGGGTTTTTGTTGGGGTAAACGTGCGTTATTTTTTAAGTGGCGCCTCCTCAGCGGGGGGTATTTAATTCAATTTAACTCGATGCAGCACTGGAATTACAGACCTGAAGTAAATTCAACAGCAAAACAAAAATAAGCACAGGCAGTCCCCCACCTGTGCTCAAAAAACTTCCCAATTAAAAACTTATTTTAGACCCATGCAATTCGCATAATAGGTTACAGGCGCTGCCCAATCAGAAAAAATTCCAATAATGCCAACATCCTTCGCCAATACGTTTAACACTTCATACTTATCACCATCGTTATCAATAACACTAGGCTGAGGATCAATGGCATCTGGGTTCAGGCCATTCATGGATTGGTAATACCAGCCACCGCCTGAAGCCAGTAAACCAGAACGCTCAAATGTCCAGGTAATAATTTCCAAACCAGCCGCTTTGGCGGCTTTCGCGTACAGAGAGGGAACGACTTTGCCATCGGCTACATCCAACAGCATCCACATGGGAGGGGCGATAATTTTTACGTCGGCTGCCACGAGTTCTTCCATGGAGGGGGCCCAGGTTGAGGGATCGCGGAAGTCGAATCCGGGAAGGTCGTAGCGGCCATCTAGAGCAACGGCTTGCTTGCCAAACCAGGGTTCGTTATTTACCCAGTAAAGTACATCGTCAAAATTAAAGGATTGTGGAAATACATCGCGTGGTGACACATGGGCCTGCTTGTATTCATCAATCATTTTCTGAGCGTAGGCTTCTTGCGACAAACCATCGAACGGCATAGCAACGCTGGGTGATTTCAATTCCGGTGTCATCTTAACACCGAGGCTTTTGAACAGCTCAATACTTTCCTTGTGGGTCATCAGGGTGCCGCGTGATGTGTAGAGGTCAGTACGCCAGTTTGCGGTTGCATCCATGTAATCGGCAACATTGGTGGCTGTGTTGTCTGCAGAATCCATTTTGCCCTTCAGGGTTTTAAATTCGGCGAGGGTGATGTCTGATGTACAGCAGCGCGCAGATGCTGCGGAAATCATATTGCCCTGCTCGTCGTAGACAGCGGGCTCAAATGGTTGAGTACACTGGTCGGCAAGGTCCGTGGCGAGAATGTTGGTGGTTGTATGCAGGTCGCATTGTGAGTGACGACACACCAATTCCTTGTCTTTGGTAAAGGTGACATCACACTCAATAATACCTGCGCCCATGCGTGCTGCTGCTTCGTAAGATTCTTTAGTGTGCTCTGGGAATTGCAGTGCCGCGCCACGGTGACCGATTGAGAAATCGCTTTTATGAAATGGCATATTGGCACAGCTTTCGAGCTTGCTTTTTAGTGGTGAGTCGGCCATGTCGTTGATCAAATAGAATGGACGTGGACCCAATTCAACGTTAATTCCGCGCCAGTGATTTGGTTTACCCCAACCGTAGTGATTGCCACCGGTGGCGAAACAGGATTGTGAAATAGTTGCGATGATAAGTAGTAAAGATACAACCAGCGTGCGTTGCATAAATAGCCCCCAAAAAATTATTCGATGTGAGGGGCGAAAGCTTAAGTGAGGGATGTTGCGGTTATGTGCTGCTTTAGTGACTGCTGTATGACATGTGGAAAAACCCGCTATGGGCTTTTCCACAACATTAAGTTAGCTCAGGAAGTATGTGTAAGCTTCGTTATTGGTCTCGTCGGAGTAGGGGTAGCCAAGGTCATTGAGCAGCTCCTTGAGCTGTTTGCGTTCGCCTCTGGGAACTTGCATCCCCACCAATACTCTGCCGTTTGCAGAGCCATGGTTGCGGTAATGAAACATCGAGATATTCCAGCGCCCTGCGAGTTTGTTGAGGAAGTTCAGCAGTGCTCCGGGGCGCTCCGGAAATTCGAAGCGGTATACAATTTCGTTTTCCACCTGAGGTGCGTGACCGCCCACCATGTAGCGAATGTGTAGCTTGGCGACTTCGTTATCAGTCATGTCGACTACTTTGTAACCTTTTGCCTGTAGGGTGTCGATCACTTCCCGCCTGTCGTTTTCTTCGCCGGATATTTGCAAGCCCACAAAAATATGGGCATCTCGGTTATCGGCATAGCGATAATTAAATTCTGTGATCTGACGCTTCCCTAATAGGCGGCAAAACTTTCGGTAACTGCCGGGCTCTTCGGGGATCGTCACCGCTAATATCGCTTCGCGCTTTTCACCGATTTCTGTGCGTTCAGAAATATAACGCAAACGGTCGAAATTGGTGTTGGCGCCGCTGTCGATGGCTACCAGAGTTTGGCCGCCGTCGGTACTGTGCTCCAGGTATTTTTTCAAACCCGCCAGCGACACAGCACCGGCAGGCTCAGCGATGGAGCGGGTATCTTCGAAGATATCCTTGATGGCCGCGCATATTTCATCGGTAGAGACCGTGAGCACACCATCGATTGTTTCTTTCAATACGCGGTAGGTTTCTTTGCCGATTTGTGCGACGGCAACGCCTTCGGCAAAAATACCGACTTGTGGCAAAGTCACGCGTCGTTTCGTATCCATCGCCGCTTTCAAACAGGCAGATTCATCGGCTTCCACCGCAAATACTTTTATATCCGGCCTTACGTATTTGATGTAGGCCGCCATACCCGCGCACAAGCCTCCTCCGCCGACAGGAATAAAAACTGCGTCGATTTTTCCTGTCCATTGTCGCAACAATTCCATGGCAACCGTACCCTGGCCTGCGATTACGTCGGGGTCATCGTAGGGAGGGACATACACCATGGATTTCTCAGCTACGATCTTTTTCGCGTACGCCGAAGCTTCATCATAAGTATCGCCGATGAGCACCACTTTAGCGCCATGACGTCGCACGCCATTTACCTTGATTTGCGGTGTCGTTTGCGGCATGACGATGGTCGCATTTACCCCCATATGTTTGGCAGCCAGAGCCAGCCCCTGCGCGTGGTTCCCTGCTGAAGCGGCCACAACACCGGCTTCGAGCTGTTTATCACTCAGCTGCAACAGCTTGTTGTATGCCCCGCGAATCTTGAAAGAAAACACCGGCTGCAAATCCTCCCGTTTCAGCAGCACGGTATTGTCGGTGCGAAGGGAGAGGAGAGGCATCATATCGAGGGGCGTTTCCACCGCGAGATCATAGATGCGCGCATCCAGGATGCGTTTCAGATAGGACTGGGGCATGAGGTTCTCTTGTTTGCGAGCCGTTTTTGTGTTGGGGCGGGAATGGTAATGGATGGGGGGTGAGAAGTCATTGAATTAGAGGGGGAGAGGGGGATTTCTGGGAGAGTTTTGTAGGTTTATTTGAGTTCTTTCGTGGATTTTGGTGATTTTGTATTTGTGCTTGGGGTAGGCGTTCTGATTTTGGTTTTTTATGGTTTTGTTCCTGGGGGCGCATACCCAACGGGGACATGCGAGAAACCAGAAATCTATGCATGTAACAAATCTGGAGACAATCTGACGCTCATGTGTCCCCCCCCCCCCGCTGTGCAGGCGCTGCTACACCAAAATTAAGGCTGAAGCCAAAAGAAGAAAACAAACAACCCAAAAACATGCGATCCCCAAAGTTTTCTCGTAAAATGCGCAGCTCCCAACGAGGCCCAACACCCATGAACCAGCAACAACTCAAACAAGCCGTCGCCGCAGCGGCGGTGGAATATCTACTTCCCAAACTTGAGAGCGATACCATTTTAGGCGTTGGCACCGGCTCTACTGCCGCACTGTTCATTGATGCATTGGCAGCCCACAAAGGTCGGTTTGACGGTGCTGTAGCCAGTTCAGATGCTTCGGCTGAGCAATTGCGAGGTCATGGTGTGCCGGTATACGATCTCAATAGTGTCGATGGTTTGTTGGCTTATGTGGACGGTGCGGATGAGTCCAATGAACGTCTGCAACTTATCAAGGGCGGAGGCGCGGCGTTAACGCGGGAAAAAATTGTGACCGCTTGTGCTCAGGAGTTCATTTGCATTGCTGATCAAAGCAAGTGGGTAACGACCTTGGGAAAGTTCCCACTCCCGGTGGAAGTTATTCCCATGGCACGCAGTTTCGTCGCTCGTGAGCTGGTAAAGTTGGGTGGTAGCCCTGAGCATCGCATTGGTTGCACTACCGATAATGGCAACCAGATCTTGGATGTTCACGGCTTGCATATCGATGACCCGCTCGCGATGGAAACGGCGATAAACCAGATTCCAGGGGTTGTCACTAATGGTTTGTTTGCGTTGCACTCGGCAGATGTTTTGCTTCTGGGTACCGAGCAGGGTGTAAAAACCATTTTCCCAAAGTGTTAGATTCTTCTTTAACTCAATCAGGAAGCAGTTAGCCATGGCCGCAACGCAAACCTCTCTCAACAAAGACAAAATTAAATTCGTACTACTGGAAGGCGTGAGCCAGTCGGCTGTAGAGAGTTTGAATCGCGCTGGTTACAACAACGTCGATTATTTGAAGACTGCACTTGCAGAAGACGAGCTGATTGAACGAATTAAAGATGCTCATTTTGTTGGTTTGCGCTCGCGTACCCAGTTAACCCGTCGTGTTTTTGAAAATGCCCCGAAATTGATTGCGGTTGGGTGCTTTTGTATCGGCACCAATCAGGTGGACCTAGAAGCCGCGCGTGAACATGGTGTTGCGGTATTTAATGCACCGTTTTCCAATACCCGCAGCGTAGCCGAACTGGTGATCGCCGAGGCCATTTTATTATTACGTGATATTCCGGCAAAAAACGCAGGCTGTCATCGTGGCGCGTGGCAAAAATCTGCGGAGGGCAGTTACGAGATTCGTAATAAAACTCTGGGCATTATTGGCTATGGTTCCATCGGCAGCCAAGTAAGCGTAATGGCTGAAGCCCTGGGTATGCATGTATTTTTCTATGACGTCATCACTAAACTCCCATTGGGCAACGCTATTCAGTGCAAAACATTGCCAGAATTACTGGCGGTGAGCGATATAGTGAGTTTGCATGTACCCGAACTGGAAGCTACCAAGAACATGATTGGCAAAGCGGAAATTAGCGTGATGAAATCAGGTGCGATTTTGCTGAATGCCTCGCGCGGCACGGTAGTCGATATTGATTCACTGGCAGAGTCGCTGGAGTCCGGACATTTGGCCGGTGCGGCGATTGATGTGTTCCCAGTGGAACCCAAAGGCAACAACGAAGAATTCATAAGCCCTTTGCGCAAGTTCGATAATGTGATTCTCACTCCGCATATTGGAGGCTCCACGCAAGAGGCACAGGAGAACATCGGTTATGAGGTGGCTGAAAAACTGGTGAAATATTCCGATAACGGTACTACAACCTCATCAGTCAACTTCCCCGAGGTGGCTTTACCAAGCCACAAAAACGTACACCGTCTGCTCCACGTACACAAAAACGTGCCCGGCGTGATGACGGCGATCAACCGCATTTTTTCAGATAACAACATCAACATTGCCGGCCAATACCTGCAAACCAATGCGACTGTGGGCTATGTGGTAATCGATTTGGATTCGGCCTATAGCGAAATGGCCCTCGAGCAACTGCGCGAGGTCGAGGGTACTATTCGTTGCCGCGTGTTGTTTTAACGTCGAGCCTGAAATTCTAGGAAAGGTTTACGGCTGGGATATGATCGCTGATGCCGCGCTTCATGCGATGTAATATCCAGATATAACTGCCGTATAACACTGCGCTGGATATAACAATCCAACTGGCCGCATAGAAAGGATTGGTGGCGAGTTGGCTGAGGTGCCACAACAGGCTAGCGAGCCAGTAGGACAACAACAGGCTCCAGAGTACCGAAAAACCCAACCACACGTGCCCAGCTTCCTTCTGCATAACCCCGATTGTTGCTACGCAGGGGGCGTAGAGCAGAATAAACACGAGATAACAGAAAGCTCCCCAGGCGGACGGAAACAATTGCTGCATCGCGGTGTAGCTGCCTGGAACACTGCCAGCGACATCTTCCTGTGCAGAGCTGATACCGAGCGGGTCGCTGAGCGCTCCGGCAAGCCCAACAAAATTATTGGCTACGCTACTGAGTGCTTCATTGATATCAGCGACAAAATCTGGTCGACCGGCCTGCTCATCGCTTTCTTCAGGGGGCGAATAGAGCGTGTCTAGGGTGCCTACTACCACTTCCTTGGCGAACAGGCCGGTGAACAAACCGACTGTTGCAGGCCAGTTTTCTTCACCGACGCCCATGGGCGTAAAAATGGGTGTGAGTACTTTGCCGGTAGCGGAGAGTGCTGATTTTTCGGTGTCCTGGTTACCCCAGCTGCCGTCGGTTCCCAGCGAAGAAAACACTGAAAGTAACAATACGACAGCCACAATGCGTCGTCCGGCTCGCCAGATAAACGAGTAAAGCCGGTGCCAGGTTTGCGTCAGTACATTACGCAGCAGCGGTCGGTGGTAGGCGGGCATTTCTGCGATATTGGCTCCCACCAGGCCAGCAAACAGTTTACGACGCAGAATCCAAGCCGACAGTACGGCGACGATGATACCCAGTAAATAGAGCGCAAAAATGGCATTTTGAGCTTGGCCAGGGAAGAAAGCGGTTCCCACGAAAACATAAACTGACAGTCGCGCACCACACGACATAAAAGGCGCGATGAAGATAGTTGTCAATCGCGCACTGGCTTGTCCCAAGGCTCGCGACGCCATTACCGACGGTACGTTACAGCCAAAACCGATAATAAGGGGAATGAATGCCTGGCCTGGTAAACCGATCTTTGCCATTAGCCGGTCGATCACAAACGCGGCGCGGGACAAGTACCCGGAATCTTCCAAGAACGACATACACAGGTACAGAAAGCCAATCACTGGAATAAACGTACCCACCAACTGAATACCGCCACCGACGCCATCGGCCATTACTGCCTGGAGCCACTCCGGGGTACCGATACTGGCTAGAATCCAGCGCGTACCATCGACAAACCAGCTTCCCAAAAGGATGTCGAAAAAGTCGATAAACACCGCACCAAGGTTGACAGAAATGGTAAACAACAGGTACATCACTAACAGGAAAAACGGCAGCGCAAGTTTCGGGTGTAACAACCAGCGGTCAATTTTTTCGGTGCGGCTGCTCTCATGAACACTGCGATAGCTAGCCTCAGCAACTGCTTTAAGGTCTATTTGACTCGGGTTGAGTGCGGGAAAGCTGATCAGTGCGTTGGCGATAATTTGTTTGAGTTCTTTGATTCCGACTCCAGTTGAGCCGACCACTCCTGCTACGGGTAACCCGGTACCCTGCGCGAGTGCTTGCAGGTCGATTTTCATCCCTTCAGCTTCCGCGCTGTCGAGCATATTGACCACCAACACAACGGGAATTTTTGTGGCCAGTAAATCAGGAAGTAATTCCAGTTGTTGAGGTAAACGAGTTGCGTCTAACACCAGCAATGCCAGCTCTGGTGTTCCACTGGCGATGTAACTGTGAGCAACCCGGGATTCGATGCCCTGAATGTCATCGTGAAAAGTGTAGATGCCTGGTAGGTCTACAAGTAGCGTAGTTTCAGTGCCGAGGTTCAGCTGCCCATCTTTTCGCTCTACGGTTACTCCCGGCCAGTTACCAGTACGTTGCCGGGTGCCGGTAAGGCGGTTGAAAAGCGTGGTTTTTCCGCAGTTGGGGCTACCGACCAGGGCAATTTCTTTCACAACGTATTCCAGAGCGTGGAAGTTGAATTAGGCTTCGAGTGTTACACCAATGCTGGCAGCTTCGTCGTTGCGGATTGCGAACAATGTACCGCGACATTTAATTTGCATGGGGCCAGTGCCACCACTGCGATGTAACACTTTTACCTGCTCGCCAGGTTTTAGACCGAGCGCGCCACATTGGCGTTTCAGGGCGTGATTTTCGCCGTGCAGAAAGTTAATAGTGGCAATTTTGCCGGCGGTTAATTGGTTGAGAGTCATCGACATAGTCGTATTTACTACCTGTGTAGGGTTTGTCTGGTGTCTAGTGGATCGATCACTCAGATTGCTAACTTCATGCCGATATTATCAGCTAGTTAATAATAATTCTTATTATCGGTTGTTTATTGACGCCTATCAAGTGTGTTGCGAATAAATCGCAATTAGAATACAAACTAACCGTCGTACAAAACCTCATTTCGGTGCAGATTTTTGGAGCTGCCTCGATTTTGTGCGCATTATTCTGCCACACGATTTGTAGGGTTTACGCCAAATTGGAGGGTATAAGAAAAAAATTCACATAATTGTCATGCTTTAGTTCACATTTATTGAGTAAGTGTTCACTCATTCTGTGAGCCAGTACTTATAAGGTGTTAATCCACAATGGCGGAAAACTCGGTATTGCGTAAACTTTAGTGTGAACGACAATTTTGATTTAGGTCTTTGCCATTTGGCACCTAAATGGGTATAAAACGTGCTCTTTCGATGCGTGCCGGGAATATCGGGTTCTAGATGCAGTTACTGGCAGGAAAGATGGCCCATCACCTGGGTGAATAACAACCATAAACAATCGATAACATAGAGCGCAGAGGAAGTATTGATGAAGACAGATGTATTGACTCTAGCCGCAGTAATTTTTGTAGTAGGACTCATTGCCAGCGGGTTGGGGGTGTTCGGCGGATCTGAAGCCGAAGCAGAAGACTTACCACCAGCTGAATTGCATCAGGGAATTGTGGTCGAGCGCTAACTCGTCACAATTTGCAAGCGCGAAATTTGCGTATCAAATTCTAAGGAGCGGAACCGTTGCTCTGATCTCCGGGGGGATGGTCAGTGGCATTGCACAACCCTTAATTGTTCGGTTGCTAAACATAAGTTAGCAAATCCGATGCAGTTAGGGGTTTTTGCGTTTAGTGGTACTGCATTCAACCAACACCTGCTGGCATTTTTGATTATATGCCGAGCCATTGAGCTTCGGTGGCGATTGCGTTTAAAGGAATGTCCCAGTTGTCGCGGCTGAGCTCCGACTGTTGCTGCAGCGCATGGGCCAAACCAATGAGCGTTGGCTTGGTGGAAGGCTGCTGTAATTTGAAGCTGAAGGTACGGTCGTAAAACCCGCCTCCCATGCCGAGTCGGTTGCCCTGCGCATCAAACGCCACGAGTGGCAGCAGCACCAGGTCGAGCTGCTCTGGCTCGACGGTAGCGTATCGCTCTATAGGCTCTGGAATGCCGAAGCGATTTTCTGTCAGCGTCCCGCCTGGTGGGTATTCCCTAAAATGCAATGTTTTTCCAGCAAGTGCTGGTAAATAGCAGTGCTTGCCGTGCCGTCTCGCATGACTGAGGATTTCATGGGGAGATATTTCGCCATCGTTCGCAATATACAAAGCGATATGCTGAGCACGATGGTACAAAGCTTTCGCGCACACGATTTTGCCGAGCTGTATGGCGGCGCTTTTTTGCTGTTGCGGGGAAAGGGCACGTCTTGCCTTTCGGATTTCTGCGCGAAGTAAGGATTTACTCATTAAAAATAGAAAGCCCCGGGAATGCCGCTGCTGACCTTACCTTGAACCCGATGGTTCAAGGGGGAGGGAACTGCCATGCATTAGGCTTTCCGTCTCGCGGACATGCACACCAACACGATCGAGTAGCCTCCGGTATAACATTTATCGGCTCAGGGATTCAGCCAACTGGCGTACACCCCAGGAGTGATAAAAAGTATATCACTGGAAAATTCCCATACCAGTCTTGACATTTTTAGATTGCGAAACTTTGGGAGCTTTGGAAAATGAAAATATTTTTCTCGTCGCTACGAAGTACCACCCGCAAGCCCGGAGTTTACTGGGATAAATGGGGAGCAGACTACGGAACGGACGCCGCAACGAGCAAAGTAGCTAATTTTTCTAAGGTAACCTGGGCGTTTCAGATGGCTTATTGTAATGCCCGATCGAGTTTGCCAAGTAAACGCTGTAGGCTTTCATCGTTGTTTTGTTGAGCGCTGCCTTGGGCCTTTTGGAGTTCGTAGCAGAGATTCAGAGCCGTCATGATGGCAATACGTTCCAGGCCAATGACGTTGCCCGAACTGCGAATGGCGCGCATGCGCGCGTCTAACTCTTTGGCGGCGAAGTGCAGCGCATCACGCTCGTCGGGGGGGCAGGCGATTTGGTAGTCTTTATCGAGAATGTTCACTGTCACTGTTTGTTGCTCACTCATGGTGGTCTCTCCGTTCGTGTACCGGGGGCTACACTTCCAGATTTTTAAGGCGCGATATCATCGCTTCAACGCGGCTGCGGGCCAGTTCATTTTTTTCGATCAGGCGTGCCCGCTCCTGTTTCCAGTCGCCTAATTCGGCGCGCAGGTTGGCGTTTTCCTGTTCGAGGTGGCTACACAGGCTGATAAGCTGATCCAGCTTGTGTTCAACCTCGTTGATAAGTTTATCGGTCATGTTTCGCGACAGTTCAGAGTGTTGGATATAATGGCAATCTCACGCCATTAGCGCCAAATGTTAATGTTAATTCTAGAAAAGTATAGTGATTTCTCACCATTGGCGGGATGAACCGCCCCACAGGCTGAGATACACTTAAACAAAACCCGCGAAACAGACGTAATTCATGACAGATCTCTACGATTTCCACTTTATTAACGACCAGTTGTTTAACCTCGGCAGTGTCAATTCTGCCGCCGAGCTGCAGGGCGTGTTGTGCGGTCGGTTGTGCGCCGGAGAGTCGCTAAGCGATGCGGCCTGGCTAAAAGCCGCGCTCGAATACACCGATCTAGGTCATCTCTCTCAGCGTGAAGATGTCGAAGCGCTGTTCAGCCTACTGTTGGCGCGAACACAAGAGTTACTGGCCGATCACCAATACGCCTTCCAGCTGCTGTTACCAAACGATGCAACCAGCCTTTCACACCGCACTCAGGAGTTGGGTGCTTGGTGCGAGGGGTTTTTACACGGCTTGGGTCAGGCAATTGGCAAGTCGGGGCTATCTCCGCAGCAGGGTATTTCCAAAGAGGTGAGCGGTGCGTTGAAAGACATGGCACAAATTTCTCAAGCTGGCGTCGATGGCGACGTTGAGCTGGATGAAGACGAAAACGAAGCTTATTGGGTAGAGTTGGTAGAGTATGTAAAAGTGGCGGTGTTAACGATTTACAGTGATATCGCCTTGGAACGTGCAGCGCCGCTAAATCCTTCTGATGATTCCAATACCTTACATTGAGCAGTGATCTATGGGCATAACGAAACAGGAATTTGCGCGTCGTCGTAAAGCTTTAATGGCTCTCATGGAGCCTAACAGTATTGCTATTTTACCGTCGGCCAAAGAGAAAATTCGCTCTCGCGATACTGATTACCCGTTCCGCCAAGATAACGATTTTTATTATCTCACAGGTTTTGACGAACCCAATGCGGTGCTCGTTTTAGTGCCCGACCGTGAACACGGAGAGTATGTGTTGTTTTGTCGCGATCGTGATCCTGAAAAAGAAATTTGGGATGGCTATCGCGCAGGGCCCGAAGGCGCCTGCAAACAGTACGGTGCCGACGACGCGTTTCCCATCGACGACATCGATGAAATTTTGCCCGGCCTGCTAGAAGGTAGAGAGCGCGTTTATTACGCGATGGGAAAGGATGCTGACTTCGACAGACATGTTATGGAATGGGTAAATCGTATTCGTGCTCAGGTTCGCGCCGGTGCAATTCCGCCTGGCGAATTTCTCGATCTCGATCACTTCCTGCATGATATGCGTTTATTTAAAAGCGCGGCGGAAATCAGATTGATGGAAAAAGCGGCGGAAATTTCAGCTGCGGCTCACGTACAGGCGATGCAAACCTGCGCGCCTGGGCGATTTGAGTTTGAGTTGGAAGCGGAAATTCAATACGTCTGTTCACTGCAGGGCGGACGTCGCCCTGCGTATAATACTATTGTGGGCGGCGGTAAAAATGCCTGCGTATTGCATTATGTCGAAAATAACGAAAAATTGAAAAGCGGTGATCTGGTATTAATCGATGCCGGCTGTGAGTACGAGTATTATGCATCGGACATCACACGTACTTTTCCTGTTAGCGGCAAATTTAACGCAGAGCAAAAAGCAATTTATGAGGTGGTGCTCAGTGCGCAACAGGCCGCACTGGATAAAATTGTACCTGGCAACCACTGGAATGAACCCCACGATGCTTCGGTGCGAGCGATTGTTGATGGCTTGCTCGAGTTGGGTTTATTAAAAGGTAAACCCGATAAAATAATCGAAAAGGAAACTTACAAAGCATTTTATATGCATCGCATAGGGCATTGGCTGGGAATGGATGTGCACGATGTTGGCGATTACAAAGTCGGGGACGAATGGCGAGTACTCGAGCCCGGTATGGTGATGACGGTTGAGCCGGGCATTTATATCTCGCCGGACGATAAAAAAGTCCCGGCCAAATGGCGCGGCATTGGTATTCGAATCGAAGACGATGTGTTGCTTACCAAAGACGGTCACCGCGTGCTCACCAGTGGTGTGCCCAAAAGCGTTGCTGAGATTGAGAAATTAATGCGTGCCCGAAAACGTAAAGCTGCATAAATCCCCGCGGGTCAGCGAATATTTAATACTTGATGGTTACAACTGAACACAAGGAATCATTCGACATTACCGTTGTCGGCGGCGGTATGGTGGGGCTTGCTCAAGCGTTGCTGTTAGCGCATCAATTGCCCAACACCCGTATTGCTGTTATCGAAAATTTTGCCTTGAATGTCGATACCCCCCTGCAACCCAGTTTCGATGGACGCGCGACTGCGTTGTCGGCGTCGAGCGTGGAGCTCCTGGAACTTTTGGCTGTGTGGCCGAGTCTGCAGCACTATGCACAAGCGATTCGCCACGTGCATGTGAGCGATCGTGGCCATGTGGGTAAAGCTGAATACAGTGACGCGGAAAACGGCGATATGCCCTTGGGTTATGTGGTGGACAACACGGCTTTTGGGCAGCAGCTTCTAAATGCATGTGCGAAAAACGTAAGCATAACCACTTTCGCTCCGGCACAGGTGACATCGGTAGTGCCTGTTGCAACGGGAATGCGCGTGGACGTTGTTACCGCAGATACACAGTGTGTTATTAGCAGCTCCCTGGTGGTAATCGCCGATGGTGTCGATTCGGCGTTACGGCATAAGCTGGGCGTGGGAACGCGCGTTCATGATTATCAGCAGGTGGCGGTGATTGCCAATGTCGCCTTTTCGGAGCCTCATTGCGGCAGCGCCTTCGAGCGTTTTACCGATGAAGGGCCGTTGGCGGTTTTGCCGATGCTCAATGCTGAAAACAAACGACAAACTTCTAATCGAACAGCGGTAGTGTGGACTCGCCCGAAAGCAGCGTTAGACGAAACTCTTGCCTGGAGCGATGGCGAATTTTTAGCGCAATTACAACGGCGTTTTGGCTATCGTCTCGGTGCGTGTTTACGAGTTGGCGAACGAAACTTCTACGAACTTAAAATGGTTTTTGCATGCGAGCAAGTTCGTCGCGGAATTGTGTTTATGGGAAATGCTGCGCATTTTTTACACCCGGTTGCCGGGCAGGGGTTTAACCTCGCAGTGCGAGATTGTGCGCAACTTTCGGCGGTGCTTGCGGAGGCAAACGAGCGAGGTGAAGCGCTGGGTTCACTGCCCGTATTACAGCGCTATCTGGAAGCCCAGCAAACCGATCAGGCGATCACCTCGCAACTGAGCCATAATTTCATTCGAGTCTTTGCAAGCAGCCATCCAGCGGTGCAACTTGGGCGCAATATGGGTCTTCTGAGTATGGCGTTGTTTGGAGGTTTAAAACAACAGCTGTTTGGTCAGATGATGGGTAAAGCCCTGCCTCGAGCCGCACTAAAGCGTCCTCAGTAAGTCGCTGTGCCCAATAAAACAGGAACAACAATGCAGCCAAGCATTCAAAATTTCGACCTTATTATCGTTGGCGGCGGCATGGTTGGTGCTACCTTGGCGGTACAACTGGGTATGAGTAGCAACGCGCGTAATTTAAATATTGCTGTTATAGAAGCCGGTGTTGCGCCACCTTCTTTCGACGGCGACAAATTTGATCCTCGCGTGGTAGCACTTTCCAAAACTTCCCAGCAATTGTTGTGCGACTTGGGTGTGTGGTCGGCTGTGGCTCAGAAGCGTGCATGTCCGTATATGGCGATGGACGTGTGGGATGCCGAGGGCACTGGTAATATTCAATTTCATGCCCACGAAATTCACGCAGACAATCTCGGTTACATTGTTGAAAATAGCAACCTCGTTAATGTGTTGCGCGCAAGGCTTGCTGATTTACCAAAAGTGCAGCTGTTTGATCACTGCAAAGTTGAAGCGGCTACGGCGCCGCAAAGTGATGAGCGGGTTGCACTCACGGTGCGCCAGGAAGGTACGCAATTGGTGTTGTGCGCGCCTCTGGTGGTAGCTGCAGACGGTGCGCGCTCAAAGATACGCGATTGGGCGGGTCTGGAAACCCGCGAGTGGGATTACGGCCACAGCGCGATAGTCACGACGGTGGTTACCGAGCAATCACACCAACACACCTGTTGGCAACGTTTCACCAGTACCGGGCCTATTGCGTTTTTACCGCTGCAGCTCGCAGCGCAGTATGATCCACGAGACAGTCAGCATTGTTCACTGGTGTGGTCCGCCGAGAATACGCTCGCGGAACATTTAACGACGCTAGACGACTCCGGCTTTTGTGAAGCCTTAAGCCGCGCGTTTGAGAGTCGCTTGGGAGCCGTTCTCCATGCTGATAAACGTTTCTGTATACCATTGCGACAGCGGCATGCGAAGCGTTATTTTAAACCGGGCTTTGTTCTACTCGGCGATGCGGCGCACACAATACATCCGCTCGCAGGCCAGGGTGTTAACCTCGGGTTTTACGATGTGATGGCTCTTGCCGCCGAGATTGAGCGCGCCTGTGCCCGCGAGATACCTTTGAGTGATGCTTCAATAATGCGCCGCTACCAGCGCCAGCGCCAGGGTCACAATCTTTCTGCCATGCTCTCTATGGAAGGCTTTAAGCGACTTTTCGAAGCACAGCCACCCGCGATACGATGGTTACGCAACACAGGTATGAGTTTTGTTAACCATCAACTATTTTTAAAAAAACAACTCTCTAAAATCGCAGCCGGGCAGCAGTAGAATTTTCGCCCCAGGGATGTGAGCAATGAACGAATCCAACACCAGCGACGGCGAATTCTGCGATTGGCAACCCAACGCCGAGCAGCGCGACTGGCTGCTTTGTCACAGTTGTGGAGAGTTGCAGAAAGTGGTTGCCATTTCGTCGGAGCACGAAATGGTGTGTTGCAATTGTGAGGCGGTGTTGCACGTTGGGCAGCCGCGTCGTTTGGAATTGGCGTCAGCACTGGCGGTTACTGCCTTAATTCTTTTTATCTTTGCTAACTCAGCACCTTTCCTAACGCTCGAGGTGGGTTCGCAAAGTCAAACCGCCACCATACTCGATGGCTTTCTAGCGCTGCTTGAGCGCGGCCAATGGATATTAGCTGGTGTGGTCATAACTACGCTGTTCATGTTTCCGCTGCTGGAAATTTTCGCGTTTCTCTATTTGCTTATCCCCTACAGCTACAACCGGAGGCTCCCCGGGCAGGAAGCGGTATTGCGCTGGTTAGTGGTGGCACAAAGCTGGAGTATGCTGGAAGTCTACATGCTTGCCGTAGTTGTTGGTGCAGTAAAAATGGCCGATATGGCGATCCTGCATCTCGAAATTGGAGCCTATGCTTTTTTTATGCTGGTGGGAGTTTTGATTTTGGCGTTCGTGAAAATGAATCGTCGTCGCTTGTGGAGTTGGATCAACACCAACAATTATTTTTCAATGCACGACAATGAATTTGTGTACGATTGCCGAATCTGTCAGGCAATGGTTGGGGAATCCATTATTCAACGAACCCACCAATGCCCCCGTTGTAAATCAGAAATTCACAAACGCATTCCGCACAGTTTGCAAAAATCCACGGCGCTTGTTGCGGCTGCGGCAATTTTATACATTCCGGCTAACGTTTTACCTATCATGACTTATTCTACATTGGGTGAAACAGAAACCGACACGATTTTTTCGGGAGTGGTTGAGTTGATCGAACAGGGATTGTGGGGTATCGCGGCTATCGTATTCACCGCTAGCATTCTTGTTCCTATAGCGAAACTGGTTATACTCAGCTATCTCATTTGGTCGGTGAAAACCGGCATGACACGTGGAGCCAAGCAACGTGCATTTCTATATCGACTGACAGAAATTGTGGGGCGTTGGTCGATGGTCGATGTTTATGTCGTTACCATCTTTGTTTCAATTGTGCAGTTTGGTTTTGTTTATACAGTGGAACCAGAAGCGGCGATTATTGCTTTTGGTTCGGTGGTAGTTCTTACCATGATCGCCGCGGAAACGTTTGACCCCCGCTTAATATGGGATGCCCAGGATGACAAGAACGCTGGATAAAGCGGTTACCCGAAAAATGTCAGCTATTTCTCCGGTATGGATTGTACCGGCGGTCGCGCTGATCATTGCTTTGTGGCTGGCCATTCAGGCGCGCATGGAGCGCGGCGCTATCGTGGAAATTACCTTTGAAAATGCCACCGATATTATCGCCGGGCAGACTCAAATAAAGCTTAAGGAAGTTCAGGTGGGTGTGGTTCAGAAAGTTAAACTGAGCCCCGATCTCAAGCATGTGGTGGTCGAAGCAGAAATCGACAAAGATGTGACCCGTCACCTCAGTGAAAATACACGTTTCTGGGTAGTTACACCGCGCATTAGTGCTACAGGCGTTTCCAACCTGGGAACACTTATTTCTGGGGTTTACATCATTATGGATGCGGGCGCTCCCGGTGAGTACAAAACGCAATTCAAAGGGCTTGATGAACCGCCGGTTTTCGAATCTGATGAGCCCGGCACGCAATACGTGCTTCAAGCAGAAGAATTGGGCTCGCTGGACATTGGCTCCCCGATCTATTTTCGACAAATTCGCGTCGGCGAAGTGACTGGTTACAAGCTGGCAGGCAGCATGGAGCACGTGGATATCAATATGTTTATTCGCTCGCCGTACGACGAAATGGTGCAAACCCGCAGTCGGTTTTGGAATGTCAGCGGTTTTGGTGTTTCCATCGGTGCAGAGGGCATGAAAGCGCGTATGGAGTCACTGGCATCATTGATTAGCGGTGGCGTTGCTTTCGATAATACTGCGGGTTTTGCCAATGTGCAGGTCGCGCCTTCTGGCCACCGCTTCTTTTTGTATCCTGATCGTGAATCCGTTTTGGAAGGTCGATACAACATCAAGTATTACTACCTGCTGAAATTTTCAGGCAGTGTAAGGGGATTGACTGTTGGAGCTCCGGTGGAGTTTCGCGGTATCAAAGTGGGTGAGGTGGTCGATGTGACATTGGCGTCGGCGGAAAATGTCCAAAACAGTTTGCATGTGTATATTGCTATGGAGCCGGAAAGGCTCGAACCTGAAGAATCGCCGTCTCGCGAAGAGGTGGACAATCGTATGGAGACCATGGTGCAACAAGGCTTGCGAGCACAAATGAGTTCTGCCAGTTTAATTACCGGTTCGCGATTTATTGATCTGGTTTTTGAGGATAACCCGGAACCGGTCGAATTTGTTCGTTCCGAAAACTATTCCGAAATTCCCACTGTGCCAGACAGTCTCGATCAGCTCAGCGGTCAGGCAACCGATCTTATTGCGAAAATCAATAATATTCCCTTTGAAAAAATCGGTAATGAATTGGCGGGTAGCCTCGAAAGTTTGAATGCCTTACTCACCACCTTCGAACAACAAAACACTGCGCGTAAAATTGACGGCACAATGGAAAATCTTGAAGCGACCATGGCATCGGCTAACGCCACACTCGAGGAAATGAGTGGTGTGATGAATAGCCTCGATCAATTAATTGCCCCTGATTCTGAATTCAAATACGAATTTACCCAAATGGCAAAATCCATGTCGGATGCAGCGCGTTCGTTACAAATGTTTCTCGATGAACTTAACCGTCACCCCAACGCCTTGATTTCGGGAGCAGAAAAGGATGAATAATAGCCTGACAATCGTACTGGGAGTGCTGTTGCTAATGACGGGTTGCGGGAGCAGTGGCCCGAAAACACAATTTTATTCGCTATTTCCAAATGTTGAACCCGACGCAGCCACGGTAATTTCTGGAGAACAGCTTTCTTTTGGTATCGGTCCTGTGGTTTTGCCAGAGTATCTCGACAATACCGCGCTTGTGAGCCGCAGCAGTGCGCAACAATTGCAGGTGTCTGGAGTTCACGCCTGGGGAGGTGACCTTAGCAGTACCGTAAGCCGAGTGATGGCGGCAAATCTTGCCACACTGTGGCAGCAGGATGCTGTTTGGGCGTTCCCCTGGGACACAAGAGCGAGGCCAATTTATCAGGTACGCATCGTCTTTGAAGAATTTTCCGGCGAGCGAGGCGGCGAAGCTGTTCTTAAAGCACGATGGGTGTTGTTTGGTGATGGAGGCAAGCAGGAAATTTCGGTGGGGTCCAGTCAGTTCAGTGAGCAAACGCAGGATAATTCACCGCAGGCATATGTTGCGGCACTAAATCTTTTGCTCAAGAATTTTTGTAACGACCTTGCAGTTAAAATTAAAAAAACAATTTCCAAATAAGATAATAAAACGAAATTTAATCTGGCGTTAATCGTTTTTTCCTGGTGCGATGAGTGTTTTTATCCAATTCCAAAATGAATTGTCACCGCTAAACGCTTTCTCGAGCGCGATTTGGCTTTGCCAGTAATCTTGTTGCTCAGAGACAAACAAAAATTCTCTCTTTAGCATGCGTTTTTGCGGCTCGAGATGTTTCACAATTTTTGCGGGATTGCCGGCGACAACGACGTTAGCGGGAACATCTTCAACTACCACGGCGCCCGCACCAACAACACTGTTTTCGCCGATGGTGAGGCCCTTACCGATAATTGCTCGCAAGCCGACCCAGACGTTATTGTGCAGCGTGACTGGTGCGCTGCACCGAAAGGGTCGAATGCGGTTGTAGATTCCGTGCCAATCGCAGTCTGAAATATATACCTCGGCTGCCAGCATACAATTGTCACCTATGTTTATTTGTTCAGCAGAGGCTAAGCAAACTCCGGGTGAAATCAGGCAGTAGTTACCCAGCGTAATTTGACCCTGGTGTTGCTTGCTTTGCCAACAGGTAAAGTTAACCGGTTGTTGCGGGTTACAAATAATGTGTAAATAATTACCGGCAATAATGTGTTGCCCGCTCAGTTTAAGGTTGCGCGGTTTGTGTATTAGTGCGGAATGACCGAGGTGATCGAATTGCGGGCGGATTATTTTTTCGATGTAGTAGTGCTGCAAGCGATTTGTGATGGCTTTAAGCCACCAGGGTTGATGATTCTTTCGCACAGTGAAACCTGACCATGAATAATTATTTTGTCGATTTTTTTTGCCGCCATACCATTAAAGGTTTTCTCGATCACCAGGAAGGTATGGCGCTGTACCAACACGCTCTTTCTGTTGCTGCCATTGGCCCCTGCCTGGAAATCGGGAGTTATTGCGGTAAATCCACGGTATACCTGGGGCAAGCGTGTCAAAGCACTGGTAACGCCCTTTTTGCTGTTGATCATCATCGCGGTTCAGAAGAGCATCAGCCAGGTGAAGAATACCACGATAGCGAACTGTTCGATGCAAGTAGAAACCGGATGGACAGTTTTCAGGTTTTTCGCGATACATTGCGTTCAAGTCAACTCGAAGAGTGCGTAGTGCCGGTGGTAAGCACATCGGCGCTGGTGTTAAAACACTGGCGTATGCCACTGGGTTTGGTTTTTATCGATGGTGGACACAGTCCGGAAATGTCTCTGGCTGATTGTGTCGGCTGGAGCGACAGAATTGTTGCCGGCGGCAAACTTTGCATCCACGATATTTTTGAATCGCCGAGCGAAGGTGGCCAGGGGCCATATTTGGCGATGCGTGCTGTTTTAGCTCGGGGCGATTACGAGTTTAGAGAGCTGGTGGGGTCATTGGCGGTGTTGCAGCGTCATGACTAACAATTGTGCTGGCTTGTGTCAGCAGGTTTGCCGCGGGGGTTATGGAAAATAGCGCATCGGCGGCAAGCACATACGCCGCAGCCGTCCAGCTGGTTTTTTCATGCGGCCAGATAACTTTGTCCCGGTAGCTGTAACCTGTCCAGAATCCACCGTCGTTATCCTGCCATTGACTCAAACATTGGAACAGCGAATGGGCTTTTTGAAACTGTCCGGCAGAAAGACAGGCCAATACCAACTCACAACTTTCGGCAACGGTGACCCAGGGTTCATCGTCGACGCAGCGACAGCCGAGATCTTTACGCACGAAATCGTTCCAGCGGGTTTCGAGGCGACGGCGTGCTTCCTCGGGCGAATAAATTCCCGCAAGAATGGGATAGAACCAATCCATAGAAAACCGACTTTTGCTTTCCCAGGTTCGATCAAAACGCCAGGGTTTGTTGCGCAGTGCGTTGTGCAGTTGCACATAGGCTTGGTGCCACAGGGGTTGCGGATCGCCGAGGGTAGCAGCAATTAACAGTGCGCATTCCAGGCTGCGCAAAATCGAACTGCAGGCAGTTACCAAGGCGTCTTTAGGGAGCGCCTTTTGTTGTGATAACGCCCACTGGATGTCACCTTCGGGGTGTTGTTGAGCAACCACAAAATCGATTGCGCTGCGTATCATTGGATAAAACTGAAGCAAGGTGTCTTCAGCCTTATATATACGGTAGTGGTGCCACAGGCCGGTTGCCGGGTAGGCGACAAAGTTGGTTTCGATTTTGGACGCGTCATCAGCGTCGCTCGTTATATTTTCGAGTGTATTAACATTGTAATTTGCCCACCAGCTACCGTCACTATTTTGCTGTTTCTGCAACCATTGTAACGCATTTATAAAAGCGCGCGGCTCACCAGCGATGCTCAGTGCCATAGCGGCTTCGATGTGATCCCATGGATCGAGTTTGGCGTTTGTATACCAGGGTATTGCTCCGTCATCGCCTTGACATTTTTGAATATATGCAACCGCCTGGCGTATTTGTGGTGCGAGAGGATGATTGAAATTTTTCAGTAATGTCACACGCCTTCCTTTTCAAAATAAAGCACTACACTCTTGCCCATAAGTGGGTTGAGTAGTCGGTCGAGCATACGGGTTAACCAGGGTTTTTTGAATAAGTCCCAGATTAAAAATTTGTGGTATTGCCGTACCGGCCAAAAACTTTCGCCGTGCTCCCAAAACAAGCACCTTAACCACCAATAGGGCACATGAATAGCGTGAGCGCCATGTTGTGCGACACTCTTGAAACCCAATTGCTCTATTTCCCGTTGTAATTGGCGGCTCTTAAAAATCCTCACATGGCCACCTTCGACTTGGTGATATTTCTTTTGCAGAGCCCAGCAAATTTTTTCTGGCCAAGCGCGGGGAACGCTCACGCACAGATTGCCTCCGGGTTTTATAACACGAAATATTTCTTTGAGTATCTTCGGATAGTCGTTAATATGCTCTAAAACCTCCGAGCAGATAATATGTTCGCAGCTGCTGTCTGCGAAGGGTAAGCGCAAACCGTTTCCTTGCATAAAACACAGTGATGCAGTTTTATCTGCGGCAAGGGGGAAATCACCTTGGCGGTTTTTAGCGGTATTTAGGTCGTGGTAATTGATGTCTAGCGCGATTAAATTGAGCTGTGCGCTTAAATTTCCCAGAGGGGAGAGAAAATACAAACCGAGTGTGTGGCGGCCTTCACCGCAACCTAAATCCAGTAAAGTGTCGCCCGGTTTTAAATTTAAGCGCTCAGGTTCGATAGTCAGCATCTTTGAGCAAGAATCTCGCGGTAATAGTTGGTGAGTTGCTGGGCGACACGATGCCAGCAAAAATTGGCGACAATGCGTTCTCGGGCTCGTTCACCCAGAGCTTGTGCTTGTTCCGGATGGTGCAGCAAATGGATGATGGCTTGGGCAAGGGCTGTTGCATTTGCCTGTGGCACTACCATTCCGGCATCGCCAATAACTTCGGGGAGAGCGCCACCGTCGGTACTTACAACAGGCAGCTCGCAGGCCATGGCTTCTCCTGCGGGTAGACCAAAGCCTTCGTACAGCGAAGGGCAAACCGCAATGCGAGCCTGATTGTATTCCATTACTAACTGTTCACTACTGATACCCGTAGTGAAACTGACGTTTTTACCTAAATTTAACCTGTTAATTAGCTGCTGGTTTTCGCTCTGTTCTCCCAACTGGCCGATAATTCGCAATTCAATTTGTGGGATAGTTTGCGATACTTCTTTGAGCGCAAGTATTAAATATTTCAAGCCTTTTAGGGGTTGATCAGACGACGCGGTGGTAATTAAGCGGCATGGCGATTTTTTTACGTTTGCGAGGGGTTTAAACAATGTGGTGTCAATGCCATTGGGAATTACCTGAGCTGGCTGGCCAAGTTTGAAGTGATTGTTAATATCTCGCTGAGATGTATGCGAAACAGTCACCAGGTGTTGCAGATTGCGAACGACTTTTTCCTGCATGTTGATAAAACTGTACCATCGGCGAACCAGCAGGCGCATGCCCCAATCGCGCTGCGCGGCGATGGCAATTTCTCGGTCGCGATGTACGGGGTGGTGAATGGTGGCTACCACCTTGGCACCATGGTTTTGTAATTTCAGCAAGCCATAACACAAACTCTGGTTGTCGTGCACAATATCGTATTGTTGGTGTTGCAGCAGGCGGCAAATACGCCGGCCAAATGTGTAGGGTTCTGCAAACCCGCCAGTGAGCATACTCCACCATTCCCAAGTGTCGGTAAAAGATTTCAGGTGGCGTAAACGCAGAGCTGTTACATGATTGTCACACGCATAAAGGTCCAGGCTGGGCACCTTGATTAGCGACACATTCTGGGGTAAATCAGGATAGGGAGGTCCGGAATACACGTGAACTTCGTGCCCCAATTCAGCCAGGGCGCTACTCAAATATTTGAGGTATATGCCTTGGCCTCCCACGTGTGGTGCGCTTCTATAACCGAGCAGGGCGATTTTAAGCGGTGGCAGTTGTTTGGCCGTCAGCTCGGTAGGTGGGTCCAAAAGTTCGGTCAGTGCTTGGGCGATAGTCATGGGGCGGCAGTCTGGCAAAAGAGCGCAGCTAGGGCAAGCTTGATTCTCGTTGGTTTAGTGGGCTGGGGCGATGGCGCGGATGAAGCTATCGGGATTGAAGGTTAAGGGGAGTTGTCGCAGTTTATTTCCCTGTGCATCGAGGACTAACACGGTGGGGAAGCCCTGAACCTGATATTTCTTTTGCGCTGCTCTACCCTCTGCAGATTCGTATTCGATGCGTGAAAAAACGTAATGGGTTTCTATAGCTTTAACCACTTCCGCCTGGGCCAAGACTTTGCTATCGAGTTTGCGACAGCTGGGGCACCAGATAGCGGAAATGTCGGCGAGCACCAGTTTGTTTTCGCGGCGGGCCTTTTCCATGGCAATTTGTAAAGGTAATTTTTGCAGCGGCACCGTTTCCAGGGCGCGTCTTCCCAAATAACTTTGCAGCTCCACGTGACCAAAATAAAACGCCAGTGCTACAAGCCCATAAATTACTAGGGTGAACCATACAGGCTTTTTTTGGGGGGACGTTTGCTCGGTTTGGTCCGAGGGTGTTTCCATGGTCAAAACTCCAGGCACATGGCGATGCTCGTTAGTTATCCCCGCTTTTAGCAATCGGATAACTACAAGTTTAGACAGGGTAAGGGGATACGCTCGGTAAATTTGACTTAAAGAGGGTGGCAAGGTTCAACGGGTTGGTTGATGGGAAACTTAACATTGTGTTAAAGGCCGTCTTGCACAAGCCACCCAGTGAGAGTGTTTATTTCAGTGTTCGCCGTGGTCGATACGTTTTTCGAAAAAGCCGAGTAACGCCGCAGCGGTGAGGGCTACAACCACGATAAATCCAGTGCTGGCAAACATTGCCAAGCCCCCAATTACAACTGCGTCATTCATGCTTTGCTCTCCACTGCGATGGTCTGGTTACAAGATTATAGTTTTCTATTTGTACTGCTTTGACGCATATCAATCGCATTGTTTATAAAAAATAATCGGTTTTAGCGGTTTTTTTAGGCAAATTTTGTGAAACTCTGTGTTCCCGGTGGAGGCCAGCTTCAATCGGCGTAGGGTGAAATCTTGCTGATAAAGTTATCGATATCGCGCTTCCTTATCGCTACATAGGTGCTGCCGCTGCGTAATTTGCAGCTGTGTGGAACGTGTATTGAGGCGTCTCTGCTGGCTCTCCCTCGTCGGTAAAAGCTATAATCCACGCCGCAAGTCATCGCCTAGCCTAGGAACTCCCCAAATGAGTGACAGAACAGCCGCGGTCAGCCGCGATACGCTGGAAACCCAGATTTCCGTTGCCATAAATCTCGATGGTAATGGTACGGCCTCGTTTAACACCGGTGTGCCATTTCTCGAGCACATGATGGACCAGATTGCTCGGCACGGCCTTATTGATATGGAGGTGCGCTGTAAGGGAGATACGCACATCGATGATCACCACAGTGTCGAGGATATCGGCATTACCCTGGGTCAGGCGATGAATCAGGCCGTCGGCGATAAGCGCGGTGTACGTCGCTACGGTCACGCCTATGTGCCGCTGGATGAAGCCCTGTCGCGCGTGGTTATCGATTTTTCCGGTCGCCCCGGTTTGGTGATGAATGTTCCGTTCACCCAAAAACGTGTTGGCAGCTTTGATACCGAGCTGTTTTGGGAATTTTTTCAGGGCTTTGTGAACCATGCTGGAGTAACCCTCCATATTGATTGCCTGCGTGGCCATAATGCCCACCACCAAATTGAAACCGTGTTTAAGGCTTTTGGGCGTGCATTACGAATGGCGCTCGAGGTCGATCCCCGCCTGGGTGGCGCGATGCCCTCCACTAAAGGCACTCTGTAACCAGCGAGTGAATTGCTTTTTATGAATCGTAAACAAGTGGCAGTCATTGACTATGGAATGGGTAATCTCCATTCGGTGGCCAGTGCACTCAAACATGTAAATCACACTATTGATGTGGCAGTTACCGGTGATAGCGAGGTTATCGCCAATGCCGATCACGTGATATTTCCCGGTGTCGGAGCAATGCGTGATTGCATGGCCGAAATCCGCCGACAGCAGGTTGACCAGGCGGTCGACAAGGTCATCGCCTCGGGCAAGCCCTTACTCGCGATTTGTGTGGGATTACAGGCCTTGCTGGAATCATCGCAGGAAAATGGTGGTGTGGAATGCCTGGGCTTATTTCCTGGGCAGGTAAAGTTCTTTGCTGGCAGTGACGAATTCAATGCCTGCAGTGACGAAGGCTCTGCTTCCGGAGAGCGCCTTAAGGTGCCACACATGGGCTGGAATCAGGTGAGCCAAACGTTGGATCATCCCCTGTGGCAGGGTATTGAAAGCGGTAGCCGTTTTTACTTTGTGCACAGTTACTACGTCGATTGCGAAGACCCTACAGTTATCGCCGGGCAGAGTCATTATGGCATTGAGTTTACGGCAGCGATTGCCCGCAACAACATGTTTGCCGTGCAATTCCACCCTGAAAAAAGCCACACACACGGCCTGCAACTGTTAAAAAATTTCCTGGAATGGGATGGTAAATGTTAATAATTCCTGCAATTGATTTGAAAGATGGTAACTGTGTACGCTTGCGCCAGGGGCTAATGGAAGATTCCACAGTGTTTGGTAGCGACCCTGTTGCGTTTGCACGGCAATGGGTGGAAAAGGGCGCGCGCCGCTTACACTTAGTGGATCTCAATGGCGCTTTCGCAGGCGCTCCGGTGAATGGTGAAGTGGTGACAGCCATTGCAGAGGCGTTTCCCGAATTGCCCATCCAAATAGGCGGCGGCATTCGCTCAGTCGAAACCATTGAGTACTATCTAAAAGCCGGTGTTACTTACGTGATTATTGGCACCAAAGCGGTCAAAGAGCCGGCTTTTGTGACCGCCATGTGCGAGCGTTTCCCGGGACATATTATCGTGGGGCTCGATGCAAAAAATGGTTATGTTGCCACCGATGGCTGGGCGGAGGTTTCCGAGTTGAAAGCCACTGATCTGGCAAGGCAGTTCGCAAGCGACGGCGTAAGCGAAATCGTGTACACCGATATCGCACGTGATGGCATGATGCAAGGGGTGAATGTCGAGGCAACCGTTGAAATGGCGAAGGCCTCCAGCATTCCTGTTATTGCCTCGGGTGGCATTACCAATATGGACGATATCAAAGCGCTGGCGGCTGTGGCCGAAGTTGGTATTTCAGGCGCGATCACCGGTCGAGCAATTTATGAAGGCACGCTCGATATTGTCGAAGCGCAATCTTATTGCGACAGCGTAAGTGAGTGAATCATGGCCTTAGCGAAACGTATTATTCCCTGTTTGGACGTCGATAAAGGCCGCGTGGTCAAAGGCGTACAGTTTGTCGATATTCGCGACGCAGGTGACCCAGTTGAGGTGGCCAAGAGTTACAACCAGCAGGGTGCGGATGAAATCACCTTTTTAGATATTACTGCGAGCCACGAAGCCCGTGAGACAACCATTAACACGGTGGAGAAAATCGCAGCCGAAGTTTTTATCCCTCTGACCGTGGGAGGTGGTATTCGCACCCTGGATGATATTCGCAACATGCTCAATGCCGGTGCCGACAAAGTCAGCATTAACTCCGCTGCGGTGAACAACCCTGAGTTTGTGAAAGCGGCTGCGGAGAAATTCGGTTCGCAATGCATTGTCGTGGCCATTGATGCTAAGCAGGTAAGCGAGCCTGAGGCCCCGGGGCGCTGGGAAATCTTCACCCACGGCGGCCGTCAACCCACAGGTATCGACGCAGTGGCGTGGGCGGTGCAAATGACCGAATATGGCGCTGGAGAGATTCTGCTCACTAGCATGGACCGCGACGGCACCAAAGACGGCTTCGATCTTGGTGTCACCCGAGCTATTAGCGAGGCTGTGCGCGTACCGGTAATCGCCTCTGGGGGTGTCGGTGAATTACAACACCTTGTAGATGGTGTTGTGGAAGGTGGCGCAGATGCCGTACTCGCTGCCAGCATATTCCATTTTGGTGAATACACAGTACCTGAAGCCAAAGCTTTTATGCGGGCTAAAGGCATTGAGGTGCGGCTCTAGAAGCTGCCGCACCCTGTAAGCGGATAAGATCTGTTGTTCCTGTTAAGCCGCAGTTTATAAGGGCTTACGGAATTTGAGGGTCCAGCGGTCTGTTTGCCCCGTGACTGTCTCGTGGCCCACCTCAAGCGCGAGGTTGTCGCTGGGGCGGTAGTGTAAATCACTAAAATCAACAAATTCGAAACCCGCGGCTTCGATTTCCTTGATCGCCAATACAGGGTCGATACGTCGCCGGTTCTCCGTGGTGTCGGGTTCCATATGGCGGCGCGTATGATCCACTACGCCATAAATGCCTCCGGGTTTTAAAGCACGAAATGCGGCTTCATTTATCGCCTCACGGCCATCTGCCGCGAAATTGTGATAGTTGCGAAAGGTCAACACCATATCCACATTGCTCACCCCTAAATCGGGATGCTCAATAACGTAGTTACGTGCCGCTTCGGGTCGGTAGATACGTGATTTTTGCGCGGTTATCACCACTTTATCGAAGCCTTTGTCACCCAGTACGCTTTCCTTAACGCGTCCAGTTCCATACGCCAGATAGAGTTTGCCCTGGTCCCGTAAAGTGGGTGCCAGAATGCGCGTGTACCAGCCTCCGCCGGGTATTAACTCGACTACGGTCATGGTTTTGCGCAGCCCGAAAAAGTTTAGTGTATCCTCGGGCAAGCGGTTTGTGTCGCGTTTAATGTCTGCATCTGGGCGCTGCTCACTGGCAACGGCCTTTGCTATGGCCTTGAGGGTTGCCTGGTCGCTTTGTTGTGCCGAAGGGGTAGTGCTCAGCAAACAAATGCAAAGCCCAAATAAAAGTGAGTTGAGGTTGAACGTGTTTGTCATATCTGCCTCTGCACAATAATTAGATAGGGTGTGAATTCAAACAGTATTCCAAACTTGTGAAGTAATCGCGAATTAATGCGTCCTAAAAAGTATGATTTTTTATGGTAACGCTCCACTATGGCCCCAAAAACCGAACCAGTGCGCTAAATTTAAGCTTTTCTAAATTAAGTAAATAGTTCTAATAATATTCGTTATAAAAATAGTTACTTAGTCTGATATCAAATTTGATGTTCCGCAAGTTTTTGCGTTTGTTGATGGGTGTGGGTGTCCGCATGGGGTTCGTATTACTGTAATTTGCGTTTAACAATACCTTTTGTCTCGGCAAATAAATAAGCCGAGTCGAGATGGCGGGCTTGCTCTTGCTAAATTCATTCATAAGTAAATACGGCGCTCGTAGCCGCATCAGTACCCCCGTGGTGAGGCCTTATGAATGTTGCGGTAAGTATTATTTTCGGCAGGGGCGGGCGAGTGATAATGCCACTTGAATATTTAACTTCACGCATTATGTCGATCCTCGGAATACACAGTTCTCGCTGCTTAAGGTGTGAATTAATTCCACTTTTTAAGTTTTTAATTCGGCGTCCAGCTACATATTTGAGCATGAGTTTGCGGATGTGAAACTCATGAAAACGTGCCAGATTTTGTCCTTAAGATACGCTGTATATGTAGCAATTTGGAATGAAAAATAAATTTCGTAATATGTTTAACTTCTACTGGATGCTATAATTTGCACCCTAAGCTGGATTAAAGATTTACTGCGCGACTCCAACAACAATAACCATCGTGCTGCATCAATCCTCAACTCAGCTCTGTTTCGGTTTCACCCAGGCTAAAAAGTCTTGTGGTGGTCAAAGCGGAAATTCCCTTCACGGACGATCGTTGGCCCAGCGGTTTGGGTCATCACGCGGAATCTTCGCGAGTTAATAAAAATAAAAACTCTAAACATTCTGGAGACAACTCTGCATGAAAATAAATAAAGTTCAGGCGTTTTTAGGGCTGGCAATGACTGCCAGTTTGATGGCGCCAACTGCGAGTGCTGCTACCTGTGATTGGTATGGTTGGCAGTTGCCTGTTTGTGAAGGCTTTGACTCAGGTTGGCACAGTGAAAACAACCAAACCTGTATTGGTCGCAATACTTGTTTAAATATTATTGATGACAACGGTTCCAGTTCTTCGAGCAGTTCAAGCTCATCGAGCAGTTCCAGTTCTTCATCATCTAGCTCAAGCAGTTCAACCAGCAGTACCAGCTCAACCAGTTCATCTTCTTCCAGCTCCAGCAGTTCATCATCATCCAGCAGCTCCGGTTCCACCACTGGCTGTGATGGTATTAACGAATACCCCAACTGGACTGCGCGTGACTGGTCTGGCGGTGCCTTCAACCACGCTGAAGGCGGCGACAAAATGGTTTATCAGGGCAGCATTTATCAAGCTAACTGGTATACCAATTCGGTACCAGGCAGCGATGCGTCCTGGACTTATGTAAGCGACTGTGGCGGTAGCAGCACAACCAGCAGCAGCTCAAGCTCCAGCTCAAGCAGTTCATCGAGCAGCAGCAGCTCAAGCTCTTCCAGCGGTTCAACAAGCTCAAGCAGTTCTTCGAGCTCGAGTTCTTCAAGCAGCACCACCACCAGCTCCAGCGGCGGTACTTTCCGTGTGGATGCCAGCGGTAACATCACCAAAAACGGTGACGTGTTCCCGATGCACTGTGGTTCCTGGTTCGGTTTAGAAGGACGTCATGAGCCTTCAGACGATCCCGATAACCCCAGCGGTGCGCCAATGGAACTGTACATTGGTAACGTGTTCTGGGCCGATAACCACGACCGTACCATTGAGCAGACTATGGAAGAGATCACTGCCCGTGGCATTAACGTGATTCGTTTCCCAATCGTTCCCCAGACTCTGGATCCAAACGATCCTCAAGGTACAGGTAGCGTCCTGAAAAACTACGAGCCTCTGCGTCAGCAGAATGCGCGTCAGGCAATGGAAGACTTCATCGTTCTTGCCGATCAGTATGGCCTCGAAGTAATGCTCGATATCCACTCCTGTTCCAACTATGTGGGCTGGCGTGCGGGTCGTTTCGATGCGCGTCCTCCATACGCGGATGCTGATCGTGACAACTACGACTTTACCCGTGAAGAGTGGTCCTGTTCCGCCTCTGGCAACCCCAGCAGCGTGACCGACACCCAGCCTTACGACAAGGCTGCTTGGTTGAACGATCTGCGTGAACTGGCCGGTCTGCCTGCTCAGTTGGGTGTTGACAACATCATCGGTATCGACATTTTCAACGAACCCTGGGATTTCACCTGGGAAGATTGGAAAACCAACATCGAAGATGCTTACGCAGCTATCAACGAAGTTAACTCTGACATGTTGATCTTTGCTCAGGGTATTTCGGCGAACGCAAATGCTCAAGATGGCACGCCTGACACCAAGACTCCGGTACCACACGGTGACGAGTTCTCCAACCCGAACTGGGGTGAGAACCTGTACGAAGCGGGTGATAACCTGCCTAACGTACCTCAGTCACGTTTGGTATTCTCACCACACACCTACGGTCCTTCCGTATTCGTACAACGTATGTTCATGGACCCTGCTCAGCCAGAGTGTGAAGGTTTGGAAGGTGATGAAGCGGGTGATTTGGGCTGTAACATCGTGATCAACCCAGACATTCTGCGTCCAGGTTGGGAAGAACACTTCGGTTACCTGCGCGACATGGGTTACGCCGTTGTTGTGGGCGAGTTCGGTGGTCACTTCGAATGGCCAGCCGGCTCCAGTGAGCGTGACATCAACCGTTGGAGTCACATCAACAACAACCCAGACGAAGCTTGGCAGAACACCTTCGTGGATTACATGGCCGAGAAAAATATCGAAGCGTGTTACTGGTCAATCAACCCTGAATCAGGGGATACCGGTGGTCTGTACTCGCACGCATACGATCCAATCAGCAACACTTCCGGCTGGGGAACCTGGACAGGTTTCGAAGAAGGTAAGTGGACTATGTTGAATCGCTTGTGGGACTAAATTAAGCAGTTAAAATTGCTTTAGTCTAATCATCGAAAAAGCCTGGGGTAGTGATCCTTCCTCAGGCTTTTTTGTATTTTAATTTGGCAATTTTAATTGTGTTAAAAAATCCCTGTTATTCCTGCTCGTACCTTAGTTTTAGGGTTGTTTTTTATTCTCTAATTATTTTTTTTATTTCTTTTTTTGTTTCGTACAAACTATTTCGGTAAAAAAATAAATAATAGTTAACGGTGCCTCGTTTGTACTGATTTATTGTTGACCGCTCGGATATCACCCCATAGAATCCAACCGACAATAAAAAAAATAAGTAGCGAAGCATTTGTCGATGTATCTCTCTTACAAGACTTGTTTCAAATTAACAGCAAGAATTCTCCAAGTTTGCTGTTGGTTTGCCTTTGACTTTTTGTAAGTGAAAACTTTTTGGTTTTTAGCGCACGGGCAAAATTATAATTCGCACAGTTGTTACGTGTTGATATTCGCTCAGGTAAAACCAACGAGCCCGCTTTTCTGCTTTGGCGCATGCGTGAAGTACCCGGCCGCCACTTATTCTTCAAATAAACCTAACTGGAGATAACAATAATGAAAACCTTAAACACGCGTAAGTGTGTGCTCGCATCTTTGATTTGCGCGGCTGCTTACGCCCCGTTTGCGGATGCGCAAACGTTAACCTCTAACTCTACCGGTACCAATAACGGGTATTACTACTCGTTCTGGAAAGATTCCGGTGATGCGAGCTTCACCCTAGGGGCTGGTGGAAACTACAGCTCACAATGGAGCAACAGTACAAACAACTGGGTTGGCGGTAAGGGTTGGAACCCTGGCGGCCCTAAAACTGTTACGTATTCAGGTACATACAGCGCGACTGGAACCAGCTACCTGGCTCTTTATGGCTGGACCCGTAACCCATTGATCGAGTACTACATCGTTGAGAACTGGGTGAATTACAATCCAAGTTCCGGTGCTACTACTTATGGCACAGTTAACCTGGATGGCAGTACCTATACCCTGGCTCGCAGTCAGCGTGTTAACCAGCCTTCAATCGATGGCACCGCTACTTTTTATCAGTTTTGGAGCGTTCGTTCTCAGAAGCGTACGAGCGGTACCGTTACCACTGGTGCTCACTTCGATGCTTGGGCTTCTGTTGGTTTGAACCTGGGTACCGAGCACAATTACATGGTTATGGCTACCGAGGGTTACCAAAGTAGTGGTCAGTCCAACATAACGGTTTCTGAAGGTTCAAGTGGTTCAACGACCTCTTCAACTTCTTCAACGTCTTCTTCCAGCTCTTCAAGCAGCTCCAGCAGTTCTTCTGGACAAGCTGGCGGTAGCTGTAGTGGCGTAAATGTGTATCCGAACTGGACCGCAAAAGACTGGTCTGGCGGTTCTTATAACCACGCTGCTGCTGGCGATCAAATGGTTTATCAGAACACCTTGTACCGCGCCAACTGGTACACCACCACAGTTCCTGGCAGTGACGCTTCCTGGACTTCAGTTGGTACTTGCGGCAGTAGCTCAACGACCAGCAGCTCGAGTTCTTCAAGCAGTTCATCCAGCTCCTCTAGCAGCTCTTCGAGTTCTTCAAGTAGTTCCTCTAACTCGACTAGCAGTTCTTCAAGTAGTTCTTCTAGCTCCAGTTCCAGTTCCAGCAGTTCTTCCGGTCAAACCGGTGGCAACTGTGCCGGCGTAAATGCTTACCCGAACTGGACTGCCCGTGATTGGTCTGGTGGCCCGTACAACCATGCTAATCCTGGCGACAAAATGACCTACCAGGACACCCTGTATCAAGCTAATTGGTATACCACAACAATTCCTGGCGGTGATGCGTCCTGGAGTAACCTGGGTTCTTGCTCTGGCGGTACTTCTACCAGCAGTACATCAAGCAGCTCCAGCTCAAGCAGTTCATCGAGCAGCAGCAGCTCAAGCTCTTCCAGCGGTTCAACAAGCTCAAGCAGTTCTTCGAGCTCGAGTTCTTCAAGCAGCACCACCACCAGCTCCAGCGGCGGTACTTTCCGTGTGGATGCCAGCGGTAACATCACCAAAAACGGTGACGTGTTCCCGATGCACTGTGGTTCCTGGTTCGGTTTAGAAGGACGTCATGAGCCTTCAGACGATCCCGATAACCCCAGCGGTGCGCCAATGGAACTGTACATTGGTAACGTGTTCTGGGCCGATAACCACGACCGTACCATTGAGCAGACTATGGAAGAGATCACTGCCCGTGGCATTAACGTGATTCGTTTCCCAATCGTTCCCCAGACTCTGGATCCAAACGATCCTCAAGGTACAGGTAGCGTCCTGAAAAACTACGAGCCTCTGCGTCAGCAGAATGCGCGTCAGGCAATGGAAGACTTCATCGTTCTTGCCGATCAGTATGGCCTCGAAGTAATGCTCGATATCCACTCCTGTTCCAACTATGTGGGCTGGCGTGCGGGTCGTTTCGATGCGCGTCCTCCATACGCGGATGCTGATCGTGACAACTACGACTTTACCCGTGAAGAGTGGTCCTGTTCCGCCTCTGGCAACCCCAGCAGCGTGACCGACACCCAGCCTTACGACAAGGCTGCTTGGTTGAACGATCTGCGTGAACTGGCCGGTCTGCCTGCTCAGTTGGGTGTTGACAACATCATCGGTATCGACATTTTCAACGAACCCTGGGATTTCACCTGGGAAGATTGGAAAACCAACATCGAAGATGCTTACGCAGCTATCAACGAAGTTAACTCTGACATGTTGATCTTTGCTCAGGGTATTTCGGCGAACGCAAATGCTCAAGATGGCACGCCTGACACCAAGACTCCGGTACCACACGGTGACGAGTTCTCCAACCCGAACTGGGGTGAGAACCTGTACGAAGCGGGTGATAACCTGCCTAACGTACCTCAGTCACGTTTGGTATTCTCACCACACACCTACGGTCCTTCCGTATTCGTACAACGTATGTTCATGGACCCTGCTCAGCCAGAGTGTGAAGGTTTGGAAGGTGATGAAGCGGGTGATTTGGGCTGTAACATCGTGATCAACCCAGACATTCTGCGTCCAGGTTGGGAAGAACACTTCGGTTACCTGCGCGACATGGGTTACGCCGTTGTTGTGGGCGAGTTCGGTGGTCACTTCGAATGGCCAGCCGGCTCCAGTGAGCGTGACATCAACCGTTGGAGTCACATCAACAACAACCCAGACGAAGCTTGGCAGAACACCTTCGTGGATTACATGGCCGAGAAAAATATCGAAGCGTGTTACTGGTCAATCAACCCTGAATCAGGGGATACCGGTGGTCTGTACTCGCACGCATACGATCCAATCAGCAACACTTCCGGCTGGGGAACCTGGACAGGTTTCGAAGAAGGTAAGTGGACTATGTTGAATCGCTTGTGGGACTAATTAACGGTTAATTTGTTAATTTTCCATGTATGAAAAACCCGGGGAGGGTAACTTCCCCGGGTTTTTTTATTTGTACAGTCTGATGAAATTCACGCCTAAGCCGCCATTTCAATTATATTTTTTTGTAATTTATTTCTCCCAACCATTATTTCTTTTAGCTGTTAAATCGTAATATTTGGCGTGTTTAAACGTTTATAAGCAATTTGGGGTGTCGCACCAGCTAGGCATTTCTCAGATGTATAGTTGACCGATAAATACCCAAACTCTAGAATCCTCCGCACAAAAACAATAATAAGTAGTAAGTTTTTTCTTAAACCCCACCTCGGGGAACTCATTCGTTGTACAGCTCAATGTGTCAATCCCGCTGTATCTTCGTGCTCTCTTGCCTGCTGCGGTAACTGGTTTATCGAGCGCACTGATTGACTGCGTCAAGAGCAAAAATAATAAATTTGGACTGCAGTAAGTGTCGAAACCACGGTGATCTTGGAAAGCAAGCATTCTTCTATCTGTGGAATTCGTTACGAGTTTCCAATTTTCCTGGCGTTTAAGCCAAACTAAACTGGAGATTAAAATAATGAAATTCTTGAACACGCGGAAGCGTGCCCTCGCAGCGTTGTTGTGCGCGGCCGCCTGCACTCCGTTTGCCGATGCGCAAACGTTAACCTCGAACTCCACGGGAAATCACAACGGATATTACTATTCATTCTGGAAGGATTCCGGAGATGCCTCCATGACCCTCGGGTCGGGCGGGAATTACAGTTCTCAGTGGAGTAGCAGCACAAACAATTGGGTGGGCGGCAAAGGCTGGAATCCTGGCGGCCCGAAAACAGTAACCTATTCTGGTAGTTACAGCGCCAGCGGTACCAGCTATCTGGCGCTGTATGGTTGGACTCGAAACCCTCTCATTGAATATTACATCGTTGAAAACTGGGTGAACTACAATCCGAGTTCCAATGCCACAACCTTTGGCACGATTAACCTCAACGGTAGTAATTATACGTTGGCGCGGAGCCAGCGGGTTAACCAGCCTTCCATTGATGGAACAGCAACTTTTTACCAGTTCTGGAGCGTGCGTTCCCAGAAGCGTACCAGCGGTACTATCGATGTCGGCTCGCACTTTAACGCCTGGGCCGCGGTCGGTATGAATTTAGGCACTGAATTTAATTACATGGTGATGGCAACTGAGGGCTATCAGAGTAGTGGTCAGTCGAATGTCACCGTTTCTGAAAGTGGTGGCAGCACCACAAGTACCACCAGCTCTTCATCAAGCAGCTCATCGTCGAGCAGTTCATCGGGTACTACTGGATCTGGTAACTGTGCTGGGGTAAATGAATACCCCAACTGGACGGCACGTGATTGGTCGGGTGGGCCTTACAATCACGCCAACGCCGGCGATCAGATGGTCTATCAAAATACCCTTTATCAGGCTAACTGGTACACCACTACGGTGCCGGGTAGCGATGCATCCTGGACTAATATTGGCACGTGTGGCGGTTCTGGCAGCAGTTCCTCCAGCAGCAGTTCGAGCTCCAGCAGTTCCAATTCAAGCAGTTCCAGTTCAAGCAGTTCCAGTTCAAGCAGTTCATCTAACAGCACATCGAGTTCATCCAGCTCTTCCAGTTCCTCCAGCTCTACCAGTGGTGGCAGTGTTTTGGAAGTGGAATTAGAGAGCCTTGCTGGGCAAAGTAATTTTGCGCCTTTCTCGGTGGCTAGCGCCTCGGCTGCATCGGGCGGTCAATACATTGTTTGGCCCAATAACGGCTCTAATCAGATTAATGCCTCGGGTTCAGACAGCGCTACCGGGCAAGTTGAAATTGCGTTCAATTTAAGTGAATCCGCCACCGTGGATTTCCAAATAGACGCCAACTTGCCAAGTGGCGATGATGATTCTTTCCACTACAAAATGGATAGCGGGGCCTGGAGTACCCAAAACAATACCCAGACCAACGGTTTTGGCACCCTGTCTCTAGCGGCATATTCGTTATCTGCCGGTGGGCACACCTTACGTATTGAGCGTCGTGAAGATGGTGCTCAGCTCGATAAGGTAACCTTGGTCGCTTCCAATGGCGAAATTACTTTGGGCGGCGGTTCCAGCTCCAGCTCAAGTTCATCGAGCAGCTCCAGCTCTTCATCGACCAGCAGCACTTCCAGTAGCAGTTCGAGCAGCAGTTCGAGCAGTAGTTCGAGCTCCGGCGGCTGTGACCTGCCCTACAGCAGTAATGGCGTGAGTATCACGCAGCAATCGGTGACCTGGACGACGGGCACCATTGGTATCGCCTGCGGGGGTAGCGTGAGTATCTCGATGGACGCCGCAGGTGTTGGACCGATGGAAGATTCCGACTATCTGAATATATCCTATCGCGTGAACGGTGGAGCCCTGATGTCGCTGTCCAGCAATACCAATGCGTTTAATCAGAAAATGGTTTCCGCGGCGAATATCAGCGGTAACACGCTGGAAATCGTGATTGAAGGTCAAACCAGCTATTCCGATGAAACCTATACGGTGAATAACATTGTTGTTAGCACTGGTGGAAGTACCACGTCCAGTAGCAGTTCCAGCAGCAGCTCCAGTTCATCGAGTAGCTCCAGCACATCTACTTCTAGCAGCAGTTCTTCGAGCAGTTCGTCATCGAGCAGTTCATCGTCGACTTCTGGAAGCGGAATGTGGCAAGTGGATGGCAGCGGAAACATCACCAAGAATGGTCAGGTATTTCCGGTTCACTGCGGATCCTGGTTTGGGCTTGAAGGTCGTCATGAGCCATCGGATGATCCCGATAACCCCAGTGGTGCACCGATGGAGCTCTACATGGGCAACGTTTTCTGGGCTGATAATCACGATCGCACCATTGAGCAAACCATGGACGAAATCACCCAGCGTGGTATCAATGTGATTCGCTTCCCGATTGTTCCGCAAACGCTCGATCCTAACGATCCGCAAGGTCGCGCGCCCTTCCTGAAAAATTACGAGCCTTTACGTCAGGATAACGCACGTCAGGCTTTGGAAGACTTTATCGTACTGGCTGATCAGCACGGCCTTGAGGTAATGTTGGATATCCACTCATGTTCCAACTACGTGGGCTGGCGTGCGGGTCGTTTTGATGCGCGTCCACCCTATGTGGATGCCGATCGCGATCTCTACGACTTTACCCGAGAAGAATGGTCTTGTTCCGCCTCTGGCAATCCCAGCAGTGTTACCGACATCCAGGCTTACGATAAGCAGGCATGGTTGAACGATTTGCGCGAAATGGCTGGCTTGGCTGATCAGTTGGGCGTGGACAACATCATCGGTATCGATATTTTCAACGAGCCCTGGGATTACACCTGGAGCGAGTGGAAAACACATATTGAAGACGCGTACCAGGCGATAAACCAGGTTAACCCAGATCTGCTGATATTTGCCCAGGGTATTTCCGCGTCGGCCGGCAGTCAGGACGGCAATCCAGACGATAAGGTCGAAGTTCCTCACGGTGACGAATTTTCCAATCCTAACTGGGGTGAGAACCTCTATGAAGCGGGCAACGACCTTCCCAATGTACCCCAGTCCAAGTTAGTGTTCTCGCCACACACCTACGGTCCATCGGTGTTTGTGCAGCGCATGTTTATGGACCCAAGCCAGCCTGAATGTGAGGGCCTTGAAGGGGATGAAGCCGGGGATTTGGGTTGTAACATTGTGATTGATCCCAGCATTCTGCGCCCGGGTTGGGAAGAGCACTTCGGCTATCTGCGCGACATGGGTTACGCCGTTGTGGTCGGTGAATTCGGCGGCCACTATGAGTGGCCCCAAGGTTCCAGTGAGCGTGATATCAATCGCTGGGGTCATATCACCAATAACCCCGACGAAACCTGGCAAAACGCTTTGGTCGATTACATGGATGAAAAGAATATCGAAGCTTGTTATTGGTCGATCAACCCAGAATCGGGCGATACCGGCGGTCTTTATTCACATGCATACGATCCCATTAGCAATACCGCTGGCTGGGGAACCTGGACAGGTTTCGAGGAAGGCAAGTGGAGTATGCTGAACCGTCTGTGGGATTAATTAACAGTTAGGTTGTACGTTGAAGAAGCCCGGGGCTTGGTAGCTTCGGGTTTTTTTTGATGCCGAATAATTTAAATTGTTTTGCTATTTAGTAAGGCAAAAAATGTTGGTTATGTTTTTATGGATTTCTATAAGTAAAAAAAATATAACGCACGTAAGTGGAACATCTGTGGAATTAAGCTGATATTGAGTATGTATACACAAAGTGGAGTTTGTGCAAATGACCTTTTTTTGTCGTGTTAAATTATTTGTGTTATTTCGATCGTTATTTCTGGGGTTGGCTTTTATTTCGATTTTTGTTTTAGGGGAATAAATTAAGTCGTAATAATTAAAAATATAAAAATAAAGTTAATCATAGTTTGAAGTTTTGCTCGGATAGTTTGCGGGTTATTGTGATAACAAGTTGGCTTATTGCTTGAGGTAAAATTATTGACCGTAAAAAAATCGGAATTTATAATCCGTCGAAAATAAAAATAACAACTTAACTAATTTTCAATATCTACTCTTCCTGGAATTTATTCAAAATATTTTTAGGTTCGCGATATCACGCTGGATAGTGTGGCGTCCTGTAAGGCTAGTTTTGTCGTCTTTTTCGGCATATCGATTTTTGGATTGCAGTCAGTACCGAAGCCATAAGCATTGTGGTTTTTAGAGGTAGTGCAGCAGTGGATTTCGTTACTAGTTTCCAATCGCTAAGGCTCCTGATGAGCCAAACCCAACTGGAGATTAAAATAATGAAATTCTTAAAGTCGCGCCAGCGGATACTCGCCACATTTTTATGTGCAGCCGCGTGGGCACCTTTTGCCTCTGCGCAAACAACATTAACCTCAAACTCCACCGGTACGAATGGTGGATACTACTATTCATTTTGGAAAGATGGTGGCGATGCAAGTTTTACCTTGCATCCCGGTGGTCGCTACGCTTCCAACTGGACGAGCGCAACCAATAACTGGGTTGGTGGTAAAGGCTGGAACCCGGGTAGCCGACGCACAGTGACCTATTCTGGAAGTTACAGCGCCAACGGTACCAGCTACCTAGCTCTCTACGGCTGGACTCGTAATCCGCTCATTGAATACTATATTGTTGAAAATTGGGTGAACTACAATCCCAGCTCCGGTGCCTCAACTTTCGGCACGGCGAATCTCGACGGTAGCACGTATACCTTGGCGCGCAGCCAGCGTGTCAACCAACCCTCCATCGACGGCACCGCAACCTTCTACCAATTCTGGAGTGTGCGTGCCCAGAAACGCACCAGCGGTAGCATTACCGTTGGTTCTCATTTTGATGCCTGGGCGGGAGCCGGCATGAACCTCGGTAGTGAATTTAATTACATGGTGATGGCAACCGAGGGCTATCAAAGCAGCGGTAATTCTGACATTACGGTGGGAGCTTCCAGTGGCGGTAGTACAACATCGTCCAGCACCTCTTCGTCATCGAGTTCCAGCTCTAACTCTTCCAGCAGTTCCAGCGGCGCAGCTGGCGGAAGTTGTGCGGGGGTAAATGTGTATCCTAACTGGACAGCGCGTGATTGGTCTGGTGGCCCCTACAACCACGCCAATAATGGCGATCAAATGGTGTATCAGAACACCTTGTATCGTGCCAATTGGTATACCACCACTGTACCGGGTAGCGATTCATCCTGGACGAATCTGGGCTCCTGTGGCACTTCTTCTTCTACGACCTCTAGTTCTTCTAGCAGCTCAAGTTCAAGTAGTTCAACATCAAGTACATCCAGCTCGAGCAGCAGTAGCTCCACCAGTTCTACCAGTTCCAGTAGTTCTAGTAGTTCCAGTAGTTCCAGCTCCAGCAGTTCCGGTTCTACAGGTTCCTGCAACGGGCTTAATGAGTACCCCGACTGGACTGCCCGAGATTGGTCGGGTGGCCCCTACAATCATGCCAACGCCGGTGATCAGATGGTGTATCAAGGTGCAATTTACGTGGCGAATTGGTACACCACTACCGTACCGGGCAGCGATCCGTCATGGACGCAGGTGGGCACGTGTAGTGGCACCGGAAGCAGTTCCAGCTCATCGTCGTCGAGTAGTTCAAGCTCTAGCTCCAGCAGCTCGACAACCAGTACTACAAGCTCGTCGTCGTCCAGCAGTTCGAGCAGTTCCAGCAGCTCAACGACAACTTCTTCCAGCGGTGGCTTCAGCGTTGACGGCAGCGGTAATATCACCAGGAATGGTCAAATATTCCCAATGCACTGTGGTTCCTGGTTTGGTCTGGAAGGTCGTCACGAACCCTCAGATGATCCTGACAACCCCAGTGGTGCGCCCATGGAACTTTATATCGGCAATGTATTCTGGGCCGATAATCACGACCGTACCATTGAGCAAACTATGGAAGAAATTACCGCTCGCGGCATTAACGTCATTCGCTTCCCGATCGCACCGCAAACGCTCGATCCGAATGATCCGCAAGGTCGTCCGCCTTACATGAAAAACTACGAGCCACTGCGTCAGGATAACGCCCGTCAGGCTATGGAAGACTTTATTGTGCTGGCCGATCAATACGACTTGCAGGTTATGCTCGATATACACTCCTGTTCCAACTATGTCGGATGGCGCGCTGGCCGTTTTGATGCGCGTCCGCCCTACGTAGACAATGAGCGCGAAAATTACGACTTTATGCGTGAAGATTATTCGTGTGCGGCTTCTGGCAACCCCAGTAGCGTTACCGACATCGACGCGTATAACAAGCAGGCGTGGTTGGCAGACTTGCAAGAGCTGGCAGGTCTGTCTGCCCAGTTGGGAGTGGATAACATCATCGGTATCGATATTTTCAACGAGCCATGGGATTACACCTGGGCAGAGTGGAAGGCCAATATCGAAGATGCCTATGCCGCGATCAGTCAGGTAAATCCCGATATACTCATATTTGCACAGGGCATTTCCGCTTCAGCAGGCAATCAGGATGGCAATCCGGATGACAAAGTAGAAGTTCCTCACGGTGATGAATTCAGCAACCCGAACTGGGGTGAAAACCTCTACCCGGCTGGTGATGATCTGCCCAATGTACCGCAATCAAAACTGGTATTTTCACCCCACACCTACGGTCCATCGGTGTTTGTACAGCGCATGTTTATGGACCCAAGCCAACCGGAATGTGAAGGCCTCGAAGGTGATGAAGCCGGTGACAATGAATGCAACATTGTGATTGATCCGAGCATCCTGCGTCCCGGTTGGGAAGAGCACTTCGGCTATCTGCGCGATATGGGCTATGCGGTCGTTGTCGGTGAGTTTGGTGGTCTCTTCAACTGGCCAGACGGCTCAAGCGAGCGAGATATCGCCCGTTGGGGATACATCAACGACAATGTTGATGAACAGTGGCAGAACGCTTTTGTCGACTACATGGCATCGAAGAACATCGAAGCTTGTTATTGGTCAATTAACCCAGAGTCTGGTGATACCGGTGGGCTCTATTCACACGCCTACGACCCCATTAGCAATACTGCAGGTTGGGGAACCTGGACCGGGTTCGAAGAAGGCAAGTGGAGCATGTTGAACCGCCTGTGGAATTAAACTTCATAGGCAAACTGGTTTCTTAACTCCAGTAAGTGAGGGCCCGGGGGAGTATTTCTCCTCCGGGCTTTTTTTGTTAAGAGCACTCTAGGATGCTTTGCCGCGCGCAGCCTGATAGTTTTTCAGATGTTCGACCAGCTCGGCATCGTGACTACTGTTGTGGCGGGTAAACCAGTAAGGCAGTTGCTCGGTAACATAGGTACGGGCCATTAACACTGAGCCGCGTGCTACCATGGCGTGGATACTTTTAAGGTCCCGCAGCACACGTAAATGCTCACTTAAGTGAGTTTCCATGCGCTCAGCCGGGTAATTGTAATGTCGCATCATGTGTTGTTCTGCGCCGAAATGTTCTTCAGCATGGGCCACCAGCGCGGCGAAAAGGCGAATAAATTCTGCGAGGTCGGCTTTTGCGAGGGCTAAAAGCAACTCAGCAAACTCCTGGTGGGAGCGATCTATGGTCTCATCCCCAAGGGCTTGCAGGGAAACCGGCTCACTTATCATAGCAGTCATAACTAACTCCTGTAGTCACTGTCTTCAATGTAGGTCTGCTTGAAAGATTTCCCTAACGCGCGGTGTGGGGAGGCGCGCAGTGCTTACACGTAAGGAAGTTTAGAGTATTTTGAAGCAGGCATTTTGCCTTGAGAGCGGTGGGCTGAACCGCTGCCCCTATTTACCGCAAATAGCGGCAGATACAGACTCATAAGCATATTAGCTTGATGGGTGCCAGCAGTACAAATTGATTGCGGCTATCGTCAAAATTTGCATGTTGATATATGTGCCGGCAAGGCATGTAATTACCTGCCTTGCCGGAATCTGGGGCTTAACCGGCGAGCGCGGTAAGCTTGGCCGGCTCTTTTGGGGGCTGTTTCGAGGGGGCTTTGTCGTCCTCCAAAAGCGCTTCAGGTTTGCCTTTGCAGGCTTTGACCAGGGCTTCACTGCGCTGTGCCAGCAATAAGCCAATGGCCTCGAGGTTCTCTTCACTAATGCCTTGTGTGTGAGACTCAATAAGTTGCGTAAGGTTGGCAGCTAATTCCAACATTTTGTCGTGCGCTTCCGCGGCTTTTTTATCTTCGAACATACTTCCATCCCGGTCACATTTCCAAACGGCAATAACGGACATAACAAGCGAGCTCCAGTGGTAGGGTTACAAATAACTGTTTGTATATACAGTATCTCTCAGCTTGCTCTAAAAGTAAATGGGTTGGGAAATTTCGCTTGCTTAGGCTATGGTGCGCTTTCAACTCTCAGCCCGAAAATTATAGGAGCATCTATGTCTCTCACTGAATCCACGATGATGGACTTGGGAACGCGCGCGCCACACTTCTCGTTGCTGTCCACTGATAACACTCAGGTGGCCTTGAGCGATTTTACAGACGCCAAGGCGCTGGTGGTGATTTTTATGTGCAACCACTGCCCCTACGTGATTCATATCTCTGCGGCGCTGGCACAACTGGCCGCTAGCTACCTGCCGAAGGGCATCGCGTTTGTAGGAATTAACAGCAACGATGTCGAGGCTTACCCAGCAGACAGCTTCGAGAACATGAAGCGTGAAAAAGCATTACGTGGCTATCCGTTTCCTTACCTCTGGGATGAAACCCAAGCCGTGGCTAAAGCCTATGATGCCGCTTGTACGCCTGATTTGTATGTTTTCGATGGCGACCAAAAGCTGTTTTATCGCGGCCAGTTTGACGATACCCGTCCGCATCGCATTTCGTCGGGGAACTACGATTCCAGCGTTACTCCGTCAGATGGGGCGACTTTAGCGAGTGTATTAGATGCTTTTTTGGCCGGAGAGGCTTTATCGGGTATGCAATATCCTTCAATGGGTTGCAATATAAAATGGCGAGCCTAAAACCTGTGTGCATAAATCACTCTAAACGCCTGTTTTAAAAGAAATATTGCGTCTTTCCTCGTTTGTCGGCAAAATTTACAGTGTCGATTGTGTCACTGCTTTTATGTGATATAGCTCATTGTTTTTGTGTGCGTTTTTTTAGTTGGTCTGGTTATTGCTAATTTCGGCCGGATGGGAAATCAAAGACCATGGCGCATGGTTCATAACAATTATTCGAGGCGGACAAGTGATATACAGGAAAGGTGAAATGGAAAAAACCTGGTACCGAACAGATCGGTGCTTTCGGGTTGGAGAAAACTGGTACATTGCAACACGTGAAGGCAATGACATCGGTCCGTTCAAATCGCGTGTTACTGCCGAACGCTCTGCAGAGCGGCTGATTGCAATTCTGAAGGAAGAAGGGAAGGTCGATCCTTACACTCGGAAGTTGGTTCTCGAGGGAATTTGGGCCGATACCAACTTTGCCTAGTAAGTCAGTTGAGGACGGTGTTGCTACTGTCCATTCAGATCGCCCATTACCGCAAGTTACCAATATCGTTGCAGCTTTTACAACAAAGGCTGTTCCTCGTGGCTCTGTTCAGTTTTGAAGGGAGCCAATTCCACTGCTTTAAGACGTTTTCCCACCATTACCAGGCTACCTGGGTAGCGTGCATCGCCGAGAGTTGCGAATTCGAAACTGTAGGTGCGCTTGAGTGCGAACAGGGAATGCCGGCTGCGAGCGAACCCTATGCGTCGCAGCACCACGCTCTGGTCTAACAGCGTGACGCCGCGTTCCTGCGTATAGGACTTTGCCAGTGCGAGCGCCCGTTGACTGATCCCGAGATGGTGCCAGAGCGCAGCACCCAGCGCCACAACTAGCGCCCACAAAACAATATCTTCGAGTAAGATCACTGTCTGCTCTCTCATGTGGAGGTACTTTAAACTGCAAATATCGTAACATCTTTACGGTTTAGCGAGTGGTATGATCGCCGCTTCGAAAAATCGCAGTTACAGTCCCTGGCTCAAAGGAAGAGGAGTACAAAATGAAATCCACCGTAACAAGGTTTTTAGCTTGCGTGTCGCTCGGGTTTGTAGGTGTCGTGAGCGCCCAAACTTCACCGCACATGGAGCAGATGCTCGCCATGATGGATGCGCAGTATGAGCAAGGCTATTTCAAGGCGCCGGCTAAATGTTTGGGCGTTACTGAAAAAGCGATATTGGCCGCAACCAAGAAGAGTATGGCAGCGTGCTTCCCTGAAGATATAACCGCTGTCGATGATGATGTACTTGATGCCTGTATGGAAGCAAAAATGCTCAATAATCTCGGAGTTAGCGCTGCTAAAATGTCGCAGTGCAAACAGCAGTTGGGCGATACTCCGCAACAAGAGCAGGCGGCTGCAGAGCAGCACGCACTTGAAGCATTTTGGGAAAAGGTGGGTGATCGCGAACTCACCAATGCAGAGCAAGATGAATTACATAGGTTGAGCGAAGCTTTGGGGGATGCACAACGTGAACAGGCTTTGGCGGCGATAGAGTCCACCGCAGCGGCCCTGCGAAAAAGCGCGGCGGGTAGCGAAGCGAGCATAACTTTGCCGCTCTACCAAAACGCCACTATTGATGCGCACTACGATAAAGGGTACGACTTCGGTAATTTCAAAACCTTGCCGGTGGCGATGTTTTCAACGCAAGACCAACCCAAAGCGGTGTTAGCCTATTATCAGAAGAAATTACCCGGTTATAAATTCTACGAGTTTGATGGCATTGGTTATATGTTGCTCGAAAAAGATCCTGGCGTTGATTTCGAGTTTACTGATTTTGCCGTCTATAAAAACCTGCCTCATGTGATAATTGAAGATCTAAACCTCCAGGGGGCAGGAGCGAATACGCGTATATCGCTGTTTTATCGCAAATAATAAAATTAATACAAGAGAAAGACAGGCAAGCTATGAAGCTAAACTCGTTGGAGACCCGTGTACTCGGTGTGTTAATGGAAAAAGCCGTGACCACTCCCGATCAGTATCCGTTATCGCTTAACGCGTTAACAACCGGATGTAACCAAAAAACCAATCGTGAACCGGTCATGGATGTGAGCGAGAGCGAGGTCTTGGATGCGATCTCCACGCTGATCGAAAAATTACTGGTCTCCGAAGTGCGCTTTGGTTCGCGGGTTGCCAAATACCAGCACCGTTTCAGCGGCACCGAATTCGCCGAAGTGAAACTTAATAAAGCGCAGCAGGCAATTATCTGTTTAATGTTCCTGCGTGGCCCTCAAACTGCTGGGGAGCTGCGCTCGCGCAGTCAAAGGCTTTTCGAGTTCAACAATGTGCAGCAGGTGGAGGAAGCGCTCGCAGAGCTGGTTAAAAAAGACTATGTCTCACAACTTCCCCGCGAACCAGGCCGTCGCGAATCCCGGTTTATGCATTTGTTCGGCGATGCGGAAATACAAGCTGCGGAAGCAGCCGCACAAAGCAGCGCCCCTAAGGTAGCAGGCCACGGCGTAGCTACCGACAGTTCAGCAGCAGATGCGCTGGTATCGAGGTTGGAATCGTTAGAAGCGCGTGTTACGGAACTCGAAGAAATGTTGAGCGAGCTTCTGAAATAGTGGTGTAAAAACTGTTTTATTGGAATTATTCATGTTCATCCAGGCGTCTTCCGCGTTAACCAGTCTCGGTGATAATCCCGAGATGATTCAGTGTGCATTGTCGAGCAATATTAGTGCTTATCAGGAATCGCCCCATCTGAGCCTGTCAGGTGCGCCGATGCGTCTCGCTCCGGTAGATGAGTCTGCTCTCCCCCCCTTCCCAGACGCATTACGCGAATCCACAGATTTTAAGTTGCCTTTGCAGCAGCGTTTGTTCCAATTGTGTCTGGGTGCGCTTTCTGATGAATTTGTTAAGGGCATGCAGGATTTAGCAGTGCCAGTGCTTTTAGCTGTGCCTAAGATGCCTGTCGCAAGTTTACAAGTAGACGTTTCTCTGGGATTTATTAAGGCCCTTGGTGAAACTGTGGGTCTGAAATTGGATCTCCAGGCAAGTCAAGCGCGAATGTGCGGTCGAGCCGATGCCTTGGAATTATTAATGGCTGCACAGGACCTATTTCGTAAAGGCTATGATTATGTTCTGCTCGGCGCGGTAGATAGTTATATCGATACCGCGCTGTTGGGGTTGTTCGATAAACAGGAACGCCTGCTCACCAGTGCGCGGATGCAAGGCTTTGTACCAGGCGAAGGTGCTGCGTTTATTCTCTTAGCCAAACAATCCAATACTGCCAATGTGTGTGTACTTGGAATGGGCGTCGCGCAGGAACCCGGCGGTATTTACAGTGACCTTCCCAATTTGGGCGATGGTTTGAGCAAAGCGATTGAGACTGCAATAGTGAATAATAACAGCGTTGATCACCTGCATCATTCCATGAACGGCGAAGCTTACTGGGTAAAGGAATTGGGGGTGGCAATGATACGAAACTCTGAGGTTCTCGGCGAGAATATGACTTTACATCATATCGCCGAGGGTACCGGTGATCTTGGTTGCGCTTATGGTATGGTTAACTTGAGTTTACTCTGCCACGCGGCCTCGGGCACTCATTGTATCGCTGCTGCTTCTGACGACAACAGCCGCGCGGCAATCACCGTTGCGGTAAAAAAATAATAGGAAATTTGCTATGACAGAAATAGGTGAAGGCATTGCGATTCCGCGGATGCGCATGAAGCAGAAAGACACCTGTATCTTCTGTGGCAAGGCCGAACATGAGTTTCCCAAGCGGGATAAAATCAAGGCGACCGGCTGGAAGCGAAAAAAAATATCAGGTGTGGGAGGTAACTTTGAATCCAAGAAAAAAAACCTGTATCCCAATCAAAAGTCACCGCCTAGCGTTTACCGCTCCGAAGGTCATCACTGTCTCGCGTTTAGCTCGTTTATAGTCGACGCCCGAAATTCTCCAAAAGATCGTTTCGCTGCGCTGAATCACTATTTGAAGGAAGAAGGTTACGACCCCAATAATATGAATAATCGTATTGATCTTCCTGGCCGCAAGGCAAAAGACGACGATGACCTTATTGCGCAATTTAAGGAATTTGAAAAAGCGGTGGTGGCCAGTAAGCCGCTGCAGTTGCACATCGGTGGTCATGCTGATGAGTTTATGAGTGCATCTAACGTAATGATTCGCGATATTTGCAATGCGTTAAAAGATGGTGAATGGTGCGATGAACCAGACGATAGCTTTAAAGAAGTTATTATGAAAAAAATTGAGCAGGCGGAAGATAAGGCGTTCAAGAAAACTGCAGGGGCTATAAGCCCGTGGATATGCCATCCCGTGCCGCTGCGAGACGCTGAAGCCTATGTTATGGAAAAGCGTAATTTGCCTGCAATCACTTATCCCAAATTGTGAGACCGCCTATGGCCTATAAGATTTTGTGCCCAGATACTGAAGTTGCTCCTGATATCACATTAACCGACAACGGCTCCTGTTTCGAAATGATTTGGGAAACCGGGCACCTTATTGATCCTGCAGAGTATGATCTAACACGGTTAGAATTTGTTTGTGAAACTTTAGCAGCTGGTCGCTTGCCTGATTACGCCGTTAGCGACCTCGGTTGCCCGGTTGTTTCAGAAAAATTTAAAAATCTGTTGGAGGGGCTTGGCATAAAAAATATTCAATATTTCCCTGCTTCGCTGGCAGAAAATACGGGAGCTGCTCCGAAACCTGGTTTTTATGCTGCCAATATTATCGGCTTGGTGGATATTATCAATCTGGATGAATCTGAGGCCGATGTTATGGAGCGCCGCGGAAAAATCAGTGTGTTCAGCATCGATGAGCTAGTACTCAACGAGGTGCCTCCATCAGCGGGTGAGATTTTCCGCGCGCGCTATTTCAGCCGCTTGCTGTTGGCGGGCGATAAATTGGTTGATTGTGTCGCTTCTCAGGGTATTGCCGGTGTGCGTTTTGTCACTGCCGAAAAGTGGGATGGTATTAACGGCGAAAAATAATGCTAAACGAGGGGGACACGTTAGCAATGGCACAATCGAATAAGTTTTGGAACAAAATCGCAAAGAAGTACGCAGCTCAGCCTATTTCAAATCCTGAAGATTATCAGGAGAAGCTAAACCTTACCGCGCAGTATCTGAATGAAAAAATGCAGGTGCTCGAATTTGGTTGTGGTACAGGTGGCACTGCCGTTGTACATGCGCCACGCGTGAGCCAATATCGAGCGATCGATGTCTCTGATGCAATGCTTGATTTTGGTCGCGCCAAAGCACAGCAGGCGGGTGTAGGTAATATACTGTTTGAGGAAAATACCATAGAGGCGATTGAGCTGGAAGAAGCCTCTCTGGATATGATGTTGGGGCTAAGCATATTGCATTTGCTGGAAAACAAAGAGGCAGCCATAGCTAAGGTGTATCGCGCGCTAAAACCGGGCGGTTATTTCGTATCGAGTACCATATGCCTGGGCGAATCGTATCGCTGGCTTGCATGGGTAGCGCCATTTGGTCGTGCGCTCGGGTTCATGCCGCTGATTCGGTTTTTCACCGGTGAACAATTACGCGATTCATTACGCCAAGCCGGTTTTGAAATTATTCACGACTGGCAACCGGGAAAAAATCGTGCACTTTTCTTAATTGCGCAGAAACCTGTCTAATAGCGCGCATAACTTCACGCGCAAACAGTTATCATCCTGCGAAATTTCTAGCTGATGGAATCGCGATGTCTACTAAAAGTGCGCCTGAAGTGTTGCGCCCAATACTCCGTTTTGTACGCCCCTATCTTACGCGCGTTATTGCGGCAGTGATAGCGTTAGTGCTGGTCGCTGGGTTGAGTCTCAGTGTTGGCCAGGCCGTTAAATTAGTGATTGATGAAGGCTTTGTGGCGCAATCACATAGCCAACTTGCGTCGTCATTACTTGTGCTCTCTGGTTTGGTGTTGCTTATCGCTGTAGGAACCTTTGTACGGTTTTATTTAATGTCGTGGTTGGGTGAACGAGTAAGCGCCGATATTCGTCAGGCCGTTTTCGATCGCCTTATTCAATTACACCCCAGTTATTTCGAAGAAAATCAAAGCGGCGAAATTATGAGTCGCCTTACCACCGATACTACTTTACTACAGTCAATTATTGGCTCATCTTTTTCAATGGCATTACGCAGTACGCTCACGCTGGTCGGTGGGCTGATTATGCTGTTTATCACAAATATTAAACTGAGTTTAATGGTATTGAGTGGCGTTCCACTTGCGATGTTGCCCATGCTCTTTTTTGGGCGCCGTGTACGTAAACTCGCCCGTAAGAGTCAGGATAGCGTTGCCGACGTGGGTAGCTATGCCGGTGAAGTTATCCAAAACATCAAAGTGGTGCAAAGCTATACGCAGGAAAAACACGAGCGGGTCGCATTTTCCAACGAAGTCAATGCAGCTTTCGAGATTGCCAGACGCCGAATTCGTCAGCGAGCCTTACTTATTGCTGCGGTGATTGTTTTGGTTTTCAGCGGTATTTGTGCGATGTTGTGGGTGGGGGGGAGTGACGTGCTCGCGGGGCGTATTACCGCCGGCGAATTGGGGGCCTTCGTTTTTTACGCGCTTATGGTATCTATGTCTCTCGGGACACTCTCCGAAGTTTACGGCGAACTGCAGCGTGCTGCTGGCGCCGCAGAGCGATTGATGGAATTGCTCGCGGTCAAATCAAAAATTTCCACAACAAGCACATTGCTGGCAAGCGATTTGAAAAAAAAGTCGCCGATATTGCGTTTTACTAATGTGACGTTTGCTTACCCTTCGCGCCCTGGCAACCCAGCATTACGTAATTTTTCACTGGATATTCATGAAGGTGAAACCGTTGCACTGGTGGGCCCATCAGGTGCCGGTAAGTCGACCTTGTTTGAATTGTTAGAACGATTTTACGATCCGCAGCAAGGTCAAATAGAGCTTTATGGTACACCGTTAACAGACATCAACGTTCAATCGGCACGGGAGTTCATTGGTCTTGTCCCGCAACAGCCGGTATTGTTCAGCGCCGATGTGTGGCACAACATTCGGTATGGCAATACAGATGCGACGAATGAACAGGTTATAACGGCTGCAAACCAAGCCCATGCCCATGAGTTTATTATGTCGTTGCCAGAGCAGTATCAAAGTTTTTTGGGTGAAAGGGGCGTGCGATTGTCGGGTGGGCAAAAACAGCGTATTGCCATTGCCCGTGCTATCCTGAAAGATCCCAATATTTTATTGCTGGATGAAGCTACAAGTGCACTGGATGCCGAAAGCGAGCACTTCGTTCAAAACGCGCTACAAGAGCTGATGGTTTCGCGTACCACGTTGATCATCGCACATCGATTGGCGACAGTTGTGCATGCGCACCGTATTGTGTTGATGGATCAGGGTGAAATTGTTGCGACTGGTACACACGAATCATTGCAAAAACATTCGTCTTTGTACCAGCGTTTATGTCAGCTGCAATTTTCTGTAGAAGCATAAGTTTGAATAAGTGAAAAACTAAAACAGGGATAAAAATCGAGCAGGTCCACGCATAGGCCTGCTCGTAATTGTGACAACCCAATTAAGGTAAATTACTTATGGTGTTGTCCATCCAGGTCAGGCGGTCGTATATCCATGATTTTAAATAGGTGATTTCGGCATCGTAGCTTGCACCGACGAAATCGTTAGGCCAGACTTGTTGGCCAATAACCGGCCATACTTGCTTGTTACGCTCAATAGCATTTGCTGCTAGTAATATTTGACTGATTTCGTCGATTCTTGCTGTGATGTTCTGATATGACAAGGTCGTTGCACGAAGCTCCTGCCAACGGGTTTTAAGTTCTCCGCTATAATTACTGTCTTGTAGTAAACGGTTCCACCAGAATGGTATGGGGAATCCAACCATTTCCGAACATCCCTCGTAGCGCCAAACATCGGTGCGGTTACCATTACAGAAATTTGCGTTACCGAAAGCGAGGTTGTAATCCCACAATGGGCCCATTGCCACTTTTTCGTTTTTATCTTTTACGATATAAGTGCTCATGTTAAAGGCGTCGACGTCTGCACTTAACTCAGTAAACAGGAAATAATCTATAAAACTCGGCACATCAATATAAGCGCGGTAGCCTTGGCTCGAGTCTGTAAAGTTCGAACCTGCTAGAGCCGCTTCGAAATTGTGTATGGTCTGTTGAATATACGAGCGTTGCTCAGCTACGATGTCGTCTTCTTTCGGGTATTCATAAAGGAAGTAATGGCCTTCACCGCCTTGCATTGCGCCCTGCTGGGATTGGAAACTATTCTGCTCGGTAAAGTATGAGAAATTTACCATGCCCATGCCCCAAGGGTTCTGATTATCAAGACTGCCTTCCAGTGATTTATCCAGTTTCAAAATATAACCACCGGTAACATCTTCGCCGGAAATTTCGTCTTCTTTAAGTTTATTGATATCGATACGATATTTATCGCGTTTTAGTTTCTCCATAAATACATATACGCCCTGGTAATCGTTATTGATGTACACATCAACATACTTCCAGCGGCTGGAATAGCGACCAATATCGGTGTACAGAGAATACATCAATGTATTGCGTAACATAGTCTTATCGGCATATGGAGCGTAGAGCACCCAATCTTCTTCTTCAGGGAAGCCCAACAGAGAGGTCGTGAGATCTTCACCGTCGGCGTCGCGGGTTTCCACGGCAAGACTCTTTTTGGGGTAAAGCATTTGTGAACTGGAACCGCGATATTCGACGCCCGCATTCCCATCATAGGTGACTTCTGCTGCGCCTTTGTCGTATTCCGTCACCGTCATGCGGGTGAGGATTTTGGGTTCATCCACAATGGTGCCACCATCGGTAAATATTTCGATCCGGGCCAATGAAGATCCGCCAGAGCTGCTGGATGAAGAACTGCTGGATGAACTCGAGGAGCTGCTAGAGTTTGAACTTGAGCTTGAACTTGAACTACTAGAGCTGGATGTGCCACAGGAATTTACGATACCGCCTATTCCGGTTTGACTTTCGCAGGTTGTTCGGCCGATACACGATCTATTATTTTCCCAACCCCACCCACTGTTTTGGTTAACGCACAAGGGCCGAAGATCATCCTGATACCACTGACACATTTCTTCGCAATCGCCGCCACTGCTGGATGAAGCGCTGGAAGTTGATGAGCTGCTAGTCGATGAACTGGAACTTGAGCTGGTCGTTGTTGTGGAGGAGGAACTGGAGCTTGATGATGAACTGCTGCTTGTGCTCCCAGACACGCTGTTACAGCCCAGTACCTGAACATTATTGTTAGTGCTGGCTGTAAAACCAAAGGATGTACTGCTGCCATCGCCAAGATAACCGTTCCATCCGATGTTTGATGCGCGAAACTGTGTTCCTGAGCCAGTTACGGTTGCATTCCAGGCAGACAACAGCTGTGAGGATGCCGAGAAGCCAAGTTCGATTTCCCAGCTACTTACAGCGCTTCCTCGGTTGGTAACTGTGACTGTAGCCTGATAACCGCCTGTCCACTGATTTAACTGCGACACGCTACATTCGACAGCGCCCCAGCTTAAATTTGTAAATAAACCAGCACTTAAAAGTAGGCAAACTTTAGTGCGCTGAAGTAGTTTGAATATTTTCATAATTGCCTCAATTGATCGCTTCACATTGTCAGCTATTCGCAACGACATAGATTTGTATTTCGCATGGTGGTCATCCCTGTGTGCGTCGACAAACAACGGTACTTCCCCTAAAAAAATCGTTTTAATAGGTTACTTGCATTCTGAAACTCAGTACGCCCGAATTGGGTACCTGTATGCCAGAGCCGTATTGCCAGGTAGCCAGTTCACCGGTTTCATATTGAATGGCAAATTTGCTGTGTTTAGTTAAATAGATGCTGGCAGCAACACTGAGTACCTTGGCGGTACTCGAATAATCCGGTGCATTGAGTTCCACGCTGCTATAGCGCAGCGATATCTCTGTGCCCAATTCCCTTGATGGGTCTGATTTAAAAGCATCACCTTTGTATTCGCGGTTTACGCCTCCGAATGTATGGCTCAATAACCAGTAATAACCTCTAGAGCGTGACGATTCTTGCTCAAGACTGGCTTCATCGCGCCTGAAATATTCCCCTTGCATCAGCAAGCGTTTGATTTGTATTCCCAGGTCAATAGACTGAGTCTGGAATTTCGTAAGTTCTCGTTTGGGTACTTTTAGTTTGAATACTTTTGCGCCTGCTACGAAAATTTGTTCGGAGAATTCACTTTCTATCTTTTCAAAAACAGGTCTGGCCTCATTGAGGTTCAAAGACACTGCGCTGCTACTTGAGTTTGTGTGAAACGGTATCCATGAAAATTTAACTGCAGCGCCCTTGGCTGCACCCTCCTTGAGTTTGTCATCCTGAAAGCCGCTTATATCGGTTGCCCAGTGATCACTGTTATAGGTAAATGCAATGGTGTTATATCTACCAAGTGCGAATAACCTGTTTGCCAGAGAGCGATCAAAAAAGAACTGATCCATCTTGCTTAAAGATTGCTCCATGCCCCCCGAAATCTTTTTACGGCCAACAATGAAATCTGACGCTTTGCTTATATTTATTGTTGAGTAGAAATCCTTGACTTCTGGGAGCTTATCTTCGTCGCTTATTTCCATTGCAACTTTGGCTTCTATAAAATCGCTTATGCCGAATTTTCCCGTGATTCTCGCACGGCTAAATTCAGATTCGGAAAGCACTCCGGCATTATCCTGAAGTGGTGCGTTATCAAAAAAATGTATGTCATAAGCCAAGTCGTAGCCAACTTCCCGAATGGGGTCATCCGAATGAGCGTATTGACTGAATGCGGAAACTGAAAAAACATAAATAAACTTGTGTAATAAGAACCGCGTGCGGTGCACCTTTAGGCCTTAATCGTTTCTTTGCAAAATAGAGTAAGTTGTGCGCTGTCGGATAAATAGTTAATTGCACCAACTTCAACTTTGATAACGTGCATACCTGTTCGTTCTTTTAGGTCGATGAGTAGCTGTTGATAGTTTTCCGGACCAAGGTTATCTACGCGATCGTAGATAATATGCTTTTCGATAATGGTAGGAGCAAAGAAATGTGATTCGCCATAGAATGACAATAACCAAATTAAAACGATAATTGCACAGGTTTCAGCAACAGATAATTTGGCCACAGCACATATCATTGATACAACGATTACCACAAATAAATAAGTCATGTCGCGCAACGATATTGATTCCGTTCGGTATCGAAGCATAGAAAATACTGCGAAAAGGCCGAATGCGAAGCCCATTGACATTTCCACATTGTGAAGTAAGTAGGTAACAAAGAAAACTCCGTTGCCAAAAAGAAAAAAACCAAAATAGGCCTGTCGATTTGGAGAATTTCTGAAATAAATTATTCTTAGTAAGACGGTTGCGGCAATCAGAAAAAGAACGAAACGTAGAGCGAAATCTGAAGTGAACATAAATCCTCTAATCAGTTGTGTAATCGGAAATTTTTGAAATTTTTCGAAATATTTTCTTAAATCGATTGATCTTAACTAGCTCATGTTCGGCAGTTGTTAATACCATGCCCATACAATACTTGCTGTAACGAAGTTTTCGTATGCCTTCTGCGCGAATGGCTTTGGAAATGGGTGTCCAGCGGCTAATACGGTTTTGTTTGACTTCCACAATAACAACGTCTGGTAACCGATGGTGCCTTTCTTTTCCTGCAAAAGTGCAACGGCTGTTTAAGTCAATATCGATAGTGACACGCTCACCTCTTTTTTCACTCGCAAGTGCGATGCGGTAGTAACTGCTTTCCTGGCTGGGGACCAAATTGTCGTAATGTGGTACGTTGAGGTCTGCCATGAACTCCTGAGAACGCTGTGAATAAATATTTTCGTTAAGGTCGATTTGCGTTCGCTTTTTTATGGTTCGTTTTTTATTATTTTTAAATTTAACTTCGACGAATTTTTCTTGAGAGTCTACATAGTGGCGCACCCTAACTTTATGTCGGTTAGCTCGGCCCTGCTGGTGCATAGAATAGAACAGCAGGTCGTTGGTGTCGTAATAGAGGCTGCTATACCGTGATATGCGCCGGTTGTCGATCTCGAGTACAGAATATTCATGATTTACAGCGTCAAGAATATTGGGGAGGTGGTGTATGTTGAATACATATTTTGTGTCCACTCTGCTCATGAGGTTGGCTTTGTTAAGATCGTTCAAGCCGTGCGAATTAAACCCGCTAAGGTTGTGACGAATAAGTTCCAGCATTTAGTCTAATCTCCTCGTATTCTCCATTTTCAAGAGATGAAATATGTACTGCTCACGTCGTTGACTCTTTATGCCGTAGTTCTTTAGGTTTTTTAAGGCGAGCAGGACTGGAGCGCGCATAAAGTGCACTCTGTCAGGATTCTATCTGTAGATAAAAAGCACGAACAATTAGCCGTGCCAAGGCTAATGTATGACGATAAAAATACGTTAATTATTATTATTAAAAACGCGAATATATGTGCATCAAATAGTTCTGTGGTCGATATATTTTCTCTTAATGTAAATATGACAATTATACTACAGAAATATGACGGTTCTGAATAGCACAAATAATGGATGAAATGCAAAAATGCCTTTTTAAAGGTGGGTGTCACATAAAAATAAAGAACGAGTTAACAAAAATAAAAAGCTTCTACCAAATTAAATAGAGTAGCTCTGTAGCTTGGAAAGGGGGTTCGTAAATAATTCGAAGAGATTTGGTGTGGAGGTGTGTAGTTAAGGTGTGAAAATAAGTGCTATTTATAACGGTTTGTTTATAAATAATCTATGCGGCATAAGCGGGATGAATTAAATTTTAATTCGTGCTTTAGTAATATTCTTTGGGCGTTTCAATAAAAGCAACTAAAAAAAGAGAGGCTGCTCAGAGCCTCTCTTGTAGAGCGAATACATTATTATTTATTTACAATTTCAATAAATATTGGATTTGTGTGGAACCAAATATCCGCCCAGGCTTCCACATCATTATCGAGAATGCCATTTATATGTGGCGGACACGCCGGATCACTACACGCAATATTATCGCTCAGGTGATCCGAGAGTGGGTTGCCGTACATATCGCGCTCGTTGGGAGTGCCGGCGGGAATGTTGGTGCCGCGTGCACGAACGTAGGCGTCGGTGCTTGCTTTAAAGCTGTAGTGTAGGAAGCTGGTTTGATCCTGCTGCTTGTTACCCCTGTGATGTCCATAGCCGTAGCCGTGACCCCAACCTTTGGGTCCACCAAAGTCGTTCCAGGTTTTCTCAATACGGGTTGTTTGTGGTGCTAAGGGATTGTAGTACTCGGGGTCGGAGGGCTCGATCACACTAGTGACTTGACCCATAATTAAATCCACCTGCGCCAGCTCTGGCTCGTTCAGTGGAACTTCCTGTCCAATCTGTAACAAGCTTGGGTTGTTGAAGCTGTAAACACTGTTGTTTTTCCCTGCGGGGTCAGTCACGATCAGGCTTACGTGAATTTGCTCACCTTTGTAAACTTTCAGGGTTTCACCCATCGTGGCACAACGCCAACCGGCACACGCTTTAAAGCTCAGATTACCGTCGATCAGCTGACCCTGAACGGTGTAAGAATTACCGCTGCGTAGACCGTCGACCACTTGTTTAGCGGGGTCTTCTGCGTCGCGGTCTTCCATCCATACGAAGTTCTCTTGATATTCCCCAGGCCAGAAATCGCTGGTGCTCTCGTAATCGAGCGGGCCAAACGCACCACGGCTGTGCCAGTCGGAACTGGCGAAGAACCAGAACTTTCGACCTTCACTTAGCATGGCATCCCACATGGTACGCACGCCTGGGCGACATAAGGTAACGCGTGCTGGATTCTGATTTTCGCCGACCAGGGGATACTTGCCGTCTTCACCAAAATCTGCTTGTGTGAGTGGGGTGCCGTTAAAATCTAAACCTGGTTTAGCGGCTTCAGCAGCGCCATAACAACCGGTGCCGCCAAAAGTGTAAAGACCGGCAGTAGGTCGGCGTGCCGCATAACTGCCGCGGTCACCCACCGGCTGGTGGCCCGGTTGGGTTTCAAATCCAAAGGCGACATCGGGAGCGACGCTGTTCCAATCGCGCATGTGTTCGACGTTGTAACCGCGGTTGCTGGCACTTACGAAGGCGCCCTGGCGCTCAACGTGGGATTGCACGGCAAAAGCTTCGCCTTCGAAGTTTTCCTGCATCCACAACACGGCGGCTGTTGATTTTACGTGCTCACCGGTATCGCTGGTATTAATACCACCGATCAATGTTGAGTTGTAATCCGCAATTCCTTCTTCCGGTCGACCGGCAAACAGTGCCTTAATTTTCTCGTTACCTGCGTTGCTCAGTTCGCAGGTCCAGCCCTGGCCGCCGCCCATACTGGTATCATCAGAGTTGCGCGCGAAACAATATTCGAATTGAGAGAGCGCATCCGCGTTGGGGTCAAGATCGTACTGGCCTGTACTGATTGAATTGCTGGAATGCTCGTGACCTGGCACCACCCATTCAACACCCAAAAACGCGGTTTTACCGGCATTTGGTGGCAGTTCACGTTCTTCTACAATGCTGGGGAAGTTATATTCCTGAAGACTCTGCCAGCGCCACATGGATTGCACTTGAGTACCTGTGCGCACGCTATCGTAAACCGCGTCACCTTTAATGTTTTCTGATCCTACGGTGTTGACCCATAAGCCACGGTTAAATTCCGAATCGCGGTTCAGGTACAGAAAATCGCTGACGTTACAGTCCCGGTTTCCACGACCGCTGTGACCGACGTGAATAAACCAGTCCAGGTATTCCAGAGACTTGCGCGTTAATGTTTTAACGGATGTGGAACCGTCGGAACAGGTGGTGTGATTGTGAAAATCACCTGCTTTATACTCGCCAGCGGTTGCAGCGCTTGCAACTGCCGCTGCCAAAGCGGCAGACATAACGTTTTTATTCATGGGTTAATCCCCTATGGAATTAGATACGTTTAAAAAAAGAAATGAGATGGTGAAGCGTATTGGGAGAGGTGCAGTAATTAACGCGGAGGTCCAAAAAAGCTCCCGGAGCATAACCCTAGAGTGTAAATTTTGCATTTAGGTGATAATTCGTTGACATAGGTGTAATTAATGCCATTTTTTTTCTTATCACCAAGAAATTAATGCGTTCTTTATAGTGAATAGTCATTGACTATTTTTTATATTTACACAAAACAGTCATAAAAGTGCCATTCATATTTGTGAAATACTTTTGTTATATCAATACCAACCCCTGTTGTTTTTTTTCGGGTTGGACGCCTTGCTATGGTGAAAAATACGATCCATCTCGCACTCCGCGAGCCGCTACTACAATTTTTACTCATGGGCATTCTCATCTTTAGTGCGAATGCCTGGCTCGAGGCGCGCCGAGATAATCCTCGTAAAATTGTGATTGATGATACGCAATTTGAGCAGTTGATTGATGTTTTTCAAGAGGGACAGGGCAGGGCTCCCACGGCAAATGAAATGAGTAACATGGTTGTGAAATGGACGCAAAACGAAATCATGTATCGCGAAGGATTGCAGTTACAGCTCGATCAGGGTGATGACATGATACGCAACCGCCTGGTGCTTAAAATGCACAATATTTTATTTAACAAAGCAACTCCAATGGAGCCGTCTGAGTCTGATCTGAAGCTTTTTTTCGAAACTAACCGGGTGCGTTACGATAAACCAGCACATTACGATTTCGAGCAAATATTTATCGCAGAAAATATCGCTGAAGCACAGCTTCAGGAACTGCTGAAAAAATTAACTGCCGGTGATTTGCCTGACGAGTATCGGGCCAGCTATATGAACTACCGACATCGTCCTCTATCTAACATGACCGCAATGTTTGGCACCCAAGGTAGCACTTTACTCAGTACCAGTAGGTTGGGGGAGTGGCAAACCGTAAAATCACATCGCGGTGTGCATTTCGCCAGGGTTACTTATGCTTATCCGTCCCAGCCAGCTGATTTCGAAAATGTTAAATCCCATGTGGCACGCGACTGGCGAAAATATCAGAATGATTTGCAACTGGCGCGGCAAACAGTGGAAATTGCCGGTAGGTACCATATAAGTCTCGAACTATCGGACGAAAATAAAAAACACCTGGCGCAAGCGGAAACCTTACAGGAACGCTTTCGTAAATCTATAGAAAACTCCGCTGAACGTTTGGACACAGCCGCGGTTGATGCGCGATGAATGTCCCGCGTGTGTTTAGGGTTTTATGGATCGTTATAGGCTGTAACCTCTGGTGTGTTAGGGCGCTCGCTCACGAAACCCCCATTGCGCTGCTTGAAATTCACCAACGTACTGCGACCGTTTTTCAGCTGGACTGGACATTCTCGTCATCGCGCTATATGTCACCGCCGACACCGCGCTTTCCTCCACATTGCCAATTGTCGTTTCCTAATTTGGATTGTGGTGACGATGGTCTTGTGGGCGAATTTGGTTTTCTGGAACTGGGTGAAAAATACTCTGCAGCTGTGGTACGTATTACCCGGTTTGATGATAAGGGGCAACGCAAAACAGAAAGTTACACGCTTACGGGTGCCAACTCTTCCATTAATTTACTGCCCAGTGGCAAGATGTCTTTGGGGCAGGTTGCTGGCTCTTACATACCCCTCGGGTTTGAGCACATTATGCTCGGGGTGGATCACCTGTTGTTTGTAATGGGTTTGATGTTATTGGTTCGCCAGCGCTGGATGTTATTTAAAACCATTACTGCTTTTACTGTAGCCCACAGTTTTACCTTGGCAGCGGTAACTATGGGTTGGCTGGGTGTTCCTGAAAAACCGGTCAATTCATTGATCGCGTTAAGTATAGTTATGCTCGCTGTCGAGGTTATGAAAAACCGTAGTGGCCATCAGGCATTAAGTGCGCGTTTTCCCTGGATGATCGCTTTCGGATTTGGTCTGCTGCATGGTTTCGGATTTGCTGGCGCATTAACTGGTATAGGTTTGCCTCCGGAAAATCTCCCATCTGCCTTACTGTTTTTTAATGTGGGTGTGGAGTTCGGGCAGGTGGTATTTGTGTTGCTCGTGTTAGCGGTGTATTACTGCAATCGCGTACTTGAAGTAAAACTTCCAAATTGGTGTTCTACCGCATCAATTTACGCCATGGGGGCGATCGCGAGTTTCTGGTTCATATCCCGTCTGGCTTTAATTGTGAATCCCTAGCATTATGAAAAATTTCCAGTGGAACCTTGTGATTGTCGTCACCTTAATGTGTTTGTCTGCGCTGGCTAACGCGCACGCCGAAACTGGGGTGGCCGGTGGATTATTGAGTGGCTTAATGCACCCCTTGCGCGGCCTTGATCATCTTGTGGCGATGGTAGCCGTGGGACTGTGGGGCGCGCAATTACGCAACCCGGCGATTTGGTTGTTGCCCATTACGTTTCCTGTGGTTATGGCTTGCGGTGGACTTCTGGGTTTGGCGGGAGTGCCTCTTCCCGGAATTGAATTGGGCATCGCCTTATCGGCCCTGGCACTTGGCATAATGGTCGCGTTGAGTGCGAGACCGCCCCTGTGGGTTGCTGCGCTGTTGGTTGGCGGTTTTGCAGTTTTTCATGGTCATGCGCACGGAACCGAATTGCCGGCCTCAGCCAATGCCCTGGCATACGGCGTTGGCTTTGTAACTTCCACCGGTTTATTGCATGTGTGTGGCATCGTGCTCGGCGTACTTACCCGGTGGCCAGCCGGTGCAAAACTGGTTCGTGTGCTGGGTGGTTTGATTGCGCTGCTGGGTACCTACTTCCTCTCAGTGCTTGCTGGAGTTAGTGGCTGATGATTTCAAGGCGAGCGATTAATTATGCTCTGGCTGTTGCACTGTGTTTAACGCCGCAACTGGCTTCGGCGCATTTGGTGTCGACCCGGTTCGGTGAATTTTATAGTGGATTATTACATCCGCTTACCACTCTTGCCCATCTCGTTCCCTGGATTGCTTTTGGTTTGGTAGCGGGAAATCAAAAATTATCGCTAACGCGTATTTCATTGTTGTATTTTCCTGCTGCGGTTTTTTTAGGGGTGCTTATTGGGGCCAAATTACCTGCAAGGCATTTGTTTGAAATAGTCAACATAGTCACTTTCGGGGCTGGCGCCCTGGCAGCGCTTGCGGTGAGTTTGCCGCGCTCGGCACTGTTAAGCTTGTTAATTATTTGCGGCCTTTGCCACGGAATTGCCAACAGTGTGAGCACCCTGCCAATTGCACAAATATTATTGTACGCCGCAGGTGTAGCTCTAGCGGCTTATTTACTACTGATTTTTGTTGCCACTGCCGCGTATGTTCTCATTCAACGTGTGAGCTGGGGGCAGGTCGCGGTGCGTGCCTTGGGAAGCTGGGTAGTGGCTATTGGTTTGATGTACGGAGGTTATTCCCTGTTGATATTAAGGTCTGTGCCTCAGTGACATCCGTATTAAGTTTTCCCGCAACATCGCGGCGCAGCATCGCGCTTCCTGTGATTCATGGTGTTGTCGTTCTAAGTGGCTTGGCAGGTTTGGGTTACCAAATGGTGTGGAGCCGCATGCTGGCGGTTTCTTTAGGCCATGAAATACCCGCTGTTTTCGCAGTAATAGCAGCGTTCTTTGTTGGCCTGGCGATCGGTAGCCTGCTTATTAACCACAGAATTTCCCGGGCAAAATATCCGGCGCGATGGTATTGCGTTATTGAGCTGATAATTGCCGTATGGTCGCTGCTACTGATTTGGCTGATTCCCCTTTTTAATTCCAGCGTTCCCGTTTTAATAGGTACTGAACCGGCGTTCTTATGGCAATGGGGCGTTACCTTTGCTGCGACTATGGTGTTGCTGTTGCCGGCGACGTTGGCGATGGGGGCAACTTTACCAGCCTTGGAACGCTTTATTATTTCGCGTTTTAAAGAGCCGCAAGTGCTTCCCAGCCTTTACGCATGGAACACCCTGGGTGCCGTTGTGGGTACTTTACTCACAACCTTTGTGTTGATTCGCTATTGGGGCATTACCAGCACACTGGTTGTTCTTGCTGCTTGCAATTTTTTATGTGCTGGCGTCGTGCTTTTATATTCCCGCACAGTCAACAGCGCGGGAATTTATGGCGACTCGCCAAAACCCAAACTGAATTCGTACCTGGCATTTTTGTTATTCGCGTGTGGCCTGTTCGGCATCGGCTTTGAAGTAATCATGGTGCGGCTGCTCAGTCAAATATTGGAAAACACGGTATACACCTATGCGGCGTTACTGGCGGTGTACCTACTGGCGACGGTCTTCGGTGCTTCGTTGTATCGCCGCTGGCAAACTCTTATCTTGGGTTTAAGCTGGCAGCGGATACTGCAGTATTTGATCGTCGGTGTTTTTAGTGCGGGCTTGCTGAGTGTTGTGTTATTGCAAGTGAGTTCTTCTATTTACCAATGGCTGTGGTTAAGTCTCGGATACAATCTCACAGCGGCGGTATTGGGTGAAATCGCAGTGGCGGCAACTGTTTTTCTGTTGCCGGGTATTTGTATGGGGGCCTTATTTTGTCATCTCGCATGCATTGCTGCGCCCCGCATGGGATTTGGAAGAGTTCTTTTTATTAATACCCTGGGTGCGGCACTGGCTCCTCTGTTATGGGGCGTTGTATTGCTCCCAATGGTGGGCGCTAAGTACACCATTATTTTTTTATTGGCTGGCTATTTGGGTTTGCTATTCCCAGTTTTTAATAGAAAGCGACGCATTCTACTCGCGTGCAGTATTGTTTTATTGGGCTTTGCTTTTTTACCTCTGAATTATCGATTTATAAATCTTGGATCGAAGGATTCTCTGCTGTTTTATCGCGATGGTATTATGGCGGCGGTTTCTGTTATTGAGGAGAGTAACGGCGCGCGGCATTTAAAAGTGAACAATCATTTTACAATGGGGGGAACCGCAAGTCGCCTTTCAGACCATCGCCAAAGTCATATTCCTCTGTTATTGCACGGCGCACCCCAGCGAGTTCTGTATTTGGGTTTGGGCAGCGGTGTTACCTTTGAGGCAGCGCAATATTATCCGGGCGCCGAAGTTGTTGGGGTAGACCTGGTTCCGGAAGTGCTCTCTTCGCTTTCTTATTTTATCGATCCTCCAGCATCTCCCGCTTGGGGAAAAACACCGCGCTTGTTGGCGGCGGATGCGCGCCGCTTTGTGTTGGCAGATACCGAGCGTTACGATGTGATTATTGGTGAAATTTTCCACCCTTCGCGCGACGGAGCCGGTTCACTCTATACTCGTGAACATTTTACAGCGGTAAAAGACCGGCTCGATGAGAATGGCTTATTTTGCCAGTGGTTGCCGTTGTTTCAGTTGGATTTGAACAATCTGAAAACCATTGTGCGTACCTTCCTCGATGTATTCCCCGGTGCACAATTGTATTTGGGGCACTTAAGTTTAACCCAGCCTATTTTATGTTTGTTGGGTGGGGATCGGCCAGTTCGCCCCAAATCAAATTGGTTGGCCAGTCATGTTAAAGCGCGAGACTTACAACAGGAGTTAATTCGTACGCGATTAAATTCTGATTTCGCGCTGTTTGGCGCACTTATTGGTGAAGGAAAAGCACTTAGGGCTTTTGCTGGTGAGGGACCTTTGAACAGCGATAATTTTCCTCGTGTCAATTATCAGGCGCCCTATTTTGTTTACAGCGATGCTACACCTCCGAGTGAACGCTTGTTACAGTTGCTGAATGCGTTTGAATTAACGGAAAATCCGCAGATCACTGAAACAGATTTTGCGAAGCAGCTCAATCTATACAAAAGGGCTCGAAATGAATTCTTGAGAATTGGTGTTCAGTATCCACCGGGAGACAACCTTGAATCTTGGGCACGACTGGTTACAGAGCCGCTATTAGGCGTGGTGACCACCAGCGCAGAGTTCACACCCGCTTATCGCACCTTGCTCACCCTGGCGCAAAGTGTATTCCCACACGATCAACGCTTGTGCTTCGAAATACTAAAAGGATTGGATACGGCGGCTCCGCAATTTCCGGAAGCACGACAACTGGCGTTGCGATTGCTGAGGGGCTTACCGTGAATCTTGCTGAGGCGATTCTGCCTGCTTTCAGTACGCCCATACTCAACACCCTAATTCGTAACGTTGAGTCACTGAATATAGATCTACAGCGCTACATTCTCAGCGAAACGCAAACGGAAGGCCTTGTAAAAAGTAATGTAGGAGGTTGGCACTCACCTCTGGATTTACTGCAGCGGGAGGTGGAGTGTATCGTTCGTCTAAAACAAGAGCTGCATGCTATTTCTTTGGCATTCTGTCAGAATATTCTGCGACCCGATGCGCTAGCCATTTTGGATGGCTTAACGCTGCATGGCTGGGCCAATGTGCTCCGTCAAGGTCAGTACAATACGCTGCATAGCCACCCTAATAGCTTCTGGAGCGGCGTGTATTTTGTTACCGACAATCCCCAAGTTCCCGAGCAACCTTTCAGCGGCCGTCTGGAATTGATTGACCCGAGACCCGGAGCTAGTTTGAGCTACACAGATATTACTCAGCTCTACGGGCGTTTTATGCTGAATCCGGTGGCAGGGCAGGTGGTGATGTTTCCTTCTTGGTTGCAGCACCAAGTCCATCCATGTTTCTCGCAAACGCCACGAATTTCCGTAGCATTTAATATCATGCTGCCCACCATGGGATAGTGCTTATTGTGCGTTAAAACTCACTTCGTAGTCCCAGCTTTTCAAGCGCTCTGGTAGTGCATTAAAAGCCACGGTGATGCGTTCTTCGCCTTCATTGCGAGGTACCGCGTGTAGCATGTAGCTGGGAAATAACAAAAGATCGCCACATTTCATGTCGGTGGCAGCCCAACGATCACAGTTGTAAGGCGTGTTGGCTGACTCTGCATGGTTGTTCGAAAAAACAAATTGCCGAGCACCCATGGTGTTATGAAACACGGTTTTTGCCGAAAGATGGGAATCCGTCAAATAGAAAACACCGGAAATAAAACTGTTCGCGTGAGAGTGCATTGCCTGGTGACCGCCTGTCGCGAGGAAATTCATCCACATTTCTTTAATATGCCATTTTAGATTTTCACCAAACAGTAGAAAGCCAAAATCGCGTAAATATTCCTGACTACGCTCTGTGAGTGACCGAAACAATGGATGGGCCTTGGGGTGAATAACATCCGTGTGCGACAGTAAATCGGTACGTGCGTTTTTTTCTTGATTGGTATTGCGCAGGTTGTCCACCAGCTTTTGAATTTCGCAGTCTTCCAGAAAGCGCTCAACGCGCATCACTGGAATGGGAAACAAATTATTGATGTGTATCTTGCTCATGGGCTTATCGGCTTACGCCAGTGTTGCATTTCGGCTTCCTGTTCCGTCAAATCGCCATCGTGATCACTGTCGGCTGTAGCGATTGCTTGAATCACATAGTTGCGAAATTCTTTATTGTTTACGCTGCCATCTTTATTGCTGTCCATTTGCGAGAAAATGGCTTTGTCCAGTGTTTCGTTTTTGTCGTAGATGGAGCGAAGGTATTCCTGTTCTGTTAAATCTCTTGAGTTGTCAACATCGGCGGCTTTGAAATAGCCGTGATAGTGTTCATCCACCTCGCCGGCTTGCACGATGCCCACATGTTCGCAATCGAAGGTGTCAAACATGGGTTGAATCAAATGCAAAGCCAGGCTGCGTGGTTCGGTATTTACGGTGGCTTCGCTTGATTTCGTGCTGCATCCGGCGGTGCTATAAACCAGAAAAAGTAGAGTAAATGTGTTGATTAACAAGCGCATTGCGGTAGCCCATGGTCTGGAGTCCACCGATATTAGAGGGGAAATATGTCAAAAATGTTTAGCTCGCATGACAGGATGCATGGAATTTTCATAGCGGGCTGCTTCGAGGATAATTTTCATTGGGATATTGAGGAGTTCACGCCAATAACGCGACTACCTTAAAAAAGCGCAAGCAAATGTTTCGAGCGTTTTATGTCTCAGTCAGTCTTGAATTTGTAGCGCGGGAATTGGCTTGATCGTTACTCTAAATCAGACCAAACCGCGAGTTCATTTCCATTTGGGTCACTGAATTGAAACCGCCGGCCACCGGGAAAAGAAAATATTGGGCGCGTTATTTCTCCACCTGCAGCCTCGACTTTGTGCTGTGTGGCTTCCAACTCAGCGCTGTAGAGTACCACGAGCACACTACCGCCGCTTGTGGTGGCTATTTTGTCTGAGGTAAAAAAACCGCCATCAATGCCAGCGTTTTCGATTGCCACATAGTCGGGCCCGTAGTCTACGAATTGCCAACCAAAAGCTTCCCCATAAAATGATTTCGTAGCGCCGATATCTCTGGCGGGCATTTCCAGGTAATTAATTTTTCCCGTTTGTTTCATAATAGATTCCCAGCCGCAACATTACTGATAACGCGCGGCAGCTGTTTCAGTCATTTGCCGTTTTTACAGTTGGCCTACCAATAATGGTAAGAACTTCTTGCTCAAATCTGTAAATCTGGCTTGGTTTTCAGATTTCAACCGCTGCAATTGTGCCATCACTATCTCACCGGGGCGCTCCTCGGCGACTTGTTATCTGCGTCTTCTGTTAGCGAAAGTAACAGTTTGGTGATAGCGCTCAGCTGAGTTCCGTAACTGACCTCCTTAACTGCGCGGTATTCTCTTTAACCGTCGCCAGCGGTGGCGGGGATGGTCTTAAACCAGCGTCGCGTGAACGCTTCGGTATCCTGCTCTACATTGCCACTTAGACGTCAAATTGGGGTGCCCAAAACCATAGCCAGGGCAACTTGGTGAGCCCCTTACAGGGGTGAGAGGCACGAGCATAGCGCGTAATCGGCCCCCAGAGGTGCGTTTGCATGACAGAATCGTCATGTTTTGCGGTAATATCCTCTTGCAATGGTTTGTGTCAAATGACACAATTTCGATAACAATGTGCAATATGAGGTAAGTTTGCCATGCGGCCATCTATAGCTTCTAGCGATAGTGCAATCGTTGCCAATGCTCTGTTGGAGGCCTGTTCGCTGTTAGGGGTAACCCAAGACCAGTTGGCACAGGTATTGGGCGTGTCCCGCGCAACGGTTGCCCGTATTAAAAAGCGCGCCACCAGCAATCAGGCTGACGATGTCATAGCTCCCAACAGCAAAGCCTTCGAGTTGGCACTGTTACTGATTCGTGTGTATCGTTCACTCTATTCCATAGTGGGGGGTAATCCCGAGGCCATGCGCCACTGGATGACTACCCCAAACAACCATCTTAACCATCAGAAACCCATTGAGCTGATTCAAACTGCCCTGGGGTTGGGCGAGCTTATTTGGTATCTGGATGCCATGCGAGGCAAGAATTAATTGCAGGATGCGTCTCAAACTGAACAACCGCAGATCCAACTCGGGCCTTTGGTAGGACTGGCGTGGCGGGTTGTTGAAAATCAAGGTACTGCTGCAACACGTTCCATTACGCGCAACGCCGATGAACAGCTTCGCCTAGAGCAATTGCTCGAAGGCAGCAAGCCACCACTTCCCGACGGTTGCGAAAAGCTAAGTTATCTTCTCACTGCGCCGTTTCGTTATCCGCCACTGCGCCATGGCTCCCGTTACGGCACGCGCATGGAGCGCGGTATATTTTATGGCGCCAAGGAGCAGGAAACCGCATTGGCAGAAACAGCGGTGTATTTGTGGTTGTTTCAGCAGGGGCCGCAAGACCCAGGCCCCTTGGCAGAAATGACCGATTCGCGAACCTTATTTTCGGTACGCCTGCGCAGCAATTCCGGCTGTGATTTAACGTCGTTAAATTTTGACGGTTTGCAATCGCGAATCACCTGCCCCGGAGACTGGCAGTTTACTCAACAACTGGGAGGCCAACTGCGCGAGGCTGGCGCTGAATTTTTCTGGTTTCCCTCCGCGCGTTGGTCTGGCGGTACCAATGTTGCAGTACTCAAGCCTGAGGCTTTTGCCAGTGGTTCGCCAGATACTCAACAGCTCTGGAACTTGCGCTTAACGCGCGAATTATGTTGGTTTGGTCGTGCTGATGCTGGTCGGGATGAAAGCGGTTATTTTGAATTCTCCAGAAGCGATTTCGACTCCGCCGGCGTAATGCAACATCCCTGTTTGTAATTCCTGGCTAACGCGCTTCGCGTATTCCGGGGTGTGCTAGAGTTAATTGATACACTCTCGCGCCGCCGGTTTTTGTCATCATGAGTAGCAATTCCAATAAAAATTATCGTGCCCTTTATGAACAGGAGCGCGCACTGCGTATAAAGTTGGAGGAAAAACTCAAAAAAGAGCAGGCGGCCTTAGTCCACTTAAATGAAAATTTGGTGGACATGAACGTGAGTCTCGAAATGAAAGTGGCAGAGCGAACCGCAGAGCTGGAAGATGCTCGCGATCAGGCCTTGTTCAGCGCTAAAATAAAAAGCGATTTCTTAGCCAATATCAGTCATGAAATTCGAACCCCACTTAACGGGGTGATCGGCCTCCTGGCGGCCATGGCAAACAGCGATGATAATAGCAAGCGCGACGAGCTTATCGACATTGCATTAGAATCCAGCCAGCAGCTACTCAATATTCTTAACGATGTACTGGAGTTTTCCAAATTTGAATCCCTTGGGGTTACTCTCGAACCTCAAAAAACCAACCTCAGAAAACTTATTAATTACAGCGCCCATCAATTTTCATTTATTGCGCAAAAGAAACATCTTAACCTTCGTACTGAAATTGATCTCAAGGTTCCAGACAGCGTTTATGCCGATGGGTTTCGCATAAAACAAGTGGTAAATAATCTCATCTCAAATGCTATTAAGTTTACCCAGCAGGGCGAAGTGGTGGTTGCTGTAAAGTGTTTGAACGAGGCCGATATTGAGCTCAGCGTAACCGATACCGGTATAGGTATGGACGCCAGGCAACAAAGCCGGATTTTTAATGCGTTCAACCAGGGAGATTCCTCCATTACCAGACGGTTTGGAGGTACGGGGTTGGGTTTAACCATTTGTGCGCAAATTGTGAAAGCTATGCAAAGTGAAATAGCAATATCGAGTAGGCCGGGCAAAGGCTCGAAATTCAGTTTCACCCTCTATTTACCCTGGCGTAGCGACGAAACGTTGCTTACCCGGTATGCAGGAAAACTGCGTGAGAAACAACTCTATATTTTCAGTAGAGATTCTTCAATTCCATTGTTGATAGAACAACTTCAGCAATTGGGTATAGGGAAGGTGGTATGGGTTCAAAACGAATTTTTGAATTTGGAACCACAGTCCGAACATCTATCCGCTTACTGTTTGATGGATTGTGATACATACGCACTTACTGATGATGCAGTACAAAATTACATAAATACTTTCGAAGAAGACAAACGTATTCTTTTGAGTCGTTACCATTCGAGCAAAGAAATGGCGATAGATTCCAGTGCTCAGTTATTTAAACCCTTGCGTTTTCGCGAATTTCTGGAACTGCTCAGCAAGGGAAAAACGCATTCCCAAAACTCACCCAGAAAAATGCAGGATTTAAGCGATAAAACCCTTCTGGTTGTGGATGACAATGAAATTAATCGCGTGGTTATGGAAGAATTACTTGCAGCAACAAACTGCAAAATTATAACTGCGGATACCGGACGCGAGGCGGTAAATGTAGTCACACATCACGCGCCAGATCTGATATTTATGGACATCCAAATGCCGGAGATGGACGGCTTGAGCGCAACGCGCGAAATTCGCTCGTTGGGAGGTAAGTTTGAACAATTGCCTATTATCGCCATGACTGCTCACGCATCGCCAAGCGATGTGCAACGTTGTCGCCAGGTGCAAATGAACGCTCACTTGGTTAAACCCGTGGAACCTCAGGCTTTGTGGGCGGTGCTGCGCAAATATTTCGGGGTTGAGGACCCCGGCGAAGCAGAATTACCGATGAGTCCATTAGAATTGCCTCTCATTGAAGGGTTTGATTTCGACGACGCCTTGAGTCGCATACAAAATAACTTCCCGGTATTACAGCGTTTGTTGAGACAGTTCTGTGCAAATTTCGAAAGTACCGATGTGAGCTTAACAAGCCTTATAAATTCCGGGCAATGGCAACAGGCCGCGCAGTTGGTACACAGCTTGAAGGGAACAGCGGCAAACTTGGGCGGTGTACGACTCAAAACAATCGCGGAGCAAATTGAAAACCGTTTACGCAGTGGTGATCGCGGCGATTTCAGTGCAGAAATCGCTACGCTTAGCAATGCGCTAAGTGTGTTACCAGATATCGTGAAGTGGTTACAGCAAGACTTTAAGGAAAATTCGCCAGGAAAACCAACGGTGTTAGACGCTCAGGAATTTGACTGCAAGCTTCGGGTATTGGATGCCGCATTGGAAGATGATATTTGTCTGGCCCAGGATACCTTGCAACTTTTACAAAACTCGGCACCACGAGAGCTGCAATCACTGGTCAAGGAAATCAGTGGAGACTTTTTCGACTACAACCTGGAAGCTGTGCACTTGTCAATATTAGGGTATTTGGAGCGTGCCTGAGGGCATGTTTTACACTATGCCCGGCCGGTTAGGTTATCGATATTTTTAGTGGCGGGCATGGCTGTAAATTTTACCCAAACACAACCGGTTGTCACATCAAATATTAATTTGCGATAACCGAATTCGCCGACGTGGGCAACCAGAACAGGCACATTCTCTTGTAATAAATAACTCAATGCCGCAGCGGAATTGCGTTCACCAATAGAAGGGCTAAGGGCGACGCCGTTTGTGCTTACTGAAACCGTTTTGCCACCTTGAATATTTCCACCGCCAAAAATTTTAGCCTGGTACTCGTGCATAGAGGTACCGCATTTTATTACGGCATGTTTGAAGAGCTTTATGCTGTCGTCGCCGTAGCGTCCATTAAGTGCGGTTTCGTTAGGCTTGGGATTTCTGGGGAGCGCAAAATGGCAGAGTCCACCAATTTTACGTTCAGGATGCCAGAGGCTAATAGCCACGCAGGACCCTAATAGGGTGTGTATCTGTGTTGCAGCAGCGGTAGTAAAGTGGAACTCGCCCGGCTGTAAATAAATACTGTGCTCAGTGTGTTGCACGTAACACCTGACAGGCACTTAGCAATGCAGGCGCAATTTTCTGCAAGGGCAATTCCCGTTGGGTTCCTCCCCTTAACACGGCTTCTCTGGGCATGCCATAAACCACGCTGCTTGCCTCGTCTTGAGCGCAGGTCCAGGCACCGGCTTCGGCGAGTTCACGCAAACCATCCGCGCCGTCATCTCCCATTCCGGTTAATATGGCTGCCAAGGCATTTTTACCTGCGTAGCGTGCTGCAGAGCGAAACAAAACGTTAACCGAAGGGCGGTGTCGACACACCAGGGGGCCATCTTTAATTTCCACAAAATAACGAGCACCGCTACGTTTTAACAGGGTGTGCTTATTTCCTGGAGCAATCAACACTTGCCCTTGAATGACACTGTCTCCGTTTTGAGCTTCGCGAACATCCATTTCGCACAAACTGTGTAGGCGGCGCGCGAATGAGCGGGTAAATCCCTCGGGCATATGTTGCACGATAACGATTCCCGGTGCCACGCGGGGCATCGCTTCCAGAAGAATGCGTATCGCTTCGGTGCCGCCAGTGGAAGCGCCAATAACAATCACCTTCTCGGTCGTTTCTGCCATCGCCTTGGTGTGCTTGGGGAGTATAACGTCGGCGCTGAGTTTCTGAGGCGTTTGCTTACGTATTGGAATTTTTTTCAAGTTGGCTTGCGCCGCGCCTTTGATTGCGTCGCAAATAATAATACGTGAGTCTTCTAGAAAACGCCGTGTGCCCATGGCAGGCTTTTGAATGATATCGACCGCCCCAGCTTCCAGTGCCCGTGCCAGGGTTTCACTGCCATCGGCCACAAGAGATGAGCAGATAACGACGGGAATAGGATGTTGGCTCATTATTTTGTTTAGAAAAGTAATGCCATCCATGCGCGGCATTTCGACGTCCAAGGTGATTACATCGGGCACCACGTTGCGCATTTTATCAGCGGCTTGAAAAGGATCTTGAGCGGTACCTATGACTTCGATCTCGGGGTCGCTGGAAAGTATTTCCTTGAGCGCTTGTCGCACAATAGCCGAATCATCAACCACCAATACCTTAATCATTTTGTGATCTCATTGGTGTTGATTTTTTGATAGATTGTCGGTTGCAATTGTCGATAATTTTGTGTGTTTCCAACTAAGGTTTCACTGTGTCCAACAATCAATAGGCCGTGGGGTTTTAAACAAGTATTGAAGCGTCGGATTATTTCCATGCGATGCGCTGAGTCGAAATAGATCATAACATTGCGACAAAAAATAATATCGAAACTCTCTCGTACTGGAAAACAAGTACCCAAAAGGTTTAGTGCTTCAAAGCGAATGCAATTTTTTAATTGCTGCGACATAGCAACAAGGCTTCTGGATACATCTTTGCTTTTAAACAGATAGCGTTTACGTAAGGTGTCGTTCACAGGTGCTATGCGCTCCATCGGGTAAATGCCCTCGCGGGCTTTTTGCAGACAGCTCACCGAAATATCGCTTGCGAATATTCGAAAGTGGAAGTGGCTATGGGCACGTTTTAGCTCAAGGAGTTCCATCGCCAGCGTGTAAGCTTCTTCGCCGCTGGAGCAGCCAGCGCTCCAAACACTGTACGGTGCAGTGGAATAGCGATAGGGCGCCTTGTGCAGCTGCTCCTGAATATGCTTGCGCATAAATATAAAATGGTTGGGCTCGCGGTAAAAATCGGTTTTATTGGTTGTTAAGGCATCGAGCAGGTGTACTTGCTCCGCACTGCCTTGTTGATCGCTGAATACGTGTTTTACATACTCGCCCAAGCTGCTAAAACCGAGTAGGCGCTGTCGCTTTCGCAGACGGGATTCAATAAGAGATTGTTTACTCTCGGGTAATTGGATGCCGGCGCGCCCAGTCACAAAATCCACCACACGTTTACGATCTTTTATGCTTAAAGAATCAGCCGCAACAACTGTGGCTTCGTTTTTCATTGTTGCTGGCTTATTCCGTGGCGCTTTCGCCAGTCTCTTCTGATGAAGGTAAAGCGTCGAACACGCCCTCTATTTCGTCGGGTGAGAAAACGCGAGCTAAATTGAGTATGATGATAAAGTCGTCGCCATTTTTACCCATGCCACTGATATAGCGCGTATCTATGCTACTTCCGATTCTTGGTGGTGGGGTGATGTCTATGATATTGAGCTCCAATACTTCTTTAACCGCGTCCGCAAGTAGGCCGAGCGCGGTTTTTTCGCCCTCCACGATTACATCAACGATGACAATGCAGGTATTAACGGTGACCTCACTCACCTGCATTTCAAACTGGCGTCGTAAATCCACGACGGGTACTACCTGACCTCGTAGATTGATCACACCCAGCATAAAATCCGGCGTGCGCGGCACTGGCGTCACTTTGCGGTATTCCAGAACCTCTTGAATTTGTGAAATATCTGTGCCGTATATTTCGTTGTCGAGCAAGAAGGTGAGTAACTGCAGGTTATTGTGTTTTTTTTTCGCAGGTTTCTGTGTTTCCTGTTCGCTTGTCGCGTTTTTGTCAATTTGCTGTGACTGCGCCATATCTAAAAACTCCAAACCTGTTGTCAATGCATTACCGGGTTATTGGCGTTGCCCGCTTCGTTCATGAGTGCCGAAGGGTCGAGAATCATGGCAACGCTGCCGTCACCCAATATAGTAGCCCCACTGAAACCGCTGACACCTTCGTACAGTTTTCCCAAGCGTTTGATGACCGTTTGGTATTGCCCAACCACTGAGTCGACACAGAAGCCAAAGCGCTCCTCACCAAGTCGGGTAATCACCACCTGTTCGATATCCGGGCCTCGCTTATCGAATTCGAACCACTCGCGCAGGTGCATGTAGGGCACCAATTCACCACGCACATTGACAAGGCGTTTACTGCCTTGTTTTGGTTTTGCGTCTTGGGTTAATTCAATACATTCTTCCACGGAACCCAGTGGTAGCACATAGTGTTCGTCGCAAACTGTAACCAGCAAGCCTTCGATAATTGCCAAGGTCATTGGCAAACTTACAGTAATTGTGGTGCCTTGCATAAGTTCACTGGCGATATCGACACGGCCGCCCAATTCCTGAATAGAGCGCCTAACGACATCCATGCCAACACCGCGGCCTGAAATATCGCTTACCTGTTTTGCCGTAGTAAAGCCAGGTTCAAATATAAGCGAAAATATTTCGTCGTCGCTAAGGTTGTGGTTTTTATTAATTAATTTGCGCTCAATGGCTTTTGCCAATATTTTTTCCGCGTCCAGGCCTCTGCCATCATCACAAACGCGGATAACAACCTGGGATTCGGCATGGCTGGCGCTGAGGGTTACTTTGCCTTGTTCTGGTTTTCCTGCCGCAAGGCGCTGTTCTGGAGATTCTATGCCGTGATCGATACTGTTGCGTATGAGGTGTACCAAAGGGTCGCCGAGTTTATCGATCACCATTTTATCCAATTCGGTTTCCGCACCGAGCGTTTCCAGGGTAATATTTTTGTGAAGTTCGCACGAGAGATCGCGCACCAGGCGCCGGAACCTTCCGAAAGTCGTACCAATCGGTACCATGCGAATATTAAAAGTGTGGTCGCGCATTTCGGTGGTGAGCAGATCGAGGTCTTCGGCCACGGAAAGTAATTCCTCATCACCACGATGTGCAGCAATTTGATTCAGGCGGGCCTGTACGATAACCAATTCGCCTACAAGATTCATGAGTTTATCAAGGCGTGTGGCGGGCACTCGGACTATTGCGTCCTGTATGCTCTGGCCGGTAATTTTTTTCTTGGCATTGCGTGTTGCCTGCTGTTCGTTAAGTGCAGCATTAATCTGGGCCTCGTTTACCAGACCCTGAGCTGAGAGTAATTTGCCCAGCGATGTTTGTTGTTCGAGCGTGTAATTCAGCTGCTGTGGCGTTAGTAGACCGCGCTCAATAAGTAATTCTCCAAGGCGATCTGAATTTTCCTGTTGATCCTGCAAATCGATATCGGTGATGTTAATTTTCCAGTCGTCTTCTACAAAAATAAAAACGTCATTCACATCATTTAAAGTATGTTCGGTAACTAAGGTGATATCCCATGCAAGGTAACAGCTTTCGACATCAAGATTAATTAGGCTGGGTAGAGAGTTACAGAGGGTTGTTACATAGCACTCTCCCAAGCCGGCCAGTTCGCGAAGAATTGGATATATCTCCATGCCGTGCACCAAGGTATTGGCCGGTGGCGCAAATTGTATGCGAATGACATGGAGCGGTGGCTGTTTGGGTTTAGATTGCACCTGCCTGGAATTATCCGGCGGTGCTTCCTGGTCGCTGTCTTGCGGAACAATTTGGTATAGTGCTTTCAGAACGCGTTCTGCTTCAAGGCGCTGATCTCCCGTCGGTTCCGGCGCCCGCAATAATAATTCAATGGTGTCTTTGGCGGTGAGCATTACGCTGGTTAGAGGGGCTGAAATTTCCAGTTCGCCTTTGCGCACTTTATCAAATGCTGTTTCGAGATGATGGGTAAAATCGGAGAGAAATTGGTACCCAAACATTCCCCCGGCGCCTTTGATGGTGTGCATAGCTCGGAATGCCCGGTCGACCTGTTCGTTGTCTCCTGGGTTATTTTCCAGTTCAAGCAGAGCCTCCTCCAATGCTGTGAGGTGCTCTTCGCATTCATTGATAAAGGTTTCTATCGGGCCCAGCATTTTGATGCGCGTTCCTCAATCCGTTGCTACGTTGGCAATATCAATATTGTAAAAGCGAAGAAAATTCACTGCGTCTTCTGAGAGTTTGTTCACTTGCCATTGGCTGTGGTGAGTAAGTACGTGTTGGCGTAGCGCGAGCAGCAATTGTATACCTGCAGTGTCAAATTCCCGGGTTTGGCTTAAGTCAACGGTGAGTGCTTGGCCGCTGTGCCAATTTGCTAAAATATTGTCACGTATCTCAGCAGCTTCGTAAATGGTGAATTGCTCCCCCAGGGTAAGGGCGCAGCTTTCTGCAGTACTAGTGATAACGCAGCTGTTTGTTTTTGTTTCTTCCTGCTTTAAACCGTTGGCCATTGGATTTCACTCAGGTTAACTTGTTAACGGCGGATAGAAATACCGGTGGCTGAAAAGGTTTTACCAGCCAGGCTTTTACCCCGGCGGCTTTGCCCATCTCTTTTTTTTCTGCAGAGGATTCTGTAGTGAGCATCAGCACTGGCGTATATTTATAAGCATCCATCGCTCGCGCTTCTTTTACCAGTGAAATGCCGTCCATAATTGGCATGTTCAAATCGCTCACAATCAGGTGGAATTTACGGCCGTCAAGAAAATTCAGAGCCTCCTGACCGTTTTCGGCCTCGGTGACCGAAAACCCTGCGCCTTTGAGCACAATGCTCACCACTTGGCGTACCGAACTGGAATCATCGACGATTAAGACATTTTTAGACATGTGGTACCCAGTGACCTCGTATTTTAATGCTGTAGGTTCGCATCTGCGTTGAGTTTTACTGTGTCGCGAATGCGTTGTAAAATGAGTTGCATTTCATCATCAACCTGTAGCCCTTGCTCGAATAATTCCAGGCTAGCGTCTACGGCTTCCTTCACCACAGAAACCAAAATAGTTTCCTGTTCTTCACTTAAACCATAGCTGATAAAAGAGCGCTGAAATTTATCCATGAGTTCGTCGATAATATCCATGGAACGTTGCTTCAATGCCGACTGCGTGCTGTGAATTCTTGCCATAGACTCGTTGGATTCCGTGAGCAATTTCTGAATTTCTGTTTGCAGTATGAGTGCGCGGCATTTGTCGTTGGCGCCCTCTAATATAATGGCAAGGTGGTCACGCATGCGCCCGGCTTTTTCTTCGTCATCGGGTAAGTTGCGAATTATTTGCGATACGTATCCATAGTTGAGAATAAGGCGTTTACCCATTTGGTGAATTCGCACATCACTGCGTAAACGCGACAGGAGTTCAGCTTCGAGGGCAGGCATGGCACCGCTGGAACAAAAATTTACGATTTCTCGGGGTGCATGAATTTGCACACTGCTAGATAGCGACATGCTACTGCAGCATTCAACAACCAGCTGAGCTAATTGTTCCAAACGGGTCACCGAAAAACTGGAGCGCAGAAAACTGATAACCGCGCCCAGTTCCCCTGCATCCATGATGGCGGTCATGGCGGCATCCATGGCCGATTTTGCGTCGCTTTGGTAGTTTGTCCGTTCCTGGCTTGCTTTTAAGGATACCCACAGTTTTTGTTTCAGCTCATCCGGTTGCACGGGTTTAATAATATAGTCACTACCCCCAGCTTCATAACCGCGCATTTTTTCTTCGATGGTATCATGAGCGCTGACGAAAATGATTTCGATATCACTGGTTTCTGGGTTTTGCTTGAGCGCTTTACAGGTTTCGTAGCCATTCATACCTGGCATGGAGACGTCGAGCAAAATTGCCGCTGGTCTGGGTTCTTGACTGGCCATTTGCAGCGCTTTTTCTCCGGACTTGGCTACGGTCAAAGTGAATTCGTTTTTTAGGTTTTCAATTAAAAACTGAATATCAGACGGAGAATCATCTACCACCAGAACTTTCTGCTTTTCATCACTCATTACCGGCTACAACCTTTTTTAGATAATTTTTAAAAGGGTTCAAAATCATTCTCAAAGGATTTTTTTTGTGATGGGGAATCGCTGGAAAGATCCAGCTTAACGCCTTCAGTCTCTTTTGTATTTTGAGTACCGTTCCCCTGTGCAGCCCCGTTATAGGACGAATTATTTGGCTGGGAAGTTTGTGAATAGTTAATGTGAGTTGCGACGCCTTGTGCCATTCTGAAAAATCCAATAGCCTCCTGCAAAGCGGCTGCCTGACTGGATAGCTCTTCGGAGGTTGCGGCCATTTCTTCAGATGCACCGGCGTTACGCTGTATTACCTGGTCAAGCTGCTGGATCGCAATATTGATTTGACCTGAGCCAGTTCGCATTTCACTGCTTGCTGCCGTAATTTCCTGCACCAATTCGGCGGTTTTTTGGATATCCGGTAGAATTCTATCCAGTAGAGCCCCCGCTTTTTCGGCAATCTCGACGCTGGAACTGGAGAGCTCACTTATTTCTCCGGCGGCGGCCTGGCTGCGTTCGGCGAGTTTGCGAACTTCCGATGCGACTACCGAGAAGCCTTTGCCATGCTCGCCGGCTCGGGCGGCTTCAATGGCGGCGTTAAGCGCGAGAAGGTTGGTTTGGCGGGCGATTTCTTCAATAATACTGATTTTATCTGCGATATCCCTCATGGCTTTTACGGTGCTCTCAACCGCTTCGCCACCATCTTTGGCGTAGGTGGAAGCGTTAAGTGCAATCTTTTCTGTTTGCAGGGCATTATCGGCGTTTTGCGAAATATTCGAGGCCATTTGTTCGGTTGATGACGAGGCTTCCTCAGCACTGGCAGCTTGTTCAGTGGCTCCCTGCGACATACTCTGCGCGGCGGAGCTCAGTTCGTTACTGCCAGTGGCAACATTAGCCGCTGCGACCTTGACATTGCTCACGATGGTCCGCAATTGTTCCACCATCAGTTTGAGATCACCATAGAGTCCGGTGGCTTGTTGACCATTGTGTGTTTCGAATTCCACATCCAGGTTACCCTGCGCAATTTGGCGGGTAATTTTGGCCATTTCTCGTGGTTCGCCTCCCAGCGGGGCCTTCACCGAGCGGGCAATAAACCACGCGAAGAAAGCTCCCAGTGCAAAACCCAGCACAGACATAAGGCCTACAATTAGAATTGTGCGGTTGTTATTTGCTTCAACGAGAGGGCCGAGTGTTTCCTGGTCTGCTTTAACACTGAGTTCAACTTCCTCGACGGCGCTAGCGACTTGTGGACCGATTACATCAAGTGTGTTGTCCACCAGGTCGTAACGCACGTATACCATCTTCGCCATTTCCTTAAAATTGAAGAGATAATTTTTACGCGCTTTTAGAAATTCAGATAATAATTCGAGCTTTTGCGGATCTTTAAGCCCCTCTTTGAGCTTATTGATGGGGTCTTCCATTTCTGTTTCCATTTCCTGCAGTATTCGCATTTCATCCTGTTTAGCGCCGTCGCGATGGAAATCCAATACATAGTAGCGCGCGAGCATTAGGTGCTCCTGAATTCGGCCGGCGTAATAGGCCGCATCTGCATCGCCATCGCGATAGGCTGATGTCATGATGGCAGTGAGGTTTTTGCGCATTTCCTTACCAACGGCCTCCACCACTTCGAGATAGGCATTGCCTGCGTTTATCGCTTCTTCAACCCGTTCAAAACCGGCTTCATATTCTTTGAGATGTTCGTCTATGAGATTAATTTGCTTGGCGCGCTCTTTATCGGTAATTTCCTTTTTTGCTTCTTCCAAGAAGCCATTCATCAGCTCTAAATGCTCGGTGTACTCCCGTTTCTGCTTATCGCTGTCGCTAAGAAGGAAATCTTTAACACTCAAGCGCACCATCAGCATGTTGGACTGCAAACCTGCAGCGAAATTTGTGTGGCTCGCCAGGTCGCGATAGTGCTCGAAACTATTTTCGGCTTTGATCAGCCCGGAAAATGCAGCGCTGGTGATAATGGCCATTAACACCAAAACCGCGATAAAACCTATCGCAATCTGAGTACCAACCTTCAGTTGCTTGAACATCGTTGCCTCCTTGGAGATGAATTGGACCCGCCGCCAGTTTGGTGAGGCAGACTGAACCCTGTCAGAGCGAAACCCTGATTAAACTTAGCATAGGAAAACCCTGGGGATCGGTGGGCTTTATTTCTAAAAGGTTGGCACGGAAAATTGTCGGTGTTAAGTTTCCACTCAATTTTTGGATGTAAATCAAGCGCTACTCAAGCGCTGGTGCGGAAGGAAGGAAGAAGCAACCCCATGTGCATTAGTAAACAGCATATATAAAACGAGTTATAGATAACTGATCGATATATTCTTTATTAATTGGCTGGCGTGCTTATTTGCCTTTGTTCAAGATAAAGGACGTCAACGCCGTAATTTCGTCGTCATTGAGTGTTTTGCCCCAGGCGGGCATGCCCTTCGCCAGAACTCCATCGCGAATTGTTTTTGAGATGGCTTCAGGGCTAGATCCATACACCCAGGTGTCGTCTAACAGGGAGCTGCCAAATCCACCGGCAAGGTCGGGGCCATGGCAGCTGCTGCACAGTCTCAGATAGTTGTCTGCGGTAGGATCAGCTAGGGCTAATTGGCTGATCAACACGCTCATCAGCAGGCTGGCTTTGAAGGCGACTCGTGAAAGGGGTTTGGGTACTCGCATAGCCAACTCCGCGCTTTAGTTATTGGCAGTGTAGCAAAGGTATTGCGGGGGAGGTGTAAGCGCTCCCCCTGGTGCGATCAAGCCGCTGCTTGATCGAGATGTACGTCCATTTGTGGGAAGGGAATTTCAATACCTACTTCATCAAAGCGCAATTTGATCTTCTCGTTGATATCGAAAAACACCGGCCAGTAGTCGGGTGTTTTTACCCATACCCGAAAAACAAAGTTGACCGACGAATCTGCCATTTCTCCAAGCCCTATCGTGATATCTTTTTCAGGCAAAATACGCGCATCACTTTTAGCAATGGCTTCGAGTTCGGTTTTAACCTGCGCAATATTGGCACCGTAGCTCACTCCCACATTAAAATCGACACGTCGTTCCGGTTGCGTCGAATAATTAATAATGTTGCTGCCCATAATTGAGGAATTGGAAACAATTATGGTTTTGTTGTCGGGGGTGATGAGCGTTGACGAAAAAATCGAAATGTCGCGCACCACACCTGCTGCACCCCCCGCTTCAACAAAGTCCCCAATTTTAAATGGCCGGAACAATATCAGTAAAACGCCAGCTGCAAAGTTGGAGAGAGAACCCTGGAGTGCAAAACCTACTGCCAAACCGGCAGCACCCAGAATGGCGACAAACGACGCAGTTTGCACGCCCAGCTGCCCCAGGGCTGCGATAATCACAACCGTCAGCACAACGTAGTAAGACAGGTTTTTGGTGAAATTCACTACAGTGAGATCCACCGCGCGAGCCTTCATGCCCTTTTCCAGAAGCTTGGACGCACTTTTAGCCACCCACTTGCCGACGACATATACGGCGAGCGCGAGCACAATTTTTATGCCATAGGTAACAATAACCTCGGGCGCTTGTTGAATGAGTTGTTCGATATTTTCTTGCATGTTCAGTCCTTAGAGTGGTGTAGAAAAACGGTAACACCTTACATGTGGCAGGGGCAAGGCGCAGAATGGTGTGTAAATCGAAACCGTGTGCATGCTGTATATTGTCGTAGATTCCGACATTGGGAATACGGAGCGAAGAAGATATGAGTGCACTATTTATCGCACAATTTTATGGCGATGTGTAGAGTTTTGTCGGGGGACGACGTGAAGTGTTTCAAAATCCAGGACGATGTTTGATGGCAGTCATTCTCATATCCGAGCCTGGCTGCCATGGGAGAAAACTCGGGCCTTTTGACGCTAATTAGCTGGCTGGCCAATGTAGGTGTTTATAAAACCTGAGATTTCCAACAGTGCTTGGGATCGCGATTCGACTGAATCCAGGCTGTGATTTTCGTTTTTAATCGTAACAAAACGCACATGTTTGCCCTCTGATTCCAGTGCTTTGGCCATCTTGGCGGATTGCTCAATGCGAACATTGGAATCTTCAGTGGCGTGAATTAGCAGCACCGGCGCTGTGACTTTATCGGCGTGGTAAGCTGGTGACACTGCTTTGAGTGCATCACTACCGTTGTCATCAGTCATCGCTTTCTTCCAGTAACGCAAGGTGGAACTGTGTCTGCCGTAATCATAACCTTTGTAACTTATAAACCCCGGCAAATCACTCACCCCGTTAATTGAAATAACACAACGGTACAGTTCGGGAGTGAAGGCTGCGCCGGCCAGAGCAGCATAGCCTCCATAACTCGACCCCATGATACATACACGGTTTTTATCAACCGTGCCCTGCTCGATGAGGTGTAGCAATGCATCGGTAATGTCGTCCTGCATTTTGCCACCCCACTCACCATAACCTGCTTCGATATGAGCTCGGCCAAAGCCACTGGAACCGCGAAATTGGGGTTGTATGACGAGGTAGCCCTCATTAGCCAGAGCTTGGGCCTGCCAATCAAACTCAATTCTATCGTAGGATTCAGGGCCACCATGCGGCATAACCACGGCCGGTAATTTTTTTGGTGTGCCAGCTTGCGCACGTGGGAATGTTAGCAGGGTTGGTATTTTCAAGCCGTCTCGGGCGTTGATGGTGATGGCTGAAATTGGGTTAACGTGTTCAGGCTTAATCGTCGGATATTGAGCTTCGATAAAGGTTAGCCGTTTTTTTTTATCAAGCACATAGTAGGCACCGGAATTAGTTGAGCCTGATACATGTAGGAGCAATTTACTCCAGTCCTTACTGTGGGTTACCAAGCTTACCGAATCATCTGGGAATTTTTCCACTGCCAGTCGCATTAAGTTATCTGCTTTTTCATTAAAAATCTTATAGGTGGGCTGAAACCCGCTGAACCGGATACCCTCAACGATTCGTTGTATGTTGGTGAGTACACAGTCTATATCATGACTGGGCTCGTTGTAGGGCGACACTGAAATGGCTCCATCACGCAAGGCCATCGTGTAATACCGCTCGGAACTTTTTGCGTCGGGATATGCGGTATATACAAGTGATTGGAAATCGGATGTCAAACCGATGATATTAAGTTCAAGTTTATCAGATATTCTGGAATAAATTTCTTTCCATTTACCTTCAACTCGAGAAAAAACACGGTGCTCTCGCGTGCGTTGCCCGTAAGTTTCCTGGACTAATGCTTCCTCGTCTGGACCGAGGAAATAATCGATTGTGTAACGCTTGCCTTTTTCAATGCGAGGTTTGAGATTTGGGGATTTAAGTTTTACTTTATGCAGGTCAATCCGATCGTTTTGATAGTAGGGCATGTAGGCGTACTCACCGTCTGAAGATACACCGTAAATACCGGACGCGTGCAATTGTTCCAGCGAACGAGAAAGCAGATCATACACGAATATTTTGGAAACTTCGTAGAGCCGCTTGTCACCGAAGTTTTTGAAGGCGGCAACCCGAATTATGACTTTGGTATCGTTAATAAAATCAATATAACGGGGATTGACATCGGAGATGTCTACGAAATGAGTGGCTTTATTGGTTTTCAAGGAGTAGACAATCATCAGGTCGTCAGGACCATCCTGCCAACGAAATGCCAGTTGATCCCCTTTTGGCGACATAGCCATTTTTGAGACGGCAGGCATCCTTTTGTAGTCGAAAATGCCGGGATCAGCCATCAAAGCTTGGGTTGACGTTAAAAAAATAAAAAGAATTAAAAGAGGTCTTGCCAGCATGTTGGAATCCCTGGTAACAGGTTATTTTTATTCAAGATGGCAAGTGTATTTTACTGTTCGCAGGCTTGTCCAGTTGCAGACAATTATCGTGTTAATGGTAGAGTGTATGGCTTGCCATGGGAACTGCCGGCTCCGCCGAAACGTGGACGATCTGTGTGACGCACGGGAGCATTAGTTATCGCACATTTTTGTGACGATGTGTAGCAAAAATGCAGGTAGTTGTGCGCCTGTTCAAGATCGAAACTGAATAGCGCTAAGTTATAGTGCGGAGTCATAGCGGGACGACAGTTACGCGCGAAGCCGAGAGCTCTCCCGCGCGTATTTCTTCGACGTGTTATTGGACTGGCGTGCCTATTGTTTGCGCCAGTAATTGAGCGATTGCCGTAAGTGCTTTGGAGCGGGATTCCACTGAATCTAAACTATGGTTTTCATCATCGATAGTAATGAGCTCGACTTTTTTGCCCGCCTTTTTTAACGCTTTAGCCATTTTTCTAGACTGTTCAATTCGGACATTAAAATCATTTTTGGCATGAATGAGAAGGACTGGGGCTTTAGCTTTATCAGCGTGATAAGCGGGAGAAACTTCTTCTAACGCTTCCTTATTGGCCTTCTCTGTCATGGCTTTGTTCCAGTAGCGGAGGGTGGTGCTATTTCTACCGTACTCGTAACCTTTGTAACTTACGAATCCCGGTAGGTCACTTACACCGTTTATGGATACGACGCATTGGTATAGTTCAGGCGTAAAAACTGCACCAGCTAGGGCGGCATATCCTCCATAACTGGCGCCGGCGATACAAATGCGTCGCTTATCAATCACACCTTTCTCCACAAGGCTATTTACTACATCGGTGATGTCATCCTGCATTTTTCTGCCCCATTCACCATAGCCGGCTTCGATGTGGTCTCGCCCGAATCCACTTGAACCGCGAAACTGGGGTTGAACTACCATATAACCCTCATTGGCGATCGCCTGGGTCAACCAATCGAACTCGATTCTATCGTAGGCTTCAGGGCCGCCATGCGGCAGTATCACGGCGGGTAAATTAGACAGAGACGCCACCTTGCTGCGAGGCACTGTAAGAAGAGTAGGTATATGCAAGCCATCCCGTGCTTTTAATGTTATTGCAGAAATGGGGTGAATATCTTCAGGCTTAACATAGGGGTATTGTGATTCAACATAACTGAGTTTTTTTGACGCGTCCAAAACATAGTAGTGACCCGGCGAATTCGGCCCTGTTACCAATAACACCAGTTTTTGCCAATCAGGTGTATGTGAAGTTAAAAATACGGAATCATTCGGAAATTGCTGGACTGCATACTCCATTAATTCATTCGCTTTTTTATCAAACATTCTGTAAGAAGGTTTAAAACCCTTATATTCGACGCCTAACGCTATACGTTGGAAATTGGTGATGACGTCTTCAATACCCTTATCTTCTAGATTGAGATCTGAGGCATCTGTTATTTTTCCATCACTTAGCGCCATTGTGAAATACTGTTCCGAGCTTTTTTCGTCAGGGTAGCTAGTGAACACCAGGTTTTTATAATCTGGTGTTAAGCCCACTATATTAATCTCAAGAAGTTCAGTGTTTGCATGATAAATTTCGTTCCATCGCCCGTTATTTTTTGCAAACACTCTGTGCTCCTTGGCTCCATTAGCATAGGTTTCCTGCACTAATGCGTCTTCATCAAGGCCAAGGAAAAAGTCAATAGTGTCGTTTTTTCCTTTCTCGACGCGAAACTCTAATTTTGTGGAGCTTAAATCCATCTTGTTCAAATCTATGCTTCGCTTTTTATACATGGGTACGAATGCATATTTTTTATCATTAGAAAAGCCGTAAACTCTTGACACGGGGAGTTCGTCTAATTTTTTTGTAGCCAAGTCGTAAAGAAATAGCTTTTTTACTTCCGCTTTATGTTTGCGACCCACATTTTTAAATCCTCCAACACTAATTATTACCTTGTCGTCGGTAAGAAAGTAGAGGTATTGCGGGTTTACGGCTTTGATATCAACGTAGTGCGTTGATTTTTTATGTTTTAGTGAATAGATTACCAGCAAATCATCAGGGCCTTCGTGCCATCGAAACGCGAGTCGTTCGCCGTTAGGTGATATGGCGACTTTTGAAACCACTGGCATGCGGCGATAGTCGAGCAACGAGGGTGTACTCCAACAATGCAGGCTGGTAAATATAAGTAGTAAGGGGAGGTAGCGATTAAACATGAGTGCTCCATTTTTAATTTATTTTTACTTTGATTTCGACGCGTCACATAGGTCCGTCACATCTTCTAAGCGCTTTGAGATGCTTACACGAAATGACCAGTTTTCTTTGCGGTAAAAAAGATTGGCGAAGGAAGCCAATATTGCAAAATCCGGAGTCGGGCGTAGGCCTGATAAATATTTCATTTGAATATTAATATGAGTATTGTTATCGGATATTTGCGATTATATCCCAAATTGTCACATCAGGTTCCCTTTGGCGGGCACCGCATCGCGCACGAGCAAAGTTGGCTATTACTCCCGAGTACGTCGCAGTACGATGGTGGCGAGTGTTAGGGTGAACGCGCAAATACTGCCGGCCACCAGTAAAAATCCGTGGTGGGCTTTCTCAAAGGGTATGCCACTCACGTTCATACCAAAGAGACCGGCAGTTAAATTGATGGGGAGTGCCAGCACGGTTACCAGTGTCAGAATAGAGAGTGTGCGGTTGGATTGCTCGTTCACCAACGCGGCCAGCTCCTCCTGCAAAATTTTAACGCGTTCAATGAGGTTGGTCGTATCTCCAACGGCCAGTGAAAACTCTTCCGCAGCCTGGCGAAGTTCGAACAAATCGCGTTCTTCTATCCAATGCGGGGGGCGGTTAATCAAGCGGAAAAACGCCGCGGGTTCGGGGGCGAGTAATCTTTGTAAACGCACCAGAACTCGGCGGATGGAGCCCAATTCTCCACGCTGAAAACTCATGCGATTGGCGAGCAATTTGTCTTCGATACCGTCGATACGAACACTTTGTTTGCGCAAAATACTCACCAACACACTCACTTGATCTTCGAGCAATTGCGCCAATAGAGAAATGGTTGAAGTAAAGCGTTTGCCATCGCGCACATTTGATTTTAGTTGTTCAATGGAGCGCAATGGGCGCAGACGTACGCTGATGACTAAATTGCGGTCGATATACAAACGCCCGGAGGAAATTTCTGAGGAGTCGACACTGAAGTCGTACATCACATCATTGATCACAGCGACCAGAGATTCACCTTCCAGTTCAAGACGGGTTGAACCCGCCTGGCCGTGCAGCGATTCGTAGAAGGACTCTGGCAGTTGCAGATTTTGCTTAAGCCAGCGTAGTGTTGCCGAATTCGCTAATGAAAAATGTAACCAGACAAATCCTGCGTCGGTTCCGGCGAGCTGTGCCAGCCGATGTTCCACCTGGCTGGAGGAAATGGGGGTGGCAGCGGAATCTTTTGTAAAATGATAGCCCCAAACCAAGCCCGTTTCGTCTGACCCATAGTGGATATCATCTGGCATACACTGGTTCCTTTTTGTATTGGTTATGGCGCTAAGTGGCCACGTGGCAGCGGAGCGTCAGTGTAAAGGTTGATTGTGTAACATAGTAGCGAAGCACGCTAAAAATTCATGTCGATTCAATTTGGAAAGATATGTATCGAGCAGCGGCTTGTAATTATTTTTTGCTGGGGCTTTTGGGGCGCCGCAACGAAGTGCGTGGCACACTGATGCTGCTGCGGAAATAAAAAAACGGGGCAACAAAGTGCCCCGCTCGACTGGTGTGAAACTCGGTAATTGGTTTAGTTACAAACTACGCCGCCGCTACCGCTTTGGCTGTTACAGGTAGTATCGCCAATACAGCTCGCTGAATTCTCCCAACCCCAACCGCTTGATTGGTTTTGACAGGAGGGGTACAGGGTGCCGTACCAGTTACACTGACAACTGCTGCCGCTACCGCCGCTTGAACTGCTCGAAGAGCTGGATGAGCTACTGGATGATGAGGAGCTGGAGCTGCTTGAGGAGCTTGTGCTGCCTCCGGTACAGTTGCCACTGAAGCAATCGGAGGTGCTGCCAAATCCGATAACACCGCTACAGTGCATGGTTTCGGAGAAGGAGCCGCCACCGCAGGAACCATTGCCATAGGTCGCTGTGTTGTACTCCATGTCTTCTGCCTGACGGGTTTCGCCGTTGACATAGACATAATCGAGGATAACGTCACGGCCCGCTGCATCGTTGGTGTACTCAACGATAACCTCGCCAGCGGCGCTGCCACTGTATACGTAGTCCTGATCGCTTGGAGTGAGTGTCCAGGTTTTTACAACGGTTCCACCAATTTGGAGCTGGATCTGTTCGTCGCCGTTAACGCCGCGAGCGCGTACAATAATATCGGTGCTACTTGGGCTGCCACTGCTGCTGGACGAGCTGGACGAACTGGAGCTCGATGTTGTGGTGCTGCCACTTGAGCCGCCCTCGGATACAGAAATATCGGAGCTACCGGTGCTTTGATAGCCCTCGGTGGCCATGACCATATAGTCGAAAGAGCCAAGGTTTAGGCCTTTGCTGGCCCAATAGTTGAAGTGATTGCCAACCGTAATTGTGCCGCTGATGTTACCGAAGCCTTTCTTGGTGCCGCGAACACTGAAATACTGATAAAACGTTTGGGTACCATCAATTGATGGTTGCTGTACACGTTGACATCGGCGCACATCGTAGCTGGCACCGTCGGACTGGAAGCTGCCGTAGTCAGTTCCACCGCTACATGAAGAGGGGTTGTAGGAGCCGTAGCTTTCGATGATGTAATATTCGATAAGTGGGCTGCGGGTCCAGCCGTAAAGGGCCAGATAGGAGTTTTGTGAGTTACTAACGCCGTAGTAGCCCTCGTAGCTCACTGTTTTGGCGCCACCAGGGTTCCAGCCTTTTCCGCCAACCCAGTTGTTGCTGCTGGTGTTCCACTGTGAACCATAGCGGCCGCCGTCGTACAAGGTGAACGATGCATCGCCAGTATCCTTCCAAAATGAGTAATAGTGACCTCCCTGGGTGCCCGTCGCATTGGATGTGAGGGTTTGCTGTGCATCAACGGCAGGGATACACAGAGCGGCTGTTGCCAATGCCGCCAAGGTGAGTTTTAGGTCTCCACCCCGTTTCTTAATAAAATTCATTTTTATACTCCGGCTTATCCCCCCAGGAATCAATACTGCACATAGAGAACCAGGGTTTTTAAAAGTCTCCACCGAGGCTCGATGCTATGCGGTGGGCAAAGGTGCGTGGGGTACCAACGTTTTTTATTACTGCGTGTGTTGATATGGACGCCAAGACATGTATACCGGAATGTGGAAAAAAGTGTCAAATATTCTTTCGATATATAATGAAAAAGACTGGATTTAATGTTTATTATGACGACAAAGTGTATAAATATTAAACGGAAAGGTTGTTGGTGTGAGGCTTGTGTAGTAAAAGCGCATCATCTGAATGGGTTTTAATGAATGCGTTGTTTGGCGGGTTTATACGCGAATTATATTAGTGAACACTAAAACTAAATGGCGATTAAAAAAATATTTTAAAACATGTGTATTAAATTTCTCTCCCGGGAATTCTGTATGAGGGATGATCTTCCATTTGGTAATTTCAAGATAATGAGCAAACTTACCTTAAGTTTTCCGTGTGAAATTCCACGTGTTCCCCAATAAAACTCGCAATAAAAAAGTAACTGTGGTCGTAACCCGTCTGTTGGCGTATGCGTATGGGGTACCGGTGAGTATCGCAGGCTTTTTCTAAAAGTTCGGGTTTTAGTTGTTCTGTTAAAAATCGATCTGCAGTTCCAAAATCGACGAGTATGGGGATATGGTTTTCGCACTGTGCGATTAATTCACAGGTGTCGTATTGTCGCCAGCTCTCCCGGTTGTCTCCAAGGTAATGCCTAAACGCCTTTTCTCCCCAGGGGCATTGCATGGGGGCGCAAATGGGCGCGAAGGCTGAAATGGATTTGAAGCGGTCTGGGTTTTTTATGCCGAGAGTCAGCGCCCCATGGCCGCCCATGGAGTGGCCAAATATGCTTTGGCGAGACAGATCCAGGTTAAAACCAGTCGCCAGCAAACTGGGCAATTCTTCAAGCACATAATCGTACATATGATAGTTTTCAGCCCAGGGAGATTGGCTTGCATTGAGATAAAAACCCGCGCCAAGGCCGAAATCCCAGTTACCATCGGGGTCATTTGGCACGTTCTTGCCACGCGGGCTGGTGTCGGGCGCGACAATCGCAACGCCGTGTTTTGCAGCGAATTGCTGCGCGCCGGCTTTCTGTACAAAATTTTCATCGGTACACGTAAGACCAGACAACCAGTACAGAACCGGAACCGGTTTCTCCGATACCTGCGGAGGCAAATAGATTGAGAACGTCATTTCGCAGCGTACCGTTTCGGCAACATGTTTGAAGCGCAATTGCCGGCCGCCAAAACACAATATCGAGCTGAGTTGTTCCATCAGTAGATCACCACCGAGCGAATACTTTCTCCTTTGTGCATTAAATCAAAGGCCTTATTGATATCTTCCAGAGGCATGGTGTGCGTAATCAAATCGTCGATATTGATTTTACCCTCCATATACCAATCGACGATTTTGGGGACATCCGTGCGCCCCCGTGCACCACCGAAAGCTGTGCCGTGCCAGGAACGGCCGGTCACTAATTGGAATGGCCGGGTCGAAATTTCCTGGCCAGCTCCCGCAACGCCAATAATACAACTGCGTCCCCAGCCTTTATGGCAGCACTCCAGAGCCTGGCGCATGACCTTAACATTGCCGATACATTCGAAGCTGTAGTCCACTCCGCCGTTGGTGAGTTGCACGATGTGGTCCACGACATTTTCGTGCTCGCTGGGATTTACAAAATCAGTCATCCCAAATTGTTTCGCAAGTTCAATTTTTGCGGGGTTTAAATCCACGCCGATAATGCGCGTGGCACCAACCAACTTCGCTCCCTGTATTACGTTCAAACCAATGCCACCCAAACCAAAAACTGCCACTGTAGCACCGGCTTCCACCTTCATAGTGAATGCAACCGCACCGATGCCGGTGGTGACGCCGCAGCCGATGTAACAAATTTTATCGAAGGGGGCATCTTCGCGAACTTTCGCCAATGCAATTTCTGGTAAGACCGTGTAATTGGAAAAGGTTGAGCACCCCATGTAGTGCAACAGCGCTTGCCCGTCGAACGAAAAGCGACTGGTGCCGTCGGGCATCACGCCCTTGCCCTGGGTGGTGCGAATCGCCTGGCACAGGTTGGTTTTTGGATTGAGGCAGTAGTCACACTCTCGACATTCCGGGGTGTAGAGCGGAATAACGTGGTCGCCAGGCTTGAGGCTTTTCACATCAGCGCCCACCTCCACAACAACACCGGCGCCTTCATGGCCTAGAATTGCGGGAAATGCACCTTCGGGGTCGTCGCCGGAGAGTGTGAAGGCATCGGTGTGGCAGACTCCGGTGGCTTTTATTTCAACCAACACTTCGCCAGCTTTTGGGCCTTCGAGATCCACTTCTGCTATTTGTAGGGGTTTTCCTGCCTCGAAGGCAACGGCGGCGCGAGTTTTCATGGGGTGTCCTCTGCGATTGAAATTATGGAGATTATACGTTGCAAGCTGTTTGTGTGGTGCAACACAGAAACGGAATTATAAAGGTCAATTGTGAGTGATTTGTGTTGATTGTAGCGCGCTGTGCGGATTCACCTAGTGCGAGACCCAAACGTACAAAAATGCTTCAACGATTAAAGGTAAATAAGTATTAGCACTTTGGTGAAATACAGTCGTTAGAATCCTTTTCCGGAAACCCGCTGAAAAGTTGAGCCTAATAAGTACTAGATTCCAAGACGAAAACCTGAAGAGACCTTATCCAGTCGTGTGGCCATATCTTTCAATCGTGTTCCAATATTACTGGTTTGTGAGGCGGAGCTCGAGGTATCGTCCGAGAGCTCCTGAAGTTTGGCAGCGTTGGCACTTATTTCGCTGGCTACAGCGCTCTGCTCTTCTGCTGCACTGGAAATTTGAATGTTCATTTGATTAATGGTATCCATGGCGGCCAACACTTGTTGCATGGCTTTGTCTGCGGTATCGGATTGTTCCACCACCTGCTTGGTTTGCTGCTGGCTGCCCGACATATTTTCTGCAACTGTTTTCGCTTGTTCCTGCAGTTGGCTGATAATGTCTTCGATTTCTGTGGTGGACGATTGCGTGCGTTGTGCGAGGGTTCGAACCTCGTCGGCGACAACTGCGAAACCGCGTCCTTGCTCACCGGCACGGGCAGCCTCAATGGCCGCGTTAAGAGCCAGCAAATTAGTTTGCTCGGCTATCGCTTTAATGACGCTGAGCACGCCGCCAATCGTATTGGAATCAACCAGCAACTTTTCAACAACACTTGTGGTGTTATCCATTTTATTGGAAAGTTTATCAATACTCGCAACGCTGCCTGCCATGACATTACGACTTTCATTGCAGCGTTGCAGAGCGTCTTGCGTGGCATGTGAGCAGGCTTCTATGTTATGAGCCACCTCATGGGAAGTGGAATCCATCTCATGGGTTGCGCTGGCAATAAGTGAAATTTGTTGCGCCTGGTGGCCAACATTTTCAACGTTGTGTCGCATCAAACTATCGAGCTCGTTAACGGTGCTCACAAGTGAGTGATTGACTTCAGCAATCTCCTTTACCGATTTTGAGAAATGATCCAGAAAATCGTTAAAATTGCTGGCGAGTTTGCCAATTTCGTCTTCGGTATTTACCGGTAGCCGCGCTCTTAAATCACCCTTACCCTGTGCCAGATCATACATGGATTTTTCCAGACGACTCAGCGGGGAAACGAGTAATACGCTAGCGCCGTACTGGATTCCGATTGCCACAAGCCCGCCGAGGATTATGGCAACGACCACCCAATAATAGGCTGATTTTGTCGCGTCTCCGATCATTGTTGATTTTTGCTCGACTTTGGCATCGCCACTTTCCTCTAAGGTTCCCAGAAAAGTTAACAAGGCTTCTGTGGTGCTATCCAGTTGTTTCAGGAGTGTCGTGTCTTTTCCACCAGACTTTTCCGCTTGAAGTACGCGATCACTTAAAGAGCGATAGGCGCTCAATTTCTTGTCCAGCTCACTCAGTTCCGACTTTGTCATGAGCCCTGCGCCGCGCATGCGCTTAAATGCTTCGTTAGCGTTTGCTTTGGCTTCGATGATTTCCTGCTCGGCGGTTTGCCAATTGGAGTTGCCCAAGGCCATGCGTTCTAAAGCGAGAATTTCTGCCTGAATTGCGATAGTGCCTTCCATCGATCCATCGGCCGAATCCCAGGCTGGCCCGGTAATAAAATCGAGTGCGTTGGAGAGCCGGTGTACACCTGCTAATCCAGCAGCGCCTGAGGTAAGCATTAAGAGTAAAAATATGCCGGTTGCTATGCGTATTTTATTGGCGATACTCACGGTTTATCCCTGGTTTTATGGCGTTAGTAACTCCAGTATAGGAGAAAGCGATTCCATCAGAGTTTTTTCTATTTCTATCTAAAATTCTTCGTAGTTAGCTCGAAACCGAATAAGGTAAAATCCGGCGCGGTAAACTCCCTGCTGTCTAAAATAAAAATGGGAGTGCCTTTTTGATTCTGTTCGGTATTAAGGATATTGCATGTGTCTGATTCACTAAAATGGGTGAGTGTAAATAGCGCGCAAATAAAAATATTAATTGGCTTTCTCAATTATGGGCGTCATCGTGCGACGAATTGTGCCGATTCGTGCTAAGTATCGGAATTTTAGTTTGGCAATCATTGGCTCAGTCTAGCTTGCGCATTTTATTTATTGTGACAACATATAATATGTTAATAGGTGTAGTAATTATTAAACAGAATGCGGCGAATCCTTTGAGGGTTTTCGGTGATGTATTTTTCACGATGCATAGTTTATAAAGACGCTTGCTGGGAATTCATAAAATAACGTTCTATCTCAGCGTTCATGGCAGGCAATGGATTGGTTGCCCGGTTTTCAGGGATGTCGTCGTCTCTGTAGATCTAATTGGCACCTCGAATCTCCTTCCAATCCACTCTTTTTTAGCCTGCCAGTCAAATAAACCTTCTTAGTAAATTTTTCTGCAAAAGGAATTCCGCATGGTTAAAAAATATTTAACGCCGATTTTCGCTTTTATCGTTTTATTTATATGTGGTGCACAATGGGCTGTTGCGCAGGAAACAATTACACCACAATTACAAGTGGCTCCAAGGCCTTATGTGATAGGTGGATTGCCTGCGAACGATGGTGACTGGCCGTTTATTGTTGCTCTGGTGTATAAAGGCCCTCCGGTTTCAGCTGGTTTTCATTGTGGCGGTAGTTTAATTGCCGATAATTTGGTTTTAACAGCGGCGCACTGTGTTGATTTAGCAAGTACAGATACGATAGATGTTTATGTCGGTTCGTCGAGCCTCATTGATTTTGGCGATACTGGCGAAGTTGTTGGGGTTGATAAAGTTGTGATTCATGAAGGCTGGAAATCGGGAAGCTTTGATTATGATATCGCCTTGCTGTTTCTAGAGCACCCGGTTGAATTAGCCACCGTAAAATTATTTCCTGAGTCCATGGAGCCAGAGTTAATTTCGGGAGCTACCTTAAGTTTGGCGGGTTGGGGAATATACGATAACGATATTCAGCAAATATCAACCGAATTGTTATCCGCTGATATGGTCTACGCAACCAAGGAAGAATGCGAGAGCGCCAATTCCGAAAGTGTTGCTGAGTGGGAGTTGTGTGCCGGGAATCTCGAAGGCGGCAAAGATGCATGCAGTGGTGATAGTGGTGGGCCGCTTATGGTAACTCTCTCTGGGGAACGATATCAGGTGGGAATTGTAAGTCATGGGGCGGCACAATGCGCCTCTCCGGGACGATACAGCGTTTATTCACGGGTTTCCTATTATGGTGAATGGATAGACCGGCAGATTCATCAGAAGATTGCGGATTTTCCGGTTGAGGATAACGCGCTGCAAAATTGCATTTTACAACAAGCAGAGCAAATGGCTTGGCAGGAGCTTGCTGACGTGGTTGAACTGCACTGCGTAAATGCTGGAGTAACTACCTTGCAGGGTCTGGAGTATTACGACAGCCTCGTTCAGCTAAATCTTTCTCAAAACAGCATAAGTGATTTTGATGGCTTGCTCGGTTTGATAAATTTGGAAATCGTTGATTTATCGAATACTGGGCTCACCGACTTAAATGTACTGGCCAACTCTGAGAAATTGCAAAGTATTTACCTGTCGGGAAATTCTGAACTCACATGTATTGACCCGGAAGCTGGGCCTTACGATTTCGATACCATGGCAGGTTCCTGCCTGGATCTCATTCGCTTACTGGAATTTCCTGACCAGGCGATGAAGCTGTGTGTGGATATCAATGCCGCAACACACGCTGTGAGATTTGCCTCTGAATTAACGTCTCTACATTGTTTTTCTCAGATGGGCATAGTGTCGATTGAGGGAATCGAGAGGTTTGAAAATCTCACAAATCTTGGGTTAAGTGGCAATGCTGTAGCGGACTTAAGCCTCTTGTCGGCTTTGCCAAACCTTAAAGATTTAAGCCTGAACCAAATCAGCAAAAGCAATTGGATCGATCTCCCGGAGATGCCTCAATTGAGCTCACTGAGTGCGGCTGGAAACGATATTAAATCGCTGTTCTTTTTGTCGAAGTTACCTGCACTGAAAAATCTGGATTTAAGCGATAACAACATCGGTAAATTGTGGTGGGCAGGTCAGCTGGCTCAACTTCATTCGCTTAAACTCGCCAATAATCAAATTCACAGCATTCGTCCGCTTAAAAATATCGAGGAATTATATCTCTTGGATATTTCTAACAATAAAGTGCGTGACCTTAGTCCGCTTAAAAACCAAGTCGCTATGGAGGATTTGTTTGTTGCTAATAATCGTATCAGTGATCTCTCGCCACTGAAAAACCTCGGAGAACTTACCTATCTGGATATATCGGGCAATAACGGTATTACCTGTGTTGACCCGGATGCCGGACCCTACGCGATTTATGATTTGCCTGAAAATTGTTTTTGTATGAAATAGCGAATAAAGCGCGGCGATTTACCTAAATCTATTGAGGCCGTTGCGAGGGGGTGTTTTTAAAACCCCCTTTTTTATTTATGGGCGGGCTGCTTTAGTTAACCCCGAAAATTGCTCTTGGAATATCATCAATGACGTTGCAATTTGTATTCTGGCGCGAGGCAGTGGCGCCTAATTTTGCGGTTCCAAAAATTCGCCATTAATGAATGTGTTAATGGATGCATAAAGTCTGTCATTCATAGGGTGAATTCGTATCAGAAATTATTATTAGGTGGATCAAATTTGGCGGAATTTTACGCGAATTTTAGAGTTTGTCTTCATATGAGTATCGGTTACATATAGTTTATTAAACTTTAACCATATAGTCTAATGGACAATAATACTTGAATCCTGGTATACCACTGTTCATCGATTAAGCTGCGCTGTTTTAACAATAACAGAGACCAGCGTTGGCGCGTCGGTGTAATTCAGTTGCCCGCAATGGGTAAGCTGATCCTTCCAACCGTCCCAAATCCTCTAATAAAAAGCGGTATTGGCTAAAGGACAACTTCGGAGAACACCTATGTTTTTTTCTAAGGGGCGAGGTGCACACCTCAAAGCTGCCATACCGATATCGGCTAAAAAGCTGGTAACGGCACTTGGCTGTGCAGCTGCGTTGGCGGTAACGTCGGCCAGTGCACAAACAACATTAAGTTCGAATTCCACCGGTAACCAGGGCGGTCACTACTATTCCTTCTGGAAAGACGGTGGCGGCGCGACCATGACCTTGTACGATGGCGGTCGTTATGGTTCTGAGTGGGGCAACGATACCAACAACTGGGTTGGTGGTAAGGGTTGGAACCCCGGTGCACGCCGAACAATTAGCTATGAAGGCTATTACGGCGTTAGCAACTCCCAAAACTCTTATCTTGCCCTCTATGGTTGGACAGAGAACCCTTTGGTTGAGTACTACATAATTGAGAGCTACGGCTCTTACAACCCGTCGACCTGTAACGGCGGTACTGACTACGGAACCTTATCCAGCGATGGTGCGACCTATAACGTTCGCAAGTGTCGACGTATTCAACAACCATCCATTATTGGTACTGCAGACTTCGACCAGTACTTCAGCGTACGTAACCCCAAGAAGGGTTTTGGTCAGCTCTCCGGCACCATCACTATCGGTAACCACTTTGATTATTGGCAAAGCCAGGGTTTAAGTCTCGGCTCGCACAATTATCAAATTATGGCAACCGAAGGCTATCAGAGCAGTGGTAACTCGGATATTTCTGTTTCAGAAGTTTCCTCTTCAACCACTTCCAGCAGCACGTCATCCAGTTCCAGCTCCAGCGGTAGTACTGGCAACCCAACCATTGTTGTCAACGCTTACGGCACCAACGGTGATGAACATATCAATTTGCGTGTCGGCGGTACGACTGTTGCCGACTGGACGCTAAGCACCACTGCACAGAATTATGTGTACAGTGGCAGCGCTTCTGGTGATATTCAGGTGGAATTTGACAACGACGCTACCGATCGCGACGTTATCCTGGATTGGATTTGGGTAAATGGCGAAACCCGCCAGGCAGAGGATATGGACTACAACACTGCGACCTACGCGAACAGCGAGTGTGGTGGTGGTACTGGTTCAACCATGCACTGCGACGGCGTTATCGGTTTTGGCGATACCACAGACTGCTTTAATGGCACCTGTAACGAGCCAGCGCCCACGGGTACTACCAGCTCGACGACCTCTTCGAGCACAAGTAGCAGCAGTACCTCCAGCTCCGGCGGAGCAGATCCCAACTTCCATATTTACCTGATGTTTGGTCAATCCAATATGGAAGGTCAGGGTCAGATCTCCTCTCAGGATCAGCAAGTGCCCGCTAAATTACTGGCGATGCAAGCAGACAATAACTGTACCGTAAACGGTGCCAGTTACGGTGAGTGGCGCTCTGCAACGCCGCCATTGATTCGCTGTTACGATGTGGCTCACTCGTTTAACAACGGCGGCCTTGGCCCGGGCGACTATTTCGGTCGTACCATGTTAGAAAACAGCGGTTCTGAAGTGACCGTTGGTTTGGTCGGTGCGGCCTATCAAGGTCAGAGTATCGACTTCTTTATGAAAGACTGCGCCTCGCGCGGCACCTGCAGCCCATCGGGCGCCAACGGTTCTGTACCGCTGGGGCAGGGTGGCTATGCCTGGTTGCTCGACCTGGCGAAAAAAGCCCAACAGGATGGCGTCATTAAAGGCATTATTTTCCATCAGGGCGAAAGCGATACCGGCGACAGCAGCTGGCCTGGCAAGGTTAACCAGGTAGTTACCAACCTGCGTAACGATCTGGGCTTGAACGCCAGTGAAGTTCCATTTATTGCTGGCGAAATGGTGCCTGGTGCCTGTTGTACCAGTCATGACGCCTTGGTTCATCAAATTCCAAATGCCGTAACCAACGGCCATTATGTTTCTGCAGCCGGTTTGGGGTCACGTGATCAATATCACTTCAACGCCGAAGGCTATCGTGAAATTGGCCGTCGTTACGCCAACAAAATGTTGGAACTCATCGATGTGGGTAACACCGGTTCCAGCACCAGCTCTTCTTCCAGTTCCTCAAGCAGTTCTAGCAGCTCAACCAGCACCAGTTCCGGTAGTTTGGTAGCGGCTATTAATGCTGGCGGCAATGCCACCACCTACAACGGTGTGCAGTACTCAGCCGACAATTACTATTCTGGCGGCAGTACCAGCAGCACTTCCGATAATATTGCAGGAACCACCGAAGACACTGTATTCCAAAGTGAACGCTATGGTACCTACAGCTACGATGTACCGGTAAGCAATGGCATGTACAATCTGGATATGCAGTTTGCTGAAATCTACCAGACGGCGGCTAATGCGCGTGTATTTAACGTGACAGTGGAAGGTGTTCAGGTTATTTCGAACCTCGACCTCTACAGCACAGTTGGTTCGGATACAGCGTACAGCTTCCAGGTCGGTAATGTGGCTGTAAGTGATGGTAGCTTGACCATTCAAGTGGAAACTATCACCGATAATGGTACGCTCGCCGGATTTGCAATCTACTCAACAGGTGGAACCACAAGTTCTTCCAGTTCGAGCAGTTCTAGCAGTTCGAGCTCCACCACCACAACCTCTAGTTCTTCTTCCAGTAGCTCTTCGAGCAGCTCAACCTCCACTACCAGCTCCAGTTCGTCAAGCAGCTCTTCCAGCAGTTCGTCATCGAGCAGCTCTGGCGTAGTAGGTAATCAGTGTAGCGGCATAAACGAGTACCCCAACTGGACTGCGCGTGACTGGTCTGGTGGCCCGTACAACCATGCCAATGCCGGTGACCAAATGGTTTATCAGAGCACGCTCTACCAAGCTAACTGGTACACCACTACCGTACCTGGCAGCGATGCATCGTGGACTAGTCTGGGTAGCTGTACTGGAAACACTTCTTCCAGTTCATCCAGCTCTTCTTCATCAAGCAGCTCCAGCTCTTCGTCTACCACCAGCACCACATCGAGCAGTTCTTCAAGCAGCTCATCAAGTAGCTCTTCAAGTACGTCCGGTGGTTTGGTTGTAGCCATTAACGCTGGCGGTAGTGCGACCTCTTACAACGGCAACGAGTACTTCGGCGATAACTACTACAACGGTGGTACTGCAGGATCAACCACAGACCCCATCGCTGGTACAACCGAAGACACGGTATTCCAGAGTGAGCGTTACGGGTCCTACTCGTACAACATTCCGGTAACGGCAGCGACCTACTCCATAGAAATGCAGTTCGCGGAAATTTTCCAAGAAGCTGCGGGTGACCGTTCGTTCAATGTGTATGTGGAAGGCCAGCAGGTGCTCTCTAATGTCGACCTCTATACCCTCGCAGGCCACGATGGCGCTTACGAATATGAAGTGAGCAACGTTATGGTCAACGACGGTAGCCTGGATATCGAAGTGGAGACCATCACTGATAACGGCACCATGGCGGGCTTTGCGGTGTTCTCACCGACAGGCGCGTTGGACGTACCTCCGCCCACACCAACGCCAGAACCCGGCGAAGGTGAGTTTACTGGGGCTAACTGTACCATTCCCAACCTGCCCAGCAATCCGGGTAATCAGGGTTCGGCATTGCCAGATCCATTCGCTTCAATCGGTGGTTCACGTATTACCTCTAAAGCCGACTGGACCTGTCGTCGAGCCGAAATCAAGGCACAGTTCGAAGCCTATGAGTTTGGCACCAAGCCCTATCCGGTACAGAGCGTGTCTGGTAGCGCAAACGGCAGCAGTATCACCGTTAATGTGCAGGACAATGGCAACAGCATCAGCTTCTCCGCCGATATCTCCACGCCTGGCGGAAGTGGGCCATTCCCTGCGGTTATTGGCATTGGTGGCAACAGCCTCAATACTGGCATTATGAGCGAGTTGGGTATTGCATCCATATCCTTTAACAACAACGACATTGGTGATCAGAACGGCACCCGAGGTCAGGGTAAGTTCTTCAACATGTACGGTACTTCACAATCCGATAGTTCGATTATGGCCTGGGCCTGGGGTGTTTCTCGTTTGATCGACGCCCTGGAAAATACGACTGGTCATAACATCGATACCACCAAGCTCGCCGTAACCGGTTGTTCCCGTAACGGTAAAGGTGCGCTGGCCGTTGGTGCCTTTGATGAACGTATCGCGCTCACCATTCCACAGGAATCGGGTGCAGGTGGTACCGCAAGCTGGCGTGTATCGCAATACCGCAGTAATCAGGGTGCCAACATCCAGACTGCCAGCCATGCCCATGGTGAGCAGCCCTGGTTCGACAGCGTGTTCGGTAATTTCACAAGCAACTTGGACAACATGCCAATCGATCATCACATGTTGATGGCAATGGTTGCGCCACGCGGCCTGTTGACTATCGACAATGCGATCGACTGGTTGGGACCACAAAGTACCCAAACTGCCGGTGTAGCAGCGAAGGAGGTCTATAAAGCCTTGGGTGTTCCCGAGAATATGGCGGTTTCACAGCCAGGCACTCAGCATACCCACTGTTCATTCCCCTCATCACAGGATGCTATTTTGCGTGCTTACCTGAATAAATTCCTGAAGGGTAATAACAGCGGCAATACCGACGTTGTGGAAGGCCCAAGTGTCGACCGCACTCGTTGGATTCCCTGGAGTACCCCAACTCTGAATTAATGGATTGCAAATCCCGTTCAGTGGCGAACCCACTGAACGTCTCCTGAGTGAGCCGGCTCTTCGAGCCGGCTTTTTTTATGGTGGCTGAAAAGCTAAGCGTTTGCTTCTGTATTAAGGTTTGAAGCTTGCTTTATGGCGAACCAATATTCCGGTTTTAAATTGATGAGTCTAAACAAGCCTTCGGTTAAATCAGCTTTAATCGTTGGTATGTCGCTGCTGACCCTGGCATAACTCACAACGCCATGGATGTATTGGCTCATGAGGCGACCCATGCGCGCAGGATCTATTTCACCTTCCAGGTAATCGTCGGCCAACAAATTTTTAATGAGCGCGGCATTGTACTTCACACCATTTTCCAATAATTTCTGCTGGCTGCGAATAATCATTTCGTCTTCGCAACCGGTAAGCGAGCTGGATGCAAAATAGGGGCAGCCGCGCACCCGTCCCGCCGCCTCATCAAATTTGCGTTCAAATATAAACTGGATGTACCGCTCTAATTGCTCCAGTGGGGAGTGCATGGGCGACATAATTTCATCCACGAGCTGCCGGGTTGATTCCCAGTAGTACTCCATCGCCTCACACAGCAATACTGCCTTGGATTCAAAGTGGTGGTAAAAGCTGCCTTTGGTAACACCGGCTTGCTTGCAGATTTCGTTCACGCCAACCGAGTTGTAGTTGCTTTGCCAAATGAGTTGCAGAGCCGTTTCGAGCAAGCGTGTGCGGGTTTCCTGGTGGGTCATAAAACCTCTGGGATATTCAGTGCTAACGGTGAGTATACCTACCGGTATGTATTATTGTGGCCGTGCTGATCGAACAATTCCCTTAGGCGTGCTTTTAGGGAGATTGTCGCGATTATAGCGCAGTTTTTTTAAGATTTGAGGGTAGTTTTTCCCTGTTTCTAGGCGTATCGAAGGGATTTCTTAGCGATATTGCCGGCACTGTCGGCGCGGCACAGACAAAAAGCTGTTGACAGCATACCGACCGGTATGTACATTAATGGCTCTATGACCTGTTCTTGGTCGCATTCCCGTTACTGACTCTCCAAGTTCTCGATTACAGCAGGAGCTGATTATGACGTTTTGCCGTAAGGAAGGCGTGCTGGCCTTCATCGCCAAATTAACCGTATCGCTGACACTTCTTGGGCTTGTAGTGTCCCACGCCTTTGCCCAGATGCCGCCTCCCAAGGTCGAGGTTCTGGAGCTCATGCCGCAGGAAATGCGTCAGTGGGATCATTTTTCCGGCCGCATCAGCGCGGTAGAGAGTGTTGAGATTCGCCCCCTGGTGTCGGGGCGTATCGAAAAAGTGTTGTTCCGTGAAGGCCAGAGAGTTGAGTTGGGCCAGGCCTTATTTGTTATCGATCCCCGTCCCTTCGAAGCAGAAGTGAAACGTGCCGAAGCAACATTGGCGACAGCGCGCGCGAAATTACATCTCAGTGCCCAGGCGTTTCGACGCTCCAGCGAATTACTGGGAGACAAGCTGATATCGCAAAGTGTGTACGACGAATCGCTTACCGATAACGAGATTGCCAAGGCGGCAGTGTTGGAGGCTGAAAGCCAACTGCTCAATGCCCAGCTCGATCTCGAGTACGCCCATATCGATGCCCCCATCGCCGGCACTGTTGGCCGTGCGGAACTCACCGCCGGCAATATTGTGGGTGCAGGCGCTGCTGCTCCGGTGCTCACTACCATAGTCGCTCAGGAGCGGGTTTACGCTGAGTTTCGTGTGGATGAACAAAGTTATCTGAAGTTCATTCGGGATGAAGCTAGGCCCAGCGAAATGCCTGTGCAATTGTCATTGAAAAACGACCCGCAAATGCGTTTTGAAGGCCACATTCACGCCTTCGACAATCACCTCGATTCCACCAGCGGCACCATTCGCGGCCGCGCCGTTTTCGAAAATAGCAACGGCATGTTAACGCCCGGTATGTATGCCGACGTGCACGTCGGTTCTGTTCAGAAACAAGCGGTTTTTGTCTTGCCAGAGCGGGCCATTGGCACCAACCAGGATCGCCGCTTCGTGTTTGTGGTTGATGACGAAAATGTAGCCCAGTACCGCGAAATTGTTTTGGGTGAGCAGCTGCGTGGCCAGCGAATTATTCGCTCCGGTATTTCTGCCGGCGACCGTGTTGTGGTGAATGGCCTGTCACGCGTTCGCGCGCAAACACCCGTGAACCCCGTTGCAGCTGAGATTACCCAAGATGTTGCATCCCGTGAGTTTTAATTGAATCTGCCCAGGCGAACGCTATGAATATTTCACGATTTTTTGTCGACAGACCGATATTTGCCGGCGTGATTTCCCTGTTAATTTTAATTTCCGGTTTGCTGGCCATGTTCCAATTGCCCATCTCGGAATACCCGGAAGTATCGCCGCCCTCGGTTGTGGTAAACGCTTCCTTCCCGGGTGCCAACCCCAAAGTGATTGCCGAAACCGTTGCGAGACCGCTCGAGGAACAGCTCGCTGGCGTTGAAAGTATGATTTACATGTTTTCGCAGGCAACCACCGACGGCCAGATGCGCCTCACGGTCACCTTTGAGATTGGCACCGACCCGGACCTCGCTCAGCAAATGGTACAAAACCGGGTGTCTCAGGCATTACCGAGGCTTCCCGAAGTCACCCGACAGGCGGGGGTGACCGTGGTAAAAAGTTCGCCCGATTTAACCATGGTGGTGCACCTCACTTCGCCCGACCAGCGCTACGACGAACTCTACCTGCGTAATTACGCGGTGCTCAACGTAAAAGACGAGCTTGCGAGAATTAAAGGTGTGGGTACAGTGCGCCTGTTTGGCTCGGGAGATTACGCCATGCGTATCTGGCTTAATCCCGACAAGATCGCGCAGTTCGGTTTAACCTCCAGTGATGTTGTAAATGCCATTCGCGAACAAAATGTTCAAGTGGCTGCAGGTTTGATTGGGGGCGCCCCAATTCCCAGTGAAATTGAAGTACAACTGCCCATTAACGCCAAAGGGCGACTGGAAACACCGGAAGAATTTGGTGAAATTATTATTAAAGCCGGAAGCCGTGGCGAAATTACCCGCTTGCGTGATGTCGCCCGCATTGAATTGGGAAGTTCGGATTTTGGTTTAAGTGCCATGCTGGATAACCAGCCTGCGGTAGCGATACCCATTTTTCAGGCGCCCGGTGCCAACGCCATTGAAATTTCCAATGGGGTCCGCGCGGTTATGCGTGAACTTGCAAAACGTTTTCCCGAAGGGATGAGTTACGAATTGGTTTACGACCCCACAGTCTTTGTGCGGGGTTCTATCGATGCCGTTATAAAAACCCTGCTCGAAGCTTTGGCCTTAGTGGTTATTGTGGTGGTGGTCTTTTTGCAAACCTGGCGTGCTTCCATTATTCCACTGCTTGCGGTACCTGTGTCGATTATCGGTACCTTTTCGTTAATGCTGCTCTTTGGTTTTTCGATTAACACCTTGTCGTTGTTTGGCTTGGTGTTATCGATTGGTATCGTTGTGGATGATGCCATCGTGGTGGTGGAAAATGTCGAGCGTAATATCGAAGAGGGGCTCGCGCCACTCGCTGCTACCTACAAAGCCATGCAGGAAGTGAGTGGTCCGATTATCGCAATTTCACTCACGTTGGTTGCGGTGTTTGTACCCATCGCCTTTGTGAGCGGTCTCACTGGGCAATTTTACAAACAGTTTGCGCTTACTATTGCGATTTCCACCGTTATCTCAGCCGTTAACTCGTTAACGCTGAGTCCCGCGCTGTCAGCCCTGTTATTAAAAGGTCACGACGAACCGAAAGACGCCTTAACCCGTGTGATGGATAAAATATTCGGGGGATTTTTTCGCTGGTTTAATCGCTTTTTTAACGGTGGCGCTCGCTATTACGGCTCAGGTGTAAAACGGATACTGGGCAGAAAAACCTGGGTGATGGCGATATACGCGTTGTTTTTATCGTTTACCTGGTATGGTTTTAGTCACACACCCAAAGGTTTTGTGCCAGCACAAGACAAGCAATACCTGATTGGATTCGCAATATTACCCGACGGTGCAACCTTACAGCGCACCCGCGCGGTGCTTACCGAAATGGGAGAAATTGCTCTGGGAGAAGAGGGCGTCGCACATGCGGTGCAATTTCCCGGTCTAAGTATTAATGGTTTCGTTAACAGCTCCAGCGCCGGTATTGTCTTTCTACCCTTAACGGATTTTCATGAGCGCAGCAAAGATTCTGAATCCGCCGCTGCCATCGCGCAACGCCTGCAAATGAAATTTGCCGGCATTGAAGAAGCCTTTATTGCCATCTTTCCGCCACCGCCGGTGCGCGGTTTGGGTACGACTGGTGGTTTCAAGTTGCAGATAGAAGATCGCGCAGGGCTGGGTTATGAACAATTAGCCGATGTCGTTGGCAAGGTGCAACAGGCGGCTATGGCGCGTCCCGAATTAAGTCGCGTGTATTCCAACTATAAAATTAATGTACCGCAATTGTTTGCAGATCTGGATCGAACCAAAGCCAAACAGCTGGGGCTAAACGTTAAAGATATTTTCGATACCATGCAGATTTATCTCGGCTCGTTGTATGTTAACGACTTTAATCAGTTTGGTCGCACCTATAAAGTAATTGCGCAAGCCGACGGTGAATTTCGACAGAGCAAGCAAGATGCCCTGGACCTGAAAGTGCGCAATAACGCCGGCGAAATGGTGCCTCTGGGTTCGGTGGTGCATATGAACGAGAGCTACGGCCCGGAAAGCGCCACCCACTACAATGGCTATCTGGCCGCCGATTTAAACGGCAGTGCTGCGCCTGGCTATTCCAGTGGTCAGGCACAGGATGCGATTGATGAGGTATTAAAAGATCTGTTACCGCCAGGCATGAGTTACGAGTGGACCGATTTAACCTATCAGCAGGTGTTATCCGGTAATACTGCCGTGCTTATATTTCCACTGTGCTTGATTCTGGTGTTTTTGGTTCTGGCTGCGCAGTACGAAAGTCTGGCACTGCCTATGGTGGTTATTTTGGTGGTGCCGCTGTCCATTCTCGCCGCGATTGCCGGGGTGTGGATCACGGCTGGCGACAACAACATTTTCACCCAAGTGAGTTTGTTTGTGCTTGCCGGGCTCGCCTGTAAAAACGCCATTTTAATTGTCGAGTTCGCCCGCGAACTGGAAATACAGGGCATGGAAACCTATCGCGCGGCGGTCACCGCCAGCCGGATGCGACTGCGCCCCATTTTAATGACATCCTTCGCATTTATTATGGGCGTGGTACCGATGGTTTTTTCCAGCGGAGCGGGTGCGGAAATGCGTAATGTAATGGGTATCGCAGTATTTTCCGGAATGTTGGGTGTAACCATTTTCGGAATTTTCTTTACGCCGGTGTTTTACGTGTTATTACGTGCGGTGGAAAAGGCCTGGCAACCGTCCGCGAAGCAGCGTGATCAAGCGGCTCCCGATTCAAATCAATTGCTGCGGGAAATCTAGCATAAACAAGCCCTGGCGTTTTAATCCGTGATCAGAGAATGCATCGCATTAAGCGATGCAATTTCTGAAGCGGCTTTTAGTTTGATCGCTTCTTTGGGCATGCCAAATACCACGCAAGATTCTTCGTCTTGTGCAATCGTGCGTGCTCCGGCGCGCCGCATTTCCAATAAGCCTCGCGCGCCATCATCACCCATGCCTGTCATTATGATGCCAGTGGCATTTTTTCCGGCGCGTTTTGCCATTGAACGAAACAGCACATCCACCGAAGGGCAGTGGCGATTTACGGCGGGGCCGCGAAAAACTTTTACCACAAACTGTGCACCACTGCGCTCAACTTCCATATGGTGACCGCCGGGAGCGATTAGTGCCCGGCCGCGCAGTATACGGTCGCCAGTTTGGGCTTCCAAAACTTCAATTTCGGCAATTCCGTCTATGCGTTCGGCAAACGCTGCGGTAAATTTCTCGGGCATGTGTTGCACAATTACAATACCGGGAGCGGTGCGGGGCAAGCGCGTGAGTATGTACTCAAGCGCCTGGGTGCCGCCGGTGGAAGTGCCAATAGCCACAATGTGCTCGGTGGTACGTGCAAGGTGTACAATTTCCTCTGGTACTCGATGCGATGGCGTTTTTACCGGTTTTGAAGGGGCACTTGTCGGAGCGAGCTTACTGGCTCGCGATGCCGCGGCCGCTCGTATAATCTGACAAAGCTCCTGTTTGGTATCTTGAAGAAAACCTTTTACGCCGAGCTTGGGTTTGGTAACCACATCCACCGCACCGGCCGCCAGGGCCTGAATTGTCAGCTCAGCACCTTTTTCGGCGAGCGATGAACATATGACGACCGGTGTGGGCCGCTCAAGCATTATTTGGCGAAGAAAAGTGAGCCCATCCATGCGCGGCATTTCCATATCCAACACGATGACATCGGGCCAGCGGGTTTTCATATGGTTTTGCGCAAATATGGGATCTGAGGCTACCGCGTAAACATTGATATCTGGAGCCTCGTTTAAAATGGCCTGTAAAACCTGTCGTACAACTGCGGAATCATCCACTACCAAGACATTGATGGCCATCTGTCTCTCCCACTACAACTGTGTTGAATTCAGTGGCAATTATTTTGCCCGTTTCCAAATCGAGTATGATTTTTCTGCCCCGCACGCCACCAATACTGATGTCCTGTATTTGTAAATTGTTATTCCTCAGCCAATTTATGGCGAGTTCACAATTGGCTTCACCAATTCGGTGGTTTCCCTTAAACATAGTCGCTCCACCGAAATAACCAAAGGTATATTCATGCAGTGCCGCGTGCTGCATCAGTTGCGCACTAAGCAGCGCCAAAGCATCTACACCATAGCGCGGATTCAAGCCCGGGTGCTTGGCGGGCGCCAGTTCCTTGTGGGGGCTTTTATGTGGCAATAAATAATGGCACATACCACCGCAGTGCAATCGGCTATGCCACGCAGTGACCGCGACACACGAGCCTAACAATGTGCTGATGTATTGCGGTGAATAACCAACGTGCCACTCACCCGGGCTGATAATAATGGCATCGCCACGGTTTTTCATGCTGCCTGAACCTGATAAATTGCGGGTGCCAGTTGCTTGAGCGCCGGGTGAATGCCGCGTAGGCTTTCGGAGTGGCCAACAAAAAGATAGCCGTTGGGTTTGATGTGAGACATTATTGAATCAACCACTCGTTTGCGAATTTCGTTGTTAAAATAAATCATCACGTTGCGCAGAAAAATCACATCAAATTCGCCAATTTCCGGCAGCGGTTGATGCAGCTCGATGCGTTGTAATTTCACACGACTGCGTAGAGCCGGCTCGATACGAATACAACCTTCAAACTGCTGAATGCCCTTGCGACAATAAAGGTGGCGGTATTCTTCCGGCATTTTGTCGGTGCGCTCATCGACGTAGATCGCCTGATGTGCTTTATCGAGCATGCTTTGGTTGATATCGCTGCCCAGCAATTCCCAGCGATTATCGATTTTATTTTTTAAAGTCATTGCGATGCTGTATAGCTCTTCGCCGCTGGAACAGGCGGCACTCCAGATTCGGAGCGTAGCATCGCGCTTTAAGCTGGCAATAACCGTGTTTTCTAAAAATTCAAAATGCTTGGGTTCGCGAAAGAAATAGGTTTCGTTGGTAGTGATTAGCTCCAGAGCAATGCCCAATTCGGCGGCGTTTTCTTCTTTGGTGATTAGCTTGTAATAATCGTTAAAGCAGTTTAAACCGGTCGCCCGCAGCCTTTTCCACAAGCGCGTGCACACCAGAGTGCGTTTAGCGTCGGGCAGGTGAATGCCCAACTTGTCGTAAAATAAAGTTTTAAAGCGATCGAAGTCGCGATCACTTAATTCGACGGGTTGGCTGCTCGACATTGACTAATTACCTTCATCAAAGCTAATAAAAAATTTATCCAGCTCATCAGCGGCCGGGGTAATCGGTTCCCCAATATTTTCGGTACGTATTAACGGCGAGGCTAACGGCCCCTGGCTCGGAATGGGCGCGATGGCGCGTGGTGGAGTATTAGTTTTAGGCGAAGCTTTGTTTTGCGGCACGTTGCGACTTAACGGCGTTGATGACTTGCGAACCGGGGCTTGTTTGTTAACTTGTGGCGTGTGCTTTTTGTCAATGCTGTGTTCAGTTTTGCGCTCTTTGATGGGAACAGATTTTAAAACTGGTTTTTTTGCGGGCGGCTTATTTGTCGAGAACGCGGGTTTTTGAACGTCTTTGCGAGGCGGTGACTTGCTTGTGTTAGCGGTACGCTCTGATGTGCTTTGCTTGCGCGTGGTTTCCAGTGATTCGTTTATCGCCAAACTGATGGCATGCAGCGCTTCGGCATCCATTGCAGTCTTCTGTATGGCCTGGTGGCTGGCCGCTACGGCACTGTTAATGGCTTGTGTATCGCCGGCTTGCGCTGCAGAGGCGGTGCTGATGTTTTGAATGAGTTCCGCCGTTTTACGAATCGATGGCACCATTTTTTGTAATAACTGCCCGGCGGTATCCGATTGCTTCACACTGGCTGTAGCCTCTTCACCAATTTGTTGCGCGGCAGTTTGGCAGCGGGAAGCCAACTTGCGCACCTCCGAGGCAACCACCGCAAAACCCTTGCCGTGTTCGCCGGCGCGACCTGCCTCAATCGCTGCATTGAGCGCTAATAAATTGGTTTGGTAGGCTATATCATTAATAACGCTAACCCGTTCAGCAATGGTTTGCATGGCCATGACTGTCGCCATTACCGCTTCATTGCAGGCTTCAATATCGAGCCGCGCCTGCTGCGCAATTGATGCAGTTGCGCTGGCATCAGCATGATTTTGTTGAATCGAGCTCGCTATTTGTGACACCGTTTGCGCCGTGGTGGCAAAACCGGTGGTTTGCGATTTTATAGCGTCGTTAAGTATGCGGTCTATGCGGGACAGCTCTTCACTTTGGGTGCAAAGTTTGCGGATTAAGGCATCTTCACTTTTGCGTTGCGCCTGTTGTTTCTGATATATGTCGCACAGTTGTTGCGCCAGGGTTCCCTGTGGTGCGCTGTTTAAAATGGGGTTTGATTTGGGCTTGGCATTTGCGATGGCACTTAAACCGGATGCCAGTGTTTCTAAGCTGCAGCCAAACTGGCGTTGCCATTGCCAGGCAAACCACAGCAGTGGACCTATAAGCGCAAGGGCAACAGTGGCGACCGTTACCAGGAGGTTAGAGCCGCTCATAAATACGGCGGCCATTATCAACAATAATTGACTAAAGCCGAGAGCGAAAATACTCGTGTTAAAGTGTTTAATGGTGAGCATGTGTGCCACGATGACCAAACGCCTCGAATATCAAACGAGCTGAATAAAAAACTGCTTACTGCAGCTCTGCGTCTACCAAATTAGCCAATTCGTGAACAGAAAGTGCGTTGGCAGCATCCAGCAGTACCACAAATTCCTGGTCACGCTTAGCGATTCCCTGAATAAATTCAGCGCGAATATTGGAACCAAAGGTGGGCGCCTTTTCAATTTCCTGAAGGGGGATTTCGACCACCTCGCTGACGCCGTCTGCCAGCAGACCTAAAACATGATGCTGGTTCTGGCTGAGTATTTCCGCAACGATGATGCAGGTGCGTCTCTGTATGACGATTGGGGCGCGACCCAGGCGCACCGCCAAGTCAATCACCGGCACCATTTCTCCGCGTAAATTGATCACGCCACTGAGAAAATCAGGCATCAAGGGCACTTCTGTCACGCCGGTATACTCTAAAATTTCGCGCGTCTGGCCCAATTCCAAACCAAAGAATTCTTTGCCAATTCGAAAGGTAAGAAATTGTTTGACGTTCAAATTTTCGGTTTGTGAATCTTGCTCGTCGGCCATTAATGGGTGAACGTTCATGCGCTATCTCTCCTGTACGGCCTTAACGTGATGTTCACGATTGTTAAAATCTTCATGGTGGATGGCGTACTCAATGAGCTGGGGAATATCGAGAATAAATGCAATATCGCCGCTACCTAACAAACTGGAACCGCCTATTCCCTGTAGCGATTGAAAAATCGGGCTGAGCGGTTTTACCACGGTTTGCACTTCGCCCAGTAACTCTTCAACAACGATACCCGAACGGGTTTCACCAAACTGCACAACCACCAATTTTTCACGTATATGTTTTAACAGGTTGTGTTTGGCTTGCAGACTGAATATTTCACTGAGACGAATGTACGGAATCTGGTCGCCGCGAAGGTTGACACAATTGCGGCCATCGACATGTTTCAGTGCAGCCAGGTCCATGCATTCCAGAACCGTATTTTGTGGAATGATAAAATGGGTATCACTGGAAACCACGTGAAAGCCATCAATAATCGCCAGTGTCAGCGGCAGACGTATGCAAATACGAGTACCCACGCCAAGCTTGGTGTCGATTTCGATACTGCCCTGCAGCGCATCGATGTTGCGTTTAACGACGTCCATACCGACACCGCGCCCTGATAAATCAGTTACCTGATCGGCTGTAGACAGACCTGGGTGAAATATCAGTTGCTTTAAGTCCTGTTCGCTCAATTGGCTTGTCGCTTCAATTACGCCATTCTTAATCGCTTTCGCACGTATTTTTTCCAGATCAAGACCGCCGCCATCGTCACTCACTTCAATAACAATTATGCCGGCATCGTGATACGCCGAGAGGCACAAGCTGCCGGTTGCGGGTTTGTTTCTCTCAATGCGGGTTGCTTCACTCTCAATGCCGTGATCGATGGCGTTACGCACGATATGCGTAAGCGGGTCGTTGAGCTTTTCGACCATAGAGCGGTCGAGCTCGGTTTCGGCACCGCGAATTTTTAATTCGATACTTTTATCGAGATTCGCCGCAGTATCGCGTACCAGGCGACGAAAGCGCTGAAAGGTATCGCCAATAGGCACCATACGCAGCGTTAATGCGGCATCGCGAATATGCTCAGTAAAACCACCGAGATTGGCAACGGCATCCAGGAGCGGTGCGTGATGCGTTTCGTTGGCGAGAATGTCCACCCGTTGCCGGCTGATGACCAGTTCGCCAATAAGATTGATTAAGGTATCGAGTTTATCGGCATCTACCCGAATAAAGCGACTTTCCTGCGGAGGGCGTTCCGCGAATTTTTTCTGTTTGTCGAGCGCGACATCGATAACTTCAGTGGGCAGCGTGTCTTTTTCTATAAGAATTTCGCCCAACATTTTAGGCGCTTTTTGTTGTGCGGCCTGAACGGTTTGCTCGTCTAGTGCACGGTCGAGATTTTGCTGCGAGAGCACGCCGCTCTTAACCAGAATTTCGCCAATTTTCTGGTTGCTTTCGGGCAGTGTGCGCACCAGCTCTATGTATTCACTAATTTTGCTGTGCGGTGGCAATATACGGATGTCTGAGCCTTCCTGCACAAAACAGAAGGCTTCTTCAATATCGCCGCGTTCCTTGTCCGTTTCAAGATTGAGTTCAAAACCGAGATACAGGTCTTCAGGATTAAATTCGTGCAGCGAGTCGGGTAGGGCATCGTCAATAAGGTTAAGGTTTTGAATCTCGCCGATATCGCTTAAAAATCGAAAGAACGATAATGGGTCCATACCGTTTTGGAGCACATCCGGGCTTAGGCGTAATGAAATGTGCCAGGCGTCGCTTTCCGCATCCGGGCGCTCGTCATTGCCGATTTTATTAATATCGCCAGCGTCTGGAGCGCCGTTTTGAGACAACTCTGTGTCTTCTGGAATACTCAGCCAGGGCGTAAGTTGCGAAATCAGCGCCTCTCCGTGAGCCAGTTTTTCATCGCTGGTATTCACATCGTTGCGTACGTCGTCCAACAACGAAACCATATGATCTTTACAATTTAACAGCAGGCCTTGTAGCGCCTGATCAATTTCAATATCGCCATCCCGGGCCTTATCCAGAACGTTTTCAACGAAGTGAGTAAAGCCCACTAGAGAAGACAAGCCGAATAATCCTGCGGAACCTTTTATGGTATGGGCCGATCGAAAAATTTCGTTGAGCGTATCGTCGTCTTTTATACCGTCTTCCAGGCGCAGCAGAGCCGATTCCATGAAATCGAGCAGTTCATCGGCCTCGGCGAAGAAGGTTTGTAGCGCACTATCCATATTCATGCTGCAGCCTCGCTTAATCCAAAGGTTGCGCCGCAGTTCAGGCAATCCAGAATATTTTTTGCTGATTCGCTCACATCGCTAATCGCCAATGTGCCACCTTGTTGCAGCACCAGTTTTTTAAGCATAAAAAGTAATTGCACCCCTGCGGTATCCAGCTCTTCGACCCGTGAAAGGTCGAGTAGCACTTTTTTATCCAGACCTTTCGCTTCGTCTAACAACAATGCTTTAACATCCGCTACCTGATAGATGGTCAATTCGCCGCTGAGGGTTATGCGGGTCTGACGTGCCGTTGTTTTGTATTGAACTTGCATATTTGTTTAACCATCCGATCGTTAGAGCCGGTAATTGTTGTTACATTTTCTACACTGTTTCAGGTTAAAGATAAAAATGTGTCATTAGGGGCTAATCAGCATGGATACTGCTTTCAGCATTTGCTCGGGTTGAAAGGGTTTTACCACCCAGGCTTTCGCACCGGCGGCTTGCCCTGCCTTTTTTTTCTCATCCGAGCCCTCGGTTGTTAACATAATCACCGGCGTAAATTTGTAGTTCGGTAATTCCTTCATGCTTTTAACAAAGCTGATGCCATCCATTACCGGCATGTTGACATCGCTGATTACCAAATTAATCTTTTTGCCGTCGAGTTTGCTCAGGGCGTCCTGGCCGTTGGACGCTTCTAAAACGTCGTAACCCGCACTTTTTAGTGCAATACTCACAACTTGCCGAAGGCTCGCGGAGTCATCGACAATCATGATGGTTTTTGGCATATGTCAGCTCCTTAAAAAAAAGTGATGGATGAATCCGCCGGTTGCTCTTGAGCGTTTTCACCCTTGTGCACAGCCACCTGCTCGAGGCTGGTGTAGCTTTTTTGTACGTCATCTAGCCATTGCTTAACGTTTAGGCGCGGCACAGCCTGTTGCGTCGCCATAGCGGCCTTGTGTTCGGTAACGGCAGCGGCAAGCTTGTCGACGTCGTCCACCACGTGACTGAGAATTTGGTTGACACGATCCTGAAATTGCAAGGCCACCAATACGTCTTCTACATCGCGTCGCACCTGGCTGCTTTCCGTTTCAAGCAACTTTGAGGAAGTTACTATTTGGGTGCCCGCAGATTCAAAATTATTGAGCACTTCACCAATGGTGGTTTCAACATCACCCAGAATGGCCGTTTCCTGTTCGGCAAATTGAGTAGCTGTGTGCAGGGTGTTTTCCAAAGCTTGGTTCACTTGTTCAATACGCTGCGTGATGCGTGCGCCGGTTTCACCCGAACGGGTGGAAAGTGTTCTCACTTCGTCAGCCACTACCGCAAAACCCCGGCCCTGCTCGCCGGCACGTGCCGCTTCGATAGCAGCATTCAGGGCGAGTAAATTCGTTTGTGAGGCAATATCGGCAACCTCGGAACCCATCGCCCGCAACTCCTCGGTTATTTGTGCCAGCTTGGAAATTTCGCTGAGCATCTCGGCGCGACTTTGAATGGTAGAGCGCAAGCTCAACATAATTTCATTGAGCGACTTGTCGGCATCTTGAATAATGTGGCTGAGCCCTTCCTGGCCATTTAAGCCACTGGCCGTTTGTGTGGAGGTAGTAATAGCCTGTTGCAGGCGGTCGTTTATGTCGCCAAAGCGCAGGCTTAAATCGGTTATACCAGTTTCTATTTGCGCTTTTGCCAGGTTGGTTTGCTTATTCCACGACGGCAATACAGCAGAGAGTAATTCGGTATAATTTTGCAGCAGTTGAGCGCTCTGCTGTGATAGCGCCAGCTGTTGGCTTGTTGTAGTGAGTTGCGAATGCTGGTCTGCATGCACGTCTTGCAATTGCTTGAAAATAGCGGCGCCAGCAGCAGCGCCACCCAAAATAGCCGCTAAAAAAAATAAATCGAGCGGCAGGCTGGCCCCGCCCCAAAAAAACAAAGCAACGCCGAAGCTCGCAACAACAGCGAGAGCACTGTAAAAAAACACCTGATTGGACATCTTCTAAAATCCGTTATGCCGCGTTACTGTCGTTGTCGTAATCGTCCCCGGAATCTCGTTTTAGTTTGAAAAAAGCCACCAGCTCCTGCAGCAGACGGGCCTGACCATTCATCTCTTCAGAGGTGGCCGCGAGTTCTTCGGAGGCTGCCGCATTTTGCTGGGTAATCTGGCTCATTTGTGTCATCGCGGAATTCACCTGAGCCAAGCCACCGGATTGCTCCGTTGAAGCCGCGGCAATTTCCTGAACCAGATCGGAGGTTTTGGTAATTGCAGGAACCATTTCGTTGAGGAGATTGCCCGCACGTTCGGCGAGCTCGACATTGCTGCCGGCGACATCGCCAATTTCCTGAGCCGCGACGCGACTGCGTTCCGCGAGTTTGCGAACTTCATCGGCCACAACGGCAAAGCCTTTTCCGTATTGGCCGGCGCGACCCGCTTCAATCGCGGCGTTAAGTGCGAGCAGGTTGGTTTGATAAGCGATGTCGTCGATGATGCTGATGCGCTCGGCAATTTGTTTCATGGCATCCACCGTTTGGCGAACCGCCTCTCCGCCTTCCGAAGCCTGCTTGGCTGCCTGAGAAGCCATGCCGTCGGTAACTTTGGCGTTATCGGCATTCTGGTCTACCGAGGCCGACATTTCCTCCACGGAAGCGCTGATCTGTTCCACACTTGCGGCCTGTTCGGTGGTTGCCTGGCTGACACTTTGCGCGGTGGCGGAAACCTGTGTGGATGCATTATTGAGTGAATCTGAGGTGGCCAAAATATTGTTGACGGTATCGGCGAGCCTATCCATGGTTTCGTCCATCGCCTGGAGCAGCACACCGAATTCATCACTGCGTTTGGTTTGCGCACGGTAACTCAAATCCCCTTGCGCCAATTGCTGAACTGCAGCCAATACCACCTGTAGGGGGCTGGTAATACTGCGTAAGAGCACCCAGGAAAGAAACACCGCAAAAACAGTGACAGCGATTACACAAATAGTGAGTACCGTCTGTGTGGTGCTGAATGTTTTGTTCGCCTCTGTGTGCTTACTGCCAAGCATTTGCTCGAGCCTGTCCTGCATCTTATCGAGGGTATTGCGCATGGTTTCAAATTTTTCAGCGCCGTCGCCAATACTATGTTGTAAGGCGGTTTTGCGATCGTCGCTGTTGCTGGAACTGGCCAGCTCAACGATTTTTTTGGAGCTGTTTTCCCAGGCGTCCCGCTGCGAGCGGTACTCATTCATCAAGGCGGTTATCTTGTCATCGGGGAGCAGGCTGTAAAACTTATCCACGCGGTCTCGGGCTTGTTGCACATTCTCCGCGTGGTCGTTTACCAACTGGGTAAATTCTTCGGTGCCGGGCGCTGTGGCATGCATGGTACGCTCGGCTACCAGGGCTTGTTGTAAGTCGCGGTCGGCCGAATACAAGGTACTGGTTGCCGGTACATAATTTTCGTGAATCAGTTCGGTAGTACTGTGTTCAGAACGAAAGGCCCCCATTACAAATAAAATCAGGGCAACAAATGTGATGACCAAGATAGCTATCCCACCGCTCAATCGTTTGGCGACGGATATATTTAAAAGCATAATTATCTCCTTGTGGAAGAGAGCGATTTAGGAGCCCCTTATCGTTATAACTGTAGTTCAGTTGGCGCTATTCACCATCTAAATAACGCTTCTGGCGCATTAATCATTTATAAAAGCACTATTTTTTATATCCGAGTGTTGTGGCAGCCTCATTTTTAAAGAATACTTTGTTACATAGCTTAAAAAGCGCGCTATGCGCTAACTGATCTGAATTAAATTCATCAAATTTATGCGTGTAAGCTATTTGAGTAAGGGCTAATTTGCATTGGTCTTTTTGTCGTGTCTAACTATGCTTGTAATACGTAGAATTTCTAGCCGGGTGAAAACAGTTTTGTGCGTTGAGTTAACACATACATGATTAAAAGAGTTTTTGTTGTTGACGATAGTCAAGTTCAGTGCGACCACGCCGCTGAGCTTTGCCGTATCGTGTTTCCCGATGCTGAAATTGGCACAGCCCGTGATGGTGAAAAGGCGCTGGCAAGCATCGGCCAGGAACCCGTCGACATCCTTCTGGTTGATTTGGAAATGCCGGTGATGGACGGTGTGGAGCTTATCGACCATATCGCTGCGAAGCGATTGGCCCGTGGCGTTATTGTGATGAGCGCGAAAGACCCCAAACTCATTTCGAGCGTTGGGCTTATGGCCGAAGCAGGAGGGCTCGCGGTACTGGGTTGTATCCAAAAACCCCTATCCGAGGCTCCCTTGCGGGAGGCTGCGGCAAAATACAGCCCCGAGCGCCCTCAGCACACTGAAAGTACGGCCAATTCGCTGGTTGTTAGCAAAAACTCAATTCTAGAAGCGATCGCCAAAAATCAATTCAGCCTTTATTATCAGCCTAAACTTCGTGTGAACAATCTAATGCTGAAAGGGGTAGAAGCCCTGGCGCGCTGGCAGGTGTCTGCCGGAGAATTTATATCACCCATCGCATTTATTGATGCCGCCGAGCAAGCCGGGTGTATTCACAAGTTAACATTTCATTTGCTGGATCAGGCGCTTGCCCAAAAAGCGCGCTGGAATGCGCAAGGTTTTAAATTTTCACTCGCTTTTAATCTTTCACCCTCGCTACTGCACAACGAAAGCCTGGTTACCGAAATTGAAGAGCGTCTCATTGCTCACGGTATAGCAACAGAAGAAATAATTCTTGAAGTCACAGAAAATGTGATGCTAGGTGATGTTGCCAAATCGCTCCACATATTAAGCCGCTTACGCTTAAAAGGCTTTGGCATTGCCCTGGACGATTACGGTACCGGCTTTGCCAATGCCGAGCAGTTAATGCGCATACCCGCTACAGAATTGAAACTCGACCGCTGCCTGGTGTATGGCATATCTGAAAAACCCCAGCTGGCTAAGCTAATTACCAGTACCATTCAGCTCGCGTCGGAACTTGATTTGGAAACTGTCGCCGAAGGTGTGGAAGACAAAACCGATTTTGATATGCTGCAAGAGCAGGGTATTGATCAAATACAGGGCTTTTTCATTGCGAAACCCATGCCTGCGAATATGTTAGCGAACTGGATAGCGAAAGAGTTGTCGCTTATTCGGAAGGAGATTAAGGGCAGTTGATTGGTGGGTGGGCAATTGATGTGCGAGCTCGTGACTCGAAGAATAATAGATTATAAGCTTACTTAATTCGCTTTATCCTCGATGGTTGCCATTCGCTATTTAGATACGTTTCGATATCTACGTCGTTTGCGTGAATGCTAACAATACGTATTTTACCATTTTTGATTTTTTGGCCTTCTTGTACCTGGTAGAAGGTATTGTCGCCTAATTTTATGAGTGCCGTTTTAATGTTTTGATCTGTGCTTGTGGCGATTGTTACATTGGCTTCTTCTGTAAACTCCTGTGGTGTCGCGTCGACAAACGGATCTCGCTGAAAATTCAGAGTTTTAGAGGCTTTTGCCGGCATGGAAAAAAGAGGCTCGATTTGTCCTTTGGGGCGCTTTTTAACGGAGTCAATGTATTCGATAAGGTCTTGGTGCGTTGGTTTATTTAGAACGAAAGGCCAGGCTGTCACAAGCGCCAGCAGCAGTATGAAACTGACAAGTTTAATGGTTTTAGTCATCACAGTTGAGCCGCCTCGCTGGTGTAGTAAACAATATGCATTCTTACTGAAAGTAATTGACTCTTTGTGCTGATATCAACGCGCTCTACGTCGCTGATTTGTTCTTGGTTCGTTAGCTCTTGCAGCAGTGTTAAAAGGGTTTTGTAGTCGCTAATAAATCGAATTTCAACAGTGTATTTACTAAAAAACTCCTGTTTGGTTTTGTGGATTTGCTTAAAATCAGCGCTGCTAATGCCTGCTTTTTTGAGAATGGAGAACAGCTCATGGTGTATTTCGTGAGTTTCCAGCTTGATTGGCAGTTGTCGAATGAGCTCAGAAAGATTTTTCTCGATTGACTTTTGTTGTTCCTTGTAGGCCGACAAATTGGTTGTCATATGTTGTTTCTTTTCAAAATCTGCTCTTAATGTTTGTTCTTTTCGTAGTGCGCGCTCATAATTTTGGTATTGGTCTGACAGAAATAGATGATATACGATGACATAAGTAAATATTGCAAGCGCTGTTGTGAATAGCCAGGGTTTGGCTTGTTTTAATCGCTTTCGCATATTTTTAGCTCTTCGGTGTAAGCGCTACTTGAAAATTATTATTGCGGTCTATCTGGAACGCGGTCTCATGAGTCGTATTGTTTTGGCTCGTCACGCTTAAGGTATTTATAAAATTCTCTAGCGCATTTGGGTCATTGGTTACGCCCTTGATATATACGCCTTTTTCATTGAGGTGAAGGCTGGTGAGGTGTAGCGAGCTTGGCGCTAAGCTTAATTTTTCGAAAACTGCAGTGTTATTAGCCAATTTTTCATTAATGGTTGCCACGAGATGGGCATGTTCAAGTAAGTGGCTTCTGCTTTCCTTAATGGTCCGTATTTCGTATATTTTTTTATCCAAATTTGCTATTTCTGATTCTAATACTTTATTTCGAGTGACTTGGTATTCGAGTGCTTGTGTAATATAAAAATATTGCCCTATGCTGATTGCAATAACAAGCACTATCATTGCAATGCCATATCCTGGTAGTTGGTGGATAAATTTCATTACTAAATCCTGCAATCGATAGGTAATTCCTGGGGAAGAAAATTGGTTTCATTGTTTCCATATACTTTCATTCCATCGACCTCATGGGCAAAACCGCATACCCAGGCTATCGGAACGCCTGGGGCACTTTCAACAACCGCGGGGCGAAGGCTCAGAATTTTATTATGTATATCTTTGTGTGATCGATTGCCAAAGTGTATATTTACGGCACCATCTTTAACTTGTATTTTGGTCACGTAATTTCCGATAATTAAATTGGCCTTTGGTAAGCCAGCCGTTAGGTTGTCGCCGGCGATTCCACCGTATTTATTGCGGAATTCAATAATGCCCGCTTGTGCGTATTTTGCTAACTCAAGGCTTTCATTGACCTGTTCGCGAATAACTTTATCCCGATAAATAGGAACCGCCATAGTGGCAAGAATGCCAATTAAAGCCATTACGATCATTAATTCAATTAAAGTAAAGCCGTGTGAAATTTTCATGATGTTGTCTCCTTATGTAATGGAGCCGAGTTGAAAAATCGGCAGGTACATCGCGATAATCGTGATTCCAATTGTGAAAATTAATACGATCTTCATAAGGTTTGCGGTAATAAGGTTTCGTATTGTAATGTAGTTTTCCAGCGAGTTTAGACGCCTGTTGAGGTAAGGCGCTATTTCTTCAAAAAAACGATTGCTATCGCTTGCGCGTTTTGCCGTGCTGCGGATTTTGAACGGTAAATAACTGTTTTCGCTTAGCCAGGCCGTAAGTTTTTCTTTCGATTCCGTATAATCAAGCCTGTTTTTAACGGATGACGTGCTAATTTTAGATAATGCATGCTCAAGGTAGCTATTTGTAGGAAGGAATTCGAGTTTGTGAAATATGGAAAGGCGATATATAAAAAGGTGTTTTTGTAAGTTGTTCGTTAGCTGAGTGAATGGGAAATATTTCTGGCCAATATCAATCGCGATATGTTGCAATATGGAGATTTTTTTATAGGCTACAATAAGTAGTGTTACGGTTAATAGTATAATAGCAAAGTACTGATTGATCAGCTGCGAAAAACTTATAATGATTATTGTTAAGCGAGGTAATTCCGCGCCGAAGCTTGTAAATAATTCTGAAAAATTTGGAAGAATTTTCGTGGAAAATAGCAGTACTATAAAGATAGCAACAACGATAAAGAGTAGATTCCCTGCAAGTGATACATGCGTGGCATCCCTCCAATTTTGTTCGGCTTGTTTTTCCTCGGCTAGCGCGCGAAATAGTTCAGCAAGTTGCGCGTCGTTATTTGCCAAGTCGATCAGTTTCCGGTCTTCGTTACATTTATGGTAATCCAGTGTTGCAATGCTTTCGGAGATTGATTTTCCATCCTGAACGTAAGCTTTATACAGTTTGTTGATTTTTGATTTTCCAATGCCATCTTCTTCAAGGAGTTTTAATTCCTGGATTGCAGACCTTAAGGTGTGATTGTTACTGATCAGTGAAGCCAGCTCCTCGAAAATGGTTATTATTTCTTCGAAGCGTAGACTGGTGGTAAAGGGGTTGGATATTTTAAAGCGCATTATTAGTCTCGTTACGTTATTAACGGCACAAGGGTTCGATTTTTCGAATCTCTTCAGATGTGCTGTTAGCCTCTCCGCTATTGCCAGTTACCGGTCGGCAACTGAACCAAAGTACTTGAGATTTTTGCTTAACACTCGATCTTGCATCAAAGGTAAGGAGTGATAAGTGCTTATCACTTGAGCTGTCCAGGGGCTTAAACCAATAGATGGTCGAACCGGCCATGTACATAAAGTTTTTTCGCTCTAAAGATTCGTTTTGATTTTCTTGTGATAACAAGGATTCTATGCTTATAACCAGTGATTCGCTGGCTTTATCGCCACCGTTTGTTATAACGTAATTTTTTAGCTTATTGATATTTCCCCTTGAAAGGGATTTTTGAGAGGGTAGTTCGCTCACCTGCATTTCTTCTGTAGAAAACATCCCATAAGTGTCATGTCGAGACAAGCTTGTACGCTGCTTGGCAAGCCGTTGATTCAGGCGCTCTTGTTGTTTGGATAAGCCTGCATTCACGTAGTCGGGTAAGATTTGGGACTTGGTACTTGGGGCATGTGCGAGCTGATAACTTGGTCGCGAATAATTGCTGTCTAACCACTCTCCACGAAGGGCTAATTCTTCAGCAATATGTAATTTGTGTTCGTTAAAAAAAGAGAATTGTGACATAAGGCGTGCACGGAACAGCAGATCAGAATATATATTCAGAGCAAGCGCAGGCAGTAGCGCAATTAGAGTGGCTACGAGAATGCCCTCATAATATTTACCAAGCAGTTTTTTCCTGAGTTTTTTATAATGCATATTAGTGCCTGCAGGCGCTCATAAAAACGTTTTCTGCTACATCATTATTGCTCGGCGGCGTATAGCTTCCGATAAATCGTAGCCCCTCCGGGGCTTCATCTGGCATGCACAACCACCAGACAGTATTGCTTGGCGCATCAATATCGGGAATAGCCGCTCGAAGCCACATGAAAAATTGTGTGCTTCCAGTATCTACCTCAAACTCTATTACGCCCTCATAAATAGCAAAATTGCGGGTATATTGGCCATTATAAGCTTGGAGATTTCCGAGCCCTGCTTCTTCCGCGTTTTGCGGAAACTCCCCCCAGCGTTCAAAATAACGTACCAGGTGGTCCTGGATGGGGCGAACGATTGTGAGTGATTCTGCGATCTTGGTGCGGTTAACATAAATTTGATAGGCAGGGATAGCGACACTCGCCAATATCCCGATTATGGCAATGACTAACATCAGTTCAACAAGCGTAAAACCTTGAATATTTTTCATCGTGATTGCTCGTACTGGGTAATGAGATTATCTTGCCATTGCCTCAAAGTAGCACTTTCGGCGGTGGGGGGGATTGAATTACGGCTTTTGCTGTTCATGTGAATTAAACTTCCGGCAAACTGAGTAAGCCAGTCATCATCGTTTTCAGAAAGGTGGAGCCCTGTTTCTACAACCGCGCCACTGCCGCCATTATCGATTGCGAAGATTTTATTTCCATCGCGATCGAAGGCTGCTTTAACAATCGCTTGATTAAATTGCAGGGTGTCTGCAACCGGGTATTCACTGTAAATATCAAGTATTTCCACTTCTCCATTCTGTTTGCCAATAAGCAACCATTTGCCATTTGGGTGATTTGCCAGAACGGTAATTGCACTACTTCGTCGCGATTCAGCAAGCATGGCCGGGGTGCCAGTTTTATCGATGTGCCAACTTCTTACCACACCGCTCACGGTAGCGGTATAAAGCGTTTGGTTTGTCGGAGAATAAACAGCGCTGGTAATTTCCTCGGGATGGGGTACCGTGTTTATCAGTGATATCGTCGGGGGTATTTTGTGGAAACGACCGGCTTGTTCAACGCTGTAGATATCAATATTTCGCCCCGCCTGCGCAAATATAAAGCCGGCACTGTTAAAGATGTGATCAACGCTAGTCGTCTGCATTTCAACAGAGCCACGAGGGAGGCCCGTGCTAAGATCCCAGAATGCCAACTTACCCTTTCCGGAAGCCGCTGTTATCAGATTTTCCTTTTCGAGAATGAGTATTTGCTCAACTTCAAAAGGTGCTTGCATAAGTACGGAAGCCGCTTTATTTGTCTCAATGTTCCAAAGTCTAAAATTATTGGCATCGTATTGCGCAATAATCTGATTCCATTTACCGACAGACATAATTTTTTGTGGTGTGGGAAACAGAGTCTTGCGCTCAATCTGCCATTCATGATCCAACGATAATTGCGTGATGTCGCTGTTTTGATTAAGCCAAATACAGGTATGGCCGTCTGGATGAAGCCCTATATGGATGACTTGGGCCTTATCGGTGAAGGTACGCTGTTCTCCGTTCCTCCAAATGCTTATCGTTTTATCCTGATCCCCTCTTAGTGCAAAAACAGAAAAATCGGCATTCAGTTGAATCTGTTCCGCAGACAGCTTGAAGGCAAGAGCTTGATTTTGGAAAATGGATCGAGGGTAGTGCCATCGATAAATATTGCCTTGCGTGCCGCCGGTAATAATATTGCCGTTCGTCTCATCCCCATAGATTGCAAAAACCGCAGAATCATGCAGCATGGCTTGGGTATTGGAATCACTCGAGTCGTAGAATTTCGCTGTACCATCCCAGGATGAGGTAAGCACACCATTGTTCATAGTAGCGAGGCTGGTAATGGCTCCGTTGTGAAGGCCGCTTTGGCGCTGGGTTTGTCGAGTCTTTATATTCCAAGTAATTAAATCCCCCGTAATACTGGCAATGAATAATGATGTGCTACTAAATTGCAATCGGCTTGCGCGGCTCTCCAGCTCCAGCTTGGCGACTTCTACGAGCTCGGGAATCTGATAAATGACGATATCATTTTTGTTCGTAGCAACAGCGAGAAGGCTTCGATCGACCGAGATAGCGCTGTGCACAATATTGCTCGTAATGTTCCGGGAATGGCTATTAGCTCCTGTGTAAATACTGGCAGCACCGTTGCTATGTATCGAAAGTAGCGCGTCATTTTCCAAAAAGTAGCGTGCGTGTATGTGTTCGTTACTCGTTTCATAGCTGTGTACAGGCTCAGTTATGTTTTCAAGCTTCCACACCGAATGGTCGGCCAGTAATTTTCCGTCATCCGATAGTGCAACCTGGGGATTGGCTAAGCTGCGTATATTGGATATGCGCTGCTCGCTTGAGGTATCGAAAACATGAATCAAACCGCTGCTTTCTGCAATAGCAAGCTTTTTAGAGTATTTACTAAAAGAAACCGAGGAAACCGGCGATTGCAAGACTGGCAGTTGCCAAACTTTCTGTGTTGTATTGTTAAGTACTGCTAATTCGCCACGTTCACTCAGTATAGCTAGGTGTTTATTATCTGGACTGGCGACAAATTTCCAAACATTCGCAGAAAAAAGAGATTTTATTTGATTGAGTTGAACAGGGAAGCGTCGTTGTGTCAACAGCGATACCAATCGCGCTTCCGCCACGTCTTCGTTTGTTGTGCTCGCCATTGCCTTCAATAAGTTGTTTATGGCCGCTTGACCTTCACCATTTTTCGCGAGTTGCATTGCCGAATTGACAAGCAGTTCGGCCTGTTGTTGCTCGGCTTGTTGCTGACCTCGGTAGGCATACCAGGCCAACACAATCATAATTACAGAAATAGCAGCGGATGAAGTGACACTGGTAAGAACCAAACGTGAGCGGCGTTCGGCGTCGCGTTGCCGCAAATGATCGAAGGGTACGTGTAATATTCCGGCAATTAATTTAAGTAGTGCGAATTGTTTACCATCTTTGTGTTTGCGAGCATCGGCGGCGATAGGCTCGCTACCTGAAGGAACATAGCTTCCGTTAACTTTTTTATAGCGTAATGCCGTGGGAAAGCACTCATTATCCGCAGAAATAGCACCGGGACTTATACCAGGCTCCCCGTCGACTATTAGGCAGAAAATACGGTCTTCACGGCCGAGCTTTTGAAAGTATTCAATTTCTTGATTTACCCATTTCGAGGCGGCTGAATGGGGTGAACAGATAACAACGAGAGTACGGGATTGATCGAGGGCTTTTTCAAGAATGACCCCCAATTCGTGGCTGGCGCTGAGCTCTTCGCGATCTCGAAATACGGGATACAGACGTTTAGGTATGCGTTGCCGGTCGGTGATACCCAATTTTTCTCTTTTGGGAATGCGGTGGCGCTCAAGGGCTTTGTGCAACCATTCTCCCCAGTGGTTGTCGGCGTGGCTGTAGCTGATAAAGGCCCAGTATTTGTAGTGCTGGTCATCCATGTCTCGTAGCCAAACCGGGATTAGTTACCCGGAGTTATCTTTTTTATATTACACGTATTGAGCCGTTTGGTGTGCGTGATTGGAGCTTACAGGCCCTAGCTAATTTTCAATCGTTTCCGAACTCACCTTTATCAGAATTGCTGGAAGCCAGTCAGGATCGTCGCTGCCACCAAGAATCATACTCAATAAACCAGGGTCTGTTAACATTAATTTATTCTCTCCTGTTGTTCGCTAAAACCGGCTGGTTTCGGTATATATACAGCAGTGCTCCGACTGACTGAAATGTTTAGTGCTGTTTTTTATTGGCCCTAAAGTTGAAAGCTCGTGGCAAGAAAACCCCATTAAAAGAGGATAATTGCCGATTTAGCCGATGAAAGATGCGTCTACGGCATTTATTGGATTATTGAAAAATCCTTCGGGAGTATCGCTGGGGCATCACAATAAAGGCTTTCGCTTCAGCTCAGGAATACCCCCTGCCCATTTCATTGCCGAGTTAAGGATTTAAAAACGGATTGTCGCGAAGGCGGGCAACGGCGAGATCGATAAATCTGCGGATTTTGGCATTTGTCTTTCGGCCTTCAATGTGTACAACATTTACCGGCAAAGGCGCCTCTTCATACTCGCTGAGAATGCCTGTCAGAGCGCCTTTTTTTAGGGCCTCACCAACCTGGTATGACATCAGACGGGTGATGCCCTGCCCCTGGATTGCGGCATCCAGCACGGCAGCATTCTGATTGCACATCAATCGCGGCGAAAGCTTTAAGTTTTGCTTTTTTCCCTGGTTCTGAAATTGCCAGGTAGGTGTCCCTTCAAACATGGAGGGAAAAATTAAATCGTGTTCGAGCAAATCAACCGGGCGTTCGGGCACACCCCGCTTTTTAAAATACTGCGGCGAGCCGCACACTATGCGTCGCACCGTGCCCACTTGGGTAGCGTACAGATTTGAATCTTTTAAATACCCAATGCGGATGGCAACGTCGAGTTCTTCTTCCAGCAGGCTGGTGACTCTATCGTAGAACATCGCCCTCACGCTGACTTCGGGGTACAACTCCAAAAATTCACGCACAATCGGCATAACGTGTTGCTGCCCGAATAAAACCGGCGCTGTCACGGTCAGGGTACCGGATGGCATGGCGTAAATGCCTGCGGCGGCGGCTTCGGCATCGTCCAGGTCTTCCAGAATACGTTCGGCGTCGCTCCTGAAACGCGCTCCCGATTCAGTAAGGCGCACGAGTCGGGTGGTGCGATTGAACAACTTAACCCGCATCCGCGCTTCGAGCTCTGCGACCGCCCGTGTCGCCACTGGCGCCGACAGCCCCAAAGACTCCGCCGCCGCCGCAAAGCTTTGCAGCTTGGCGACTTCAATAAAGATTTTGATGCTTTGAAGCTTATCCATTGCTTACCTCTTGCTTAATTCTGGAACGCAGCACATCGCATTATTATTCCAGAAATGGAAATTATCAATTGTAAAAAACACCAATTATTGCGCGATTGGGTGAGGGTAAGCTTGCCCGGTGAGTCGCCGTTGGGGGTGTAAAGCCACATCCCTCGAGCGGCAAAGCCGCTCTGCGTCGCTCGTTAACGCTAGAACGGCACGGCGATGCCACATTAAAAACTTGGTGATTTGCCAATATTTTCAACAGCAAGAAACACATAGGAATCAAAACCATGAACGCTACATTCCCCTCCAGCAATGCCCCTATTAAATTGTACCGTCACCCACTTTCGGGCCACAGCCACCGAGTGCAACTCATGTTGTCACTGCTCGATCTTCCCTATGAAACCATCGACGTGGATTTGGCCAAGGGTGCGCACAAAGCTCCCGACTTTTTAAAGATCAATCCTTTTGGACAGGTACCCGCCATTGATGACAACGGCACCGTACTGGCGGATTCCAATGCGATTATTAGCTATCTCGAAAAAAAGTATAACGACGGCTATGAGTGGCAGCCGCAAGAGCCGGCAAAAGCGGCGGAAGTGCAGCGTTGGTTATCCGTTGCCGCGGGGGAAATCGCAAACGGCCCCTGCGCGGCTCGTCTGGTTAAAGTGTTTGGCGCTGAACTTGATCACGAAGCCGCCACACAAAAATCGCAATTATTATTGGCTGTACTCGAATCGCTGTTAACAAAGCGCAAATATCTTGCCGGTGAGGCAATAACCCTGGCCGATGTCGCAGGCTACAGCTACATCTCCCATGCGCCGGAAGGCGGTGTGAGTTTACAGCCTTACCCGGCAATTCGTGCCTGGCTGGCACGTATTGAGGCACAGCCACGCTTTATTGGGATGACGCGTTCACCTGCAGTTGCAGCTTAAAGCCCCGTTGTAAAAAAGAGCCGAGCATGATCAAGCCTTATAACTCTCCGTTTCACGCTGACGAAATTGCAGTGCAGCGGCGTGCAGGTGTGGCAGATAGCGTTGCACGTTACAGCGAAGGTTTTATTCGCTCGGCCATGCCAGAGCAACACCGCGACTTCTTTACCAGTCAAACCATGGTCATTGCCGGGCTTTGCGATCAGTCGGGCACGCCCTGGGCGATGCCCCTGTTTGGGAAGCCGGGGTTTATACGCTCCCCCAATGCGGAAAAACTCGATATCGGTATAACACCAGAGCTCTGTTCACTTTTGAATCTTGAATTTAAAACCCATGCAAAAATAGGCTTGTTGGGTATTGAATTGCAAACCCGCAGGCGTAATCGCGTGAACGGTGTAATTGCTGATATTAAACCCCATTATTTTTCAATCGCGGTAGAGCAGAGTTTTGGTAATTGTCCGCAGTATATTCAAAAAAGAAAGCTGCGTTGCCAAAGCCAGCGACAGCGCCGCGAATGTTTTGATGACTTGAACATTTCATCTCAACTTGAAGCGGCCAGCAAAGCACTGATCGCGAAGGCCGATACGTTTTTTATTGCATCCCGTACCGAAACCTTCGATAACGACCCTCGAACCGGTATTGATACTTCGCACCGTGGTGGCAAACCGGGCTTCGTTAAAATAGATGGAAATACCTTGAAGTTTCCCGACTTCAGTGGAAACCGTTTTTTTAACACGCTGGGTAATATTGTGTCGGATGGGCGGGTAGGATTATTTTTTCCCGATTTTTCAAGCGGCGCTACAGTATTTCTTAGCGGCACAGCCCGCATCATCTGGGAGGATGAAGCCCTGGCGCAAATCGCGGGTGCTGAGCGAATTATTGCCGTGGATGTTAGCCGGAGTGTTTACATCGAGCACTTTTTGAAAATGACCGGTGAACTTGAGGAATACTCCCCCGTATTGAAAAATACCGGAACCTGGCACAAACGCGCGGCCACCTTGCAAACAGAAGACCCCTACCACGCGTTTAAAATTACCGCAAAAATAGCGGAAAGTCGTGATATTACGTCTTTCTATTTGAGACCGCTCGACGCGTCTTTGGCAATGTCGTATGACGCGGGGCGATATCTCCCCCTTAGGCTCATTGACCCCAAAACAGCATCGCCCATTTTTCGCAACTATACGATTTCTCAGGCGCCGCGGGGCGGCGTGTATCGGATTTCTGTAAAACGTGAGGCGCAGGGCCTGGCGTCGCGCTTGTTGCATGACCACTACACTGAGGGTGATACCCTCAGTGTTGGCGTACCGGCGGGCAATTTCACCCTGGCCAATAATAATCGCGCCGTGGTTTTCATGTCGGGCGGCGTTGGTATTACACCGATGTTCGCGATGCTCGAACACATTATTGAAAACAATAAACGTACCACGGCACCGCGCAAGGTTTGGTTTTTTCACGGCACACAAAACCGTGCCACGCACGCCTTTGCTGAACAAGTGAAATTATTGGCTCAACAAAAGCCCTGGTTGCAGTCGCATACAGTGTATTCCAGGCCCAGTGCTTCCGATAAAGCGGGTGTCGATTTTGATAGTGAGGGGCATATCGATATTAATTTGTTAAAGCGCATTTTGCCTGTTGATGATTATGATTTTTATCTCTGCGGTTCCGAATCGTTTATGGGTTCGATATACAGCGGCCTGAAATCCAGTGGAGTGAAGCCGGGCAACATCTTTTACGAGTTTTTCGGCGAGGGCAGCCTCGAAAGCACGGCCGTTATGCTTGATAAGGTGGCTGATCGGGCTGAGCTTGTATTTTCAAAGAGTGGAATTACCGCAAGCTGGTTCCCGGAACACGGCAGCTTACTCAGCTTCGCTGAAACGCTGGGCTTAAAACCCGCCTATAGATGCCGAACGGGTAACTGCGGTGCATGCCGTTGCGGTATCAGCTCCGGTGAGGTGGTTTACGGGAACAAAACGGGATTCACTCCAGACAGCGGACACGTGCTGCTCTGCTGCGCACGCCCGGCGAAAGGGTCGGGTAAACTTATTATCAATCTTTGAGACTACGGAACCCGCTAAGCTGGCCTTTTAGGCGTGGCTGTATTTAGCGTAGCTGTATTTAAAGTATCTCTATTTAACGTAACTATTTTTAACGCAGCTATTTTAACGTTGCTATTTTTAACGCAGCAATGTCTACCGTGATTATACTTAATGTAACTTTATTTTACGTAGCTTTATTTTACGTAACTGTGTTTAATGTAAATGTGTAGCGCAATAATTTACACCTGCAAGCGCTTAAGCTGTAATCGCCGTTTTCAACAGGGAGCTTAGCGATTTGGGTAGAACCCGGCAAAGTGTAACCGAGGTGCAGTTTTGAAAGTCGCTAAATTTTTGCAGCGCTTTGGAAAAATCAGCAATAAATGCCTCGTAGTCGGCATCGCTATTTTCCATATAAAGCGCTTTAATTTCCAAAGTTTTCGTTTCTCGATGGGCTTTGCAATCCATGCGCCCCACAAAGCAGTCGCCATATAATATCGGCAAACTAAAATAACCGAATTTGCGCTTTGGCTCTGGCAGGTAACATTCCAGTTGGTAGTCAAAATCAAACAAGGTTTTAAGCCTTTGCCGTTGAATAACGCTGTTATCGAAAGGGGAAACAATCGTCACGCGCGGGCCTTTGCGGGGCAGCTTTTGTTCCAGCTCACCGTTTTGACACATCCATTGAGAACCATCGGGCAATTGCAGGCAGTCCAGATCACCCGAAGCGACGCGTTCTGCAATAAGGGCTTTGATGGCTGCGCGCAAGGCCGGGTTTTTGGGTTGGTGGTAGCATGCCCCCTTAAGCGACACGACGCCCTGGCAACGAAGTTGTTGCGCGAGCACATGCTCGGCATACTCTTCAACACTGGGCATTTTGGTGTTCACATAATTAGGCAAAACCCGTTCAGTTAAATCATAGGTTTTTTGAAAACCTTCGCGGTCGCACACCATTAAATCACCTTCCATATACAACTGCTCCAAAGCCTTTTTGGCGGGCTTCCACTCCCACCAGCCTTCGCCTTTGCGCTGCTCGCCTTCCAAATCTCGCGAGCGCAAGGGTCCCTCGGCCCGAATGCGCGCGAGAATCTCCCCCATCAGTTTTCGATCCGGGTTTTTATTCCAGTGGGTTTGGCCGTTTTTCAGGGCGTGTTTGTATGGCAGGGAAAAACGAAAATCCGCAATCGGTAAAAATGCCGCCGCATGAGACCAGTATTCAAAAATATCGCCCCGGCGTAATAACTGGTTCGCCATAGTCGGCTTAAAGCCTGGTACGCGCGAATACAAAACATGGTGGTGCGCGCGCTCGATAACGGAAATGGTATCCAGCTGAACATAAGCCAAATGCTCAATAGCCCTGGCCGCGCCCTTTATGCCAGAGCCAAAGGTGTTGGCTTTTAGCAAACCCTGGGCATGGAGAGTGATGCGTCGCAGGCGGTTGAGATCTTTGGGTGTGAGGATTATTGGTTTTGTCATGGCCTTATGCTAACCCAGCGGGCCCTGGCTTCCCAAGCGGATCACAGCAGAACCCGTCGAGATGTGCCTTAAAGCATCAAGTTTGGAGCTTTACGCAGCAGCGGCTTACCTCAAAGCTTCGGATTCGGAGTTAAAAGCAGGAGCGGGGTACCTTAAAGCTTCGAATTCGGAGCTAAAAGCTGGAACGGCTTAGCTCAAAGCTTCGAATTCGGAGCTAAAAGCTGGAACGGGGTACCTCAAAGCTTCGAGTTCGGAGCCAGAAGCAGGAACGGCTTAGCTCAAAGCTTCGAATTCGGAGCTAAAAGCTGGAACGGGGTACCTCAAAGCTTCGAGTTCGGAGCTAAAAGCAGGAGCCGGGGTACCTCAAAGCTTCGAATTCGGAGCTAAAAGCAGGAGCCGGGGTACCTTAAATCTTCGAATTCGGAGCTAAAAGCAGGAGCCGGGGTACCTTAAAGCTTCGAATTCGGAGCTAAAAGCAGGAACGGCTTAACTTAAAGCTTCGAATTCGGAGCTAAAAGCTGGAGGGGTGTACCTCAAAGCTTCGAATTCGGAGCTAAAAGCTGGAGGGGGGGTACCTTGAACTACCCTCGGTGCTGCAAAAAGCATCAACGTTGCTGCTTTTAGCATCAATCGCGCAGCTTTTAGCGGGCTCAGCCTTGCTGAAAGCGGCGTCGGGCTGGCTAAAACTCTCAGAGCTGGAGCCTTCAGCTGGCTGTTGGACAGTACGACCAAGCAATAGGGCTGTTTTAATGGTCGTTAAGTATCTTAAAGACCATTAAAACAGCCAATTTTCTTGGCGTAACGCACTCTATTCGGCACATTGACTAACATGCTAGACATTAGGTTTGTTAGTGACCGATAAAACAGTCAATAAACCTATCGTGAAAAAGATCTGAGGCTATTCAAAATACAAACGTGATGCCATCACTTTGCTGAGTGAGCGTATCAAACTGGAGCGTAAACGCCGTAAATGGAGTGAGTCTAATCTGGCCGAGCGGGCGGGTGTTTCCAGGGCGACCTTGCAGAAAATAGAAGCGGGGGAAATGACTTACGCGATCGGTCTTGTTTTTGAAGTGGCTGCCCTGGTGGGGGTGACCTTATTTGAAAGCGACAAGCAGCCGCTGGCAAAGCACATCCAAAACTCCTAAGACACGCTCGCCCTGCTGCCACAGCGAAGACAAAAGAGGTGGACGATGCCTTCTAAATTCGCGAACGCGCCTAAAGAAGCTTATGTGTGGATATGGCTGTCCGGGGAAACCAACCCAGTGGTGGCCGGAAATCTGGAGGCTCACGGCGATGAAATCCAGTTCAATTACGGTAAGAGTTATCTTGAACGGGTGAATGATGAGAAACAAGCGATCTCGATTTACGCACCAGAGCTGCTCCTTGAGAACTAACCAAGCTGTAGGAAATTTGGTTTAATGGTAAAAATATTTATCTCCCATCTACTTTTCTTGGAAGTCATTAAGCCATTCCCATTTGTCCTCGGTTTTATCTGTATTCAAGCTATTCTTTCAATTTTAAAGTGAAATAGCTTACTAGCTCCATAATCATCGCTATCTTGGGGAACATAACTTTACGCCCCTTTATACTTATATCCCCATATCGCCATAACTTTTCGATGTTATGTTACCGCTCGGATTCTAACAATTTCTCCGAATTTAAAAACAACCACTTTTGTGCGTAACCTTCTCGTAAATAAGCGGAATGCACTATCTCCCCAGACACATACAAACCAAGCTCCATGTCTTCATGCACGTACACAGATAAAGTACCTTCTTTACCAACTGTTAAAAACTTCTTGGGCTTCACCAACGGTAAGTTGAACACACCATACCCCTCGACCAACTTACCGTCCTCTACTAGTTTAAATAATTCACTAGCATCATATTGCGATGACGTATACGTTCCAAGAAAATGCGCGGATACTAAAAGCACGACCACCAAGCTGAGAAGGCCAATAATTATATTTTTAACCACTTACCATATTCCTTGTGAACACATAACGCCGCGCAGCAGGGGCCGCAGTGTAGGCCTTTGAATTTTGTGCAAGCATAGCGTAAGCACAAAATTCAAAGGCTGGAACGGAGGTCCGCTGGCTGGGTTGGTTATGAGTTTTCACGATTGTACTTTTCAATACGTTTCTTTAGCTCACTATCGCCTTGCTTCCACTCTTCATAATATACATAGTTGTTTAGATCGAATTTAGTCGTTTGATTAAGAAATATTATTCTCTTACCCTCTTCGTCAATAGAAAAACAGAAATTAGGTTTTTTAAATATTTGATACTTAGAAACGTAATCTCTTATACTTGATTTCAATTCTTTCTCAATATCTTTGCGTTCACTTCGATGCAGGATATGGCCATTGTTAAGATAAGATGTATAGTCGCTTTTATTGCTCTTTAAGGATGAATAGGCTTTCTCAAGCGCTCGTTCAATTTCTAATTCATATTCCCACTTTTTCTTAAGATCGCGAGAATAGCCGTACAACAATAAGCAGATAAATGCTACAAAGAAAAACGCTCCAATCATGTTGCTCTCTGTTTACTCATAACGCTGAAGTAACTTGCACGGGCTGTGGAGTGGCTTTTTGGGGTAAAGTGGCGCAGCCACACCAAAAAGGCGCGTAGCAGGCTGTGTCAAGTTGACCGACTGGTTATAAAGCGACACCACCTAACTCCCTGCGCGACAGCGCACCGAACGGAGCCGCCTAATTTAAATTCTACTCCGCACTTTGGGAACCCATGAAGAACGAAGCCACAATACTTTCCAAAAGTTTCTTGGCACTTTTATGGATTACGAATTTCTAGCAATGGTGGCACATACCTGAGATAAACTAAATAGTGAGTACCACTGAGCTTGCCAGGCGCTAGCGCCAAAAAAACCTACAAACTTCGCGAACCGATAAACCCAAAAGGCTCGCTAAAACTTATATCTACAATTTCGCGCTACACTCGATTAAAACCAACTCGACGCGGTATAACGCTGAGGTAACTTGCACGGCCGTGGAGTGGCTTTTTGGGGTAAAGTGGCGCAGCCACCCCAAAAAGGCGCGTAGCAGGCTGTGTCAAGTTGACCGACTGGTTATAAAGCAGCACGACCCAAACCCCATTAAAATTCCAAACCAAACAAAGCTACCAAACTTAAATTCGGCAATGTTCTTTAAGAGCGGACTCTGAACAACGCCGAAATACTTTCCAAAAGGTTTCTTGGCACTTTTATTTATGACGACACCCAAGCAACGGTGGCACATACCCTGCGATGAACTCAATATTGAGTGCCACCACCTTTTCGACACGCCAAAGCCAAATAAACCTCCACTCTAAGCGAGCCGATATACCCAAAATACTCGTTAAAATCTGTTTCCACATCTCACGCTACACTTGATAAAAAAACCTACTCGACGCGGTATAACGCCGTGCACAACGGCCGGAGCTGCGTAGCAGCGGAGGTCCAGCGCAACTTGTTGCGCGAAGTTGGTGCACCTTGTTATCTTCTTCTATGTTTTTCTTGAATAAAACGGAACATACTCTATTCTAGGCCCAATTACTTTCGATTTTAGTCTTTCAAAACCTTTTTCAGTAACAGCACACCCTGAAATACGTACAACACTTATTTTTGGCATTAGTTTCAAAATTGACGCAGCTGCATCAATGTCACCATCAGTAAAACTTTCGGAGTTAAACCAGATAATCAGATTTCTTGAATATCCAAGCCAACTTTCGTTTGGCTTTACTCTTCTCTCTCCGGCAAACTCTGCGACGAATATGTCTCCGCCAATATTTTGTAAACGTTCTCTTATATCCATAACTTTAGGTAAAGATAACGCTGAGGTAACTTGCACGGCCTGTGGAGTGGCTTTTTGGGGTAAAGTGGCGCAGCCACCCCAAAAAGGCGCGTAGCAGGCTGTGTCAAGTTGACCGACTGGTTATAAAGCGACACCACCTAACTCCCTGCGCGAAAGCGCACCGAACGGAGCCGCCTAATTTAAATTCTACTCCGCACTTTGGGAACCCATGAAGAACGAAGCCACAATACATTCCAAAGGTTTCTTGGCACTTTTATCGGTTACGAATTTCTAGCAATGGTGGCACATACCCTGAAATAAACTCAATAGTGTGTACCACTGACCTTGCTAGGCGCTCGAGCCAAAAAAACCTACAAACTTCGCGAACCGATAAACCCAAAAGGCTCGCTAAAACTTATATCTACAATTCCGCGCTACACACGATTAAAACCTACTCGACGCGGTATAACGCTGCGCAGCAGGGGCCGCAGTGTAGGTCTTTGAATTTTGTGCTAGCATAGCATAAGCACAAAATTCAAAGGCCGGAACGGAGGTCCGCTGGCTGGCTTGGTTATGCTTTTGTTCTGCGAACCAACAACAGCCAGCCATCTCCTAACTCCTTATAGCACACACCATAATATGAACCAAGATAACTGGGGCAGGTGGATTTGTACCCAAATATATTATTCCTTGAAAGATGCGCCTCTACAACTGGCTTGCCTTCGGTAATACCACCTAAATCTAGTTGAAAAATAGTTCCTTGAACTTCTCCATTTTTGTACTTGATGGCTTGCCACAACTCTAACTGAGCTAGACCCTTTTTAAGCAACGTTTCTGAATTTTGAATGAGCTTGCGGTCAATTGACTTATTAAAAGGAATAACATTGTAATGATTTACTATCTTTATTTGTAGTTCACCCTCGAATTGCTCTTCGAACTTCGAAAGTTTTTTGGAATAGTTGCTCCATGATTTAGTAGGGCATGCTTCATTCAAAATGTCGTTCGAATGGCACTGCTGCTCCGACCTGCTGGATAAACTAATAGCAGTTAACCAGATCACCACAAATATGAATAATGTTTTCATATCTCCCCTAGAGCATAACGCTTTGCTCACAGGCCGGAGCTGCGCAGCAGCGGAGGTCCAGCCCCAACTTGTTGGGGCGAGTGTGGAGCAACTGGTTAGACAACCCACTTTGCTCTTACCACTGCACTAAAACCAACCTAATATTACTGTAATTGTGCGATAAACCTAAACCTTACCGCACAGCTTATTTCTTTAGCACAATGAACGAAGGCTGCTAGCTACGAACTTGCGCTACAGCTAGGTCAAACAATATTGCTATTAGCAGGAAGCTTAATTTTGCGAGCAGCTATGAGCAATTTTGTTTTACCGTTTTAACCCACCAGGAACGAAGCCACTAAACCCTGACATTCGCGGCCGAAGGCGGCGGTTTCATTGCCAAATAGTGGAACCAATTTCCTTAAATTCCGAGATAATTTTCCTCAGAACCACGTTTAGCGACAAATTCCATGGGTTGTATAACACTCACAACACGGGCCGGAGCAGCGTAGCTGCGGAGGTCCAGCAGCACAAAGTGCTGCGAGCGTGGTTGTGCTTGTTAGACAATGGTATCTCATTGCAAAAGGCAAACTTTATTTAATACTCTAAACGCAACTATATGAAAACCTTCAGCATATGTTTTTGGGTTATTTGAGATATAGGTAGATATTATTTTGTCTAAATGCTCAATATCCTTTTTACTTATGCATGACTTTAAGGATTTGATTCTATCTTCATCAGCTCCATACATTGGTGACACAAACGTTCCACCCAAGTACCCTGCAAGATATGATTGTCTTTTTTGCTGGTCAAGAGATAGATATTTAGCGCTCGTTACATATCCGTTTTGCACTACAGCACAATAAGCTAAGTTTGTAAGCAAAAGTGACATATATAACGTAATAATGTATTTCACGTTTCTTCCTTGTGGGTGTCTAACGCCCTGCAGCAGCGGCTGGAGTGGAGGAGCTTGTTTTTGCGCTAGCGTAGCGTTTAGCGTAAAAACAAGCTCCGGAACGGAAGTCCACTGGCTGAGCTGGTTATGCTTTACTTTACAAACTCGTTAAGTGAATAAATGGAGTAAAGCCGTTCTCTACCATAAGCACAGTTTACCCCGGTTTTATCAATACAAACGTAATATACACCTATAGAAGCATCAGACTCCTTTGAGTAATAGGAGATAAAAACTTCTGTTTCCGATTCTTTACCTTCAATTTTTACTTTACTGAGAAAGGCCGAATTTTCACTCTTAAACGGATAGGATTGGGTGGCAGCTTGCTCCCAATACCGTCCAATTTTTGGAGGTGCAATCAGCGTAACCGAAACCCAGCCTCTCATTGTTTCTGATTTAACTTGAAACCCTAATTTTTCGATAATTTCGTTGGTTAGCTCAATAGGCCCGGCTGGCAAAGTGGCTACTGCAACAGCACTAATGAACAATACAAAATTTAAAATATATCTCATTTAGAACCTCAAGGAGCATAACGCCCTGCAGCAGAGGCTGGAGTGTAGGCGTTTGTTTTTGTGCTAGCGTAAGCGTTAAAGCACATAAACAAACGCCGGAACGGAAGTCCGCTGGCTGAGATGGTTATGCGCTCCCCTCACTTTAACAACCCTATTGCAGTAAATACATATTCGGGTTCGCCACGTTTGGACAATTCTTCCTTTGCTCGCTCATACTCCAGAATATCGTAAGGCAAACCATTCTCCATAATGCCTACATACCACTTCCCTTCTTTAAGATTTACAAACTCACCGCAGAAATAGTTCTCCCTATGGAGCTGCTTGAGCCTACCACGCTGACTTCCCCAACCGTGCAGAAGCTCGATTTCGGAATATTCTCTACCATTATTCTTTGAAGCCCAAACTAAATTCGCTTTGAAAACTGCAACATCTTTCGCCGACTTTAGCTGTGCAAGAAAGCTCTCTTCATGGGTTGGCGGATGAATATATTCGAACTCACCATACGGATTAATAGGCGGAATCGATAGAGGCATCATCGGAGAACATGCCCACCCATAATTCACAACAACCAGTAATAAAACAAAAATGGTGATTTTCATACTACGCATAACGTCAACTGGCACACTTGTTAGGCTAAACATTCCTGCCGGAGCACCCCAAAACAAATATATTTCACTTTCAAGCCTTTATTACATTAATATCTATTGCGAATTTTATTGAAGGAAAAAAATCAAACCTTTCGGTTCTACCTCCATAAAGAAACACATGAGACCCGGCAAGAGTTTCTCCTGAAAATGTAACATTTAGAATATCATCGGAGCGCCTAGCGTGAACTTTAGCAGAGTAAAAGATATATTCTCTGAACTCGCCATCTCTGGGATCATTTTCAGGACCGATTACGTATAATCCATCACATTCTTGAGTTACACCCAAATTGTTATAAATATCTTCAAATACATCACCATCAATACTCACTCTCCTGGGGCTCTGAGTGGTCTTACCCTCTCCGAAAGTTAACTTTAAGCTGCCTTTGAAAAAGTATGCCTGTATGCATTTATCTTCAATTAATATTCCATTTTCAACTACAGAACCCTCAAAATATTCTACATTCATGGCTGCGCCTAACGCCGCGCAGCAGGGGCCGCAGTGTAGGCCTTTAAATTTTGTGATAGCGTAGCGTAAGCACAAAATTAAAAGGCCGGAATGGAGGTCCGCTGGCTGGCTTGGTTATGTTTTTCTTTTAGTTTCATTAATTCCTCGAATAAACCCGCCGACAAAACGACCGACAATTAACCCTAAATAGCCCCGAAATCCACGAATATTTTTGCTCTTGTATTTTAGCAATCCCGACCAGTTTGGCGACTTGTTCAAATACTTCTGAAACAATACAATTGTTTGTGACCTACTAAGATAATTATCAAATTCGTAGTGTCTATCAAGTGACTCATCTTGAAACTGCACTATGAATCCATTTTTCGTCATGAGAGCTTGAATGTAACTCATCTTGCTTTCTGACAAAATAGCAAATGACCCTTCTTCCTCTTTAAGGCTAGAGAGTACCTTCTGGATTAACTCCAGCGTAGCATTTTCTTCTATTCCTAGCTTTGGTGATTCTAATTTCATGCTTCTACTACATAACGCTGAGTGCAGCGGCAGTTTGTGGAGTGGCGTTTTGTGCTAGCGTAGCAGCTAGCGCAAAAGAAGCCACGGAACAAACTGTCCGACTGGCACGACTTGTTATGGCTGAACATACTGCATAATTACCACTTGATTTGATTCAATAGTGCCAAACTTACCTTGAACAAAGGATGCAGGTAACACCAATAAAAATCTATTTCCTAGTTCATTATTCGAAATATCGACCAAGCTATTTTTAGAATTAGATTTAAATACCACACCAATATTTCGGCAACGACACATCGTAGATTCCTCTAGCTTGAAGAAAGCGACTGGAAGGATGTAGTCGTCCCAACCCGATCTACTTTTCTCTGACCATGTAAAATCTTTTTGGTATTTTTCCAGCACTCCGCTGCAAGTAATAGACTCTTTAGCTGAAACCGGTAGAGATACGAACACGAGAACCAATATAAAAAATGCCTTATTTATAGTTAAACTCCTGATCACGTCAAAACCATAACGCCGTTATAACCTGTGCCACATATGGATTGGCTTTTTGGGGTAAGTTGGCGTAGTCACCCCAGAAAGGCGCGGAGTATGGGGCATCAGGTTGATAACTTGGTTATGCATTTAATTGCGCCCTCCGGTAACCACTACAATTTCTGTGAGTGGTTTGACCGGGATGTAGTAACCATTCAAATCTAGCGTAAAACGAATAGCAAATTTAATACTCTCTGTAGGTACCAGCTCGGAATTATAGAGGCACGCATAGATTTCATTTTGACCTTTTGTGAACCATGCTACCGTATTAGTAACGGGATTACCCCAGCTTTCAAATTCTATTTTATTATGTTCGATACCTGCGTCAATCAGAGCTTGCTCATTGCTGGGAGAAATACTCTGAAGCTCATAACCGTTGCGACTATCCATTTGGCAGTAAACTTGATGTGTGTATGAGGAGTTGATAGTGGAACATCCGCCTAATGTGCACACTAGAATAATAATTGCCAACTTCAAAACACACTCCTTAATGAAGCATAACGCCTTACAGCACTTGCACAAATTTTGACGTGACTTTTGGTGTTTAGTGAGCGCCAGCGAACACCAAAAGGCGCGTTGCAATTTGTGTCTACTGGCTGAAATTGTTAGAATTGCCGAATTCATATACTAAGTGCGACAGTTTTATCATTTAAGCGGATAAGCTGTAATACTAGTCGTTTTTCTTTCCGACCAAAGAGAGATAAACGATGAACCAGTATATACAGCTTACCCTGGAAGAAAGGGTACTCATGTCGCACCTCCGTTGGCAAGGCCTATCTTATGCAAAAATCGCCAATCAACTCGGGCGACATCGCAGCACCATCTATCGCGAATTTGAGCGTAATTCCTGCCATCGTATCGATAGTGCTTACCGACCCACTAAAGCGAATGCCAGAGCGCTTTCCCGACGCCACAACAGCCGTTCAATAGGCTATTACACCCTTGACGATTACCTACTCGTTTGTTTCTACTTGAGAAAACAATGGAGTCCCGAGCAAATTTGTGGCTATCTGCGCCGACAGGGGCTACGCGCGCCCTCGCATGAAACCATTTACCGTTACATATGGGATGATAAAGCTTGCGGCGGCAAGCTGTTTACATATCTTCGACAGTCCATAAAAAAAAGACGCAAACGCCATAACTCCCAGGATTCCCGCGGGAGACTGGCCGGTAAGCGCCATATTTCCGAACGCCCTAAATCCGTAGAATCTCGTCGTTTTAAAGGGCACTGGGAAATTGATACCGTTGTAAGTCGCGCCTCTAAAGACTGCATTGTTACTATTAACGAGCGAAAATCCGGATATGTCTTGATCGGTAAACTCGTAGACCGCACCACCGACTCCCTCAATAAAAAAACAACAATGTTAATCAATAGAAACCCCAACGCCTTCAAAAGTATTACTGCAGACAATGGAACTGAATTTAATCAATACAAGGACATAGAATCGAAAACCCCAGTTACCTTCTATTTCGCTAATCCTTACCATTCCTGGGAGCGTGGTTCTAACGAAAACTTAAACGGCCTCATTCGCCAATACTTACCTCGAGGCTCATCAATGGAATCACTGACACAACCTCAATGTGACCGAATAGCACAACAGCTCAACACCCGACCCCGAAAAAGATTTGGCTATAAAACACCAGAGGAAATATTTTATGACCTTTAATTATTTTTGTCGCACTTGGTGCTTGAACTCAGGATTTGTTCTCGTAGATTCGAAATAATCTATGGACTCACAATCACCCTCTATTTCACCACAATCCACGAATTGAGGTCTATATTTACGGTAAACACTAGTAAGCTCTAACAACTCATAAGTCTCAAAATAATCCACCTTACTTTTATTTACATAAATTGTGTTAATGCTAAATGACGAACCATCACAATCCCAACGCCCTCTTTCTACGCTTTTCTCTGTGTCTACACCATTCTCACTAATAAATACAATTTCAACATCTCCATTCTCATAGTAGTGGCTTAATATTCGTTTTTGCTCACCAGTTTTACTGTCGAATAAACGACCTTCCCAGTCACCAATCATATCCATACAATCGAACTTTACTGCTGCACAAAGACTGGAGAGAGCCAATAAAACTATTAATACTATATCTTTCATCTTTTGTCCTTTTACGCTAACGCCCGCGTCATTTACACTTTGGCCATAGTGGAGTTTTGGGGTAAAGTTGCGCAGCAACCACAAAACGGAGCGACGGCCAAAGTGTTAAATGAACGCGCTTGTTATGCTCTGAACGATTGGTAGTTGATCGTATTTCGGTGGTTGAACTTCAAATATTGGCAATAGCCCCTCTGCACATTGGACCTCCGAAATATTAACTTCTATCACAGTTGATTCCCATTGTATTCTACAAACTCTAAGCCTAATAACAGATGGAGGCTCACCACCAAACCACAAAACCCTGATTGTTGGCGTTATATTTACAAACTCTCCGGTTGAATTCGTTTCGAAAATTCGACCAAGATCTCCATATGAATCGATACCGGCTAAAGCCTTACATAGAGATAAATCAAAGTTTGTCTTTTTAGGTAGTTCACAATTAATTTTCTCTTCCGCAACTATGATGCAATCTGAAATTGCCTCTTTAAACTTTTCGATGTAGCTATAATTCGGCATACTCTATTGCCTTCTAACGCTGCCATATACGGCCGTAGTGGAGGAGTTTGTTTGTAAGCGCCAATCGAATCACACTCTAGCCAGACTTCAAAAGCAAATGTAACGTAAAGGCTCCATCCAACGAGGAGTCCCCATGCCCAACAAAAAGCACAACTGGCCCCAGCTCTTTGCTGACTATGAGCAATCAGGCCTATCGCAAACAGAATTCTGTAAACAACGCGATATTAATCCCAAGTACTTCAGCTTGAAGCTTTCCAAGCGCAGAGCCTCTGAGGGCAGCCCTTTCGCGAAAGCGATTGTACTACCTGAGGTAGAACACACCAATTGCCTGGTTTTACAAATCGGCCACTGTAAAATTCTCTGCCCCAGCACCATGCCGATTCCTTCATTCGTTGCCCTGGTAAAAGCCTTGGCATGATTCAGTGGCCTGATTCCATTCCCATTTACCTGCATCGCGATCCCGTCGATTTCCGCAAGGCCATCAACGGGCTGGCAGTGATTGTGAGTGATTCCATGGCACTGGATGTGTACAGTTCGGCACTGTTCGTGTTCTGCAATAAAAACCGCTCACAACTCAAGGTACTCTATTGGGATCGTACCGGCTTTGCACTCTGGCAAAAGCGCCTTGAGCGCGATAAATTCAAATGGCCTCGCAAAGATTTGCTCTCAACACTCACGCTCACCCACGAGCAATGGGGCTGGTTACTACGCGGCTTTGATTATCGCGACTTTAAACCACATCACACCCTCCATTTTACCGATGTTGCTTAATCTTTTTTTGTATAATAGGCGCCATGACCGATGCGGCAGCCTTACAAAAAGAGAACGCGTTATTGCGTGCGCAATTAGCGGAGCGCGATGCCCAGATTTCCGTTCTCAACGAGCAGCTTAAAAAGCTCTTCAAAAAACGCTTTGGTGCTTCCAGCGAAAAATCCTCGCCCGATCAGTTGGGCTTATTTAACGAAGCGGAAGAGGTTCTGACCGATGATGTAGCTGAAGCAGAACCAGAAACCACCCCAGTTAAAGGCCATACCCGTACACAGAAGCCACGCGTAAGTATCCCGGATAATTTTCCTCGTGAAGACATTATTCACGATATCCCCGAATCTGAGAAAGTTTGTCCTCACGATGGTAGCACGCTAAAAAATATTGGCAGTGATAATCACGAGCAATTAGACATCGTTCCCGCTAAGGTCACAGTTATCCGCCACAAGCGATTAAAGTATGCCTGCCCCTGCTGTGAGGGCCACATCGTAACAGCCGCTAAACCCAAACAGCCTATCGAAAAAAGTATCGCGAGCCCCGGCTTGCTCGCGTTTATCGCCGTACAGAAGTATGGCGATGCGTTGCCACTGTACCGCCAAAGCGAGATGTTCAAACGCATCGGGATCGAGTTGGATCGCACCAATATGGCCAACTGGATGGTGAAATGTGGCGAGTTGGTTCAGCCCTTGATTAATCTGCTGATTGAGCATCTGCATAAACAGACTTACCTTCATGTGGACGAAACGCCACTACAAGTGCTGGATGAGCCAGGTAAAACCGCTCAGAGCAAAAGTTATATGTGGGTCATGGCTCATGACGGCGAAAAACCCGCGTGTATCTTCCATTATGCGGAAGGTCGCGGCCAACAGGTCCCGGTTAATCTGTTGAGTGCCGAAAACACCGCCATTATGGTTGACGGTTATGAGGGATATCAAAAAGCGTGTAACGACTACGGTATTACGCGCTTAGGTTGCTGGGCGCATGCTCGACGTAAGTTCAAAGAGGCGCAAGATCTCCAGAAAAAGGGCAAAACCGGCAAAGCCGATCAGGCACTGGCTTTTATCCGGCGTCTTTATGCCATCGAAAAACGCATAAAAGACGAACCTCCCGATAAACGCTTCGCGATTCGACACCAAGAAGCCGAGCCCATCCTCAACAAACTCAAAGACTGG